>JBLFWN010000077.1:0-30425 GCA_047611405.1 Planctomycetota bacterium | reverse complement strand
GCCTGGATGAGAAGGGCTGTTGCCTTCCGCTCGTCCTTGCTCAACTCCTGCCTTGGCAGCTAACGGTTCAAGAGGGACTCGACGACTGGACTCCCACCTTCCAAATGGAGCGACTTGTCTATGGCGATGATCGCCATCATCTCGTCAGCACTCGGATTCGCCTCCAAGCAATCTTGCAGGACACTCGGGGTGAACTCATCAAAGGCCCGCCGGAAGCGATTCAGCCAACCCCCAGCTCCGAGCGCAACAAATTGGGGTGGATGCTTCCTGGTGATGTCGCTCAGAACGACATCGCGATCATCTCGGCTGATGTGGAGACTCGCTTGAATTCGCAAGCTGATGTCTTGGCCTGACAGGATCGCTAGCTGTCTTGAAGCTTGTGCGATGCCAGAATCTCCGCTGGCATGCAGCAAGATTTGAGCGCACAGGTTCTGGTTCTTGTTCAGGAACGCCGGTGCAATCGGGAACCACGACTGAACATTTTGGGTCCATTCAAGGTTGTCCAGATACTTGTGGACCTCCTCGCGCATTGTCTCGTTTCCTTCCGTCACAATGCTCAATATCAATGAAGCATGGTCCTGTACAGGAAGGGATTCGAGTGATTCGAAGACGTCCTCGCGAACAGGTAGGCTCGGGTCACACGAGAGAGCTAAGTAGGCATCATTCGAGAGACGGAAAGGCAGCTTGCACAGAGACAATAAGACCTCTGTACGCACCTCGGGCGAGACGTAGCGCGCCCGCGCAGCGACACTCTTCTCTATTCCCTCTGGAAGGGGATCGCGTAGCACCGCTTGATACCCCATCTGCAGAGAGTTCGAGTACTTGGTCATAACCCTGGGCCGGGTGCACTTCACTGCCGCCACCCGTAAGCGCTCGTCTGTGTCGTCAAGGTGACTCCGGAGCAAACTGTTGTCGCCGGAGATGTCGAGCATGCGCTCGGCTATGTAAGCGCGCACTTCGGCGTCCCCGTGCTTCATTCCGGTCTCGAAGATTGGTTCGAGATTGTTGATTTGAACCTCGATCGCTAAGTGATCCAGGCCCGTTCGTCGAGCGGATGCGGAGCCGCTGGTCAAGAGGCGCGCTGTGAAGTTCCACGCCTCACCCTCGGTAATGACCCTCGCTGCCCCCAAGGCACGCAGCACCCGGCCGCGCCACAGTGTTCCTTCAGTCTCGATGGTTTCTAGAGCCAAACGTGCGGCGTCCAACTCGCTGATCTGGGCAAGCCACACCAAGGGGTCCGAGGTGGCGCTCGTCGGAAACTCAGTGACGGTGCTCTTCAAGTGGCTGGCGAGGGCGAGAACAGCTCGATGGCCGAGTTGAGCGACCGTTTTCTGGTTGCCATGAGACAAGAATTCGAGCACGAGCTTGTTGATGCGAACCGCTTCTCGTCGAATCGCACCATAGTAGGTTTGCTTGCGGCTCTTCTTCTGGACACGACCCGACTCGAGGTTCTCTGCCATTAACAGGATCGAGGCCAAAGGTGTGCGCAAACCGGGCGAAACGCCGGCGATGAAACCGCTCTTCATACCTGCGCTCGGCGCGCAGGGCCTTGGCCGAAATCGGAGCTGCCAATGCGATCGCCACGCTCAACGCGATCCGTGCCGCGTGTCGGATTTCGCGTTGCTCCTGTTCGCCGCGCGACAACTCAGCCGGAGCCGGGTGCCGCAGCGTGATCGCGACTTCAGGCGACAGCGAACGCGCCGGGCGCAATGCGGTTCCGTATTCTTCGTGCGTAACGTCGCCGTCAAGGCGCACTCCGTCTTGTGCGAGTACTTGCTGCTCGAACGATGCCATTCAATCATCGCGATCGACGAAGGCTCCCACTCCGCTGCCGCCCGCCTGCTCGCGCGCCAAGAATATGGACGCTCCAAAGGAAGTGGCCTCCCACAAGCCTATTCGCTTACGGGGCACCTTTTCTGATCAACGCGATGAGTGCGAACAATCGCTCGCGTCGTTCGAGCCCCAGAATGCGTTCTGCGATGGATGGTCTGTCGTACAACGCGAGCAAGGTCTCACGCAGCACGACGCGAGCGGTGTCCTCTTCCAGGAACAGCGCGCACATTTCATCCAGGGTCGCTATCTGTGGGTCGCCAAGCTTGCGCGATGTACAGCTCAATGACGGACGCATTGGATTGAGCAGGGGCCGCGGCTTCTTAGGGGGAAGTTGTGCCTTGCGCGGATGTGGCGGTGGGGGATGCGCCTCCGCTGACCTCGGACGCGCGCGCTGCCAGCAGCTCTTCCCAATCCTTTGCGGTCCATCTCAGCTCCGTACCCCTCACCGTCGCCGGCCAATCGACGCGCGCCATGCGTCGATTCCACCCATCTTCGAGCTCTCCCTCGAGCTCCATTGCACGCCGCAAACCTTCAGCTTCGGCACCTGCGCTCGGGTCGCCGACACTCCAGGCCGACCAGCACAGTGCCAAGCACGAAGCCAATCCCGTTGCCAGGATGATCCATTCACGGCTGCGTGACGGGGCGTTGGAGCGGGCGGGCATCCTGCTAGCGTAGGGCTTGCTGTGGGTGGCATGTCAACTAGATGTCACCGATGGCGATCATCCGCTGAAACTGAGTGGGCGGGTCCGGCACGGAGCATCTCGGCGATGAGTTGATCGTCGCGCCGGCGCTCACTCTTCCCAGAAGCGATGCAGACCTGACATCGCGAATTGCGCAGCGTGCCAGTCACTGCGTGCGCCCGCATAGGCTCGGCGTAAATCTTCGACAGCCGCCGATTCGTCTGGATCAGCCAGTGCGGATGAAGCCAGCGCGCGCAAGATCAAAGCGCGCAGCTCTCCCCAGCGCGCTTGGCTGAGGCGCAACTCTCCCGCGGCGGCAAGAGCGTTCACTGCCAGCCCAACCGCAACTTCGGGGTCGGCCTCATATTCGAGAGCGTTCATCAACAAATCGAGCACCTGCATGCGGCCGAGTTTCCACGTGCCTTTCGCGGCCGCCAGACGCACCGCGGCGCGATCGTCATGCAAGCGTTCCAACCAAAGGAACTCCGTCTCGGGTCTCAGCACTCGCTGCAAGCGTTCTTGCACCGAGGCCAGGGTGAAGCCCTGGCGAATCCTGTCGCGCCAGATGCGCCAATCACGACTGCCCGTTTCCAGCGCCAGGTCGTACACGACGGCCCAGCCAACGAAGTGCAACAATAGATCGTCACGGGCCGCAAGTTGCCCGCTGCTGCGGCGGGACAACAAGCGTTCGAGTTGCTCGTCGGTCAGTGGATTGTCGCGCAGCTCGCGCAAGGGCCAACATGACAGGCCATCGACGATCCATTCTCCGCCGATCGTCACGCCGTCTCCAAAGAAGCTCGCGACGCCCTCCTCAAACCAAAGCGGCAACTCTTCGTCATGCTGGGCCATGTGTGCATGGATCAACTCGTGCACGGCCGTGCCCATATCCGGCGTATCGATATATATGCCGCGCGGCAGGATCGGCCCGCCTCCGCCGCCCATATGCCAAGCGGGGATACGCGCCGGACCGATTCCAGGGACACGGCGCACCTGCATGCTTCTACTGCTCGAAGCTGGTGGCGCACTCGTCGGCCAGACATGGACGCGCACTTCTTCCTTGAAGGGACCGAAGTCGCGTTCGACGGATCGATAGGCCGGCTCGAAGGCCGTGCGGTACGGGGCTGCAGCGACTGCGCGATCTTTCAATGCATACAAGGCCCAGCCTTGGCTGCGGTCCAAGCGTTGCCAAGGTGAACAAGAGCAGCACGCGAGCAACACCATACTCAGCAGCCACAATGGCCCGAGCATTCGCTCTTTTGGCAAGCTGTCGAAGACTCCCATCGAATCAAGGCAACCGATCAGGACGAGGGACGCAAGCCTTGTTGCCGGATTCGTCCACGTACAGTTCCGCTGCCCATTGAAGTCCTGCTCCGTACTCGATACACCCCAAGCATGACGATTGGCAAGGATTCTCTGCTCATGGCGCTGCCGCCTGCGTCTCTTCCCGCAGGCATGATCGACGATTGGTTGGCTGGTCTTCAGCCCGGCGTCCAATTCGCCTGGGTGATTGGCGCCGCGCTTGTGATTGGTTCTGTCGTGACCGCGGTGATTCGCCGCAGCCAACAAGCCGGTGATCGCTTCAGCGGGCCGCTGCGTGCGATCCGGAACTTGGTACTTCCGTTCGCAGTCATCGCGTGGGCGGTCAAGAGTGGTGTGATCGGCGACCTGGGTCTGCAGACAGGGCGTGTTGTCGAGACCTTGCTGTGGGTCGCGGTACTGCACTCAGCGCTATCGCTGTTGAACGCGGCAGTCTTCCAGGGCGCAAAGGACGAGAGCTGGCGCGCGCGAGTGCCTAAGCTATTCCTGGACCTGACGCGCTTCTTCGTCGTCATGATTGGGTCGGCCTTCATTTTGTCAGCGGTCTGGGGGGCGGATCTGGGAGGTCTCTTGGCGGCACTGGGTGTCGGTTCGATCGTGATCGGACTCGCACTGCAGGACACGCTGGGCAACTTGATGTCCGGTATCGCGCTGCTCTTCGAGCGGCCGTTGTCCATCGGTGACTGGATTGAAGTGGGCGGACACACGGGCCGTGTGGTCGAAATGAACTGGCGCGGCGCACGTCTGATGACGCGCGAGTTCGAGCTGGTCATCGTGCCCAACTCGGTGCTCGGCAAAGAGGTTATTAAGAACTACTCGCACGTCGATGTGCGCCATGCCGAACGCGTGACGATCGGGTTTTCCTACGACGATGCGCCGGGCCGGGTGAAGCGAATCCTGAAGCGCGTCGCCGCCGATACAAAAGGGATCCTGAGCGACCCCGAGCCGGTCGTGCGCACAGTTTCGTACGACGACTTCGCGATCACCTATGAGGTCAAGGTGTACCTGGCGGAGTACGGCCCTTTACCGGATGTGATGGACGCCTTCATGTCGCGCGTCTGGTATGCAGCGCGTCGTGGCCGCCTGACGATTCCGTTCCCGATCCGGACGGTCTACAAGACCGAGGTACCGCCCATCCAAGGCCGCGATCGAAGTCCCGAACTCGTCGGCCGCTTGAACTCCGTCAGCGCCTTCCACCCGCTGGAGCCCGGGGATATCGCCAAGCTCGCATCGACGGCGGAAACGCAACGCTTCACGCGCGGCGAACGGGTCGTCGAACAGGGCGAGTCTGGAGACACCTTGTACTTGGTGATGGAGGGGCATGCCCAGGTGCTGGTCAAGGACGAGAAGGGTGGCGATCGCCAGGTGTCGACACTGTCCACGGGCGAGTTCTTCGGCGAAATGGCCCTGTTGACGGGAGAGGCGCGCAGCGCGACGGTTCGTGCCATCGATGACCTAGAAGTGATGGTGGTCGGCTCGCATGCCTTGCGCCCGGTCCTGGAGCAGCGACCCGAGTTGGCTCACAAGATGGCTGAACTGGTCGAAAAACGACGTGCCGGCCTGGAGGCCACGCGCGATCAAGACCTGAAGGAAGACCAGCAGCGAAGAATCGAGACGCGCGCGGATCTGCTCGTTTCCAAGATCAAGCACTTCCTGGGCTTGTAGCTCCGCTCGAGCTCTCACGGCCGCCGCGCGCCAAACAGGCGAAATAAACCCGTCTCGGTACGTCGGTTTCGCAGTCAGCGCGCAGCTGTGACGCTATCCTAGCCCAGCCGAATCGTCCCCTGGCTTCGACATCCCGTCCCGTTTCGGACGGGGCCGATCCCAGCGCATCCTCCCCTCACTCCAACCGACCCCATCATGGCCAGCTTCCGCGCCGAACTGGATACCGAGAGCAACATCGTCCTCATCGTCGTCATCGAAGACGACAACAGCGAGCACGATTATCAGTTCGACTTCGATCCCCGTACCGGTCGTTGGGAGTTCTCCGAACGCGATCTGTTAGAGCGAGACTTCGGCGAGGAGTGGGTCGACGAGATGGAAGCAGAGATCGAACGCCTGATCGCCAAGGGCGTCAAGAAGTAGGCGGATCGATGCGACGCGTCTTTGTCCTGGTGCTTGATTCGCTCGGCGTCGGTGCTTTGCCCGACGCCGAATCCTTCGGTGACTTGGGCGCGCACACGCTCGACCACATCGTCGATTCCGCTGGTGGCCTCAATGTGCCGCGTCTCAGGGCGCTGGGCTTGGGCAATGTTACGGGTGTTGAGAAGCTGGGTTCGGTCGACAAACCCGAAGGCGCTTTTGGCCGGATGGCCGAGATTTCGGTCGGCAAGGACACATCGACCGGACACTGGGAAATGATGGGCTGTCCAATCGATGACGCCTTTCCCGTCTATCCCAAGGGTTTCCCCGAAGACTTTATTCAAGCCTTCGTGGAGAGCTGCGGGTTGCCCGGCGTCTTGGCGAATGAAGCAGCGTCTGGAACGGAGATCATCGAACGGCTCGGTGCCGAGCACATCGCGAGCGGCAAGCCGATCGTCTACACCAGCGCCGACTCGGTCTTTCAAGTTGCTGCGCACGAACAGCACTTTGGGCTGAAACGCTTGCTAGAGATCTGCCAGGTCGCGCGCGACATGCTGGACGAGCTTGGCGTCGGCCGTGTGATTGCACGACCCTTCATCGGTGAAGTCGGATCCTTCCA
Source organism: Planctomycetota bacterium (assembly GCA_047611405.1). Taxonomy (GTDB): domain Bacteria; phylum Planctomycetota; class UBA1135; order UBA1135; genus JBLFWN01. Next base: position 23,894 of record JBLFWN010000077.1, on the reverse strand, counting down.
ACGGACCTACAACCGGCGCGATTTTTCGATGCCGCCGCCGAGTCCGACCACGCTTGATCGTCTGGTCGATGCGCAAATTCCTGTCATCGCGATTGGCAAAATCGAGGACATCTTCGCGGGCCGTGGGGTGACGCGTTCGATCCACACCGAGGGCAATGCGGATGGCATGGTCCGCACGATAGAGGTGGCGCGTGAGCTGGAGGGTGGCCTAGTGTTTTTGAACCTGGTCGACTTCGACATGCTGTATGGGCATCGCCGCGACCCGATCGGGTACAGGCGCGCACTCGAGTCATTCGATCTGGAATACCGCGCTTTCGAAGCTGAATTGCGCGCGGATGACTTGGTGTTGATGACTGCCGATCACGGAAACGATCCGACGCATCAGCCAGGAACGGATCACACGCGCGAATACGTACCTATCTTGGTGGCAGGACCCGGGGTTCGTGCGGGCCATGACTTGGGTACGCGCTCGAGTTTCGCTGATCTGGGTGCGACCGTCGAAGATGCTTTTGGTTTGCCGGCACAGGGGCCGGGCCGCTCGTTCTTGGCAGAAGTGACCGAGTCGCCCACCGCACGAATCTCCTGACACGGTCGCTGCCTGATGATTGATCCGCTCGATGCTTGGCAAACGAAGCGTGATGGTGGCGCACTCAGCGCCGAAGACTGTCAGAGCTTCATTGCAGCTACGGTCGACGGTCGGCTAGACGACGCTCGTGTCACGGCCATGCTCGCAGTCATCTTCGTACGCGGCATGCAACCCGCAGAACTGGTCGCGTGGACGGATGCGATGCTGAATTCCGGCGACCGCCTGTCGTGGCACGACCTGGATGGACCGATCGTCGACAAGCATTCGACGGGTGGCGTGGGCGATAAAGCGTCGCTTCCTCTCGCGCCTGCGTTGGCTGCGTGCGGGCTGAACGTCCCGATGATTTCAGGCCGCGGCTTGGGCCACACGGGCGGGACTTTGGACAAGCTCGAGTCGATTCCGGGTATGCGTACCGAACTTGAGCGCGACCAGATCGAGAGCGTGTTGCGCACGCATGGCGCCGTCTTCGCCGCCCAGACAGATCGTCTCGTGCCTGCCGATAAGCGGCTGTACGCATTGCGCGATGTGACCGGCTTGGTTGAATCCTTGCCGTTGATCGCAAGTTCGATCATGTCGAAGAAGCTGGCCGAGGGCATCGAGGCCTTGGTGCTGGATGTTAAATTCGGCAGTGGCGCCTTCCTCGCAGATCCTGTCGCAGGCGAGCAGCTTGGACGCGCGATGCTCGACATTGCGTCGGGCTTCGGTGTGGCCACGACCGTCGTGCAGACCTCGATGGAACAACCTCTGGGACGCGCGGTAGGACATGCACTGGAAGTGCGCGAATCGATCGAATGTCTACGTGGTGAAGGCCCGGCAGACCTGCGGCAACTCGTCTGTCGACTGGGCGGTGAGCTGCTTGTCTCCGTCAAGCAGTGCCCGGATTTAGAAGCCGGCCAGGCTCGCATCGCGCAAGCTCTCGACGACGGCACCGCCTTCGATAAATTCGTCGGCATCGTCGCTGCTCAGGGTGGTGACGCAGCGGCCGTTCACGAACCGGATCGCCTTCCGGCCGCCACAGGACGACACGCCCTGCGCGCCGGCGCCGACGGCGTCCTGCGCGTCGAAAATTGCCGCTCGATCGGCCTCGCTTGTGCTGCTCTTGGCGGCGGGCGTGCTCAATTGACGGATCAGATCGACCCTGCAGTCGGCATCGTCTTTGCGCGAGAGGTAGGCTCTACGCTCACCGCTGGTGAGGTCTGGGCCGAAGTGCATCACTCGAACGGCCACGGTCTCGACCAGGCCGTTCGAGTATTAGAGAGTGGCGTCCGCATCGGTGAGCCCTTCGAGCGAGCACCCTTAGTGCGCGCCAGCTTTCATACTAGCCCCCCCCTCAGATGACGATCCTTCGTGCCCTGATCGGCCTCACGTTCTTTTGTGTTGTCGCGTGGCTCCTTTCGACCGATCGCAAGCGCGTCAATGTGCGTGTGATCATCGGCGGCTTGTTAATGCAGGTCGTCGTGGCCTTGCTGGTCTTGCAGACATCTGCGGGACGCAGCGTGCTCGATTCGGTATCGAGCTTCGCTACGGCCTTCATGAGCTTTGGCGAGAAGGGCGCCGAGATGGTCTTCGGCCCGCTGGTCGGCTTCATGCACGAAGCGCCGGTCGAGGATGGCCAGCCGCCGGCGGCACTGAATTGGTACTCGAGCTTCCCGTTCCAGCATGCGGGCGAGGCCGGAAAGGTGTGGATCATCTTCGCGTTCAAAGCGCTGCCGACGATCATCTACTTCTCGGCCGTGATGGCGATTCTGTACTACCTCGGCGTGATGCAGGTGATCATCTTTGGCATGGCCAAGTTCATGACCTGGACGATGCGCGTGTCCGGAGCCGAGTCGCTCGCGATGGCGGCCAACGTCTTCGTCGGTCAGACCGAAGCACCCTTGGTCGTCAAGCCATACATCCCGGGCATGACGCGCTCGGAATTGATGGCGTTGATGACCGGAGGCTTCGCGACAATCGCCGGCTCGGTACTAGCCGTCTATATCGGAATCTTGGGCGAGGACTTCGCAGGGCACTTACTCGCGGCCAGCTTCATGTCCGCGCCTGCCGCCTTCGTGATGGCGAAGATTCTGGTTCCGGAGAGCGAGCAGCCAGCCACTGCGGGCGCGGTGAAGCTCGAGATCAAACGTGATTCAGCCAACATCTTGGATGCAGCTGCGACGGGAACGTCGGATGGCTTGAGTCTGTACCTGAATGTTGTTGCGATGCTGATCTCATTCGTCGCGATGGTCGCGTTGGTCAACTGGGGCATCAGCAACATCACGGTTGGCGAGATGCCGTTGTCACTCGAGCGCATCTTCGGCTGGGTCTTTGCTCCTGTCGCGTGGGCGATGGGCGTGGATTGGACGGACTGCCAGAGCTTCGGCACGCTGCTTGGAACCAAGGTCGCTGTGAATGAGTTCGTCGCCTTCGGCAGCCTGGGAGCCATGGCTGCCGACGAAGCCATGTCAGAGCGCAGCTTGCAGATGGCGGCCTATGCGTTGTGTGGCTTCGCGAACTTCGCATCGGTTGGTATTCAGATTGGCGGCATCAGTCCGCTGGCACCCGAACGACGTAAGGACCTGTCGCGCCTTGCACTGCGCGCGATGATGGGCGGTGCATTCGCATCGTGGATGACGGCGACGGTCGCGGGGATGTTCCTTTGAGCGTGAGCTCTGGATTGACGGGCGCGCCGCTGAAGCGCGTGGAAGAACTCGCGGCCGCGATGGCGGCGCACGGGCTAGGTGATGTCTCGACGGCGCTCGTGCTCGGCTCAGGGCTGGGCGAATTCGCGGACAAGCTCGAGGATCCGACCATCGTGTCCTTCGACGACATCGAAGGAATTCCGGCCAGCTCCGTACCGGGCCATGCGGGTCGCTTCGTGGCTGGAACCTTGGCGGGCAGCCGCGTGTTAGTGCAGCAAGGTCGCGTCCATTTGTACGAGGGGCACTCGGCCTTCACCGTCAGCATGGTCGTGCGCGCGATGGCTCGTCTGGGCGTGCGCAACTTGCTGCTGACCAATGCGGCTGGCGGACTAGTCGAGGGCTGGCCTGTGCCTTCCTTGATGCGCATCCGCGACCACTTGAACTTCCAACACCGCACGCCGTTGACGCGCTCGGAATCAGGTCGCGCCAATGTGTATGACGCGGACTTCGGCCGCTTGATCGATGAAGCAGCCGCTCGCATTGGGATCAAATTGCAGTGCGGCATCTACTTCGCGCTGCTCGGGCCAAGCTACGAGACACCGGCCGAGGTGCGCATGCTGCAACGCTCGGGCGCGCATGCAGTCGGTATGAGTACCGCGGCCGAAGCGATGAGCGCGTATTCCGAGGGCATGCGCGTCGCCGGCATCTCATGTATCTCGAACCCCGGCGCAGGGTTAGCGCCCGGGAAGCTGAATCATGCCGAAGTGGTCGAGGCAGGACGCGAGATCGCCGATGACTTCGGGCGCCTGTTGGAAGAGTGCGTGCGCGGTATCGGTACGCTCGCCTGAAGCATGCTTAGGTTGGAGCTCTCCGCGCGAACCGCTGTGCTTGGGGCGGCCCGCTAGCGCTACTCGTCGCTCTCCGCGCTGGCCTTGGGCTGGTTCTCGTCCTTGCGTCCGAAGACATCGCCGCTACCAACCGGCTTTATGTCCGTGCGACCGAACACATCGCTGGTCATGCCCGTGCGCGGCAACCGCCGACCAAAGTCGAGCGCAGCTCCGTCGGACCGTGTCAGCGTCAAGAAGTTGCGGTCCAAGCGCACCTTGAATTGGCGAGGCGTACCGGGCATCTCCCAATCGAGCTCCGCCTCTTCGTCCAAGAAGGAGCCAATCAACGAGACCGAGTGCAGATTGCCAGTGGCGTCGACCGCGAACTCGTGAATGCCTGACTGGAAAGCGTCTTCGAGTTCATAGCCGTCCTCGTCATCCCAAGCCACGTGCACTTCGATCGCCAAGAAGTTGCCCGAGACCATCATCACACCGTGGTGCGAACGGCCTTCCGGCGGCAGTTCGGGGTCCTCGATATGTATCAAAGTCCACGCGCCCTGCAGCTTGTCAACGATGTCCTCGGCGCGCCCTTTGGTGCGTCCGAACACGCTCTTGCCCTCGTTTACGTCGTCAGCTTCTCCCTCTTGAGATTCCTCATCCTGGCTTTGCAGTGGGACGATGGAATCGGGAGAAGCGCCGCGCATGGCGCCAATGGTTGCGATTGCCAGTGAGGCTAGGCAGGTGAGCAGGCGAGTAGACATCTGGGGATGGGCGAGGCGGACAGCGAGAAAGTCTAGTTACAGGATAAACTCTATGCGCGAGAGCGCATGGGTGAGGCGCCCGCAAAGCGACGATGAATCGGCAAAGCAGCGAGCAAAACACGGATCAGACTGCCGCAGAGCAGGCTCATCGGCGCGTCATGTTCGGAAATGGGGTCCTCGCGGCGCTGAAGCTGGGTGCGGGCGGGTTGTCCGGGTCGGCATTGATTTTGGCTGACGGACTGCATTCCTTGGCCGATTTGGCGGTTGGCGGGCTGATTTGGCTGGGGTATCGGGCGGCGCAGCGGCCACCGGATGACGACCATCACTATGGCCATGGGAAGTCCGAAGGGCTGGTGGCCTTGGCCGTGGGCGGGGCTTTGCTGTGGGCCGGGGTCGAGGTCGCGCACCAGGCAATTCTGTCGAGCCCGCCCGCCTACGCCGGCGCTCAGCTGTGGGGCGCGATGGGCGCTGCAGTCGTGTCGCTGATTCTGAATGAATGGCTCGCGCGCAAGACCTTGTTGGTGGCCATCGCGGTCGACAGCCCTGGCTTGCGGGCGCTCGTGCGCGACAAGCGTTCGGACGCGTTGACCTCGATCGTCGCACTAATCGGACTGGCGGCTGGAGCGCTGGGCATGACTTGGGCCGAACCGGCCGGAACCGCGGTTATCGGCGGATGCATCTTGCTGATGGGGCTCGCGAGCTTGCGCGAAGGGCTGGATATCTTGACTGACCGGGTGGCCGATCCGGCTTTGCGCGAGCGCGCGACCGAGGTTGCCGCTGGCGTCGAAGGCGTGTGTGAAGTGCCTCTGGTGCGCTTCCATCCGCTCGGATCGCGCTATCGGGTGGATATTGAGATCTGCGTCGATGGCAAGTTGAGCGTCCGTAAGGGTCACGAAATTTCACATAGCGTCGAAGATGAGGTCACACGAGTGATGGATGAGGTCGTACAGGTGACCATCCACGTGAGCCCGTCAGAAAACGGATCGTCACGCGACTCCTGATAGACTTGCTCGTTCCACTGTCTGCACTCGCATTCGCGAGACCCCTTTATATGAAACGCATTATTCTTCTGCTGCTCGCCGCCCTTGCATGGGCCTCGCCTGCAACTGCCCAACAAGAAGCTACTGCCAAGCTGTACACGCGCGTCGAAGGAACGACCGTGCGCGCGTCGATTCAGATTCGCATCACGTCGGGTTGGCACCTATATCACACCGAACTTGGTGGCCCGGAAGGGATTGGGAAACCACTCAGTGTCGAATTCAGTGGTGCTGATGTCGATTGGCAACCCATTCGCACAAGCGAGCCCAAGCGTCACGACGATGAGGATGATGTCGATGCTTGGACGTGGATTCACAAGAGCAAGGCGATGGTCTATGCGGTCGGTACGATCGCAGAAGGCACGGACGTCAGTGGAATCGAAGCGAATCTGACGGGGCTGACATGTACGGATGCAGGCGTCTGCGTTCCGTACAACGAAATAGTTCAGTCGCTGGGTGAAGGAACTGAGCGCTACTTCAAGGACTTCCCCGCGGATCTTGTCGCGGGTGGATCGGTTGCTGCTGCGGATACGACGCACGCAGTCATCGATGAGATCGCGATTGGCAGCGATTCGAAAGCTGCGGGCAAGCTATATCAGCGAACTGCGGATGGCAAAGTGCAGCTGGCACTCGTCGTACAAATCGCCGAGGGCTTCCACCTCTACCATGGTCCGGATGAAGAATCGCTGGCCCCGATGGTCGATGGCAAGCGCAGCGAGATACCAGTAGCGGAACCGACGCGCATCGCATTGCCGGATGGCTTCGATTGGGATGTGCGTTTTCCCGAGCCGGATATCTACGAGGAGGGACTCGGCAAGGAGAGCTTCGAAGACGTGCCCGTGCTGGTGCACCACGGGCAGGTCGTCTTCTTGGCGCAAGCTGACATCGACGGCAAGGATACGAGCGCGTTGCAAGCCACGTTGATTGGACAGGCTTGCGACGACTCGGGTTGCTTCGACGTTCGTTTCGATGCGAAAGCGGATGGAGAAGGGCCGGCCGCGTTGACGGCTAGCTTCGCAACTCTAGCGCAGGCAGCAGCGGGCGGCTCGGACGCGCCGGACGCGGGTGGCGCCGATGCAGAGAGTGACTCGGAAGGCAGCATTGGTGGCGCAGGCGACCCCGAACAAGAGAGCCTGGGCAGCTTCCTGTTGCTGGCGGTATTCTGGGGTTTGATCACGCTGTTGATGCCCTGCACCTATCCGATGATCCCGATCACGATCAGCTTCTTCACGAAGCAGGCGATGGCACGCGACGGAAAAGTGCTGCCTCTCTCGATCATGTATGGCGTCGGCATCGTGTTGATCTTCATCTTGATCGGCGTAGTCGTTGGCCCCGTGATCATCAAGTTCGCGACCCACCCGGTGACGAACCTGATCATTGGCTCAATGTTCATCTTCTTCTCGCTGGTGCTCTTCGGTGCAGTGAACATTCAGCCGCCGGCCTTCTTGATGAATGCGGCCGGCAAGGCTTCGTCCACCGGCGGTGTGTTAGGCGTGTTCTTGATGGGCATGACCCTGGTCGTGACCTCCTTCACTTGCACAGCGCCCTTTCTTGGCTCACTGCTCAGCTTCGGTGCTGCCGGCGGTGGTGATGGCGCCATGTTGCGCATCGTGTTGGGTATGGGCGTCTTCGGCTTAACGATGGCGACGCCCTTCGTGTTGTTGTCCCTCGTTCCCGGCAAGATGCAGAAAATGCCTCAGGCCGGTGAGTGGATGCATGTGCTCAAGGTCTTCCTGGGCTTCGTCGAGCTTGCTGCCGCATTGAAGTTCATCTCGAACGCAGACGTCGTTTGGGGGTGGGGCATCCTGTCGCGCGAAATCTTCTTGATGCTGTGGTTCGGCATCTTCCTGTGCGCTTCATTCTTCCTCTTCGGTTGGATCAAGCTCGAGGGCGAAGATGGAGAACACATTGGACCGATGAGAATGGTCAGTGCGGTTGTGACCTTGTTGTTCGGTCTGTACTCCGGAATGGGCGTCATGGGCTATCAGCTCGACGACACCCTGACGGCCATCATTCCGCCCTACTCAAGCGAACGTCTGTTCAGCAATGGCGGCGGAAACGCAGGGCCCCAAGAGCACTCGATCGTTAAGGACGACTACGACGCTGCGCTCGCGTTGGCCTTCGACTCCAACAAACTGTTGCTGGTGAACTTCACCGGCCACACGTGAGTGAACTGTCGCAAGATGGAGAAAAAAGTCTTCATCCGTCCGGCGGTCGCCGGAGTGCTCGAAGGATTCGTCGAGGCTCGTCTGCACACCGATGGTTCCAAGAACATCGATCAGATCCTGAAGCTTCAAACAGATATGACTCAGTCCGTCGCGAACCCGGTCTACCTAGTCGTAGACCCGGCAACCGGCGAGATCCTGTCCCGCCGCGATGGCGCGACGCTGCAGGACGATCAGCCCTTCATCGACTTCCTCAATGCAGGCATCAACCGCGCTAAGAAGGTTGCGAAGAACTGATACGCGGCGCCTAGTCGCGCATCTGGAATGCGAATAACGGCCCGCCCGAGTGTGACTCGGACGGGCCGTTTGTGTGTGTGTCGCCTCGATCGGCGCCGTATGCCGGTTGACACGTCACTCAGCCGCGGCGTCCTCGCGCGGAAAGAGGACTGTCGCCTCCTCAGTCTCCGCACTAACCAGTGCTAGCGTGCGCTCGTTCGCGATCACATAGAACCCATCGCTAGCGTGTTGCTTTACGAGTCTCCAATCGTGACCAGGGTAGAAGCGAAGCGTTCCCCGCACCGGGTCCAGCCAAACGGGGTTCGTTCCGTCACCCAAAGCAGTCGGGCGATCTCTGGGGAGCGGTCGGTGCGTGTGTCGGTTATGGATTCCATCGACGACACCGGTCCCTTCAACTCGGATCAGTCGCGACTGGCCCGACTGAGTGTCGAGCACTCGGATGGCCTCGTCACGTTGGATTAACAAACGCGCGTCATCAAAGACCGCGATAACACGATCACCTTCGAGCGGATAGTCAGCTGCTGTGCGTGCCTTGGTTGTAGGGTCGACCCAAGTCCAATCTTGACTTGGGTAATGCTCTGCGAGCAGGAAACCCCGAGGCAAAACGATGAGATTGTGGAGCGATGCGCGGGCATCCGTGTCGCCCGCATCCGACACCAAGTCCTCGACCGCTACATACAACTCGTTGAACGGATCCCAGAATCCCATAGGACCGGCTTCCGATGACCATGCACGGTATCCCAACCCGGCTCGGAAGCCCGAAAGCCGAGCGCCTTCTGGAATGTCGATGCCTTCAGGTGGCGAGTGAAGAGACCAACTGAGGTCTACAGGCGACACCTGATCGGTGGGTTCGAAGAAGTAATTCTCAGTCCAGTACTGCCCATCCTTCAGCCGCGCCATGAATCTCGTGTTGCCGGCGAAATTGGCGAGCTCTCCGTCGTTCCAATACCTTCCGCTTATCAAAGCGTAGGAGTTTGAGTTGTCGACTGTTACCGAGCGCATGATCCAGTTCACATCAGTTGGGTCCCAGTGCGTGGCTCGGTGCCACCGATAACCCGTCCAACCCCATATGGGTGATGCGCATATGACCGCGACCGTCAATCCGATCACAGCCGCCCGTCCACGCCGTGCCCCATGCCTGAGGCCAAAGGCAAAGGAAGCCCAAGCCGATGTGGCTGCACCCATACAACACAGCGCGAAGAAGCCGATCGGCTCAAAGGATGCGGGGTGAAACCAGTTGCTATCAGCGAAGAATAAATGCCCCGGCCAGCATAAAAACGCAACGCAGATCAAGCCCACAGGCAAGGCGAGCGGACCATTGGGTACCCAGGGTGTGACAGCGAAAATCCACAGCGCGGCGCCCAGGAAGGGCAGCAGCATCTCGGCCATGGACTGCGAGTCGATAGTGAAGGCCTCAGTCGATTGTCCGCGCAGTCCCAACGTCAGTTCAGCGACGGCGAATCCATACACCGTGCAACTGATCATCGCGAAGAGGAAGAAGATCAGCTTGGCGGCGAAGGCACGGTGAAGGTTGCCCGGCAAGCGCTCAAGGAACTGCATGCCGCCTCCGTTGATCTCGCCCGGAATTAGGTGCGTTCCGATGACGAGCATGGCAGCCAGTGCGCCGGCACTCGCGCCGACTCCGCGCAGCAAGCTCGTGTCCAGCAAGTCACCGCGACCCACCATGTACGCGGTGAGTGGCAGCAACGGTAACAACACGAGTAACCCAAGCAAGGCAGCACGTTGCTCGCGCCATTCCTTCCATAGATACAACGGCATCAGTGTCATCGCAGGTTCATCCTCTCTACCGAATCCCGTTCGAATAGACCTCGCAGGCGTTCCGGGGCGCGCGTCACTTCTTCTTCATGACCCAGCACGTCTTCGATACTTCCCTGCGCGGAGACGCAACCGCCTTCGAGCAACACCACTCGATCGGCGATGCGTGCCGCCATGTGCAGGTCATGAGTCGCGACGAGCACCGCGTTCCCATCCGATGCGAGCCCCGTCAGCATTCCACGCACGACTTCATCGCGCGCGGATGGGTCGAGTGGCCCGAAGGGCTCGTCCATCAACAGTAGGCTCGGGTCGGGAGCCAGTGCGGCGGCCAACATGGCCTTCATGCCTTGGCCGCGCGAGAAGTCTTTGAAGCGCTGGTCGAGGGGCACATCCATTTGCGCAGCCAACTGGCGAGCGCGCGAGTCGGACCAGTTCGGATACTGCGGGCGCAGGAATGCGAATAGCTCATCGAGCGTCATCCACGGGTAGGCATCCGGCTTGTCCGGTACATAGCCAATGCACTGTCGCGTGCGGGCTTTCTCTCGAGTGACCTCCAAGCCATTGACGAGCACGTGGCCCGCGCGAGCTTTCTGAAGGCCTAGAATCGTGCGCATTAGCGTCGACTTTCCCGATCCGTTGGGACCAAGGAGCACCGTGATCGAGCCTTCGGGTACCTCGAGGTCGATGTCTGTCAGGACTTCCTTGCGGCCATAGCGGACACGCAGCCCTTCGATTTGCAGCACGAGATTCATGCGCTCTTCCTCTTACCTGTGGCTTTGATGATGCGCTCTAGGTCAGGCAAGGCATGCCCTGCACGTAGGGCCTCGGCCAATGCTTGCTCGAAGCGAGCCAACGTCTCTTGCTGTCGCGAGTTGCGCGCTAATTCGGGTCCTTCGGGAGTGATGAATACACCACGGCCATTACGGCCGCGCGCCACGCCCATCTGTTCCAGGTCCCGCCACGCTCGCGCGACAGTGTTGTGGTTGACCATTGCGATCGCGGCAAGGCCTCGCACAGACGGCAATTGATCACCGCCCGCCAATTCACCGCGCGCAATGCCGTCGAGCACTGCGTCGACGAGCTGGCGCGAGGGCGCTCGCTCCGAATTGGGATCCACGGACCACTCCATCATGACCGTACTATCGTCCCGGTACGGTGGTTTGCTGGAGGTGGAATGGCTAATCCGGCACGGCGTCAATCCGGCATACGGCGTCAGTCACTTTCCTCCGGTTTCGACAGCACCCGGTGGAAAGTGACTGACGCCGTATGCCGCGGCGTATATCGGATTAGCACGGCGGCGATCAGTCGCGTAGTGCCGCAATCAATGCTTCACCATCTGCGACCGGCGCTTGGCATGCGTAGTTGCGGCAGACGTAGGCGAGGGCGGTGCCACCCGCTGCGCGGTCTTGCAGCAGTGGCATCCAGTCCGCATCGGCGCGTGAGTCGTTCAGTGCGACGACGCGCGCGGGTGCGTAGGTTGTGCGCAGACTGCGCAACAAGGCCTTCGTGTCAGCCGCATTGAGCTCGCCAGCGATGACGACTTCGCGCGGGGACGCGGCTTGCCAATCGACCGCGAGCATCATCTGGCTGAAGGCCGCGGGATAGCGGCCGAGCATCTTGCCCTGCGAACGCATGACACGGTCGGCGCGTCGCGTCTGCTCGGCTTCACCAAGGAGCTCGGCCAGGCGCAACAGGTTCATGGCATGCACGCCATTGCCAGAAGGCAGCGCGCCGTCGTGTGGGTTCTTCATGCGGGCGATCAGCTGCTCGTGCTGATTGCCCGTCGTGAAGTATCCATCGTTCGTTTCGTCTCGGAAGTTCTGCTCGACTAGCTCGGACAGTTCTTTGGCCAGCCTCAACCATGCTTGATCGAAGTCCGACTCGTACAGATCGATCAAGCCCTGGATGAAGAACACATAGTCATCCAAGCATGCTTCATGCTGTGGGCGACCCGCTCGTGAGGTCGCATACAAGCGGCCATCGTCGCGCCGCATCACGGTCGAGATGAAGCGCGCAGCGCGCTGTGCAGCCGCCAAGAAACGCTCGTCTTCCAAAACCTGATAGCTCTGCGCCATGGCCGAGATCGCGAGCCCGTTCCATGCGGTCAGAACCTTGTCGTCCCAACCCGGATGGACGCGCTCTTCGCGTGCGGCGAACAACTTCTTGCGCGCCTCTTCCATCGACGCGAGCAAGGTGGCCTCGTCGATCTTCATGACCCGAGCTACTTCACTGGCTGAATCCGGACGCCAAAGCGCGCTTGTGCCATGCTCGAAGTTGCCCTCGGGAGTGACGCCATAGAACTCGGCGGCTTGTCGGCCCACTTTCTTCCCGAGCACATCCTGCAACTCACGCGGTGTCCAAGCAAAGAACTTGCCCTCTTCACCCTCGCTGTCAGCATCTTGCGTGCTGGCGAAGGCGCCCTCGGCCGTGATCATCTCGCGCAAGATCCACTCGCACGACTCGCGCGCGATGCGTGCAAAGCGTTCCTCCCCGGTCAGCAGGTGTGCTTCGAGGTAGACCGGGATCAACAACGCGTTGTCGTACAGCATCTTCTCGAAGTGGGGGATCAGCCACTTCTCGTCTGTGCTGTAACGATGGAAGCCACCGCCGAGCTGGTCGTAGACACCACCATCCGCCATGCGGTTCAGGGAGAGGGTGGCGATCAGCAGCGCATCGGAAGCCTTGATGCGGTCGTAGTGCCGCAGCATCAACCGCAGGTCCATTGCGTGCGGGAACTTTGGCGCCATCCCGAAGCCGCCCCATGTCGAATCAAAGTTCTCGCGCAGCGAATCGAGCGATCGATCGAGGACACTGGCTTCGACCGGAGCACGCCAGTCTTGCTTGGCTTCCTTCGCAATTGATTCAGCCAAGCGCGTTGCTTGCGTGGTGACGGCGTCCTTGTCTGCCCGCCAAGCTCCCGACAAACTCAGAATGACATCGGGAAAGCCGGGCCGCCCATGCATGCGATGCGGCGGAAAATAGGTGCCCCCGAAGAAGGGCTCCAGCTCCGGCGTCAAGAACACGCTCATCGGCCAACCACCCGAACCGGTCAGCTGCATCACGGCCTTCATATAGATCTCGTCGAGATCCGGACGCTCCTCGCGATCGACCTTGATGTTCACGAAGTGCTCGTTCATCAAGCCCGCGATCTTCTCGTTCTCGAAGGACTCGTGCTCCATCACGTGGCACCAGTGACAAGCGGAGTAGCCGATCGACAGGAAGATCGGCTTACCTTCGGCGCGCGCCTTCTCGATCGCTTCGGTTCCCCACGGATACCAATCGACGGGGTTCTGCGCGTGTTGAAGCAGGTAGGGGCTCGTCTCGTCCGAGAGGCGATTCATGTCTGGCTGGGTGGTAGCGCGAGTACGCGAGGCAAACGAAGCAGGAGCGAGAGACGCCATGATAGTGCGCGTCTCGACGCCCCCGTGTTGGAAAGGTGCAGCGGCAGAGTGTGCCACGCATCCCCACTCGGTGCCGGAAGCATTGTTGTGAATCGGGCGTGGGGGGCGTTGTTCGCTCGTGAGTCCGTTGCTATGGACGCAGCCTCCCCTGACTTTGAGCATGCGAGCATCGTACGCTCAGATGCGGATGGCATTGTCAGCATCGACTCGATGCCCTGCGGCGAGTACCGCCTCGAACACCTGAGCTGGGCTGTTCCGCCCAGACCTGGCGACCGTTTGGACTTGAGGTTGCCCAAGGGCAGACGGACACCGATCGGAGAAGTGTGGGTCTCAGGGGCGAACTCGAGTGTTCAAGACTTCGTCCACAGCAGGCCGGTACTCAACGGGGCCTCGGCCTCACCTGCTTCCGAATCGCCAACAACCGAGCCAGGATCACTCGAACCCAAGTAGCTGACCGCCCTGATAGACGACCCAGCTCGAGATCCACGCGAGCGCTGTCATGTACACGAACACGAATGCCGGCCAGCGGTAGCCGTTCGTCTCACGCTTGATCGCAGCCAAGGTGCTCATGCACTGACATGCGAGCGCGAAGAAGATCATCAAAGAGAGCCCGACCAGCGGCGTGTACACCGGCCGGCCATCGGCATAAGCCTCGCGGCGAATCTTCTGGCGCAGCGTAGTCGACTCTTCGTCGACGCCTTTATCCAAGCCATAGACGACGCCCATCGTGCTGACGAAGACTTCGCGTGCGGCGAAGGCTCCGATCAGGCCGATGCCGATCTTCCAGTCGAATCCAAGCGGTTGGATGGCCGGCTCGATCGTCTGGCCCAGGACACCGCCGTAGCTCTTGCGTAGACGCTCGCCCGATTCTTCGTGCGACAGGCCAGCCAAGCGCTCTTCCAATTCGGCTCCGCTAAGAGTCTGTTCCGCGACGGCACGGGCGCCCGCGTAGTCTTGATCCAACTCGGGTTCGCGCGGGAACTCGAGCAAAGCCCACAAGATGATCGTGCAGAACAGGATCACGCCGCCCGCCTCTTTGACGAACACGCTGCCCTTCTGCCACATCATGCGTAGCACGCTGCGGATGTGGGGCAGGCGATAGGGAGGCAGCTCCAGCAAGAGCGGAATCTTCGGACCCTTCAGCAGCGTTCGTGATAAGACGGCCGCGACGACTAGCGACACGATCGTGCTGAACAGATACATGCCGACCATCAACAGGCCCTGCACGGGTGCGAAGCCAAAGACTTCGACATCGGGCGGATACAGCGCCGCGATGATCAGCGTGTACACCGGCAGTCGCGCCGAACACGTCATCAGCGGCACGACCATCATCGTCAAGAAGCGGTCGCGCTTGCGCTCCATCGTCCGCGTCGCCATCACGGCCGGAATCGCACACGCGAAGCCCGACAGCATCGGAACGAAGGCGCGTCCGTGCAGGCCGATCGACTTCATGATGCGATCCATCAGGAAGGCGACGCGCGCCATATAGCCCGAGTCTTCCATCAGACCGATTGCCAAGAATAGCAGCAGGATCTGTGGCAGGAAGACCAGGACGCTGCCCACGCCGGCGATCAGGCCGTTCGTCAAGAAGTCGCGAAAGAGGCTCGACGCCATATTGGCTTCGACGATCTCAGTGACCCAGCCGAAGGCTGCTTCGACCGCTCCGATCGCTGGGTCGGCCCACGCAAACAAAGATTGGAAGACCACGCCCATCACGAACAGGAAGATCACAAAGCCCAGCGCCGGGTGCAGCAGCAGGGAATCCACGCGCTCGCTGATGCGTTTGGTCTGCGGTCGCTCGCGTGTCAGGAAGCGATCGATGCGTTCATCGATCCAGTCGTAGCGTCCGCGCACGATTTCTTCATCGAGTTCGCGTCCACTCTCCTCCGCCAGCTTGCGCCGCTCGTTGACTGTGGTTCGCAGGCAGGCGTCGATGCCCTCGAGCTCGTCCTCTTCGTCGATCGAAGCCAACGCCCACAATGCGAAGGCAGCGCGTTGACGCTCGCGCGAGCCCTCATCATCCGTTCCCCAATTGGCAGGAAGCGCATCCGAAACCGCGTCGATGTCAGCGGCGATGGGTCCATCTTGCGGGCGCCAACTCCATTCGCCCTGAGCCGATTCCGGCTGCGAGATAGCCTTGCCCATCGCAGCCTGCAGCTCCATCAAGCCCTGCGCGCGCTTGGCGACGATCGCAACGACCGGAACGCCGAGTTGTTCGCGCAGCTGATCCGTGTGGAGTTTCTCGCCGCCAGCTTCGAGAGCATCTACCATGTTGACCGCGAGCACTACGGGCACGCCGGTCTCGATGATCTGCAAGGCCAGGTACAGATTGCGCCCGAGCTGCGTCGCATCCAGCACGACCACGACCAAGTCGGGTCGCTCCTCGGGTGCGAGGCCGGTGATCGATCCGATCGCCAGCTGTTCCTCCGCGCTACGTGCCGACAGGCTGTACGCACCCGGCACATCCATCACGCGCACGCGCCCCTCGACAAAGGGCAGTTCGACCAGGCCGGTATGGCGATCGACTGTAACGCCCGGGTAGTTGCCGACCTTCTGATCGGCGCCTGTCAATGCGTTGAAGACGGTCGTCTTGCCCGTGTTCGGATTCCCAGCGAGCGCGATAAGGGGAGTGCGACTCGTCGTAGCGCCGGCGCTCATGATCGGAGTGGGGAGCTCTGTGCTCTGCTGCAACCAGTTGGGCTGCGACTCAGGCGATGGTTTCGACCCACAGGTCGGCGGCCTCGGACGTGCGCAGGCTCAGGTGGCAGCCGCGGACTTCGAGCTCCATCAGATTGCCGACACCGACGTGACGAACGATGCGGATCTGCGTGCCGGGCAGCAAGCCGAGCTCCATCAAGCGCCTACGGAAGGAGCGCTCGCCGCCAACTTGGACGACCCGACAGGTTGTTCCAGGGCTGATTCGATGGAGTGTCGTCATACGTGTCTCTACGGCCGGAGCCGCTGCGAGAGAATACCCTAATTGAGATTTAGTCTCAATATCGATCCAAGGGTACCCCGCTCTGGCGGATCGCACCAGCGATTTTCTGGAGCCCCGCCTCTGCTGCGGGCCGGTCGGGTAGGATCCGGCCCTCTGACTGCTCTAGGCCCCAAACCGCACCCATCGATGCACAACCCGAAGAAAATCGCCGGCCGCAGGGCCGCTGAATACGTCCAGGACGGCATGACCGTCGGCCTCGGGACGGGCTCTACGGTCTATTTCACGCTCGAGCGCATCGCCGAGCGCATTAAAGAGGAAGGCTTGAGCCTGCGCTGCGTTCCGACATCGCTAGACACCGAGACAAAAGCGGCCGCCTTTGGCATCCCGACCATGCAGTTGGACGAGATCGAGTCGATTGACCTGACCATCGATGGTGCCGACGAGATCGACGGCAACTTCAACATGATCAAGGGCGGCGGCGGCGCGCTGCTGCGCGAGAAGGTCGTGGCTTGGATCAGTGAGCGCGAGGTCATCGTCGTCGGGCGTAACAAGGTGGTGGATCGCCTGGGCAGCACTTTTGACCTGCCGGTCGAGATCGTTCCCTTCGCGCGGCCCGTGGTCGAACGGGCAATCGTCAGTGTGGGCGCGAGCCCGAAGCTGCGCACGGCCGAAGGCGGTGGCGAGTATCTAACTGACAACGGCAACGAGATCTTGGACTGTAACTTCCCCGAGGGGATTGCCGATGCGGCGGCGCTCGAGCTGCTACTCGATGCGATCCCGGGCGTGGTCGAGAGCGGCCTCTTCATCGACCTGGCGCACGCGATGGTCGTTGGGGAAGACGACGGCGGATGCGAAGTGCTGGAGCGCTCTGAATAAGGCGCCCGCGCTTAGGTTTGCAATCAAAGAACGGAGCCCCTCACGCATGTGCGTGAGGGGCTCCGTTTCTATTAGGACCGTAGAGACTCGCCGCTCTTCGACTGCGCTCTACAGAGAGTTGATGAAGGCCAAGATCGCTTCCAGGTCGGCTTGCGCCTGAGCCGGGCTGCCGGACTGCAAGCTGATCTGAACATCAGAGATACCGCCCATCGAAGGGTGTCCGATGATGTCGTGCTCTTCGTTGAAGATCTTGTTCAAGCCGGGCAGGGGCGTTGCGCCGCCACCATAGGCCGGCGTGCCATAGACCGGATCGAGCGACTGAGCTTCCGGGTCGATCAACGTCCGCAGCGAGTACGCCGCGTGATCGTGGAAGAAGGGACCTGTGCTGAAGATGCCGAGCTTGGTCGGGATCGAGAAGGCGCGCATGTCGCGCGTGAAGATACGACGGCCATCCACGTCACAGCCGAAGCTGCCCGGCGTGCAGTCGCACTGGTAGCCGTTCGCGTCGTCACGCTTGAAGTCGTCGTCTGCGTCGGGGTTCATGATCGCGTAGGTTTCGCGATCGTCGAAGCCGTCGAGGTTGCGATCGATATCGGCGAAGCCGTCGTCGTCTTCGTCCGTGTTCGAGCCCGTGTTGACGTTGCGGATGTTCTCCGCAATGATGTTCTCGCGCAGCGAGAAGCATTCGGGGTCGAGAATACCGAGCATCTCACCACCGGAGAGCTGCGGCTCGACGAAGTCGAGCGTGAAGAAGCGCGGACCAGGATTCTGGTTCGGGTTCGTCTCGACGTCCGCGTGGCAGTTGGCGCAACCCGCGTGGCGCAGGCTGGGGTTCAAAGATGTCGTGTTGCGGCCAAAGAACAGGTCCGAGCCGAGCTGCGCCAGAGGCGTAAGGTCGCCGGTACCGGGATCCAAGTTCGGGTTCAACGGGAAGGCGACGCGCTCGTGCCAGTCCGTGAGTCCCTGCTGCTCCGCGTCGGTCAGCGTGCCGTGGCCGCCGTTCTCGCCGTCGAACATCGGGCCTGTCTCGCCCATGTTCAAGCGAACGCCTTTCCATAGGATCAGGCCGGTACCAAGCGTGCCGCCATAGACGGGCATCGTCGAACGCGGTCCCGCCGGGCGCTGCCAGACGTTGCCGTCAGCTCCGCCCTCGAAGTGGCAAGAGGCGCACGAGTTGTTGAAGTTGCCAGAGGTCTGGGGACGCGAGGCGTCCTCGAAAAGCTCCTGACCGACGCGCTCAGAGAGCGTGAACTTGTCCGCCGAAGTGATCGTGAGTACCTGGCTGCGTTCCTTGTGCATCGTGCCGGCTGTGAAGTCGACGCGGATGCTGGACAAGGTGCGCGTGCCTTCGTTGATCACGTACACAAGGGCATCGTCATTCGCGGTGGTCGCGTCCGGGACGATCGCCATGCCGAGCGGCAAGTCGCCCATCGGCGTCGAGGAATCAAGCGCGTTGCGCTCCTCGAACTCCATCCGCTCGGGGAAGGTGGCACGCAACGTCAGGTCGCTGCCGCTGGCGCTGTACAGGAACAGGTCCTCCGAGCCACGATTCAGCATCAGGACGTGATCGCCAGCGGCGTTGTACGAAACGCGTGAGGGATGACCCGCACGGTGGCCCATCTTGCCAGCGGTGTGCCCCGTCGTCTCGAGGCGGAACTTCAGGCCGTTCGAGACCATGAACTCGGTTCCGAAGCCACCGACATCGACGACGATCTGCGCGTAGCCGACCAGATCGATCAAGTTCGTTGCGCTGACGTGCACCGTGAAGCTGGCCGTACCGCTGCTGATGTTGCGCGAGATGCGCGGTCGCGTCAGAAGCGTTCCGCCGGTCACGGGAATGTTTGCCAAGTGCGATCCCAAGTGCAGGGTCGCGACATCGCCGGGCGCCAGGCCTGAGGCGACGAAGGTCATCGGCGTGCCGAGCACGGGCGAACCGGTCGCGCCGAGAATGATCTTGTCACCGGCATTGGTGTCACCGGTCGGGCCGAAGGCGGAGTACTCGGCGGGCGTCGCTTCGTCCGTGTGCTCGTGGTGCAGACGGGTCGAGGTGTCGCCAGGTGCGCCGTAGGAGCCGCTGACGGCATCGAGCACGGTGATCGCGGGGTAGACACGGTTCAATGCGGTGTGAATCGCATTGGGACCAAAGTCATGCGTCACGTCGTGGTTGATGTTGTGCAGCAGGTGCGGGACGACCGCACGCGTGCCATCGGGCGACAGCGCGACATCCTCGAGGAAGCGCGGCAGTCCCTGGCTGGCTTCGACCTGAATGCGCACCGGGTTCAGGTGCGTGTTGGCCAAGTACTCGTTCGTGTCGATCTTCGAACCGAAGCTGATCCCGGTCGGAATGCCCGAGCCGTCCAGGACGACATCCAGGGTCGACACATAGGGCGAACGGTTGTGCGTCATCCAGATCTGCTGCGAGTCGGCGCGAATCGTGAAGCCGCGCGGCTCACCTACATCAGCGATACCATCCGCATTGGTATCGACATCCGCGATCGTCATGCCCGCGGGCACATTGCTCAGGTCGCGCGCGTACTGCAGCGTGCCGGCCGGAGCATGGGTGGTTGCGTCGAACAGCTTGACGGTTCCTGAACGGAAGCCACTGACGGCGAAGAACTTGCCGTTCGGTGCGATGGCCAATCCGTAAGGCTCGACTCCGACATCCGTCAAGGTCGCGACCACGGTCTTGGACGGTACGTCGATGACGCTGACCGTTCCGCGATGCACGGGACCCGGGAAGCCGTTGATGAAGTTCTGATTCAGGTCGACGTTGCCACGCTGGTTCGCGACGAAGGCCTTCAAGCCGTCGGGTGTGATGGCGATGGAGCGCGGGTTGATGCCGACGGCGACCTCCGCCACGTTCGGCGGACTGACCGAGAAGTCGATCACTGAAACCGAATCGTTATCGCGGTTGCAGACCCAGACGACGTTCGGGGCGGTGGGATGCCCTACGACCGAGGAGACCTGGGCATGTTGAGCGCTCGCGGGAAGAGCAACCGCCAGGGTGGCGATCAGGGAACCGAGACTGCGGGTGAAACTCATCACGTTGGGTGGGGAGAGGCCGCTATCTGAGCAGTGCTGGAAAGCAATGTGATCAGAGCTAGCTGAGGAGAGGGATACAGAGGGATGGACTGGAGTCAGTCAAGCGCCGTACTTCTGAGCCTAGGAGTACGCCGACCTTCACTATCACTACCCAGAATATCCTGAACGTCACGATATGGCTGGCAGAGACCTGGCCCAGTAGCGCTTTCTTGCGCTAGGGGGAAATATAGGTGTGAGCTGGTTCGGACCGGAAAGGCTTTCCTGGCATGGGAAAGACACTCCACCCAGGGTCGGAAGAATGCTGCACATGCGTGCGGAGGCTGCGTGGGCGTAATTCCGTAAACCACTGCGAATGAACTACTTAGTGTTCTGCGAGGCACTTGGCATCCGGGTTGCGCCAGTACTGTCGAAATGGAGTTTTCGAAGTCTCAAGAAACACTCCGTTCCTTGGATGCAAGTGGACGGTCGCTCGGCACGGGGCGGCCGTCCACTCAACCCTTAAAGTCTCCCGGCCTGGGTGACGAGTTCCAGAGTCAGATGCGCTTGGCGGTGGACCGCCAGGAACGCAGCAACTGGGGTCGCGACGACTACGCACCACAGGACGCTCGACCTGACAGGGGGTCCGAGGAATACCTGCGCGCCATGCGGCAGGGCCAGCGTCGGTCAGAAGATGTCCGCGACGCCTCTCGTGGTGCGGCCAAAGCGCGCGAATCCGCGCTGCAGGAGCAGCGAGCTCAGACGCGCGATGCCTCCGAAGGCTTCGCTGAACGGCGCGCACGCATTCAGACCTCTGCCGCAGGAGCGGACGCTGCCCAAGTAGATCCGCAGGCAGCTACTGCTGCCGCGAGTGCCGGCAAGACCGTTGCGATGACCCAGGCAACCGGGCCAGACGCTTCCGTCGATGCGGCGCTGACGAAGACGCCGCCCAATCCCGACCCGAACACGTCCATGAACCAGCTACTTCCGACACGCGTTCCCGGTGCGCAGGAGTCATCCATCATCGCCGCTTCGAAGTACGGCGCGGTCATGACGAAGCAGAGCACGCACGTTCTGCAGCGCCCGGCTGCCACAAGCACATCGGTTACCAACGTCAGCGAGGTTGGTGCCAGCACACAGCGCACCGAAGCGCTGCGTATGCGTGGAGTGGTCCGCAAGGAAGCGCCTCAACAGGCTCCGCGTGGTGACAAGCTGGAGCAAGCGCGCGAAATCCTGGACCAGGTCAAGGTCAAGATCTCCGCCGGCATGCAACGCGCGACGATCGAGTTGGCCCCAGCGAACCTTGGGCGTATCGGCATCAAGCTCGAAATGCGCGACAACGCGCTGGTGGCCGTGATCCGCGCGGACAAGCCCGAGGCCTTGGCTGCGCTCGAAGAGAATCTACCCGAGTTGAAGGCCATGCTCGAGGAGTCCGGCATTACACCGGGCGAGTTCGACTTGGGCCTGGGCTTGGACAAAGACTCGAGCGACGAAACGCCCGAAGACAGAAACATCATCCCTTCCGTCGCCGCACATGCCGGCGAGACCGACACTCAACCCCAACTCCGATCCAACGCGCTGGCCCAAGCTATGGCACGCGGCGGGATCGACCTGATCGCCTGAGGACCTATCGATCATGATTGAAGGAATAACAAACGTCGAACCCGGATTCGGTACTCAAGCTCCGCTCGCAGAGCAAGACCTGGACAAGGGCGCGTTCATGAGCCTCTTGGTAGCGCAGATGCGCAACCAGGATCCCATGAAGCCGACTGCAAATGACCAGTTCATCGCTCAGTTGGCTCAGTTCTCTTCGCTGGAAGAGATGGAAGCTGTGAACAAGAACTTGGTTGGGCTGGCTGTACTGCAGCAGTCGAACGCACTGATGGAGCAACTGACGAGTTCCAGTGCACTGATCGGTAAGACGGTCGAATTCGTCGATCCGACGAGCGGTGAAGAAACCAGCGGTCAGGTCGACTCTGTCAAGTTGAGCGATGGCATTGCGCTGCTCAACATCAACGGACGCGATGTACCGCTCGTGAACGTAACCGGAGTGACCGGAGCTTCAGGAGATGACTCCGCAGGCGACACCAATACGAATAGCGATGGAGCCGGCGACGATTCCGGCGACAGCAACTGAGCGCAGCTCAGCACGATTCTCCCACCAGTACCTCTCGTTTTTCACACCTATGTCCAGTTCTCTCTTCACGGCACTCAGTGGCCTACGCTCGCACCAGCAGTGGATCGATGTCGTCGGTAACAACCTCGCGAACTCCAACACGCCTGGTTACAAATCGTCACGTGCGACCTTTGCGGATGCGCTGACGTTGACTCTTCGACCTGGAACCGCACCCAGTGGTTCTGCGGGTGGTCGCAACCCGATGCAGATCGGAATGGGTGTCGGCGTGAGCGATATCGTTCGCGACTTGGACCAAGGCGCGTTGACTAACACGGGCCGCGTCTTTGACTTGGCCATGGATGGTCGCGGTTACTTTGCGATGCACGATGGTGATCGCAGGGTCTTCACGCGCGTCGGCGCCTTTGGCCTGGATGTGCAGAACAACCTGGTCGATCAACGTACCGGACACCAAGTGCTGGATTCGAATGGCAACGAAGTGAATTTAGACGTATCGGCCCTCTTTCCGCCGTCTGCGACGACGAATGCCGGGCTGACCGGAAACCTACCTGCGGTAGTGACTGGCCCGCTTGCTGAAATCTTGACGGGTACAACAGGACTCAAGGAGGGGCAATCAGCGAACGTGATCGGAACGACCGGTGGACCGAACTACGCGGTGACTGCGGGCTCAAGCCACTCGATGGAGATCGTCGTCTCCTCCGGTGCACCCCAGTTCGTCACTGTGACCGACTCGGATTCGGACGGCATACTGACCGCGGCTGAGATTGCGACCGAGATCAATGATCTGGACGATGTCGAAGCGAGTGTGACGGCCGCGGGTTTGATTCAGGTCGACACGGCGCGCACCGGTTCATCGGTTACGCTGAAGATCAATGGCGGCGTTGCGGGCTCCGACCTAGCCGACTTGGTCGGCTTCTCGACTGCACAAACATCTGGCACCGAGGCAGATGTGGCTGCGACTACTTCGTTGAATACGCTGCCGTCGAACTTGATCGACTACCAAACTGGCGACGCGTTGCAGATCACCGGTCTCGACACGGATGGCACACAGATCAACGACAACTTCGTGTTCGGAACCGATGGCACGACCGTCGACGACCTGGTCAGCTTCATTGACGATTTGTACATGGATGCCAGTGTCGCGCTGAACGCGTCGGGGCAGATCACGGTTACCGCACAAACAGCCGGTGAGTCGAGCTTGATCCTGTCGATCGAGGATGATCCGAACAATACTGGCCTGACGGAGTGGGCCGATTACGCGGTCTCTGTGACCACAGACGGAACCGGTCCGGACAGGGTCACGACTTCAACCGAGGTCTACGATCAAGCCGGCGTCGCTCACACGATGACCTTGAGCTTCTCACGTGAGGTCGATGGCAGCTGGACGTTGACGCCCAGTGTGCCGACAGATTCGGGAGCCATCGTCTCGGACCCGATCGAAGGTCTGCGCTTTGGCG
>JBLFWN010000076.1:0-30841 GCA_047611405.1 Planctomycetota bacterium | reverse complement strand
AAGAGGTCGCTCTGTTCTTGCGCGCTCAAATTTCATACTGGCTCGCGCGAGAGTGAAGGCGAGTACGCAGGAAAAGGATTGGGTTCTTAGTCTGCGAGTTATGTTTCGTGGATTGCTTCGGGAAAGTCAGTGGATCCGTGACTCGAGCTACGACTCTCGGATTGAGTGACGCAGAGATCGGGGTTCAAGAATCCAGATGGGGATCCGCGCACCGGTCAGCAATACCGAGTCGCACACCCTGTTGTTGATCCACGACAATCGAGTACCGCGCACGGGGAATGCCAGCGGGCGAGACTCACCTATTGCTTCTCGGTCAAGAGCGCCTCGCTCAGCTCCCCTCTCGGACTTCGAGCCTGGAGCCCGCTCAATCTCGACGACCCTCGATACCATTCGTGCGCCCACTCGGACTTTCCATTCCAGAGTGACTCGCTACAGCCGCCGCAGGGCGGGCTCGGCAAAGGGTTGCTTGGGATAGGGAGGAGGTTGCTCTGAATCCCTACCGCCAGTGTGCGAGTACTTCCTTAGTCGTCGATTTCACTGGCGAGAGTTAGAGCCGGTGGCGGAGGTCTGGGCCAGCAATCGCAGAAGTCTGGGGCGACAATCCTGCTTCGGTGCTGTTCGCGAAAGACGCGCGCCGTGCCTGTGACCCAACCCATCAACGCGACTAGGGTGCTCCCATGCACTTGATTCCCGGACTCTGCCTACTTCTCGCGCCCTGCCTTTTCCCTACGCTCGCCGGTGATCCCGTGGATGATCTCGCGCGGGCCTTCCGCGAAGGTCGCGCCGCGGGAGCGGGGTCGCAGACCGGGGGCGAAGCCATAGCAGAGAGCTTGGCGGCCCTCGGTAAGGCACATGGGGGCGTGGACCCACTGCGACTGCCGGTCGATATCGCGCGCGCGCACTGGCTGTCCTTGCTGCCCTCTAAGCCGGGCTTCAAGCCCGGCCGTATCGAGGAGACTCGAGTGCAAGATCCGCGCTTTGGCGCGGAAGGGCTGGAGTATGCATTCCGTGTGCCGCGCGACTATGAGAGCGAAGGCGCGGGCTTCCCCCTGATCATCACGCTCCCCATCGGGAAATCCTCCCCCGCCGAGCACCTGCGCTCGACGTGGTCCGAACGGGAGATCCTCTCCAGCGCGATCCTGCTTGCAGCGCAGATGCCGAGTGATCCCGAAGCATGGGACAAGGTGACGCATCGCGGCTTGCCCGGCGGCATTGCTCACGTCTTAACCGCGTTGCGTGCGGCCCAGAATAGCCTCGCTATCAACCCCAATCGAATCTTTGTCCTCGGGCACGGAGTCGGCGCTCCAGCAGCTCTGGCGATCGGCAACCACAGTCCGCAGCACTTCGCCGGAATCGTCCTGCGCTCCGGCGACCCCGGTCAGCTCGCTCCGGACAACCTCGGCAATCTGCCGGTCTTGCTCGCAGCCTGTGCAGGCACAGCTGATGACTTCGAGGCGGCATCGAAAGCTCTGGGTCACGAGGGTTGTTCGATCCAGCGAGACCCGGCGCTGCTGAGCGTGTGGAAGTGGATGAAGGCTCAGCGCCGTGTGGCCTTGCCCAACAAGGTCACACTCGTCCCGGGCAATCCATTCCCAACGCGCGCGTACTGGCTACGCGTGACGCCGATCGCGGATAGTCCGCGCGTCTCGGCGACGGTCGACCGCATGGCGAACTCGATAACGGTCGATGGCATCGGCGTCTCTAGCGTGACCTTCTACTTGAACGATTCCCTCGTCGACCTCGAAAGGCCGTTGACCATCAACCATGGTGGCTCGCAGCGAGAGCTCCAACCGCGCCGTTCTTGGAAGACCTGCTGGCAGCGAATCGAGGATGGCACGAGCGATACGGGTTGCGTCTATACAGCGGAAGTCGTCGTGGACATGAGCCCGGATGCTGCCGCCTCGCCCGGCGCACTCGCAGCCGCTCCGGATCCGGAGTTTGACGAGAGCATGAATGCCGCGGGCGCGGACCCTGCTCGGCTTTGGGCTGCCTTTCAGTGGTGCGGCCAAACGCAGCGAGAGACCAAGAGCTCGTATGTCTTGCACAAGCTGCTGCGTGTCGCTCCGGACCACGAACTCGCACGCGCCGCTCTCGGCAATGTGCGCCATGATGGGCGTTGGTTCAGTACGCAAGCCAAGCTGGATCGTTTCCTATTGACGCAGGATGAGGTTAGCGCGAAGGCCAAGGGCCACGTCCTCCATAAGGGGCGTTGGGTACACAAGGATGATCGCTCCCTTAGCAATAAGAGCGAGCGGAATCTGGAGACAGGCCTGTGGTACACGCGCAAGGATATTGAGCGTCTAGCAAAGGGTTGGATGCGTCAGGACCTCGAATGGATCGAGCCTGATTATGCTGATGAAGTAGACCGAGGGTTGTGGCGCGTCGATGGCGAGTGGTACGACCTCGCGTCCGCCAACCTCGCCCACTCGCAGCTCGACTCCATGTGGGTGATCCCCGACGCGGAGGTGCGTCTGCACGCGTCCCTCGACCGCGAGATCTGTACCTGGGCCCTCTCCGAAATGAGTCACGCCATGCATGACCTGCGCCGTGTCTTTGGCGCAGAGCCGCAACTGCCACTCGATGTGGCGATGCTGCGCGATCAAGAGCAATACGATCGGCTGGCGTTCGGTGCCACCTCGGGACGACGACCGCCGGCGACCGCAGGCCGTATGAACATGGTTCACCACGCCTTCTTCGCAGAGAGCCTCTTCGGCCACGAAGGCGGCAAGCCGGTCTTCGACGGTATGGGTGTGGGCTATTGGGAAGCGCACGCTCCTTATGGCAACGCATACGGCGTGCACGCCGCGAGGCTCGCGGTCGGTCTGTCCTATGTCGCGGCCTTGGACCCCAGTCCTAAAGCGGTGCGGCGCGCCCTCAAGGCGAAGGCGACCACTTTTGATTACTACAGCGAGTATGAGTCGGAGAAGAGCCTTCCGACCTGGCTGCTGGTGGGTGGAGCCGTGTACGCCGAGCGATACTTCTACGATGCAACCGTAGACACGAGCGTGCAGTCAGACCCGCCGCCGGATCCGTTCTGGGCGCGTACGTGGACGCTGCAGAACCTGGCGAACCACGGAAACTTGCGTCCTCTGGACCAGGTCTTCGCCTTCGACCTGAATGCTGACGATCGCCCCGATGCACAACAGCTGTTGATCGAAACGGGCCTACTCGTCTCCTTCCTGCTCGATGGTGACTGCGAGCCAGCGACGGAAGCGCACACGACCTTCAAACGGGAGCTGGCGGCCGGGCGGCTGAAAGCGAGCGGGATCCGCGCGCTCGAAGATGTGCTGCGCGAACACGAGCTGGAGCTGCGCGCCTACGCGGGTGAATGAGTACGGAGCCGGGACAATTCCTCCACGGTTAGGGCTGCGGCAGCCCTAACCGTGGAGGAATTGTCCCGGCTCCGTACTCACCGTTGCGCGCTTGCAATCACTAAAGCAAGTCACGCGCAAGCATCACAGCTCCCTCCACCGGGCTGCTGCATGGGTCCTGTGCATGAGCCTTCGGCAGCGCATGCTTCAGCACGGTCTCCAGTACGCTTCGTACCTGATTGCCCTTCGCGAGCATGCCGCCATTCAGCGCGATCGGCGGATCTTCCCAACCGAGTTTGTTCGCAACCGCGACGATCAACAGCGTCAGTTCGTTGGCGGCGTCTTGAATAAGGCCGCAGGCAATCGGGTCTCCCTGTGCCGCGGCCTGATCGATGATCGGCGCGAGCTGGGCGATCTGTGCGCGTGACAACTCGCCGCTCGAGACTCGTGCAGGGACTTGGTGCCAATCTTCGAGTTGCAACTCATCGTAGAGTGGCTGCGAAAAGGCGACCTTAGGACCGCGGCCATCGTGCGCTCGAATGCACGCCGTCAATCCGCGGCGCGCCAGCTCGAACGCACTGCCTGCGTCGTCGAGGAAGGGACCCCAACCGCCGGCGTACGCGCTGTTCCCATCGGCGTCCCTACCGAAGCAAGCCGAACCTGTTCCCGCGATCAATGCGATGCCAGCTTCGCCGCCGAGTCCGCCGGCGAGCGCGATGCGCAGGTCGTGGTCGATGCCGACGTGACCGTCGCTGGCCAAGCCGAGTCTACGGACAAGCTGGCGCACGCGTTCTCGTTCCGTCTCGCGCGCCACGCTGGCAAGGCCCAAGAACAGTGCGTCGACTCGCTTGCTGGTTTCACCCGAGGCGGCCCATGCTCGCTCGAGCGCCAACTGGATGTGTTTCCCGAGCTGTTCCTCCCCGACATCGTGCAGGTTGCCGGGCCCGGCCTCACCAATTCCTAAGACGCGGCCCGTTTCGTCCGCGATGGCGGCGCGCGTGTGAGTGCCGCCTCCGTCAATGCCTGCGATGCGTTGCATGCTTCGAGCCTAACGTCTAAGTCAAATGCAAGATCAACGAATCGCTGGCACAAGGTGGAGTCCACAACAAGGTGAACGCGGCACCGTGAGTACCGAGACCGAACACTCTCCGCCGGTCACCATCTCGCGCCTCTTGTCCGGAGGATAATTTTCGGTACCTCCGGGGCCCGGTTTCACCAATACCAGGAGCGGCCCGTCTCGTCCGCGATGGCGGCACGCATGTGAGTGCCGCCTCCGTCTGGAGGAAGTACCGAGACCGATCACTTTCCGCTGGCTGCCCTCCCGGCGACATGCCCGGAGGAAAGTGTTCGGTCTTGGCACCCTTTGGTACCTCTGATCCCTCGGCGCACCGTGCGGTCCGGCCATGTCGCGTCGAATGTTACCCATGTGCCTGGACACCGTTGTCACCCACATCCCGGGTTGCAGAATTGACAGGTCAACCAGCTACCTGACAAGAAGAGCTCCGTCATCCGACCCTTTCGGAGCCCTTCCCGCAGTTGAAAGGGCAGCGCGCAGCGCTCGATACCCCGAAGCGGTATCGTGATCGTCCGTCCATCGACGACTCGAGCCCGACTTCGGTTAGACTCCTCCGCCTCGGTCGGTGCCCACCGCTACGAGCAGCTCTGCCATGACTCTCCCCAACCTCGATCTCGCCGGCATCGCACGCCGCGCCGCCTCTCGCGCCCTGGCGCGTGGTCATAGCGACGATGTGCCGCCCGAGATCCGCGGCGCCGTGCAAGTTGATTGTGGCGGTGACACGGATCGACCTGCTGAAAAGGGAGCCGCTGCTCCTCGGCGCACGGATCGTCCCTTGGTCACGACCAGTTGCTTGAGCGATACGCCCGATGGCGGAGAATTCCGCGTCGCGACCGACGCGCAAGTCACGGATGCGGCGCAAGAAGAAGCTCACCGGCGCGGTATCAGCATCAGGCGTAAATCGATCGGTGCGGCGCCGGCCGGGACGGGTCCTCTTCGCATAGCCGTCGGTTCCGATCACGGTGGCTTTGGGTTGAAGACGATGGTCATGAGCTGGCTCGCGGAGCTCGGGCACCGTGCGCTTGACCTGGGAACACACAATACATCGAGCTGCGACTATCCCGACTTCGCACATGCCGTGGCTTTGGCTGTCGCGGACGGCAACGCCGACCTAGGAGTCGTCATCGATGGCGCTGGCATCGGCTCAGCGATGACCGCGAATAAAGTTCCCGGCGTGCTCGCCGCGAACGCATGGTGCGCGGCCGCTGCTCGCAACGCACGCGAACACAACCACGCCAACGTATTGACGCTGGGTGCCGGCATGATCGATGCGCCGACAGCCGAGAGCGTGCTGCGTGCATTCATCGCGACCCCGGTTGGTCCGGGGCGTCATGCGCGCCGCGTCGACAAGATCATCGCGCTCGAGACTCGCTACTCTGCGCGGCACTCTGCCGTGCATCCCTATTGATTAATACGGCTTGCTCTCGCCGTACCGGCTTCGAAAGAAGCCAAACGCAACAGCGCTACGAAAGAATATGGACGCCCAACGCCTCGAGGACATCCTGACCGAGATCGGCCGACAAATCGTCGACCGCGGGCTGACGCAAGCCGATACCTTTGACGCATCGGAGTGGGGTTGCGCGACGCTGACCGTCGAGCTATGTCCCGAGAACCTGGGCCAAATGGTGAACGCCGGCGCATGTCGCCTTGGCGTGTGCGGGCCTGATCCGGTGCGCCTCGGCGAAGTCGCAAGCTATCTGGATCACACTCTGCTGAAGCCCGATGCGACCGTGACCGAGATTGACAAGCTGTGCTCGGAAGCTTTGGAGCATCGTTTCGCGTCGGTGTGCGTCAACGGTTCCTGGGTGCGTCGCTGCTCCGAGATTCTGGAAGCTTCGGGCGTACTTGTTTGCTCGGTGATCGGCTTCCCGCTCGGCGCGATGGCTTCGGAAGTGAAGGCCTATGAAGCGCGTCGTGCGATCGAAGATGGTGCGTGCGAGATCGATATGGTGCTGGCTATCGGTGCCTTGAAGTCGGGCGATGATGCCTTCGTGCAACGCGACATCGCCGGCGTGGCCGAGACCTGTCACGGCTTGAAAGCGCGCCTGAAGGTCATCCTAGAGACCTGCCTCTTAACCGAAGGCGAGATCGAGCGCGCCTGCCGACTTGCCAAGGCCGCTGGAGCGGACTTCGTGAAGACCTCAACGGGCTTCTCGAAGGGCGGCGCGACGATCGACGATGTCGAGCTGATGCGCCGCACCGTCGGACCCGCGATGGGCGTCAAGGCGTCGGGCGGGGTACGTGATTCCGAGACGGCCAAGGCGATGATCGCAGCCGGCGCGACTCGCATCGGCGCTTCGGCCTCGATCGCGATCAGCCAGGGCGGCAAGGGTACGAGTTCGTACTGATCGACCCTTTGTGGTCTTTCGGGCAGCCGTGCAGCGCTGCGCCATCCGGAATTATGGGGATGTTTACCATCCCTTGATCCGAGTGACCTAGTCTGACTCGCGTTGACTGCATCAATGCGCAAGACCACGAACCAATAGAATGCCTAAAGAGACAATCCTCATCGTCGAGGACGATCCGGACATCACCGAGCTACTTCACTACCGCTTGGACCGTGAAGGCTACTCCATCATCGCTGCGGATGATGGTGAGAAGGGACTCGCTCAGGCCATCGAGCATCGACCCGATGCCATCTTGTTGGACCTGATGTTGCCGGGCATGGACGGGCTCGAGATCTGCAAAGAGCTCAAGAAGATTGAAGCCACCAGCGAGATCGCAATCTTGATGGTAACGGCTAAGGGCGAAGAGGCAGACATCGTGACCGGGCTTGAGCTTGGTGCTGACGACTACATCACCAAGCCCTTCAGCCCGCGAGAAGTTATCGCTCGCTTGCGTGCGGTGCTGCGCCGTCGGAAGGCGGCCAAAGCACCGCCAAAGAAGCGGATCGAGATTGGCGACGTGGCTTTGGATCAAGAACGCTATGAAGTGCGTGTCAGCGGTGAAATTGTTGTGTTCACTCGCGCCGAATTCCGTCTGCTTTGGACGCTGGTGTCGAGCCCAGGCCGGGTCTATACGCGCGACGATCTGGTCGACCGGATCACCGGAGGCGATGGGGTCATTGTCGATCGCAACGTCGATGTTCACGTCAGCGCAATTCGAAAGAAACTCGGCGGCGACGTGGACCTGATCGGGACCGTGCGCGGAGTAGGCTACAAATGCAATGATTGAGCCACCGTGTTCCCGACTCGATTTTTCTGGAAGCTCTACATCTCGTCTGCAGCTCTAGTACTGCTGACGACTGCCGCTGTTGGTGCTCTCTCGGTCTTGGCCACCGAGCGTGCGCTGATCGAAGAGAAGGAAACTAGCCTGCGGCATCAATGTGATGCGCTCGCGATCGAAGCGACGCGCTTCTTCCGTGGTGAGCTTCAAGTCGACCCCAAAGAACTCGTGCGAACCATGGTGGGCTCGAGCCCAAACCGTGTCACTTGCATTGCAAGTGATGGAGTCGTGCTGGCGGACTCGCACGAAGATGCCGCGCTGATGGACAACCACCTGAATCGGCCCGAGGTCCAAGGTGCGATCGTAAGTGAGTTCGCATCTGCCACCCGCGTTAGCAAGACGGTGAGCGAGCGTATGTTCTATGTCGCGCACGTGCCCGCGCGCGTCGACGGTGAAGCCGTTGGCATATTGAGGCTCTCGCTCTCGATCGCCGATATCGATGCCCAAATTGGAGCGCTCAGAGAGCAAATCTTGGGGATCGCATTGATCGGGCTATTGGTTGCCTTGGGTGTGGGCGGCTACCTCGCTCATCGCTTGACGCTGCCGCTGACTGAAACAACTCGCGCGGCTCAGCGACTGCGCCAAGGCGATTTCGACACTAGACTGACCAAACTTCCGAACGACGAAATCGGAATCTTGGGGGATGCATTGAATCGGTTGGGGGCTGAGCTCACCGCGCGCATGCGCGACTCGACCGCCGAAGGAGGTCAGCTTCGAGCGATGCTGGCCGGGATGGTCGAGGGTGTCATTGCAGTCGACGAAGAGGATCGTGTTCGCTTCTCGAACCTTGCAGCTCGCGAGTTGTTAGGCACGCCGAACCTGAACGGAACCTTGCTATGGGAGGCCATTCGCATCGCGGATATGGACGCCTTGCTCTCTGAAGCGCGTTCGAGTGATGGTGTCGCGCGCAAGGAACTTGTGTTCGCCGATGACTCGGGTCGCAGCCAAGTTGTGCGAGCCCAGGCGAACCAATACACGGTCGAAGCGAGAGCCGGTGTCGTGATCGTTCTGCACGACATCACCGAGTTGCGCCGACTAGAGCGCGTCCGGCGTGACTTTGTTGCGAACGTTTCGCACGAGCTCAAGACACCCCTGACTTCGATCCGGGGTTACGTCGAGACGCTGATTGATGGGGCGATCGATGACCTTGAAAACAACAAGCGCTTCTTGGGCAAAATCGAGGACAATGTCCAGCGCCTGAATCATCTGGTCTCGGACTTGTTGTCCTTAGCGAGGATCGAAGACCAGGAAGTGGTAATCGATGTCGAGGCCATGGACTTGGTCCCGCTGATTCAAGGAGCCATGCGCAGGCACGAGAGCTCGGCGCTTCAGCGCAACGTCGCTTGTGAGCTGCTTGTGCCCGAAGAGCCGGTCACCGTGCTTGGCGATCGCGAGTCCTTGGTGCAGGTCATGGACAACTTGCTGGACAACGCCATCAAGTACACACCCGAGGGTGGTGCCGTGCGAATCAGTGTCGGTATCGAGGTCGATCAACTGCGCTTTGAAGTGCAGGACAATGGAATTGGTATTCCCGCGCGTGATCAAGAACGGGTGTTCGAACGATTCTATCGCGTGGACAAAGCACGCTCGCGAGCTGTTGGTGGCACAGGATTGGGCCTCTCGATCGTCAAGCACTTGGTTGGCGCGATGAATGGAAGTATCAGCGTCGAGAGCGAACCCGGCGAAGGTACGCGCTTCGTCGTCATGCTACCCAGGGGCTGAGCTGCAGACGTCTCTTCTCGGCCATAGGGTGGCGACAGACCGCTTCTCTAAGGTCGTAGTGACGGCGCGAGCGCTTGCTGCTTGTCAGCATCGTCTTCTGGCCGAAACGCGATCAGTTGTTCACCCGGGCCATCGACATAGAGTCGAGCGCATGCGGAGCATTGCCACGCGCCGCGCGCGGGCTGCAGTTTGCGCAGCGCCATGAACGCCGCCTCTTTCTGTTGCGGGCTCGGTCCACTGTCTTCGATCGCATGATCGATCGCCGGCCATAACTCGTCTCAGCTGGCGTGGGGAATTAAGTATGCCTTGGTAGGTGAGTCTCGATCCCCGTAGCGGATCTCTGCTCTGCAAGCGCAGGTGATCTTCATGTTGTTTTCTCCTGGGGGGCCCAGCGAAGTCGCAACAGTTCGAAGCCGGTGTCTTCGTGGGTTCGTCGGCTCATCTCTTCGAAGCCGTACTTGGCGTAGAACCCTCGTCCAATCGAGTTGCGTTCGAAGACTTCAACCTCGAGCGTCTCGTGCAGACTGCGCGCTTTGTCGGTCAGTGCGTGACCAGCGCCCCTTCGTTGCGACTCGGGATGTACGAAGATTGCACCGATCTCGTTCTGCATCAATGCCAAGAAGCCGGCCACGCGACCCGCCTCTTCGTAGATCCACGTGTCGGTGTTCGGGATGTACAGCTCGGGAATGTTCTTCCGTTCCTGTGCAGTGAACTCTTCACTCAGGAATGGGTGCGCGATGGCACTGGCTGCCTCCCACACTGCGAGCAGGGCATCTAGATCTCGATCTTCGTATGGGCGAATCATGAGCGACTCCGGCCGGGCAGGGTTGGTCTGTTCCGTATTGACGATGAGCGGCGAGCCGCAAACGCGCAAGGCTTCTCTTTAGCCTGCACCAGCCATGACCTGCTCATGCAGCGCTGTAGCGACCTCTTCGAGATACTCGCGCTGCTCGACCCGGGCCAGGGCATGAGTGGGCAGGGCAGCGTGCCCATTGGCAGCGCCCCAAATGGCGCCAGCCATGGCGCCGATCGTATCGACATCCCCTCCAATGCGAGCGGCTTGTAGCAGTAGGTCCTCAAAGGACCGCGAACGGTGAGACAGGGCCAAGGCCAGCGCGCTGACACAAGAATCTGCAGCGGCCATTCCATTGCCTAACTCCGCGCGCAGTTCAGGCGCCGAAGGCTCGTGACTCTTCACGAGCCAAGCCTCGAGCTTCGTCAGCTTCTTGAAAAAGACATCACCTTCGCACTGGTGTATTAGCCTGCGCACGATTGCGACCGAGTCTTCATCGGTGAGAGCAAGCGCTGTCGCCGAAGCGATGACTACGGCGCCCTGTATCCCCAGCGGATGCGCATGCGTGATCTGAGCTGAAGCTCGAGCGGCCTCCGCCAGATCATCAAAGCGCCTACAGAACCAGAGACCGATCACCGGCGCCCGCATGCTGCCGCCATTGCCCCAAGAGCCGTTCGGAAAGACCGAGCGATTCGCCTTACGCCAATCCTGACCCTTCGCTATGCGACGCAACAGCTTCACGGCGCCGGGCCCATAGCCGCGACTCCAGCGATAGCTACGCGCGAACTTGTACGCCAGGTCATCTTGATCGAGTTGCCCGCGATCTAGCAAGGACTGCGCCAGGTCGAGTGACATCTGCGTGTCATCCGTGAAGCGCATCTCGCCAGTCTTCGTGCGACCGATCATGCGCCACAGCAAGCGCTCGATAGGCCCACCCTCATGCGGAGCACCGTGTGTATCGCCGAGCGCGAGTCCTAGCAGGCAGCCTTGGAAGCGATCGATACTCATGACCGATGCACGGTACAGGACGGCTGCGGTGCATGCCCGCAAATCAGGGATCAGTCAGGGAGCGACCCTGCCCTCACTGCCGAGAAGGTTGGAACGATGTTCGCAGGAGTGGTGGGCTCAGCCGATGTGATGAACTCACAACCGAAAGGCGCTCGCCATCTGATTGCCAATGTTGAGCAAGAGCCACGCATTGACAATCAAGAGCAGGACGCTGAGCCCGCGCGAAATTTTTGGTCTACTGTTCCAGCGAAACCCAAGCATTGCTATCGCCCAGAGACTGCCGGCACAGGCCACGATCAGGACCAACCGATAGTCCCCGCTGACGAGGGTCACAAGGTCGAAGCCCGCAGCCAGAGCCGTGACTAGCGCGCAGGTTGTCAGAGCTATGGGCCTGTGTTCGTTCATGCAACTACGCCTCTTGCGAGCTCTCTGTCCGTGGCCCATCAGTTCCGTCAGCGCGCCGCTTGCAGGGCTTCAAGCCAGCCATTGCCAAAGCGTTCATCTGGTTCAAGGTAGTGCCCTTCACTCCACTCGTTCAGTGATGCAACGAAGGTCAACGGAGCGGCATCGAAGTTAGCTCTCGGGTACTGCAAGGCGCGCACGAGCGCATCATGAAACCTGTCGGGGTGCTCGCCTGTGACAACTGGCGACCACGGATACTTCCCAGGACGTTCTTTACCGAAGTCGGCCGCACGCGGAGATGCGTCCCAGCCAGGAGCGACAGACGGCATGTACGGCAGGCCCGATGCAGCTTCGAACTCCTTCCACTCGAGCGATCGTGCGAGCGCGCAGGCGGCGTAGTCTTGTAAGTCGGGCCCTTTCCAGACTGGCAAGTGCACGTAGTGCGTCACGCTGTCGAAGCCAATGGCGGCAAGCTCGCCGATGACTTCTCGCGATGGATCGATCGCTGCCAGATGAAGCTCAGGAAGACCTTTGCGCCGCAGCATCTCGCGAGCAGCGCGTACAGCTTCGCATGCACCGTCGACTCCCAACTCGCGGATGAAAAAGGTGCTGTCGAAGATCGACAGGTAAGCGCGACCTTCGATGCGCAAGTAGTTGGAGCGTTGAAAGTAGGTCGTCGCGAGGGTCGCGATCAACTCGACAAAGTCATCCACATCCGAACGCACCAAGCGCTCCGTTTCGATCACGGGCAAATCGGTGCGACGAACGGGCAACACGCGGCGCGGCATGCGATTAGCCCACATCAGCGCAAAGGGAGCCTCTTGACCCGTTGGGCAGCCCAAGAAACCTTGGTCCAGCGCATCCGCGAACACGCGCTTGCCGCGGCACCAGAAGAAGCCGTAGATAAAGGCGTCCACTCCATGGGCGCGTGCGAGCTGCATGCGTCGCTCGACTTCGATCGGGTCGCGATCATCGTACCGGCCGAGCTCGGGCACCCTGGGTTGATGATGCCCTTCGAAGCGCGGCCGGCAGCCAGCTACCAGTTCCCACTCCGTGAAGCCTGGGTGGAAGCTCTCGTCACGTTCTGGGATGGGGTGCCAGCCCGTGTAGACGTAGGCTGCGACCGTCGTCGAGCGTCTGCCCATCACGAACCCTGCACGTGAAGCACCAACTCGCGGGTGTGAGGCGCGTGTCTGTGTTCGAACAGAAATAGCCCCTGCCAACGGCCGAGCGCCAAGCGGCCGTCCGTGATCGGAATCGACTCGGAGCTGCGCGTCACCGCGGATCGCAAATGAGAGGGCATGTCGTCGGGACCCTCGGCCGTGTGGGTGTAGGCCGGGTCGCCATCGGGCGCGAGCTTGTCGAACCAGGCCTCCAGGTCCTTAGTCGCGCTTGGGTCTGCGTTCTCCTGAATCACAAGACTGGCAGAAGTGTGCCGGCAGAATACGACGCAAAGACCAACTTGGACCCCTGTTGAGCGAATGAAGTCACCCATTAGGCGGTCAATCGAGTGCAAGCCGCGTCCGCGAGTCGAGACCTGGATACGCTGCTGATGATCGCCCATCCACCCCTTGTACCGATCCTAGTGCCGAATCGAAAGGAATGACCGCCCGCTCTTCGCCACCAGACTATCTGATAGCTGACATATAGATGCCTTTTAAAGTCTACTTACAAAGATCGCCGGCAAGGAGTTGCTCGGCAATTATGACTTCATTAACCATTTGGTTATCTTTTGGATGGCAGAAAGAGATCCTGTCATGATCAATGCCATCTGTCGCCAACGCCATCTGTGCGATGCGCAGCACGTCGAGCACGCGATCCGGGAGTCGACGGCCGGCCGGCTCCTGGAAAATCAGCTGGGCGATACCGTCTTCCAATACTGTTTTGTCAACTTCCGGACGCTCCGAAGGACCGATCACACGGATCTCGGCGGGTCGGGCACCTTTGTGGAATTGGGACTTCGCCAAGAGGCCCCAGAGAGTTGTCCCATCATGGGCACGAAGTCGAAACTCGACAACTTCCTTTCCGTTACCAGAGAGGTCGGGTCGCGGTACTACTGACAGTGCCTTACGCACCGCATTCATTTCCTGGAGGCGGTTGCGCCAGTAAGTCGGCTCCAGGAGTAGTGGGTGGACTGTTCTACTTGCTCGCATACGTCCTGTAAGGAGCCAAGAATTCGCTGTGGCCGAACGGGCAAAGCGACCTTTTTTGGCAATCCGGGCCTTGATTCCCGGGACCAAAGCCGGGCCATCTGCAACGGGCGTTCGCGGGGCGACTAGTAAGCGCGGCGTAAGTGCAGCATTGGCAAGTGTTAAGGAAATTCAATCTTGTCTAACTAGGGGCCTGATTCCCTATGATGCGCCCGTGACCCTAATAAGGTCATGCAACCTTCCACGGCCCGTGGCGCCGCCTTAGTGCCGCGATCGCCGAAATCACACATCCCCCCCCCAGACCTGAGGTCCTGATGCGCCGCCCCGCGATCTGGCCCCTCCGTTCCGCGCCTTTGCTGGCTGCGGCTCTCTGTGCGTGGTCCGTCCCCGCACTCTCCCATCCCATAACCGCCTCTGCAGTCTGCTCCGAAGAGGAACAGGCTGAGGACGCAGGTCTGCTGCTCATCCGAGCGAAGACGCTGTACGTCACGCCCAGCGACAAACGTGAAAACGTGAACGTCCTGGTGCAGGACGGTCGCATTCGCGATGTGGGCCCTGACCTCGAGGCGCCGGAGGGAGCCAAGGTTATCGATGGAGACGTCGTTTGTGCGGCCTTCATCGACCCATGGTCGACCATTGGCCTCACCGGGGAGGACATCAACAATTCGCGCACCGTCGCTTCGACGCGCAGTTTCGATGCTTTTGATGCGTGGACGAATGCTCATGCTCTCAATGAAGCCTTGCGTGCCGGCGTCACAACAGCGCGGGTGCAGGCGGGTGAAAACTCGGCCGTCGGCGGCTTGGGAATGATCGTACGACTCGACCCTGAGCTATCGCGCGACGAGGCCGCCTTGTCACCGGACGCTAATGTCGCTTGTGCTGTTGGCCTGACGAGTCGCGGGCGTGTCACCGATGTGCTCGACCGCATTAGCGAGGTCGACAAGGTGCTGACGAACATCGAATCGGGTCGCAAGTATCGCGAAGACCAGGTCGAGTACCGGCACGCGATGGAAGAGTGGAAGAAGGCCATAGCCGAGAAAGAAGCGGAGTTGGATAAGGGCTTCAAGTCAGCCAAGAAGTCGCGCGACAAGGCGATCAAAGAGGCCAAGGAAAAGGACAAAGAGTTCAAAGAGAAGACTTACAAGGAAGACAAGCAGCCGAAGCCGGTCTCCTTTGACGAGGACAAGGCCGTCTTCGCGCGAGTGGCCGAGGGCGAGATCCCCCTTGTCGTTCAAGTACACCGCTCGTCAGAGCTGCGTGCTCTTCTCAATGGATCGCGTACGCACAAGCGCTTGCGCCTGATCATTGCCGGCGGGGTCGAGTGCCTTCCTTATGCGGAGGAACTCGCCAAACGCAACATCCCCGTCATTGTCTGGCCGACCTCTCAGCGTGAGAACCTGCCCGATGAGTACGACGGACATGACTTGGCTCTCGCGGGTCAGCTCGAGGAGGCTGACGTGTCTGTCTTGATTGGCAGCGGTGGCTCGAGCACCGGCAGTCGTGACTTGCCGCTCTTGGCTGGTCTCGCGATTGGACATGGCCTTGATTGGAACGAAGCTTTTGCCGCGTTGACGATACGCGCAGCGCGCGTGTTCGACCTTGGCGATCGCTTGGGCAGCGTCGAAGTGGGCAAGGATGCGGAGTTGCTCGTACTCGATGGCGATCCGCTCGCGTCAACCACTCGCGTCCGTTACGTCATTACCGGCGGTCGCGTCGCCGTCAGCCCGGAGTGAGGCAGCAAACACGATCATGAGCAGACCGATCACAAAACTGATGAACCGGCTGGTCGAGACCCCGAACCGGGCCCACACCGCAATGTCTATGCGTTCCGCATTTCGCTCGATGTCGCTAGCAGCAGGTTGCGTGGTGGTCACGTCCCTCGCGAGCGCGACCGTTGGAGTTCCGGTTGGCGAGGAGTTGGACTACGCCGATACGCCGCTCGCAATTCGGGCCAAAGTCGTTCACGTGAACGGCGGCTCGACCCTCGAGAACGGTGTAGTTGTCATTCAATCTGGAAAGATCAGTGCCGTCG
This sequence comes from Planctomycetota bacterium, assembly GCA_047611405.1. Classification (GTDB taxonomy): domain Bacteria; phylum Planctomycetota; class UBA1135; order UBA1135; genus JBLFWN01. The sequence goes on along the minus strand of JBLFWN010000076.1, from coordinate 15,123 downwards.
GAGTCGGAGTGGAAATCCCGGATGGCGCAGTCGTTATCGAGCATGACGGTGACTTGAGCGCCGGCATGATCGCGCTGCGCGATGCGGCCGGAGTCGGTGCCGAGACCTACGACTGGACGCGCAAGTTACTGCCCGAGGCCGAGGTCGCACACGCATTCGATGCAAGCGACCCGGACTTTGAGGCATTGACCAGCGCCGGTGTCACGAGTGTGGTGCTGACACCGCACCAAGCCACCTTGGCTGGCGGCGTGACCTGCGTCGTGAAGACCGATGGGGGCCGCATGCTGCGCAGACGCGCACACCTGTCACTGTCGTTCTCTTCGTCCGCGATCTCGAGCAACCAATACCCGACCAGCTACGGCAGCGTCGTCAGCGAATACGAGAAGTGCTTCGCCGACGGCAAGGGGTCCTTCGCCGAAGCCGCTGCTGGACGTTTGAGCCTGTACATGGAAGCGAGCGCGCGACACGAAGTCAGCCGCGCGATTCAATTTGCGAGCAAGCATAAGTTGAAGGGCGTCATCAGTGGTGCGACTTTGGTTGGCGACCTCGCTCAGGAACTGGCTGCTGCGGGACTCGGCGTCGTGTTGCCGTCCTTCCGACAAGGCCAAGATTCGCGTGGACTACGCGGAGCCAGCGCGCTTGCGAAGGCGGGTGTCGCCTTTGGTTTCGCACTCGACTCACCCGGCAACAATGGTGATTCACTACGCATGTCGGCGGCCGCTTGCATCCGAGAAGGCTTGCCCGCAAGCAATGCCTGGAACGCGTTGACCGCAGATGCGGCGAAGCTCGCTGGCGTAGATTCAGCGGTCGGCACCATCGCCAAAGGAATGGACGCGGACCTCGTGCTGTGGAGCGGTCCGCCGCTCGACCTTCGCAGCCGCGTGGAAGCAGTCTACGTCGACGGTACACGTGCCTATAGCGCGCCCGAAGACGAGGAAGATGATGACGATGACGATGACGACGAGGAGTCGAACTGATGGTCCCCACGAAGAGAACCATGACTCATAAGCTCCTAGCCATGCCGATGACGGCAGTGCTCCTCACAACGCTTGCAACGGCTGCGCCCTTTGTCGGCGCGGTCGAGGTCGAGAGCCCGCGCACTATCTATGTCGATGCGGCCTACCTGGCGCCTGGCGAAGCGATGGAGGGTGCGCTGATCACGATCGAGAACGGCAAGATCACTGCCATCGCGCCGGCCAAAGGAAAGCCGGGCGATGATGCGATTCATGCCGCGGCGCTCACAGCTGGCATGATTGATGCCAGCGTGCGTATCAACAGCGGCCTGACCTCGGTTGAGCAATCGACTGAGGTGCAACCGCACCGGCGCGCCGCCGACTCGCTCGATCTCTGGGACCCGCGCTGGGAGCGGAACCTGAAGAGTGGCGTGACGACGGTGCTCGCGAATCCGATCGACCAGAACGTTATCGGTGGTCTGGGTGTCGTGCTGAAGACCGGCGGCGCTATGACTCTTGAAGCGCGGACTGTGCGCGCCGATGCTGTCGTACGCGGCGCAATCGGCACGCGCCCGAGCGCTCAAAACCACGCGCCGCGCGGACGTCCCACGGACTTCTATACGCGTCGACCGACGACCCGCATGGGTGTCGAGTGGGTCTGGCGTAAGGCATTTTATGACGCCGAAAGCGCACCGCGCGTGCCCGAGAACGACTTCGAAGGCTCGCAAATTCTGCGCGATGTACTGGCCGGCAAGCGAGTGCTGTGTATAGAGGCTTGGACCACGCAGGACATCCGCACAGCGATCTTTTTGAAGGAAGAGATGCGCCGCGAAGGCTTCGGCGAGATCTCGCTGATGATCGACGCGGGCGCCGAAGCGTGGCGCGAGCCGGACATGGTTGCCCGTGCGGAAGCGAGCGTCGTTCTGCCGCCCTTCTCGCACTTCGGTCGTACCACGGACGGCGCGTTCTTCTCCTGGAACGTTGCACGCGAACTTCTCGACCGAGGCGTCCCAGTGGCTCTCTCGAGTCACGGCGCCCGTTCGGTCTCTGACCGATTAGCACAACAGGCTGGCTACGCGATGCGTGGCGGCCTGAGCTTCGATGAAGCCTTGGCGGCGGTGACAACGGCACCGGCGTCGATGCTCGGTGTGGAGGATCGCGTCGGCAGCGTAGCTGTCGGCAAAGATGCGGACCTCGTCCTATGGAGCGGAACCCCTTTCGCTCCGACCTCGAGTGTCGTCGGCGTCTTGCTCGACGGCAAGCTCGTCCTCGACCCACGCTGATCATGACCCGCCCGAGCCCAACCCCCCCCGAACACGAACAAATCGCCGGAGAATCCCCAATGACCCTCCACAGGACGACGACCAAGGCACTGCCCTTCCTAGGCCTCTTGGCCTTGCTCACGCCTTTCGCCGAAGGCGGCGAGAAGACCGCCATCAAGGCCGGACTCGTGATCACGATGAATGGTGAAGCGATCGAGAACGGCGCGATTGTCATCGAAGGTGGCCGCATCACAGCCGTCGGACCCGCTTCCGAGGTCCAGATCCCTTGGGATGCGGATGTTCACGATCACCCCGACATGACAGCCTTCCCCGGCTTCGTCGAGGCGCATGTGTCGAGCGGAATGGATCGGCCGAACGAGACCGTCTCGGTCGCACCCTTCTTGAACATTCGCGACTCGATCGACCCGGTGAACTTCTATTTCCAAGACTCCCTGCGCTGGGGTGTCACGACGATGAATGTGCAGCAGGGCAACGGCTGCGTCATCGGCGCCCAGGGCATGGTCGTCAAGCCGCACGGCATGACGGTCGAAGCTATGGTCGTTCGGCCCGGATCCGGCTTGAAGATGTCCGCATCGCCCAAGTCGGGCAACTCGCGCGCGACGCAAGCTCACGCGCTGCGCCGCTCCTTCGAAGACTTGCGCCTGCACCTAGAGAAGCTCGTCCAAGAGAAGCGCGATGGCGACGACCGTGCGCGCCGCGAAGCGCTGTACCAAGGCCGCGACCTCAGTGGTGAGAAGGCCAAGGGCAAGGTTATGGGCGGCGTCTCCTGGAAGGTTGACGGCCTCGAGTTGGTTCCGCGCGGCGAGATCGAAGAGAAGTTCGAGCCGCTGCTCGACATCGTCGAAGGCAAGCTGCCGGTGTGGTTCTATTGCGGCGCGCCAATGGATGTCGAAACCGCGCTGGACGTTGCGCGCGAGAACGGTTTCCTGCATCGCACGACGTTGGTGCTGGACGACTCTTGCTGGAAAGCAGCTGACGAGATCGCAGCCGCTGGTGTCTCGGTCGTGCTCGACTCGAACTTGGTTCACGTCGAGAGCCACCCGGTGACAGGCAAGGAGAAGGAAACGGTCGTACCCAAGGTCTTCGGCAAGAAGGATATTCCCTTCGCGTTTGCCTCCTCTAACTCGTCGACCCAGTCGCTGTGGTACCAAGCGGCCATCGCGACCGGCCTCGGCCTCTCGCGTGCAGACGCACTGGCGGCAGTCACGACTGTGCCGGCGGAGATGCTCGGACTGCAGAACCGCGTCGGCAAGCTCGCAGCCGGTTACGACGGCAACGTGCTCTTGCTCTCCGGTGATCCGCTCAGCATCACGAGCTTCGTCGAGTACGTCGTACTCGAAGGCGACGTCGTCTACGACCGCAGCAAAGACATTCGCGCCAAGCACCTACTCGAAGGTGTCGCACAGCCGAACACGATGGCTGAGGACGAGAACGCCGACGGCACACCCGCCGCCGAAGAGAAGGACACAGCTCACGACGACGACGACGAGAAGGACGAGAGCAAGGACGAGGACTCGAAATGATGCTTCGCTCCGGAACCCGCATCGGCTTGGGCAGCCTTGTGCTGGCCCTAGCCGCCTCTCAGGCACTCGCCTCAGAGATGGTCGCCATCCGCGCTGGCACGGTTCACCTGATCGAGGGTGGGCAAGTCATCGAGGGCGGTGGAACGATTCTCGTCGAAAACGGCAAGATCATCGCTATCGGTAAAACGGTAGCCATTCCGGCCGGTACACGTGTCGTCGACTACGGCGAGCACGCGCACATCGCACCCGGTTTGATCGCGGCCGACAGCAGCTACGCACGCACGAACGCGGGCGAGCGTACGGCTGAGCCCGGCCTGATGGCTCTCGATCACTTCGATCCCTACTCGAGCTACACCGGCGCGCTGTCGAACGGCATCACCAGCCTGTATCTGGCACCTGCGCGCGGTCGATTGATCGCGGGCCAAGGTGCTGTGGTGAAGGTCGCCGGTGAACCCGAGCAGCGTGACGAGCGCGTGCTGGCGCACAGCACTGGCTTGCATGGTTCGATCAGTGCCGAGGCGCGCAACACGCCGGGTTATTGGCGTCCGCCAGTTCCGGCCACTGTCGATGTCGGTATGGGCATGGAGACGCCGCAGTTGCCGCGCACGACAATGGGCGCAGTCGTCGCTCTCGAAGAGCTGCTGGCTCTGTCCCGCGACGGCAAGGGCGAGGATCTGTACGGAAGCTACGCTGGACCGCTGATCGCGGCTCAGATTGAACAACGCAGCACGTGGCGCATGGGTGCCGAGAGCACGAATGAAGTGCGCGCGCTGATCGAGTTCTTCGGCGCCAACGACTTGAACCTGGTCGTTGACAGCGGTTATGGCGGGAGCGGTGTCGCTGAGCTAGCGACCGAATTGGCTGCGAACAAGATGGCTGTCTTGTACTCGCCCGTGTCGCGCAAGCTCGCGGACTTCGGTAAGGGCGAGGACGCGGCTTGGCCCGAATACGACGTGGCCGCGCGTTTGGCGGAAGCTGGCGTGAACTTCGCGATCACACCGGGTCGCACAAACCAGACCTTCGACCTGCGCTTCGCCGCGCAAGTCGCGTGTCGTGGCGGCTTGAGCGATGCTGCGGCTCTGCGCTCGATCACTCTCTCTGCTGCCGAGATCCTCGGCATCTCCGATCGTGTCGGCAGTCTGGCGCCCGGCAAAGACGCCGATGTCGTCGTCTACAACGGCATGCCGATCGCACCCGAGAGCAGTTTGATGGCTTCCTGGATCGATGGCGACATCGCTTGGAAAGCGCACGAGCTCGAAGCGACGGTGCTCGAAGTGGACGAGCTGCACATGGGCGACGGTCACATCCTGGCGCCCGGCCAGCTCTTGATGCGTGCCGGCAAGATCATCGAAGTCGGTCGTCGTGTCTCTCACCCGATCGGCGCCACCGTCATTCGAGGACACGCGGCGATGCCGGGCATGATTGATGCCTACGGCCACCTGGGCCTGGAAGGCTCACGCAAGAGCTTCTCTACGCGTGTCAACCTGTCGCAAATCATCGAAGCCGGAGACAGCACGGACCGTGCGGTCGCGAAGGCTGGTGTCACAACCGTCAACCTGGCTTCCCGTAGTAATCCCTCGAAGGGCGGCTCCCCGCAGATGGCTTACAAGCCCGCTGCTGATTCTGTCTCGCGCGCAGTCGTCGCTAACCCGAGTGCGTTGCACTTGGTGTGGGACGACAAAATCCGCGAACAGGTTGGTGCGGACGTGCGCACTGCGCTGAAGAAGGCCGCGGAATACAAGAAGAAGTGGGAAGACTACGAGAAGGCGCAGGCCGAGTGGTCTCCGCCCGCTCCGAAGGCTAACGACAAGGACGAAGAAGAAGAAGAGGACGAGAAGGAAGAGGACGACGAGGACAAGAAGGAGGACAAGAAGGACGACAAGAAGGACGACAAGAAGAAGTCCAAGAAGAAGAAGGGTGAGGACGACGTCACCGCCCGTCCTGTAAGCGGCGTCTGGGAGGGCAAATTCACTGTCAAAGACAGCGAGTCCTCGAGCAGCATCCGCCTGCGCCTGAGCGATGTCGACAGTAGCATCGTGGGCAACCTGCGGTGCGACGACCTCTCTTCATCGCTCGTCTCCATTACCGGAGCGCGTGACGAGAAGCACGTTAGCCTCGCTGGTTTTGGCTCCGGTGGCACGATCACGATCGCGCTCGACCTGAATAAAGATGGTCTCGCGGGCAAGGTCACTGTGGCCGGCGTCGAGAGTGAACTGACGATCAAGCAGACCTCGACCGAATACGTGGTTGCCAAGCGTTCCGAGCGTCGACCCACAGAAAGTGTCAAGCCTGTTAAGGGCACGCCGAAGTCGCCTGGCCTCACGCCTGACCTCGAGCCGCTTCGCCAAGCGATGATGGGCAAAGGTTGCGTGATGGTCACAGTCACTCGCTCGGACGATGTGCTCGCTTGCGTGGCTGCCTTCGAGGCGCACGGCATCAAGCCGGTTCTGTACGGGGCCAGCGGCAGCCTCGGTGTCTTGTCGAAGATCAAAGGGCGCGTCGCGGGCATCTTGTTGACGGGAGCACCGACCGGGCCGGCCGGCGGGACGAAAGTCTTCAACCGCTACGCAGCAGTCAGCGACGCGGGCATTCCGATCGCGTTCCAATCTCAATCGGAAGAGGGTGCCGTCGAGTTGCAAAACGTCGCGGCCTACGCCGTTGCCCATGGCATGAGCCCGCAGCGAGCGTTGACAGCCTTGACTGCCGGTGCAGCGGATATCTTGGGCATTAGTGACCGTGTGGGTCGATTGCACGCTGGCAAGGATGCCGATGTGCTGTTGCTTGACGGTGACCCGCTCGACCTCTCCTCTCGAATCCAGGCGACCTGGGTCGCGGGCAAGGAGATCCGCTGACGTGAAGTCTTCCATCGATCGTTTCGTGAGCACCCACATGCTGCTGCCAATCGCGAGCTGCCTTGCGGTCGTGGCAAGCCATGGCTTAGCTGTCGCACGCGCCCCCCTTGCATCGGTCCATTCGACTGATGCGGTGGCACCGGCGGCCGCCGGTGAGCGTGGTGGGCCTCCGCTTGTGTTGCTGGCCGGCAAGGTTCTCCTGGCAGAGTACGGTGGGCGAGCGACGATCGACGGCGCGGCTTTGGTCATTGCAGACGGGCAAATTGCCGCGATCGAATTGGCACGCGACTTCGTGGTGCCGGATGGAAGCAAGGTCATCGACCTTGGCGATAGGTGGGTCATGCCCGGCATGATCGACCTACACAGTCACGTCGCTGCGCCTCTGAGCGATCTGTCCGATTCGGTCTACCTGGCCAACCCGGGCATGCGCATCGGGCCAGCCATTCAGGTCGCGAACACCAAGCTCGAGAACGGCGTCGCCGGTGGAGTCACCGCCGTGCTCGCGATTCCTGGCTCGGCCACGAACATGGGCGGCGGCGGCGTCTTGATGCGCCTCGGCTTGGACGACTATGAAGAGAGCTTGTTGCGCGATCCCGGATCGCTGAAGCTTGCTCAGTCCGGCAACCCGGAACGCTGGAGCCCGCACTTCCCGCGCCGCTCGTTCATGAACTGGAACACGCGTTCCGTGTTCAGGCGCGGGATCGCTTACGCGAAGAAGTGGGAAGCCTTCGAGAAGTCGCTGGGCGAGCGACCCGAGCGCGACCTGCAGCTGGACATCTTCCGGGCGCTGTACAAGAAGGAGACCCAGGTCTCAACGCACACACAAATGTTCCAGGTGGTCGAGATGACGATCACGATGGTGCGCGAGAACTTTGGTCTCGACGTCTACATCGACCACGGAACCTTCGATGGCTATCGCGCCGCAGAACACGCGCAGCGCGCAGGTGTGCCGGCCATCATCGGGCCGCGCATGATCTCGCCCTCCTTTCCCGGTTTCATTGACCAGGACGGTCGTGTCGAAGGCGTCGCCGCGATGTACCAGAAGGCCGGTCACAAGACGGTCGGTTTCAATACAGATACGATCGGCAGAGGCGGCATGCAGCAGGAAGAGCTCGCGTTGCAAGCCGCGATGGCCTGCCGCTACGGCTTCGATGACGTCGAGATGGATGGTGTGCGCGGCCTGACGATCGTGCCCGCTATAGCATCCGGCTTGGACGGGAAGCTTGGCAGCATCGAGATCGGCAAGGACGCAGACTTGGTCGTGACAACCGGCAATCCGATGGACCCGCGCGTCAGCATCGAGTTGGTGCTCGTCGACGGGCGACTCGTCTATGACCCCACCAAGGAATTCCGACGCTTCTAATTCATAGCGATGAAGGCCCTCTTCGACTCCGCTCGACAACGACGAAACCTGCGCCTGCGCGCGGGGATCAGCGCCATTATGTGCGCTGGTACGGTCGTTCTGAGCGCTGAGTCGAGCCAGGCCGAAGCCGACGGTGAATCGAGCGGGCGCGCATTACTCGCGAGCAAGGTGCTGACCTTGCAATGGGATGGTCCGCAGCTGATCCACGATGGAGTCGTGCTGATTCGCGACGGGCTGATTGAGGCCGTCGGCCAAAAGGGCCAGGTGCGCGTGCCCGAGGGCTATCAGCTCGACGACCTGGGCGACTCGTGGTTGATGCCAGGCCTGATCGATCTGCACAGCCATGTCGGTGGCACGCGTGGCATCAATGACATGGTGTTCCAGGGCAACCCAGGCCTGCGCGTCTTGCCCTGCATCATCCCGAACAATGAACGCCTGCAGCGAGCGATCGCATCGGGCGTCACGACGGTCTTGTTCATTCCCGGCAGCGGAACGAATATTGGCGGGCAGGGCACGTTGATGAAGACGGGCCGCACCAGCTATGCCGACACGATCGTGCGCGAGGTCGGTTCGCTGAAGGTCGCGCAAGGCGACAACCCGACCCGCTGGGGCTATGGGATGGGCCGGCTGTTGATGAACTACACGCTGCGCAAGACCTTCGATAAGGGGCTCGCGTACGCACGCAAATGGATGGCGCACGAGGCCGGCTTCGCAAGCAAGCCCGACCGCAACATCCAGCTCGAAGTCTTCCGCCACCTGGTCGCGAAGGACACTCAGATCTCCACCCACACGCAGTACTACCAGCTGGTGATGATGAGCATCAAGATGCTCGCGGTGGACTATCCCTTCGATGCATTTATCGATCACGGCTCCTTTGACAGCCACTTGAACGCAGACCGTGCCGCAGCCGCGGGCGTCGCAGCGATTCTTGGCCCGCGCCAAGTCATGTGGCCGCGTGCGCCACGCTTCGACACCGATGGTCGCGTCGAAGGATCAGCGTGGGGTTTCCAACAGGGCGGACATCCGCAAATTGGCTTTAACACGGACGCCACGGTTATTCCTCAAGAAGCACTGTCGCAGCAGTCCGGTATGGGCGTGCGCTACGGCTTCCGGAACGATCGCATGCAGGCCGTTCGCGGCCTAACGATAGTCCCTGCGCGTACAGCCGGGATCGACGACCGTTTGGGTTCGATCGAGGTCGGTAAACAAGCGGATCTGCTGGTCGTGACCGGGGATGTCAGCGATCAACGCAACTTCGTGCGCCTGGTGTTCATCGATGGTGAGCTGGTCTACGACGAGGCGGAGGAGGGGAGGCGTTGGTAATGAGTCTTCCGAAACGAAGCTTGGGCATGTTGCTGATGGCGCTTGTCACGACCGCAGCCGGGCAAGCATCCTCGCTCTGTGCACCTCTGAGCGAAGTGACTGAGGCCGTATTGCCGACCTCCGCAGCTCGCCCGAGCGCCCCCAATCAACGCAAGCGCACCGTCACGCGCGACCGCCGAATCGTCAGCGAACGCATCGCCGTTGTGGGCGCGAAGGTAATTACCGTCGACGCCGACAACACCGTTCACACGCCTGGGATGGTGATCACCGAGGACGGCATCATCGAGTATGTCGGTCCGCCGAAAGAGCTCGACTCGCGCACGCGCAAGATCGATGTCGGCGAGTCGTGGATCATTCCCGGCCTGGTCGACCTGCACACGCACATCCACGGCAACGGCTACAACGACATGGTGCAGGCCGTGAACCCGGAGCTGCGCGCGTCACCTGACTTCGGCCAGCACAACTGGTACATCAAGCGTGGCTGCGCAGCCGGAGTGACGACTCTGTTCGGAATCCCAGGCAGTGGCACGAACATGGGCGGCTTCGGGATCATCTACAAGGCCAAGACCTCGGGTGGCTTCGATAGTTGCGTCGTCGCTGATCCGGGCGGTTTGAAAGTTGCTCAAGACTCGAATCCGAACCGCTACCGCAACATCTGGGACATAGGTATCTCCCGGGCCGGGATGACCTGGATCCTCAGCGATGTCAACGATCGCGCGAAGGCAGCCGTAGAACAAGGTCGTAACGACCCGGCGCTGAAGTGGCTGAAGCAGGTTCATTCACAGGAGCTGCCCGTGTTGATCCACACGGCCGGCAGCGAGGGCGTCGTGAACACGGCGCGCATGTGGCGCGTCACCTACGACACTCGCGCCGTGCTGTCACACGGCAGCTTTGATGGTTGGATGGTGGCTGAGGCCGTGGCCAAGATTGGTATCCCTGTCAACCACGGCCCGCGCACGATCGACTACTACTCTTCCCGCAACGGCCGCATCAATGGATCAGCAGCCGCCTATCAGGCCGCGGACCCAGACAACTTCTCGTTGAACACGGACTCCGGCGTCGTGCCTCAAGAAGAGTTCTTCCTGCAGGGCTCGATGGGAGCCCGCTACGGCGGCGACGGCTACGGCATGTTGCGCGCCCTGACCATTCACCCGGCTCGAGCTATTGGGATCGACCACCGCGTCGGCAGCCTCGAGGTCGGAAAGGACGCGGACATTGTCGTCCGCGCCGGAAACCCGCTGGACCCGCGTAACCCCGTCGAACTCGTATTGATCGATGGTGAAGTGCATTACGACAGCGAGGTCGATGGCCAATGGTTCTAGATCGAGTGACCCCAGAGCTCGAGCTTCAGCCGAAGACGAGCGCAGTGATAATGCCCTTGAGCACCTTGTGCGACCGAGGACGAAGACGATGATGCTTTCAGCTTGGATTCTGGCTCTGCCCGCCAGCTTCGTGGCCCCCCCGCCCGCAACGGCAACCCCTGCTCCCACTGCAGTAACTCCCATTGGGGGTGACTTGCTTGCCATCCGCGCGCGTCGTGCGGAGACGGTCAGTGAGGGCACGCTCGAGCATGCCGTCATCCTGATCGAGGATGGCAAGATCACTGCTATTGGTGAAGACCTGCCCATCGAGCGTGGGATCCCGGTTTGGGATCTGCCCGATGATTGGGTCGTCATGCCCGGCATGGTCAACTCGTATACGCGCTTAGGTCTGACGGGGTCGGGTTACACCGACTCTCGCGGCTACATTCGCGCTTCGAACGAGTTGTTCCTGCCGTCGAGCGCCTACAAGCGTGCGCTCGAAGAAGGCGTTACGACTCTCGGCCAGTACCCGCCCGGTACCGGTATCCCGGGCAAGGCAGTCGCGATCCGTCCCTCGGGAAGGACTCCGGCTGACATGATCTTGGCCGATGATGCTTACTTGAAGATCGTGCTGCGCGCGAGTGGCAGTGCCAAGCGCAACATCAGCGACGGCTTCAAGAAGGCTGACGAGTTCCTCGAGAAGGAAAAGAAGAACCGCGAGAAGTGGGACAAGGAGCAAGAGAAGAAGAAGAAGAAAAAGAAGAGCTCCAAGAGCAAGGACGACGACGAAGACAAGAAGGAGGACGACGACAAGAAGACGGACGACGAAGACAAGAAGGAAGAGTCCAAGAAGGATGATTCCGACGATGTCTACAAGGCGCTCGTCGCCGACCCCAAGGTCGCGCCCTTCCTGGAGCTTCGCAACGGTGACTTGCGTGCACTCGTCGCAGTCTCCCGTGCGACGGACTATCTGCACCTGATAGACGCTATCGGTGAAGAGGAGTTCGAATTCGACCTGCGCATTTCACTCAGCCGCAGTGCCGACATCTTCAATGTGATGGACGAGATCGCCGAGTCGGGCTGTCGCGTGGTCATGGACCCGACGATCACTTGGCATCCCGGCACGATGCGTCAACGCAACTTGCCGGCCGAGTTTGCTCGCGCCGGAGTCCCGTTGGTCCTCGTCCCGCCCTCGGACCTTTCGTACTCGAGCTGGCGCGTCTCGACCGGTCACCTGGTTGCAGCGGGTCTCGACCGCGACATTGCACTGCGCGCAATGACGCAAGAGGCGGCTGATCTACTTGGCGTCGGTGAACGCGTCGGCAGCTTGTCTGTCGGCAAGGACGCCAACCTCATCATTCTCAGCGGTGATCCTTTCGAGCCCGCTACTCAAATCAAGCACGTGATTCTCGAGGGCGAATTCGTCCACGGAGAGGAGGTGGAGCTGTGAGAGCTTTCACACAGATCAACGCAGGCCAGGGCTTCCTTGCCCTTGCGCTCGGGCTCTTCGCTAGCCTTTCCTTGCCGGCTTTCTCGGTCGCCTCTCCATTTGCTCCGATCCTCGAAGACGAGGATGAAGACGCCGAAGAAGAAGAGGACAAGTGGTTCGCCGTGAGCGGCGGCGATGTCTACACCGGTACGGGCTCTTTGCTACGCGGCGCGACGGTACTGGCCAAGAATGGTGTCATCGACGAGATCGGTTATGACCTCGAGATCCCGGAAGAAGCCGAGGTCATCGACGCGACGGGCCATCGTGTGTATCCCGGTCTGGTCGCCATCAACACCAGCGGTCTCTTTGGCGGCAGCTCGGACATCGAGCACTCGGTCGACGCGTTCAGCTCGAATATGACGCTGGCCTTGGCCGGCGGCATCACCTGTGCGGTGCAAGGCAACGAAGTCGGCAAGCTGAAGCGCGGTCAGATCGACGGCGTGTTGGCTAAGACGACGGGGTTGACGACTCTGACCTACAGCACGCGGACGCCGAAGACGAAGCGCGACCTGCGCAAGAGCTTCGAGGATGGCGCTGATTGGATTCGCAACCAAGGCGAGTGGCAGTCCGCTGTGAAGACGGATAAGAAGCTCAAGGAGCCGAAGAAGCCTTCGAATGCGATCAGTGCGATCTCGGTCTTGCAGGGCACGACGACGGCGCGTTTCTCAGCTCAGTCCAGCACGGACCTGCTTGGCATAGCGCGCTTCGCACAAGAGTTCGGCTTTCGCCCGATCATCGATGGTTGCGCCGAAGGCTGGACCGTTGCTGACGAGCTTGGACGCGCCGGCGCCAAGGCTATCGTCACGCCGCGCTACCGGCGCGCGAAGGACGAGACCACGGTCTTTGATGGCGGCTCGAGCATCGAGAACGCGGCCAAGCTGCACGCAGCCGGCGTCTCGGTCGCGATCATCCCGCAGTCCAAGGGCATCGACATGAGTGGCATCGTCGGTCGCGACATCATGCACCTTATGATCGAAGCCGGCTTCGCCGTCCGCGGCGGCCTCTCCGAAGAGGCTGCTTTGGCCGGCATCACGATCATCCCTGCGCGCATGATCGGAATGGACCACCGCATCGGCACGCTCGAGGTCGGCAAGGATTGCGACCTGATCGTCACCGACGGCGATGTTCTGCACTACGAGACCTTCGTGCAGTGGGCCGCCGTCGAAGGTGAGGTCGTCTACGACAAGCAAGAAGAGCTCTACTTCGCCCACATCCGTCCGCGTCCTGAAGCTGCGCTAGCACCGATCGAAAAGGTCGACGCTGGTGAGGAGGGCGCAGTCGATCCCGACGCGGAAGAGGGCGACGAAGGCGAGCCCGAAGATCACGACGAGGACGAGAGCGAAGACGACGACTGACCCCAAACACTCCCCAGCCGGGTCCACGATTCGGCGCTGGCGGAACTGAGTACCCGCCGCGCCCCTGGGCTACATGCTGACCCGTTGTATGTGAGGCACGAGTCATCATCGGCAACAACAGCCCGCCCCGAGAGCATCTCGAGGCGGGCTGTTTCTGTGCTAGACGCGGCATCTAATTGGGCTAATGCTGACTAGTCCCAAGTGTTTGACCGGCACCGCCCGTGCGCGCCGCCGGTCCGGTCTCTTCGGTCCGTTTTGGGCCGGAAGGTGACGTGCACGGCATTCGATTGTTGATACCGGATCCGCACGGCCCGGATAGGGGGATCGCGGTACCAGCATTGGGAGATGCGTTCGTCTCCCGGCGAGTAAGCGCCGACGGAGGCGTCCGGCGACTCGCTCATGACTCCGGCAGCGTTACTCGCTTGCACAGGGAACCGGAAGTGCGGCCCCTTGGCGCAGCGGAAACCGTCACCGAATAGAGGTCATCCGAGCTGACGCTCGAAGAACCGCATGTCTTGATGCGAGCCCCCCGGCTCACGGAGTTCGCGCAACCGGTTCCATACTCATTGCTGCAAGGCACCGCACTGTCGCAGGCACAGTTGGGCTCGGGCAGAGTGGAGAGTTAGTGCCGATGAACCGGCTCACCCGGACTCAACTGGCTGTCCAGGTCGGGCGCAGCGTTGAATAGCTCAGTCCCAGCGCTCATGACGCCACCTCCAAAGCGTTTATTGATTGGCGCGGTCTGGCTCGACAAGCGGTTGAGCTCGGTCCAGGTTCCACCGATGAACTGAAACAGGTAGGCGACACCATGACCCATTTTCAGTTCTGCTGGATTCTCGCTCTCGCGTGGAGCTCCAACCAAAATAAGTCCTCCATCTAGGTCAATCGAAGCCCCGAACTAAGATGGTAGGGACAACCTGCTCTACGCAGACTCGTCGCATATTCCCAGGATGTGCCGTTCCACTCGTACACATACGCGCGAGACTCGCTCCTGTACGCCACAACAAGCGTGTGGCCTTCGACGAGATCTACGTGCGTGTTGGTAAAGGAGCCGGTGCCGGGTACCGTGAGTATTTGGGGCTCTCCTGCACCTTTAGTGGAAGCCCACCGGGGCTGAGAAGGCCGGTGTGACGTGCACACCTCCGCAGCCGAGAAAGATCATGGAGATCAAGGCGGAGGCGGAGTGGAAGCCGAACGACCTCCGAGTGATCGTGCGGATCTTGCCGTTAGGTCGGTCTCACCATCGCAATTCCACTAGCTTCAACGGGACACATGCGACGGAACGCGAACGAAGCGCGTGAGCCGAGTTCCTCGTCAGCATCACTTCGAGCAACGCATCAAGCTCGCGCCGCTCGACTGTCCTCTCAGAAGTGGGGCCCAGAATCAGCCCTTGGTGGTATGTCATCGAGCCTGTGCCCGCTGGTGTCGGAATCAAGCAGAGTGGTTCACTCGAATTGCGTTTGATCTGCACCTAACACCTGGCACCGTCAGCCGGATAGTATCTGCCCGAAACGCGTTATTTTCGTGTCTAATCGCCTAGAGTGCGATGCGCATCGCCCGTCAGTCAGAACCCGTAGTGCCCACAAGCCCCTTGTCCGTATAGACTCAGGACGGGCAACGCCCAGCACATGGTCCTTCGTCATCTCATGCGCGTCCTCGGATCTGATCCCAAGGACGCCCG
>JBLFWN010000075.1:0-31659 GCA_047611405.1 Planctomycetota bacterium | reverse complement strand
CGCCATAGCTCGACTTCTCGTCCGTTAACAGCACGATCTTGTCCGCCCTCTTCGCAATCGCAGCTCCGTATCGGAGCGTCCGCACTAGGCTTGCCCGCGATTGATCAAAGCGATGACCATGCCGCTCCTCGGACTTGGCAATAGCCTGCAGGCGCTTCTCTGTCATCTTGCCGCGCGGACGGATCGGAGCCGACTCCGCCCAAATGATGTAGCGACTATGAGATAGCAGTAGTACCGGTACGCTCAATGGACGGGTATTGCGCCTGCCCTCATAGGTCTCGATCTCATCCAGGTGGAAGGATACGGTGCCGGTTAGCGGCTCAACGAGACTCTGGTTCAGGTGCCGCGCATGCCTCCCCAGCTTGCGCAACTTGAACTCGGTGCAACGAAGGGAGAGGTTGATGAAGCGAGCGCACTGACGGATCCCTACTCCGGAGGATACGAGCCGGAACAACAAGGAGTTTAGGTGCGGCTTGTGGTCGCGGTAGTCAGCACGGAAGGTCTGCCTCGAGAAGGTCAAGCGGCAAGTCTTGCACTGGTAGCGCTGAACGCGATGCGAACGGCATTTGGCCGGGTAGGTGCCAAAGTAGACAAAGAAGCGTGGCTTGGGCGACTTGTGGTTGCGGCAGTTAGGGCGTGGACAGAAAGGGGGTACGAACATCGACAAAGGGTCTCCAAGGGAGGTCGGTATGACCTCGTCCCAAGAGGACCTGCGACGTGCGCCATGGTTGCCCTCGATTGGCTGAATGTCTCGAATTCCTCAACACGGAAGCCTGGCAGTTCATAATTACTCACGGATGCAGTAGAGGGCTCGAGCTTCCCGAATCAGAAGCGAGTCTCCAGCGATGGAAGGAGTACCCCAGAAGAGTCCGTCCAGTCGATTAGTGCGCAGTACTTTGTAATCACGACCCGAGGCAATGACGACCGTGGTCCCTTCCTCGTCCATGATGTGCAGCTCCCCGCCAGCAACCCACGGTGAAGCAACGACTTGAACCGCATTTGGAACACGCTCGCGCCAGAGCTGTTCACCCGTCTCTGCGTCATGGCATGCCAACACGTTGCTCGAGCCAAGAATGTAGATCAAGCCATCGTGGATGAGGGGAGAAGCAAAACCTGGTCCAGAGCGTTCGGCACGCCAGGCTATCAGTTCAGAGTCCTTTGCCTTGGCATTCAGCTGGCCAGTCGCCTTGCCTGATACAGCCATCAGCGGGCCGCGGCTCATAGGGCCACTATTGCCGAAGTAGATGAACTCATCGTCGAAGGTGGGTGAGGATGAAAATGAACCTCCCATACCTTGGAGGTGCCAATGTTCATCACCTGTTTCCGGGTCATAGGCAATGACTGTATCGGGGCCACAGGCAATGAGGCTGGTGCGATCATTCACCGTCCAAATCACAGGCGTACCCCAACTCGTTCCCTTGCGCCGCTCGGAACGCCATCGTTCCTTTCCGCTGTCAGCTTCGAAGGCGGCTAGGAATGAGGACTCTTCATTGTCATTCTGCAGGAAGACGAGCCCGCCATGGCAAACGAGGGAGATGCCCCAGCCAAAGTTGTTCCCCGTCTTGTAGACACCCGTTTCAACGCGCCAGAGCTCTTCTCCGTCGAGATCAAAGCATATGAGTTCACCCAGCGCGCCGAAGGTAACGAATATGCGTTCGCCGTCTGTGGTTGGGGTCTCCGTTGCGAAGGTGTTGGATCGGTGGACTGGATACTCCGGGACACACTTCCCGGTTTCCTTTGCCCAAACCTGCTCGCCACTCTGAAGATCATAGCAGGCAAGTTCGAATGTGAGTTCACCCTCGGGAGCGGCGCCTTGTCCGAATGTGCTTGGATCGCGAGCTCCCTCTGACATCCCTCGAGGGCCATCATCATTGGGGTCAATGGCGCTCGTCAGAAACACTTGATTGCCTACGACAATGGGGGACGACCATCCGCTTCCCACCAGCTCTACCTTCCAGGCAACGTTCTTTTCAGAGCTCCACTCCTCTGGAAAAGAGCGTTCCATGAGGGTGCTCGTCGCTGCCGGGCCTCGGAACCGTGTCCAGTCCTCGCCAGTGGCGGCGTTCGCAAGAGAAGGAACGAGGATAAGGGCAGGCAGGAGGAATTTCATGGCACGCTTTAGGAAGGGCTGAAGCAACTAATTCTCTGTTCGCTTGATGGCTTGCTATGGATGCAAGCCCATGCAGCTTTGTCGTGAATCCTGAAGCTGGCGACTCTAAAACTCTCACTGACCCATGGCTCGCCTTGGGGATTGGGCGATGCCAGCCCTAGTCTCAAAACCGTACCAACGCGGCCCCTTCAGTCGCTATGCTCCCGCCCATGCGCTCTCACCGAAGGCTTCTGTTGCTCTCTGTTCTCTTGTCTGCATGTCAGTCCGATCGCACACGCTCGGAGCGTCCGTGGCGAGTCTCGTTCGAGCCCAATGTCAGCTGGCAGGTCAGGAACGATGTCCGCATCCCCAATGATGCGGCTAGCACACGCTTCGCCCTTGATGAGCTCGGTGGGAAGGGGGCCTACGCCGGTGGCCGCGTGACTCTAGATGTTGACCTTGACGGCAGAAACGCGCTTCGATTTGTTGCCGCTCCTCTAAGGACCCAAGGGACAGGTCAGTTCGACGAGCCGGTCAGTTTCCAAGGCAAGACCTTCTCGGCCAATACAGACACCCTCGGCCGCTATCGCTTCGACACCTATCGGATGGGTTGGAGCTGGCGGATGGATACTCGAGACAGCTTGCACTGGCGTTTAGGTACGACGCTTCTGGTTCGTGATGCTGAAATCGAGCTACAGCAGGGTGCAACGAGCGCAAGTGACGACAATGTAGGAGGGGTACCACTGCTGCATTCGGCGGCTGAGCTAGAGATCGGCGGGGCCTGGCTCCTTACGGGAGACTTGGATGCGGCTGTGGCAGCACAAGGCCGGGCCATCGATTTGTCACTTGGGATACGCTACCAAGCGACGGATGCTTGGGACTTATCACTGGGCTACCGTCTGTTAGAAGGTGGCGCCGACAACGACAGCGTGTTCACTTTCGCAACCGTACAGTCGGTCATATTCGGCGTTGGTTGGTCTTTTTGAGCTGACGGCCAATTGCAAAATCTAGTGCGTTTGTTTGGGCTAAAGGCTACCTGAACTCATGGCTACCACGCCGATGGAAACTAACAGCAGGCTAAGGGCGGGGAGCATTTTAAGCACTGGGTTGCGAACTTTAACGTGGGTCAAGATTGCACACAGCATTAAGAATGCAACGCCGCCTCCCCCCACGGCAGACAACGATGGTTGCCAGATGCCAATCAGCAGCATGAGCGCGAAGGACAGCTTTAAGATTCCTACGACATCTCGAAGCCAGTCCGGCAATCCATAGCTGCGAAACTCTTCAACGATGTTCTCGTACCGAACGACCCAAACGAAATAGATGGAAGTGGCGAGAACGATTTGAAGAACGGCTAATTCAAGATTCATGGCTACGTGTCGATTCAAGGTAGAAGACTGAACTTGCATGCGATCCCCTCTAAGAGATGCGATCCACTGCGGCTAAACAGTAGGTCGTTGAGGAGGCGTTGCCGGATGCAATGGCCAGTCGATTCTTATCCAGGATGTTGAACTTGGCGGGATGCAGGCTATTGGCATTCTCGATTCTTGGGCGAATTTTCGGAGCAGAGCCGCATCCAAAATCGGTCGTCCTACGAATCCTAGGGTGTGGTAAGAGGAAGCGCAGTGTCGATCAATGACCCAACAGACAGGACCATTCCGGGACGGAGTACCTCGGAACTGCAGGGAACTGATCACTACGAGTTGGAGGAGGAAATCGGACGGGGAGGGGCTGGAACTGTCCACCGAGCGCATAAGGTCGGCTCAACGGAATTTGTTGCCCTTAAGCTTCTCGGGGAGCAGCACTTTGCATCGGAGCGCGGGCGAGAGCGCTTCGATGTGGAGGCTGTGATTGCTTCTAGGCTTCATCACGCCGGGATTGTCCGCGTGCTCGATATTGGGCAGCGCAACGGGAACTCTTTTTACACGATGCCACTGATCGAAGGGGGCAGTCTAAAAGAGAGATTGGAGGCAGGCCCAATCGAGCCCTCAGAGACTGTTCAGCTGCTCTTGGAGCTTTGTGACGCGGTCCGATATGCGCATGGAGAGGGTATCGTTCACCGCGACCTCAAGCCGGCCAACGTGTTGTTTGACAAGGCTGGGCACGCTCGGATAACGGACTTTGGACTGGCGAAGGATGTCGAGACGGATCGCAACCTCACCATGACTGGGGAGATAGTCGGTACTCCCAACTTTATGGCTCCTGAGCAAGTTTCAGGCGCCTCGGACATCGGCCCAGGCGCGGACATCTATGCGCTCGGATCCATTCTCTACTGCTGCCTGACTGGGCGTCCGCCCTTCAACGCAGCATCGATCGTCGAAACCCTTCAGCAGGTCGTTAGTTCAACTCCAGTACCGCCGAAGTTATCGAATCCATCTGTGCCCAGAGCCTTGGATTCGATTTGCATGAAGTGCTTGGAGAAAGACCCTCACTCCCGATACTCCACAGCGTCACAGTTAGCGGATGATTTGGAAGCCTACAGCCAAGGCCTTCCAGTCCTTGCGGGCGAGAGCCGAAGGTCGGCGCTAATGCACCTGCTGCTACAAGAGAGTCGCCACCCCGGCGAGATGGAGCGTTGGAGTGGGATTGGCATGGCACATGCTGGATTGGCCCTTGCGGTCTTCACTGCTACTGGCTTGCTACTGACCATGGGGGTGGCATCTGTTTGGGTCATCGGCGCCCTTTGGGTGCCCGGCGCAGTCATCGCCGCATTGATCCCGTGGTGGATAAGGCCCCGCAAGAAACCGCTTAGCCTCATTGAGCGGCAGCTCGCTCAGATATGGATACTCTTCGGGCTCAGTGCGAGTGTCACCTTGATCGCTTCTGTGGGAACTCAGATCCAAGCCATGGATTTGATCCCCGTGTTGATGATCGAGTGCGCCCTTACGGTCGCGTACATGTCGATGATCTTGCGCGGGTCCTTCTACTTCTTATCGGCCGCTTACGCTTTGAGCGCGACAGCGGTGGCCTTCCTCCCCAGTTGGAGTCTCATCCCCGCCGGGCTGATTCTTTCGTTTATGCAGTTCATGATCGCCTGGCGCGCGCGCGAGAAGCAGGGCTGATGGCGACAGGTGATTGATGGCAAACAGACTGTTCATGAGCAGTCTGTTTGCCACCCCACTTAGTATTTATCCATCTCGGTTGGAGGCACGCGCGTGCGCTTCAAGCCCTTCTAGTCTTGCGAGTCGCGCCGAGTCGGTGGCCAAGAGTTCAGGCTCCCTTGTTTCAAGCCATGTGCTTGGACGCAAGAAAGTCATGACCGATAGGCCTGCCTGAAAGCGCCCTCCGCCGCCAGTTGGGAGCACGTGGTTTGGGCCAGCTCCGTAGTCACCAAAGACTTCTGCGCTATTCGCGCCCAAGAATAGGCCTCCATAACATTGGACGCGCTCAGCGACTTCCGACGGATTCGATACGTGAAGCTCCAGATGTTCGGGGGCGAGACGGTCAGAGACAGCGATCGCTTCATCGAGATCACGGGCCAGGACCGCGATCCCGTTTCTTTCGATTGCGGCGGCTGCCGTCCTTCGTGTTGGCAAGTCGGCGAGTTGTATAGCGAGTTGCGCATCCACTGAGTCCAACAGATCAGCACTGGTCGTGACCAAGATGGGGGTCGCGTCAATGTCGTGCTCGGCTTGTGCGATCAAGTCCGCAGCGATAAGGCTCGCCTTCGCGGTCTCGTCTGCAATGACGAGTAGTTCGCTTGGACCGGCCAATCCATCAATACCTATTTCTCCAACCAAGTGCTTCTTGGCAGCAGTAACCCAGCGATTTCCAGGACCTACAACGACATCAGATGGAGGACCGAAGGTCCCGAAAGCCAAGGCTGCAATGGCTTGTGCACCCCCGATTGCCAATAGCCCGTCCGCGCCAGCGAGCGCTGCTGCGGCCAAGGTGATGGGAGCTGGTTTGGGCGAGGCGACCCAGATCGATTCAACTCCCGCGACACGCGCGGGAATCACCGTCATCAAGACAGAGGAGGGCAAAGGGTATCGGCCACCAGGCGCATAGGCACCGACGTTAGCGGCAGGAATCCAACGGTGGCCCGCTCGGCCCCCTTCGACCTCGATGTCAAGTGGTTGGAGGCACCTGCGTTGAGCTTCCGCGAATCGGCGTATTCGATTCGTAACCCGCTCCAGCAATGCATGATCTTCCGGCGCGAGTTGGAGGAGTGCTTCCTCGAGGAGCGGGCGTTCTACAACGATATCTTGTCCAGGCTGGAGATCGCCAAGCCGCTCCGCATGCTTACGAGCACCAGCTTCGCCTCTGGTTCGAACGTCTTCGACGATCCCTATCGCGTCCGCGAGGGTTGTTGCCTCGATCGCCTTGCGTACTTGCTGATTCAAGTCTTCAGAACGAAAGCGTCTGAGCATCTGGTTCGATACGGTCATGCTTGTTCCTTTGCTTCGCAGGAGCGGCGCGAGACCTTTCGCTCGCGCATGTCCAGCTCTGCTTCAACCTCTGCAAGTGAAACGCCTGCCGCTACCGATTTTACCAGTGCAAAATAGAGCAGGTCTGCGCTCTCATGCCGCACTTCGGCTCGTGTCACGGCGTTGGCAAGCTCACCCGCTTCTTCGATCAGTTTGGAACGCAAGAGTGCTGGATCACGCAGCAGTCGCGCCGTGTTCGAACCCGCAGGAGCATTTGATATCCTGTTAGTGACTCGGCGTTCGAGGCGGCTCAGTCCGCGATCATCTCCCCAGCAAGATCGCGTCTCAAGGTGGCAGAAGCCTGAGCCTCTTTGTTCGACTGTGAACCGGAGTGTGTCCCGGTCGCAATCCAAGTCGACTGCTAGGAGCCTTTGAGTGGCGCCTGATGACTGTCCCTTGGTCCAGAGTCCGCGTTTCCGGCTGTGATAGATGCCGGAACGCTCATCGACAGCAGCACGCACGCTGTCTCTATTCGAGTAGGCAAGACCCAGGGCAACACCTCGTGCGTCCACAATGACGGTGGGCCATAGTCCGTCCGAACGGTCGCTGGTAAGCGGGGCCGTGATCGCATCAGCCAATGACAGTTTGTTGGCATAGAGAGCCATTCCGACCTGTGCATCCGCCCCTATCGCATCGAGCGCAGCGACTTCTTCCGGCGTGGTGACTCCTCCGGCGATCGTGACGCGAGCATTGGCAGCTGCCTTGACGATATCTTTGGCGCGATCGTGGTCTGTGCCACCAAGGCGTCCTTCACGCTCGACGAACGTGATCAGGAAGCCGCCGCAATAGGCTTGCAGCTGATTAACTCTGTCAAGAACGCTGCGCCCCGTACCGTTTCGCCAACCGTGGGTGACGACTTCACCATCACGCGAGTCCAGTGCGACGATGACACGCTCGCGCGGGAGTTGCTGCAGGAGTTCGGGCGTAGCTGCAGTTCCGATAACGATCTTCGATGCCCCGGCGTTGAGCCAAGTTTGGGCTGTCTGGAGGTTTCGAATACCTCCGCCGATCCGCACGCGGGCGCGGCCGCACAACTCAAGCATCAACTCTGCGTTAGAACCTTCGCCCTTAGCAGCGTCGAGATCGACGACAGCTACTTCGCCAGCAAGCGCGAAGCGATCCAGAATAGGTTTCGGATCGCCGGCATCAATGGCCAACTCTTCCCCGCCAATGAGCTGCACGGTTCGACCGCGCTCCAGGTCAATCGAGGGAATGATCATATCCGTACCCGCATGCCTTGTTGTGTGAGTGCTCGTTTCAGTTCGCCTACGCTAGTGACGCTGTCGTGAAGCATCGATGCTGCAAGCACGGCACTCGCGCCCGCACGCAACCCTTCGGCCAGGTGAGTGGCCGAGGCTGCGCCGCCCGATGCAATCACGGGTACTGCAACCGCTTGGGTAACAGCGCGTATCAGGTCGAGGTCGTATCCTTGACTCGTCCCATCCCGGTCCCAGCTGGTCAATAGGATCTCTCCAGCGCCACGCTGTACCGACTCACGTGCCCATGTGATCACATCCATTCCTGTGCGCTTGCGACCGCTCTGAGTGAAGACTTCCCAACCAAAGCCTTCATCGCTGCTTCGGCCGGCGTCCAGCGCGAGGACCGTACACTGCGCCCCAAACTGACTGGACAGCTCGGCCAGAAGAGCCGGCCGCTCAACTGCAGCGCTGTTCACGGCAATTTTGTCCGCCCCGGCGTCAAGCAGTCGCTCTGCGTCCGCCAGCCTGCGAATGCCGCCACCCACTGTCAGCGGAATCGACAGCACAGCTCGTACCGCACGCACTGTCTCGACCGCAGTCCCACGCCCTTCAGGTGTGGCGGACACGTCAAGCAGCGCAAGCTCGTCTGCTCCCTGCTTCTCGTAAGTGAGGGCGCGCTCAACTGGGTCGCCTGCATCGCGTAGACCTTGGAACTGGACACCTTTGACAACGCGTCCGTTTCTGATATCCAGGCATGGGATCACTCTGGGGAGTAGCATCAGGCTACCTCCAATCCACGTTCGATCCAACGCGCTAGCAGCCGAGCTCCCCACTCACCCGAAAGCTCGGGGTGGAACTGACAGGCAAGGATGGGGCCTCTCTCAAGCGCGCTGACGAAGGGAGTGCTGTAGTTCGTTTGGGCGCACGACCAACCATCGGGCTTGTCCTGAAGGCGGTAGGTGTTGGCAAAGTAGGCGTGACCTGCTTCGATGAGTTCACAACCCGCAGGTTCCACCCAGTTCCAACCGAGCTGCGGAACCGGTGCCCCCTCGGGGAAGGGACTGACGATGCCAGGTACCGCACCGAGGCCGCGAGTGCCGACACTCTCGTCACTACCTTCGCACAATAGTTGCATGCCAAGGCAAATAGCAAGAGTGGGGCGTTCACTCGAGATGCGTTCCTGCAAAGCGGTTCGCAGTTCGAGTTCATCTAAGCGCTGAGCGGCCGGCCCGTACGCACCGACTCCAGGCAAAACGAGATGAGAACAGTCCCTGATCTCGTTGGGATCGTTGCTGAGCCGAGGCTTTGTATCCATGCGCCGGAACGCGGCAAGAACGGAAGCGGAGTTGGCGACGCCTGTCGCGACGATGAGGATTTCGGGAGTTGTGCTCATAGCACACCTTTCGTGCTGGGAATACCGGTGCCATCGAGGCGAACGGCTGCTCGTAAAGCGAGGGCGACTGCCTTGAATGCGGCCTCAGCTTTGTGGTGATCGTTCTCGCCACAGATCTGGTTGACGTGTAGAGCGAAGCGCGCCTGGATGCACAACGAATTGAGGAAGTGCGTCAGGTTCTCGGTGGCGACCGTGCCAATGGTCTCGCGAACAAAGCGCAGCTTTACCTGCGGCCAAGGACGGGCCGACAGATCGACGACGGCCCGAACAAGAGCCTCGTCCAAGGGAGCGAAGGCAAAACCGAAACGCGCAATGCCGGATCGATCACCAAGCGCGTCATCGAGTGCTTGGCCAAGCGCTAGAGCACAGTCTTCTACCGTGTGATGATCATCAACGTGAACATCACCGCGCGCGTTGAGCGACAAGTCAAAGCGGGCGTGCTTCGCGAGTGCTGCCAGCATGTGGTCGAGGAAGGGTAGGCCGGTCGTGATCTCGGACCGGCCTGTTCCGTCCAAATTGATGCTTACTGAGACATCGACCTCCTTGGTCGTGCGCTGAAACGAGGACTGCCGAGCTTGGATAATTCTTGAAACGTTCATGAAAAGAGCCCCTCGAGTTCTGTGACCCTGTCGAGCACCCGTGCAGCACCGGCACGTTCTAAGTTCGATCGCGCGCGCATGGGATCTGCGCCGGGTGCGATTACGCCGATGGGGATGACCCCGGCGGAACGCGCCGCGCCTATGTCGTCGGGCGTGTCACCCAGCATCCAGGCACTGCAGACGCCGAGTCGTTCGAGGGCGAGCCGGACGGGGGCGGGTTCTGGCTTGAGCAAGGCATCTTCGCGACATACGACTGCGTCAAACTCGCCAAGCAGGTTGAAGCGTTCCAAAAAACGCAGCGCGTCTTTACGAGGTCGACCCGTGACGATCGCGAGCTTGTACCGCGTGCGCCATGAAGCGAGTTGTTCACGACTGACTAGCAGTGTCTCTCGTAGCAACAAAGCCTCCTGCTGCGGAGTGCCTTGATAGAGTTCTTCAAAGCGGGCCGTGACTTCTTCTAGGGGAATCACTAGCCCGTGTTGCGCGAGGAGAGCCTGAGTTAGAAGCCAGTCATCATTCGAGTTGCCTCTGGCCTTGGCAGCATCTATTTCGGTTGCGTTCGTTTCGGCGCCAAAGCCAGCTACGGTCTTCCTGATGGCTGTGCGGTACGAGTCAGAGACATCAGCCAGGACACCGTCCATATCGAACAGCAGGGCTTGGGGTCGGATGGCTGATGCGAGTGCGCGCTGCAGGCGTGCAAAAGCAATCGGATCTCCAGGCACCGTGATCCGAACAGCATCGGCAAGCTCGCGATGATCGGGAAACGCACGAATAGCGATCCCCTGTGTCGCAAGAGCGGCCGTTACCCAGCCTGGATCAACTCCTCGCGCGAGGACGAAGTTCGCGCATGCGGGCTGGGCAGGACTAGCCCCCAAATTTCGGAGTAGCGTCGCGAGCTCGTCACGTTCAACCGCGACTTGTGCGATATAATCTTGAACATCGTTCTCGCCCGTTACGAGTCGTTGGAGTGCGATGGCCGCGGAGGAAACTGAAACGGGGAATGGATTTCCACTCGCCTCGAGGCGCTGGACCCATGATCTTGTCGCAAGGATGCATCCGACACGCAAGCCAGCGAGGCCCCATGCCTTGGATAAGGTCCGCACTACAACGACGTTTTCAAGCTCGAGGGTGGCCTCGGTCGGGTCGTCGTCAGCAAATTCGCCGTAGGCAGCATCGAGGACAACAAGGCCGTGGGGAAGAGCTTCTGCAATGCGTTGGACATCGAGTCGTGTCGCGACAGCCCCAGTAGGGTTGTTGGGTGAGACGACATAAGCAACAGCTGTGCGCTCGTTCACGGCCGCAATCATGGCATCGATTGGGAATGCGCCTTCCGGCCACGCAACTTCGCGCACGCTTCCACCGGTAAGCGCTGCGTAGCGCGGGATCATCTCGAAGGTTGGTGTCGCAACGAGTGCTTCTTGGCCCTCGCTCAAAGTCGCGAGGCAGGTTCGCAACAAGGCATCATCTCCACCCGCGGTCAGGAGGACTCGGTCAGTGGGGAGTCCGAAACGCAATGCTAACTGCTTCTTCAGTTCCGTCAATTCGGGGTATCGTGAAAGGCGGGTCAGCGGAATAGTCACCTGCTCCAGTGGCTCTGTCCGTGGAGCCCTCCCTTCGTTGCGAGATAGCTGAAGATCAATACTCCCACTCACCGCCGGCGGGGCATAAGGGCTAGGAGACCTCACGGAACGATTTGCTCGCAACGAGAGACCACGATGTCTGTGGCTCCTCTTGCTTTGAGTTCAGGTACAAGCGTTGGTAAGTCGGCTCGTGGTACGGCTGCTCGCACTGCGAAGCCTGTCTTTCCATAGAGACCTGAGATCGTGGGCTCACGCATACACGGAAGTCTCTCTATCACGGACTCGAGTTCGCGAGACCCGACATTCAGTTCGACCATCGCTCGGCTGCGGGCTTCGATGACAGCGCGCAAACACAGAACCATGTCATTGATCGCTGTGCGCTTAGCGGGGTCTTCGATGGCCTTGCGACTCACATAGAGCCGCGTCGAGGAGAGCATTAGCTCGTCAATGATCTCTAGCCCATTGGCTACGAGCGTCTCGCCCGTGGCGGTGTTATCGATAATGACGTCTGCATCCTCGGGCGGGAAAACTTCGGTTGCGCCGTAAGTTCTCACGAAGCGGGCATCGATCTCACGTGCCTCGATCCACCGGGCCGCAAGGTTCTCATACTCGCTAGCGACAGTCAGGGCTTGCCTGGGCAACTGACCGTCTTGGAGGAATGCAGTTGGGCTGGCGGCAACGATGCGCACCGGGTCGAGTCCAGTCTCCAAGAGCTCGATGACATCGGCGTTCTTCTCGGCTACCCAGTCAGCGCCGGCAAAACCGAGATCGCGTGAGCCGGCAGCCAGCATCTCGACGATGTTCTGTGGCTTGAGGAGTTTGGTTTCGAAACCGTCGATGGAAAGGCTTGGTCTGTAACCACGTGCACCTGTGCGTACACGGATGCCTGCTTCTGCAAGCAAGGTTACGACGCCTTCTTGGATACGGCCTTTCGGGAGTGCCAGGCGTATCGTGTCGTTTGGAATTGTGGGGTTCATGTGGCTCTCAAAAGAGCCGCCCCCTACGACACGCGTGATCTAGCTACGAAAACGCCGGCCGCAAGGGCCGGCGTTGTAGCTCGTTCGATAAACGTACGCGCTCAGCCGACCCGCAAGGGGTGATGATGCTGCGCATGAAAGTGATTGGCCGAACGAATGGACATGGAGGCAAGGTAGGGCAGGCTCGCAACAGCGCAAGCCCTGAGCTGGTGTTTTCTTTCGGGCCGAGCCATGGAACTCCTCCGACACTGAGCCTGCTGAGGGGGGGATTGATGTGCCCAGGGGCGATGTTTGGGTGGATTGTTATTCGACCTCTTCGTGCCTCACGCGAACGACAAGCACGAGGCCGATCAGCAGCAAGAAGCCGCCACCCACGCCCCAGTTGTCGGTCATCATGAGCCACGCAACGCCATGCAGGAGCATGCCTGCATACATCGGATGGCGAATCCGAGAGTAGGGTCCGCGCGCGACCAGTTGCATGTCATCGAAAGTAAACAAGTGCTTCGTTCCAGCCGTGCCGATGGTTCTGAAGATCCAAACCATGAAGCCGCAAACGACTAAGGAGGCGCCAAGGCCGAACCAGCAGACGATTGTTGGCAGCCCGACTTGAGCCGACGGCAAAGCCTCGGGTGCGGTGAGGTAGAGATAAACCGCGTAGCCCCAGCCAATTGTGAGAGCCAATAGTCCCACCGTGACGATCGGTGCCTCGCGAAACTTCATTACCTTGGCTGCGCCTAGCAGCCCGTTGATAAACAGCGATTCATGGATTGGCTCCCTCGAATCGACTGACAAGGCGCCAGGTTCTGCGCATAAGTGCGCGCTATTCGTAGGTTCTGGCAATGCGGACAGGCGGTTCGAGGGGGCCGAGACATGAATCGCTGTTTTTCAACGGGGCTGCTAGACACGAAGCGCCGGTGAAGAAGCTACGAATCACAACATGGACCGCCAAGACCTCGATCCCGAGTACCCAGCGCATGGCTGTTTCTAGATCAAGCATGGTGATTCACTCCGAAGGTATTCGGGGAGAGACCGCGCGCGCCTTGGACCTCGTTCATTTGATCCGGGTACGGCCACCGTTCAGCAAGCTCTGGGGAATGGTGGCTATCGTAGCGCTGTGCGAGAACAGCAACGGCAGCCTAGCTGAAGTAAGCAGTGAAGGGCTAGACTTGTAATACTTGGTCCGCAACAAATAGAAATGAATGCCGTCATCATCACGCTCGCAGTTCTCTCGGTAGTCATGATTCCTTTGGCGCCTAAGCTGATCCTGATCAGGATCAGGATGCTCAAGTGGCTAAACTGGAGCTGGGCGGTCAATCTGCTCGAGAAGTATTTCGATGAGTGGGTGCTGTTCGCACGGATAATACTCTTAGTGATCGCGGTTTGGCTCTTCTACGTTGGCTGGGAAGGTCTCCGCGATTAATTCACGACCCTCGATCGTAAGATTCAGGCGAGTGTTGTGCTCAAAGTGGCTCGGCAACTGCATTGCGATGATCTTGAGCTAAAGTGTCAGAATGCATGCCATCGCGCGCCACCTGTTCATCCTCGCTAGCCTCGTTTCATGTCAATCGACTGAGCAAGAGCAAGCTGCACCTTCGTCGCAGCTTGCACAAGCTAAGTCGGATCGTATCCAGGGTCAGGCCATGGCGATCTGCTACTCCGGCTTTCGTGAAGGGCAGCACCCTGATCGCGGCGATGGTGCTGCGAATCCAACCCGCGCAGAGATACTCGAAGACCTGCGCATCCTGATCGCGGAGGGCTTGCAGCTGATTCGCGTCTACGACTCCGGCGACAACTCGCGCATGGTGCTCGATGTTATCCACGAGAACGAACTGCCGATAACTGTCATGCTCGGCGCGTGGCTCTCTGCCGAGTTCAGCAATCACGAGGCCTGTGCGTGGCTAGCCTGGCCGATTCCAAAAGAGCAACTCGAGAAGAACAGCGCCCGCAACGCGGCAGAGATCGAACGCGCGATTGCGCTTGCACGGGAATTCCCGCGCGTGGTGGTGGCCGTGAACGTAGGCAACGAGGCGTTGGTGGATTGGAGCGACCACGTCGTTCCGACCGAGAAGGTGCTCGCTTATGTGCGCCGTGTCAAAGAAGCCATCGAGCAGCCCGTCACCGTTGCGGAAAACTATCGCTGGTGGATCGAGCACGGAGCCGAGCTGGCCGCAGAACTGGACTACGTCGGTGTGCACACTTATCCCGCATGGGAAGGCAAGGACGTCGAACAGGGCCTTTCCTACACGATCGAGAACATGCAAGAGGTACGCGACGCACTGCCGAACAGCCGCTTAGCCATTCTCGAAGCAGGCTGGGCGACAACGGCGGTTGAGTTCGGTGAGCGCGCAAGCGAAGCTGCACAAGCGCGCTACTACCGCGAGATGTGCGCCTGGGCTGCGAAGACGAACGTCACGGTGTTCTTCTTTGAGGCCTTCGACGAGCCGTGGAAGGGAGACCCGGGCAAGGCGAATGGTGCAGAGAAGCACTGGGGCTTGTGGTTCGTCGATCGGAAGCCGAAGCAGGCGATTAGACCCGAGTAGAAAGGGGGCTGATCTGCTCACTCTGCACTCACTCTTCTGTGCGCATCAGACCCCGCATCCAGGCCGGGTGCCTCAGCGAATCAGAAGCAAGGTGTTGAGAGACGAACGGGTTGGATGTGAAGCGCGGTACTCAGAGCACCCATACTTGTGCACGAATTCGTACTGAATATCGGGCCCTTCCTCGACCGTGAGCAAGCGTGCTCTTTCCTTCTGTGTACGAGCGGACATGTAGCTGGATTCACCATAGACGCCGAGGGTCAGAAGGTAGCGTCCAGGCTCAAGTAGACTGCCGGCGGAGATGCCTTGAGCATTCAAGTGGACCTGAGGCAGCCAGGCTCTGCCCTCAACCTTGACCCACAGGTGGGCAGGTTCGAGTCTACCGCCGGTTGTGCTGTCGATCGCGACGATGGTCAGTCGAGGCCCGGCCGGGAAGGGCAGAGTCACACCTTCGCTCAAAGTCGTAGCCGCAGTTGTTCGGACCTCATCGCTACGAGCCGATCGAGCTGCTGACCATGTAGGCGCCGAGGTCTAGCCTGTCGAATAAGGAGCGACCGTCTGCATCGTTCTGGGTAGAAACGAGTTTGCCGTACTCGTCTCGGGCGACCAAGTGAGCGCTGGTCACGGGCTCGCTGTCTGCGGTCAGAGCAACGCCCGTCAAACTCGTTGGGCGCGGGATCCTGAACTGATGATTACAAGAGCTCGAGTCGAACTGAATCATCTCCCAATCCTGCTTCGAGCCATCGCTTGACACGAAGATCTTCCATCGGCCGTCAGGCAGTGCATCCCACGAGAACTGGCCAGCAGTGACGGCTAAGGTCGCCTCAATCTGCCACCACCACAAGGACTTGCCCCTACTCCAGGTCGCTCTTGAGCTTGGGCGGCAATCCTCACGCTGTCTATCAGTGTGCCGTCGTTGACCTGAGCGTACCACGCAGTACACCTGCCTCTTTCGCGCGAGGATCGAGACGTTGCGTTCGCGCATCCACTCGGAGTGGCGTAGCCAGGAGTGTTCGATCTACTCTCATCGGTAAGCACAACATTGCCGGCTTTATCAACTCGACTCCAGCCTCTTAAGATGACGGAGGAAGCGGTCACTTGATCGAATTCAAATTCGCCGTTGTCATTCGTGCGCGTTTAGGCGCCTCTGTAACTAGCACCAGGGAAGAAGCAGGCGATCACCAAAGGGAAGTCGGCCACGGGGCTGCCGTGCAGCAACAAGAGTTGGCCGGTGATGTGGGGGGGAGGGGACCAGTTCGATCGATCCGATATCGAGCGTGCCCTTATCTGCAAGCTCGAACCTTCTGTCTTGGTAGTAACTCGCACGCATTACAAGAGCGCCTGCTTCTGCTTGGAACAAACATACTGCTAGCTCGAAAAAACCGTCATCTCGAGTCTTCGCACTTATCGAAGCATCGGGGAGGCGCACGGTTGCATACGCGACAAATGCAGCACTCGGTTCGATGATTCGACTACGGATTCAGACTTGCTCCACAGCTTGCAGATGCCAGGTCTGATCACCTGCGAGAACAAGAGGGTGAGTCGAGCGGCTAACGTGCTCATATTGCCCCTCTACTTAGGGGAGGTGGCGAAGTCTCACTTACGACTGGCGCGTATTAGAGTCATCCGAGTTTGTGCAGCTGCGACACAGCACTAGTGCAATGCGAGCGCCGAGGCTGCAAGTGAGGAGAGTTCAGCCCTGCACCTTCGCTCGAGCCTCCGTAAGAACTCCCGCCTATCGCGTCCCGCGAATACGCACTCTAGCCCACTGCCTTGGCACTCTTGACCGTCGATGATAAGATACAGACTTCACTACCACAGATGGCCTACTGCAGATGAGGAAGAGCAAGTCCACCGCTCATTCCCGTCAACTAGTGATCGAGAAAGACTCACTGCCATGAGAATGCGTCACATCCTGCTGCCCTCCGACTTGTCAGAGGAGTCGCTGAGACCCTTTGAGGACATCGCAGCCTTCGCTGCGCACAACAATTCGCGGATCACTTTGTTGCACGTCGTGAGCGATCTGAAAGTGATTGCAAGTGGAGCGCCATTGGCCCCACCGATGTCTTCACCGCACTTGAGCCACGACCTAGCGGCAGCACATGCGAGTCTTGAAGATCAACGCGCGAGTTTGCCGAGCGGCTTGCAGGTTGAGGTAGCCGTCCACCCGGCAGAAGGAAGTGCACAGGGAATCGCGGATTGGGCAGAGAAGAACGAAGTCGACATGATCGCGATCTCGACACACGGACGCACCGGCTTCCGGCATCTGGCACTCGGAAGCGTCGCGGAGTCCTTGCTGCACTTGAGCAGCGTCCCTGTATTGTGTTTTCCCCGCAAGTCATGAATATGAGTGGAGATCAGGGACTGTTTTCGCGCAGGGTGCATTCCATCGATTCGGCCGAGTCGCTCTCGAGTGCAGCGCGCCTCATGGCGCGTGAACACATCGGTTCACTGGTCGTGATGGAGGAGGGAAGTGCCGTCGGACTTGTGACCGATCGCGACATCGCGTTGCATGGCCTACTCAGCGACAATGTGGCCGAGCAGTGTGTCAAGGCTTGCACCTCTCGGCCATTGATCACCATCCATGAAGACGCCGATCTCTCCACCATGGCGCGCACACTCAATCAGCATGGGGTGCGACGTGCGCTCGTTGTCGATGGCGATGGGCGTCCCGTCGGCATGTTATCGGCAGATGATTTGTTGAGCTTCTTGGGGCGAGAGGTCGGTCAACTCGCGACGGCGATTCAGCGCGAGTTCCAGGCTGAATCGGACACCCGCTTGGGCTCTTGCTCGATCTTTGGTTCGGAGTGACACCATGACAGTCTTCAATTTGCCGGTTGTCTCAACAATTCGAAAAGACGAAAGCGTGCGCCGCGCGGCCGAATTGCTTGCAGAGCACAAGGTTGGTTGCTTGGTCGTTGTCGATGACTCCGGCATTGGCGTTGGGATGCTGACCGACAGGGATTTGGCTCTGCGCGCTATTCAGTACAACAAAGATCCGCTGCAGACGATCGTAGGTGACGTTATGTCGTCGCCGCTCATCTCGATCGAAGCGAATGCGCAACTGGACAAGGTTGCTTCGAAAATGCGTTCCCATGGAATGCGACGCATGCCTATCGTCAGCGGAGGCTGTCCGATTGGGCTTGTCTCGCTCGATGATCTTCTAGCTGACCTCTCCGAGGCCTTGCGGGATGTGTCGGGTGTTCAGGCACCACGGCTGCACGAGCCTTCGGCTGAGAGTGCGGACGACTTGCTGAGCGAGGTCTCCTCGGCGTTACGTGGCGCAGGCGAAAAAATGCGACTGGTCAATTGGAGAGCTCAGAGTGTTTTCTTGGGCGAGTTGGATGACATGCGGGCCAGGCTGCGGCGTGCTATGGATACCTTGAGCAAGGCGCTCTGAGTTGGTTCCAGGAAACTCGGTCGACAAGAGCCATGGATCTGTCTGGGCGAGCTCAAGCAGTAGTGTGGCGAGCCAAGAAAGTTTGGTGGAGGTCTCGATTTCCTCACTGGATAGCGACCTTCGCTGCGCGCGAAAGTAGCCCGTGCTGTCCAAGTAGAAGGTGCTTTCAGCGATCGCAACTGAATCGACCGATACCGATGCAAGAGAGACCTGAATCAAGCGCTTCGCTCGATTCGGGTCTTTTGATATCACTCTCTCAGCCTAGGGCTCTCATCGCGAGAGCGCCGGCGGGGCGTGCACCGTGTGGACGTAGATTCCGAGGCGACCACCTTGGCACGCGAACTTCATGCTCATCCTCTATGGTGTCCCGCGTACCCACCCCCAACCGTAAGGAGATCGCAGATGATGACGATCGCATGTTTGGCCACCTTAAGCATGGCCTGGACGCAAGACGCGCCCGCCACAGACACCAATGTTCGCTTCGCCGACCCCATCATGGTGATGGCGGGCGACAAGCCGCTTACGGGGATGTATCCCTCGCCGCGGCTCTATGACATCGACCGCGATGGTCAAGTGGAGCTCGTGATCGGCGACCTCATTGGCCGCATTGAGTACGCCGAGAAGACGGCGGGTGAAGACCTTGGCGCTTGGGGCAAATTGAAGGCCTACGAGACGGGCGAGCGCAAGCTCAAGTTCAACAACTGGTGATGCATCGGCATGGGTTCACAGTTTGTGGACTTCAACGCCGATGGACTCATCGATCTCGTCACAGCAACCTTCGACGGTTCGCCTCACATTGCCTATGGCACGAAAGATGGCTTCGAGGAACCAGCGCACATTATGAACAAGCAGGGCAAGCGCATCCTGCTCGGCCAGTTCTGGGACTTTGATGCGGAGCAGTGGACTGACCTCGACAAGCCGCAATGCACATCGGCCGTCGCATTCGATTGGGACGATGATGGCGACTACGACTTGCTGCTTGGCGAGTACGGTGGCGGCGACCTGTACTTGTGCCGCAACGAGGGCAAAGCTGGCAAGCCTGCCTTCAGCGAGACGAACGAGCTACTGCATGCGGGCGGAAAACCCTTCGCACTGAACGGCGGCATTACGGCGCCACGCTTGGTCGATTGGGACGGCGATGGCCTGACTGACTTGGTGATCGGAAGCTTCGGCGAGAGCTACAAAGCCGACCCGCCGGGCGGCGTTTACCTGTATCGCAACATCGGCAAGCAGGGTGCGCCGCAGTACGCTGCTGCGCTAGCATTGATCGCACCCGCGAAGACGGAGGGTTCCGAGCAGGCGCGACCGAATGTGGGCATGTATGCCGACCCTGTCGATGTCAATGGAGATGGCGCGCTGGACTTGATCGTTGGTGGCTACTCGATCTGGCAACCCACGCGACTCGAGTTGACGCATGACCAGGTGGCCGAGCTGGCGGGGCTGCGCGATAGCGAAGCCGAAGCACGCGAACGCATGTTGGAAGAGAACGAGCGTTTGATGGATGCGATGGAAGGCCTCGAGGGTGATGAGCGTGGGGCGCGCTGGAAGGAACTGACAGCGGAGGACGCCTACGTTAAGTTGCGCGAGGAACTGTCCTCGATCTCGGCGCGTATCCAAACCCTCGATCCGAAGCTGAAGCGTGAGTCCGCCGTGTGGATTTACTTGCAGGAGCCAGGGGGCGCCGTCACTATTCCGGCGAGCGCGGGACGTTGAGAACGCCTTCGCTACCGAGGCATTGAGCTGGACGCGTCAGTCCGCTTAGGTCGCGGACTGGCACAAGTGACAAAAACAGCGGCCGGGGGACTGTAAGCCCTCCGGCCGCTGTTCATTTGATTCTAAGCTCGCGACTATTTTTCAAACTCTTCCAGCAGATCGCCACCGGTTAGTATCGAGCCCAAACCCAAGTAGGGGTCTGATAAGTCGACACCCAAGACGTCGCGGTACACAGGCCGCGTCAGAGCAAAGATGTCCAGCCTCCTGGCGTTCGTCATCAGGCCATGTACCAACGGGCGGCGGTAGAGTTCGTTGGAGGTGCTGTCTCTGCTCAGATCGATGCCATTCACGGGCAGTGCGGACGGTGCTGCCGAGCCTCTGGATTTGTCAGGCTGAGGCGTCGCAAGCTGCAAGCCATTTTCAAACGCTCCGAAGTTGGTGAGTGAATTTTCTAACGAACCCTCGATCCTCAGTTTGCTGATGGCTTCCGGTATTCCGGCTGCCGGCTTCGGGCTGGGCTGAAGCGGTGGGGTAAACAGATCGATGACTGGGGCATCGAAACGACTAGCGAACAGGGGAGAGTCTGCCGTCATTTGCTCTCCGTGATGCGCACGAATCGCGTCGGCCCGTTGCGCTTGCGGCAGCACGGCGATGCGTTTCGTCAAGCCAAGCGCATCCTGAAGCATATTCCGATAGGGCTGCACGTCATAGATGCCAGGTATGACATCGACAGTCGTCCCATCCGCCATGGTGATGTAGGTGGCGATGTTGCCATGCAGTGTGCGCTTGGCGGTCTCGCCGTTACCGAAGTCGATTGTGATGACAGGCACGGGGGCGACGCTCATCCAGGCAGCTTCGAAGTGTTCGTTGATGAAGGCAGTCAGTGCGGGGTGCGAGAACAACACGGCTCTCGCTAGGCGGGCATTGGTTCAGCACAACTCTTCATCCAAGCGCCCTAAGAGCTGGAACACCAGCACAGGCTTGCCGGACAGCGCGCTGGCACGCTGAGCGTCATCTAGGGATTTGTGCCAGTCCATCAAGTCGCTTGGGCGATCGAACTGTCCCGCGCGCAGCGCGCGCTTCGCGCTTCGATCGGAAGAGGCGAGGAGCCCTTTACCTTGCAGCGCATGGTGGACTCCAACCGATAGGGCGGTTGCGATAGTGGTGCTGACTACGAGGGTCGCTAGCGAATGCATGAAGTGGCCTTTGCGGGTTTGCCGGAATTGACATCCAGTAATACGCGGCAAAGGCGGCGAGCATCGTCACGGGGATGTAACGAGCGGCCGTTGCAAGTCGGTTCCCTGCTTGGGATAGGTCTAGCAGGGCAATGATCAGGCGCGGGCGCCTTTGTTCATCGGCGCGTTCTGCGCCTTAAGAAAATATTCTCGCTCAACCCTCGACGAGCGTCTTCAACCCGCCCAAGACAAGATCCCAACCTGAACTCGTCTGGTCATACTTGCCTTGATCGGTGAACTCACCCTGTGTCACGGCGAGTTGCGTGCCGCCCTCGGTTGGGGTCAATGTATAGGTCGCAACGGTCTCGTCACCTTCGACTCCGGCTTCGACGCCGCGGCAAGTGACTTCCATGAACTTGGCAGGTTCGATGGCGCGAATTTCGCCAGTTACTGCAGTCCCTTTTCTGCCATTGAACTCGAACTGATAGTCGAGTGTGCTGCCGATATTCCAATCGGAGATGGCCTCGCAGCCGAAGAAGTACTTCTTCGTCTCTTCGGGGTTCGTAAGTGCGTTCCAGACCGTGGCGGGGTCTGCTTGGATCTCGATCGTCTTGGAGATTTGCATGGGCGCGATTATCGCGCAGTGCCAGAGATCTGGCAAATGTAGGACAGGCCGGGAGGGGTGATTCTCTTGATCTGTCAGATCAAGGTCCTGGCCGCTTGATGTGCCGGGTCGCTTCACGAGCTTCAGACTGATGCTCGTTTCCGTATGGACTTCCGCGATAAGAAGCTCAATCTGATGACGACTCCGAATTGCACGGAGTTGGCATCCGTCTCGAATCCCTCCAAGTCCATCTCTGTGCCGGTCAACATGCGCACATCGACGCCACCACATAAATGGTCGGTGAGGTCATAGGTCGCTCCTGCATGAGCGTATTAGCCGATGGATGTATCGTTGATGTCTTCGCTCTCGTCGATATGGATGCCCAAGGCCGGAATCTCAGCATCGAGTGCCAGCTCTGCCTTCATGGTTGTGAAGGACACACCGGCGTCGATGTAAGGGCGAAAGGCGCCGTCTCCCAGTCGAGTTCAGCCAACACTTCTCCCAAATCCTTGGCGCCATCCACTGTTCGCGAACTGCAGGTAATGCCGACGCGCTGCGGGTTGCGTCCGGATTCGGTAGAGATGGGTGCCGAGGACGTGGCCGCGCAGGAGGCGAGCAGCAGCGCTCCGGTCAACAGCGGCATGCTCTTGGCTCGGCCGGTGTGCACAGACAGGACAAGTTCGTGGTCGTTCTGTGATTTCATTGTCGTCGACTTTTGCAGGATCGGCCTTCAAGGGCCTGACGGGGTGGGCGAGATCCGCATCTCCTTCAAAGCCTCCCAACCATTGCTTTTCAGCTTGGCTACGATTCGTGGGTCAAAGACGAGCCTGGAATCTGGCGATTCTCCGGATTCGAACTCGGGGAGGTCAGGCCGTTCATGCTGATGCACATGGTGGAGTCATCTATCAAGTGAGGGCATGGTCGCAGCCTTTGCCTCCAAAGTTTGGTCGAACCCTCTGTCCTCGTGCGCACATCAAATCGCACGCACATTGGTGAGGACACACTCCAGAGAAGCTCGCGAACAACTTGCGGATGTGAAGAGGATTCTGGCTTGAAGTCCGCAACGCTTGACGCACGCAACCGACAAGCGCGAATATTTTCAATCCCCGTTCACCCACCGGAGACACGAAGTATGAAGAACAATCTTCGCATTGTCGCGGCCAGCCTTCTGACACTGCTCGCTAGCTGTAGCAGCAGTGACGAGAATGAAACAACGACGTCGCCTGCAAGCAATCGAGACTGGAACAAAACCAATTGGGATCACTTCGACTGGGCCTAAAGCTCGCACCACTTTCGGAATAGAACAATGAATATCGTATCTAGACAACAATAGACAATTGCGGCAATCCTGACAGCGGTCGGTGGCGGAGTGGCATTCGGTGGAGGCGCCTTCACCTTTCACACTTATGATCCGAACACTCCCGCCTTGGCCTCCGAGGTCAACGCGAACTTCGCCGCCTTGGAAGTTGCTGCCCTAGCGAGCGAGGCATTGATCTCGAGCCTGACCACGACCGTCGACGCGTTGACGATCGGCCTCGCGTCCATGGAGGAGAGCGGCGTCATGGGCCTCGAAGACTACGTCGACTTCGATGGCACGGAACCGGCAATCCAATCAAAGACGATCGGCGGGTTCACCGGCCTGTACTTCACATCACAAGTGCAGGCATTGATGGATAACCCGTAGTCACTCGACAGGACTCCATAAGCTTCGTGGATGTGCCCGAAGACGTGGACGCGTGGTTGGACTCGCTCCAGTGCAAGCGTCAGCTCTTCACAACCCACCGCTTCACCACGCGTTGTTATGTCCAAGGTTCCGTGTGGCGGACCATGGGTCAGCAAGAGCTCGGTCTCGTCGGGAATTAAGTCCCACTTCTGCTTCAGCTCGAGCCCTCGATCGAGGTTGAAGGCCCAGTCGAAGAAGCGCGGTTGCCACGGCGACCCCCATATGCGCAAGCCATCGATCTCAGTTCCTGAGTCTTGCAAGTAGGTCACGTCGCCCAGCAGTGCCTTCGCTTGCTCGATGTCCTCTTCGAACAAGAAGTCGTGGTTGCCGGCGATGATGACCTTGTGCTTGTGTGGAAGATTCGCCAGGAAGACGCCGAAAGCTGCGATCTCCGCCGGCCGGCCCTTACCGCTGAAGTCGCCGGTGTGAACCAGCAAGTCACCGCCGGGGACCTCGATGGCATCGTGAAGGTTGTGAGTATCGCTTAGGCAGACAATGCGCATGGGTTGGCTCCTGCGGATCACGTCTTGTAGGCGGCCGTGCTGCGTGAACAGCTCGCGCCAGTGGCTCGCATCTATCCGCTGTGCCGGCAGTTCAATCGATGGCATAGCTCAGGACGTTGGAGCCAGCGCCGACGACGGACAGTCGGATCACGGTGTCACAGACGCAACGCGTACCGTTGCCGAATGAAAGGCTCGTTTGATTAGGGCCGTAGTAGAACACGCCGGGCTGGTTCGGAACGGGTGAAGTGAGCAGCGTCATATTGTTCGCGGCGATGCTCGCTGAGCCGCTTGCCGTAATCGTCGCGGGCGACCCCGTCAAGTTAATGGCTGACATGCAGAAGTTGCTACCAATTCCATCGGCGCCGCTGGCGAACCCCCACGGGTGAATCTCG
The DNA here is from genome assembly GCA_047611405.1 of Planctomycetota bacterium. Classification (GTDB taxonomy): domain Bacteria; phylum Planctomycetota; class UBA1135; order UBA1135; genus JBLFWN01. The sequence goes on along the minus strand of JBLFWN010000075.1, from coordinate 7,348 downwards.
CGGAACTCACGTGCTCCGCCTGCACCAGATGTGAATCCGACATAAGCCGAAGTTCCGCCAATCAGGTTCAGACCGCCGATTGCGAGGTCAGGGCGCCTCAGGAGCTTGGAAAGTGGTGGCGCCCAAGGCGCCTTGGCGCGGGATCAGTGCGGTGTCATCCGCTTCCGGAGTGAGGGCCTCGTCTTCGGCCTTGGTCGCGTTGGACTTGCCGCTGTCGCCGCAAGCTGTTAGTGCGCACAGCGCCAAGAGGACGGAGGCCAGAAGCTGTCGCGGGTGGGTTTGTCGTTGGTGCATGTCGTTCTCCTGTTGGTTAGACGGTCGCAGGCGGCGCTATGAATTCGATTGGCTTGCGGCCGGGGGGGGGGAGGTGTTCGAGGGTCTTGAAATCCCTTGACACCAGCAAGACGACCTCCACGAAGTCCAAGCGCAGGGGTATTTGAAAGAGATTCCAAAATCACTCACTGATGGACCTCTGGGGCACCAGATGGCGTATCGCATTGACTATTCGGTTGCACCCAACAGCGCAGGCCGCGCATGATTGCGAACAATCCGCGTACTCAGCACCTTCCCTTGCTCATCCAGCCCACCGAGCGTCGTCTTCCCGCGCAGTCCCAACGAGATGACCTGAATTCGGCACTAGACGCGTGACAGCTCGACCCGGAACTTGGCATATCCCCACCCCATGAAAGCACTCTGCGCGCCGCTGTTCCTGGCTCTCCTCTATCTGAACCCACACGCATCCGCACAGACCTTCGAGTCTCCGGAGCGCGCGTGGCATCCAATGCAGATGGAAGGCAAACAGCCCAAAGAACTTACCCCCGCTTTTGGCGCGGCCTTGGACTTGGCCGGGACTTGGCTGGAGGCCGGCGATGCAGACGAGGACGACGGGTTGGATTTCGCGTTGCGCGCTTTCGAACTCTCAACCAATGCTTGGGTCGACTCGGACACGTGGGCCTACGCAATTCTTATCGGTGACGAAGAGGAGTTCGGGCTCGAAGAAGCTGCAGTCCACTACCAGGGCTTGAGCGATTCGTCGACGCTACGTGCGGGCCGCTTCTTCATCGACTTTGGAAAGCAGATGCAGTCTCACATCCACGAGCTGCCTTATCCCGAGCGGCCCGCGGTGCTGCGCGCCTACCTCGGATCTGAGCTGGCGGGCACTGGCGTGCAATTTGATTCATGGTTTCCGACTGGAGACCACTCGACGCTGCGTTACTCGATTGGCGTGTTCGATTCACTGAGCGTTGAGGAACATGGTCATGGCCGTGAGGAAGAAGAGCCGACAAGCCTCTCGGTTGCCGAGTATCAGCAAGTCGATGAAGTCGCGTTGACAGCACGCGTAAGCGGCATACACGAGCATGGGGAGGAGGACTTCTTCCAATGGGGTCTCTCAGCGCGCCACGTTCCGGAATTCGGATTCGAAGCCGAGACCGGCGAAACCGGCGAGCTGTTTGCTCGAGGCCTGGACAACACGGTCCTTGGATTCGACCTGACGCTCGGCTTCGCCGATGAAGGGAAAGAAGCTGGTTGGATCTTCGGTGCCGAGTACTTGCAGTTCACGGGAGATCTGAGCGCTGACATTGGCGGCACCGAAGCCTCCCCAACCTTGGATGTCTTCGACGACGATGCTTCTGGCTACTACGCATGGATTGAACGACGCTGGGACGAGCACGAATCGACCGGAGTCCTGTTCAGCTCTCACGAGCACGCCGAGCCGGGCATGCCCACCGACAGCGAGGTGACGGTCTATGCCACGCGCTACTTGACCGACCTCTCACGAGTACGCTTGGCTTTCTCGCACTTCGAGTCCGAGGAGGGTGAAGACGATCAGCGTCTGATGCTTCAGTTCACGAACTTCTTAGGTGCGCATGGGCACGGGGGGCATGGGCATGGCGCGCACGAGCACGAGGAGCCGTAGGAAGGGCCTTGCCCTGCTGCGGTACGGTGGCAAGGAGTTGTCCTGACCCTCTACTCCAAGCGTTCAGGGAGTTATTCGCTGGTCACTAGCCCCAAGGACTGATCCACCCGCTCATGAGTACACGTACCATAGAGTTCTTCGCGACTCGGTCCGACCTACTCCCGGTGCTGGATTCCCTAACGGCTGAGTTGGATTGTTGTTTCGTTCGGACTGGAGATGTGCATCAGCAGGGCCCGGAATCCTGGGAAGCTGTTCAGAGCATCCCGTGGTTAGGCGAAGCTCAGTCCGGGAGGCAGGAGCAGAACTTGGCTATCTTGCCCTCAGGTGCCGAGGTCGATTTGGCCGTCTAGCCGTTGCGGCGCGGTGGTGAAAGTAGGTGTGTTAGCGCTGCTGGACAGGGAGAGTCGGTGGGGTCTGCATCTGGCTGTGTCTATCAAAAGGAGTGCATCGTCGCAGGCGGGTTCTGGGCTTGGTTAGACCCCCTTTGGTCTGAGGTTGTGATCCCGGTGCTTCATGGGGCCATCAAGAAGAGTTTCAAATGGAGGAAGTCATTCTGGGTCGGCCCCGAGGCTGAGACTCTCTATGGGGAAGGCTATCGCCTGAAGCATGATGTCAGGCGGTCGTCTAAATACGATCTAGTGTTCTGACTCCATGATCTTGAACAGCAATTGTTGAGTGCCGAGCTCTCCTCTACACAACTACCCCTGCCTTGATCATCGAAGAATATCGATGAGCGGAAGCAAGCGGCAAGACTGTGCCGCACACGTTGTTGTCGAACGACAGCAGCGTGTGCGGCATCGTCGTGAGTCCGGAAACTCAGCCGTGGTGAAACCAAGTGCGGATACGGCGGCTGCTCGCACTATGGGAGATCGGAGTCTGTCGCAATGCTAGTTTGGCTCTGTGGGTAGCTCGGAAAGAATTCGCCCAAGGCTTCGCGGACCGATGGATACAGAGCCGACTTGGGCTGCGGCTCGACATTGTTGTGATGCTCGGGTTCCGCTTCCTCGGTCGGGTCTTCGGGCTGCGGTTTGTTGCCAGGCGTGTTCATGGGGACTCTTTGCCATCTGTGGATCCGGAATTGGATCGGGGTCGAGGGAGGATTCGTTTCAATACTCCTCTGACCGTGGCAACCGGATTGCGGTTGCAGGCGGGTCGGCAAAGAGTTGCGGGGTAAGGTCATATGCCCGACGAAACGGCTTGTAGCCTCGCCGGGCATATCCAGTGCTATTGACCTGCCTCGGGATAAGCGCCCACGAAGCTCACCTTCTCGAAGCCTGCACCGGCAGCGGCGTCCAAGACCTCGACCACTTCTTCATAGGTAGTCCCCCTGCGCGCATCGATCGAGAAGGGCCGCTCGGGCTCGGCTTGATGCAGTTCCTGCAGACGCTCCCCAATATCATCAACACCGTCGAAGGTGCGGATCCCAACGGAGTAGCGAACGACCCGGTCCGAGCCATACACGAGTCGACTCTTACCGTCATGGGGTTCCAGCGAACCGTTGGCCGAGCGTTGATACTGCGTGCCGGGGGCCACGACTCGGATGACGACCTCGACCTCTTCGATCATCGGGGTGTTCGGGAGATTGAGCCCTACTTCCTTGGGCAAGTAGGTCTCCAAGCTGGCTTCGAGCGTTTTGAAACGCAGCGTGCAGATGAAGAAGATCAGCAGCAGGAAGGTGACGTCGATCATCGGCGTCATCTCCAACTCTGCTGTCTCATTCCTCGGGTCTTCGGACTTGGGCATAGACACGGAACCTCCGTACGGTCTGGGTGATGGGTGAGAGACAGACCGAGAGTGGAGCTGGGGTAGAGGGCGGGCCCTCAGGGTCGAGCTACCCGGCGCACGGGGTTGAGTTGCGATCGGGTCCCGAGAACTGACAGCTGGGCGGCGCAGGCAGGGGCGTGCGGGCAGAGGGCACGCTTTGGCGTATCTGCTCATCGGGCCGTGCTGCGCTAGCCACTTGGAAGGCGGTTCCGTCATTCCAAAAGGGCTCAACAGCCACTCACCCATGGCGCAGCCAAGTAAGCACACCGTGATTGCTGTGTAGATTCAATGCCAATTGCAGGGCCGGCTCTACCCCATCTTCAGACGGACAAAGCTGAAGACGAAGACTTAGGTGAGGGTTCAGATGCACATCTCGCCAGACAATCAACCAGGACTTGCTCAGTCCTATCCCAAACAGAGACTGCGGCTCGCGACGATCCTTACCACGGGAGTGATCGTCGCCTTCGCTGGCACGATGCTGCACAGCAGCCGCCGCGGTCGAGCCTTTGACCTGCACAACCAGGAGCTTGGCAAGGCTTGCAGCGTTATCGAGCAAAGCGGCGCGATTCTCCCGTGCATCGTCGAGATGGGTGCCCGCTCAGGAGATGTCACTTGGCGTGAGACGTATACCGAGTACTGCGGAGTCCGGGCGGTTGCGCTGGAGATGTTGAGCCAGTTCGAACTTGGCGACCGTTTCCTGAACTACCGAGACCCGAGCATAACGCAGCTTGGCCAATCGCTCGCTAGGATCGATAAGCGAGCATTCGAGCTTGCAGCGTCGGGGCAACTGGCAGAGGCGAGCGCGCTCTTGGAGCAAGAGCACTACAAAGATCAGCAAATGACCTTTGCTGTCGGGCTCGAGTCCTACGTCCAAGCTGTCCGCAGTCAGATCAGCCTGGACATTCATGCAGATAATCGCTTCAGCCTGTTCGGATCTATCGCGCTCGCCATCGCGCTGCCGTTTCTCGCGGCCTTCTGGATGAGCGTGATTCGGGCGCTTCGCATTCACTCGCGCACTCGCGAGGAAGTGTTGCAGAAACTGACCGAGCAGCGTGTGCGTGCAGAAACGGCGAGCAGTGCCAAGTCCGCATTCTTGGCCGACATGAGTCGGCAGATCCGTTCGCCGATGAACGCGATCGTCGGCTATTCGGAGATTCTGCTCGACCCCCATCCACGACCCAAGCAGTTGCGCAGTGCTTCCGAAGCGATTAGGCATAGCACGGATCAATTGTTGGGCCTGATGAAGGATTGGCTCGACCACTCCGAACAGGATTCGCAACTGGTCGATGAGCGGACCGATGGGTCGCCGCGCCAGCAGCACCAAGTAGTCGCAGAAGGGGTGCCGCGCCAATCTGACTCGGCTGCGCACTCCACCGAATCGTTACAAGGGCAGTCGCCGCTCACAGCCGTGCCATCCATCACGCAGGCGCGTGCGGAATCGAAGGCTGATGAAGAGCAGCAGGCGCAGGAGTCCACTGTCGACTCAAGCCCCGCGACACAATTTGCTCTCTACGGAAGAGTTCTCGTCGCTGAAGACACGCTCGTAAACCAGCGACTCGTGCGGTTCATGCTGGAGCAGGTCGGGCTCGAGGTCAATGTGGCGGACGATGGTCTGAAAGCCGTCGAATTGGTCCACAAAGCGATCGAAGATCAACGCCCGATCGATGTCATCCTAATGGACCTGAACATGCCTTGCATGGACGGGTATGAAGCGACGAGTCTGTTGCGTTCCGAGAACTTTCCGGGCGCCATCATCGCCTTCACCGCGAGTGCACAAGAGAAGACGAGACTGCGCTGTCTAAGCCAAGGCTTTGACTCGGTGTTGACGAAACCGATGCGCCGTCAAACCTTGCTCGAAGCGGTCAGCGCGTTCTTGAAGCAGGTTCAAACCTGAACCGCTAGCGGACAAGCGCGGGCGTGGTCAGGTTCGGTCTAGTCGACACGGAGCTATGCTGCACACGGCGCCACGAAGCCGTAGACCCACGTCGAGACGAACCCGTGCCCTCTGCTGTCGGCACGCCACGGCGATGCGGCCCCGCAGGTCTTGTTGCGCCATCAAGCATAATGGTAGCGCGCTGGCTGTTGACTGTAGCGACCACGCGGCCTGCTCCGCCGTACTGGTAGCGATCCCCAGCAGGTGGCCCTAAGAACAGATTTCAGTGCAGCACCAGCCCTCGAAGGCAGCTCAGCCTTGCAGTGCGGCCTCAATTACCTGTTCTTAGAGGTGGGGCAACCATTGGGAACTGAATGCGCATTGATCTGCGCCCGATGCCTGGCCATGCACGAGCCGAAGCTCTTTAGGGCAGCCTGCTGGGCCCGCGCAGCAGCGAATGCTTGGCGAAACTGCGTGACACCGTCACACTGCCGGGATGTCCACCTTCCGACGATCGTTGACGATGTGCGCATCGTTCTTGCTTGCTCTGACCACCGCTGCGTACGCTGGCAATGACGAGAGCACCGAACTGACTTGGTACTTGCCAAAAGATGTCACCTATGACGCTAGCGTGCCGACGCCCGCATCGGTGCTGGGTTGGGAAGTCGGCACCTGGCATGTGCGGCATGACCAGTTGCTGCAGTGGTATCGAGAACTAGCGGAATTTTCACCGCGCATGACGCTCGAGACCTATGGCCACACGCACGAGCAACGGCCCTTGATCTTGGCCACCGTTAGTTCTCCAGCGAACTTGGCACGCATCGATGAGATTCGAGAGGCGCATGTCGCCAGCGTCTTGAGCGGAGCAGAGACAGACTCCGGCCCGACGATAGTCTGGATGGGCTATAGCGTCCACGGCAACGAATCCAGCGGTAGCAACGCGGCGCTCTTGCTCGCGTACCACTTGGCCGCGGCCCAGGGGCGTAGCTTCGATGAGTTCTTGGAGAAGACCGTCATCTTGATCGATCCATGCGTCAATCCGGATGGTCTGAGCCGCTTTGCTCACTGGGCCAATTCGAATCGAGGCATGGCCTTGGTCGATGATCCGAACAATCGTGAACACCGCGAGGGTTGGCCAAGTGGTCGCACCAATCACTACTGGTTCGATTTGAATCGCGACTGGTTGCTCGCAACGCACCCTGAGTCACAGGGGCGCTTGGTGAAATTTCACGAGTGGATGCCATGCGTGCTGACGGACTATCACGAGATGGGGACGGACTCGACCTACTTTTTTCAGCCCGGGATACCGAGTAGGCAGAACCCTCTGACCCCCGAACGCAACCTCGAGCTGACGCGTGGCATCGCCGCCTTTCATGCCGCTGCCTTGGACGAGATCGGAAGTCTGTACTACACGGAAGAGAGCTTCGACGACTTCTACTACGGCAAGGGTTCGACCTATCCCGACATCAACGGTTGTATCGGCATCCTGTTCGAGCAGGCCAGCTCACGCGGGCACCTGCAAGAGAACAGCTTCGGCGGCATCAGCTTCCCTTTCACGATTCGAAATCAGTTAACGACCTCGTTGTCGACGCTGCGAGCCGCGCACGAGATGGGCGATCAGCTCGGAGGCTATCAACGCGAGTTCTATCGCAGCGCGATCTCCGAAGCAGACCAGCATGAGGTGCGCGCCTATGTCTTTGGCGCTCCCGAAGATCCCGAGCGGACCCAGCGCCTGGCGCGCTTGCTGCAACGGCATCAGATTCAAGTTCATCATCTCGGGCGCGAGTTGGTCA
>JBLFWN010000074.1:0-31799 GCA_047611405.1 Planctomycetota bacterium | reverse complement strand
TCGTCTCCTCGCGGTCTCCGTGTCATGACAGTCCCTCGACCCGAGGAGAGTCCTCGGGTTGCAGCATGCCTGGCACTTCCCAGCTTGGATTCCGGCCGTGGTGTGCGACTCGGTAAGCGGTCAAATGGAGGTGCTTGCGTGATGCCGGTGCCTCGCAACTTGAAGTTTCTCGTAGCTTTCCACGAGCTTTAGGTGCTTGTCGATTCCATCGAGCTTCATGTTTGTCGGCGTTAGACCAAAGAACCGAGTCTTGCCCGACACACTTGAGGTTGCATTGCCGAGAATCTCCTCGTCGTACATTCGAGTGAGACTGGGGATGTAGTCTTGAAGCTCGAGATCTTCACGGAGCGTGATGTCGAGAACAGCCTTCAAGACTTGATAAAATCTTCTCCGCGCGGGCACGCTGTCGTTGTATAGCAATAACATATCTACCCACCCCCTCGCTTCTTCGTGCTTCCCGAGAGCCAGGCAGATAAGAGTGTTGAGCTCAATAATCGTGCATTTCCCCCACGGAGAATTGTCGTCAAATGCAACGCCAATTAGTATTGCGATCGACGTGTACCCATCAAGCTCACTTTCTTCGAGATTCTCAAGCAGGCGCAAGAGCCCTTTATCATTGAGTGAGTGAATGTTGAGCACGTCCTCCCTGAAGAGGAGTCCTTTATTGGTATTATCCCAAACAAGGTCCTCTACTGGATAAATCTCCGAATAGCCGGGAACCAAAATCCGGCAGGCGCTTGCCCCGAGATCCTCGTAGTCCGCGATGTAGACCTCTTTGTCCAGGTCTCTCATGATCCCCATCAAGTACTGATATTCTTGCTCCGTTGAGCCTGCGAAGTCCCAATCGCAGAATTCATAGTCTGCAGATTGGCTAAAGAACTTCCAAGAGACCACCCCAGTCGAGTCAATGAAGTGCTCAACCATGTTGTTCGGCTCGCGGATGGCGAACTCGTTGAACGTAGGCGGCGGAACATCATTCAAACCCTCAAAGCTTCGGCCTTGCATCAGTTCGGTCAGGCTTCTCTCAAGAGCCACTTCGAACTTGGGATGTCCCCCAAATGAAGCGAACGCACCACCCGTTCGGGGGTTCATGATCGCGACACACATCACAGGGAATTTCCCTCCGAGCGAAGCGTCTTTCACCAAAACGGGGAAGCCTTGGTCTTCTAGTTTCGCGATGCCCGCAGCAATCGTCGGGAATCGTCCGATCACAGCCTTGGGGACATCAGGGAGCGTGAGTTCCTCGAGAATGATCTGCTTCTTCACCGCACGCTCAAAGATTTCAGACAGGCACTGCACGCGTGCTTCGTAGCGTGTGTTGCCCGCGCTCATGCCGTTGCTGACGAAAATATTCCCAACGAGATTGGCAGGAACGTGGACCGTCTGCTGGTCGGACTGCCGCGTAAACGGAAGAGCGCATATACCGCGTTCGATCGCACCGGAGTTAGCGTCCACAAGATGGGAAGCTTTGAGTTCATGATCGCAATCAAAAACCTCCATGAAGCGTTCGTCCATCAAGCCTTCAGGAATTGAATCGTCGGGCCCTGGCTTAAACCACTTTTCGTTGGGGTAGTGAACGAACTCGGCCTGTGCTCTTTCTTCGCCCAGGAAGTAGTCGTTGTAAAAATAGTTGTTGCTCATTCGCTCGAGGTACTCCCCGAGTGCCGAACATAGAGCTGCGTCCTTCGTCGCGCCCTTTCCGTTCGTGTAACACATGGGCGACTCGGCATCGCGGATATGGACGGACCACACGTGGGGAACAATATTTCTCCACGTTGCAATTTCAATCTTGATCCCAAGCGACTCTATGAGACCGCTCATGTTGGTGATCGTCTCTTCAAGCGAGCAGTCCTTCCCCGGAATCATGGTTCTGACGCCATCTTCAGAATCACTCTCGTACAGCAGGCCAGGGTCTTTCCCTAAAGTACTAACGGAATCGACTTGGAAGCCCAGACCGTTTTGAATCACTCGCTTTACAGTGCAGCGGTCCATCGCACTGATGATTCCATCCCGATGCTCCTCAGAGAGCCCTTCCGGAAGTTCAGCGCTAATTTTGAACGTTTGTTGATACCTATTTTCAGGGTCAACGATGTTGTCCTGAACGAGGCTGATGTCTTCGGTTGGTATGTCGTTGGCGTTGCAGTAAACCTTGACGAAATAGCCAGCGCAGAGTGCAGACGAGGCCAACAAATACTGGAAGGGATTCGGAGCCGTTCCATCACCCTTGTACCGAACGGCTTGATCGCTGATGACCTTGAAATCATCAAAGCTGGCCTCCAGCCTTAAATTGTCCAGAAACCTGACTTTTATCTGCATGTTATTTTCCGGGGTTCGCTCATCGATTCATCAGCTGTTCGCTCGGGCGTGAAGGCCACAGCCGAACTTTGGATTCCGCTTGGAGAGAGATCGAGAGTCAGCGGCTGATGGAGAATGGAGAGTGTAACAAGACTTTCGTGCCCAGCCGTTCGACAAGATTGCCGTACCAAAACCGAGTCGCACACCGCGGGCAGATTCCCACCAAGGCCGCACCACACATCCAACGTCAACGTGTGGAGCTGAGTGGAAGTGTGCTCTGGAGAGCCCTCGCCGCGATCGGTTCCACTCTAATTGCGTGATGCGAGTCATCTCGCATCGCTCCGAGGTGCTCGCGAAATCTCCGGCGGGCCATGTTGACGGTCCAATCGGTCGATGCGGCGATTGCAGTCCACGGGATCGCACACAGGCGAGCAAGGATGGCGTTGGTGCAGAATCAACTCCTGCTATATGCCCTCAAGACCGCTCAGGGACGATCGGATCACAGCCTGGCTAACTCTGCCATTCTGAGTCGATGAACTCGGAGTACACCCGAACTTCAAGACCAAGTATCACGTCACCAACTGGGCTGAGTACGACCGAAGCCTTGTCCTGCGCGGTGACGTCACGCTTTGGATCACTTCGGCTGCAATCGATGCATGGACACCGAGTTCGTCTGGCCGTCGCGGCGCACTTTCGACCTCGCCGGACCCCGACGACTCGACTCGTTCAATCCGTTCGTTGCCAAGCCCTTGGTGCGCGCTTGACGTGATAGTGCTCGAGAAACAAAGAGGGGGGGCAACGCTCATGGGCTGGCCAACCTCGGATTCATGTACGAATGGGGACGAGGTCTTCCCAAGGACTCGGTAAGCGCTTATGCCTGGTACAAGCTCGGAGCAAGTAACGGCTCTGAGTATGCGAGATCACAAAGGCAGAGCCTCAAACCCCGCATGAACCTCAAGCAAATCACGGCAGATCAGGAGCTTTCGGAAGAATTATCGGAGCAGATTGAGGGACGAAACGAGATGACTCAGTAATACTAAACAGCCACTACCAAGTTTAACTGCAACGACTTGCGACTGTTTGCAACAGGGCCAATTACACTTAGGCTAGCCCCTTATCAAAGCTTGCTGAGTTCGCGTCTTCTCGCTTCCCAAGCTGAATATCGAGGGCTCGAGTCCCTTCAGCCGCTCCAAGCTCGTTGCCGTAGAAGAAGAACAATGAAACTACTAGAGAGTATCTGGGTCATCCTCTGCGCTCTCTTGGGTGCTGTGGCAGGAGCCCTCCTCCTCGGGCTGAAGTTCTCCTCCCTCCCCCTCGCGCTCGTGGGCGCGGTGATAGGACTGTTGATTGGCCGACTCTTCGGTAAGCACATCCCCATCTACGAGTGGTTCAGCTGATCCGGTGGAGCGAGCTCTCTAGGCTAGCCCCCCAGGACGCCCTTCAAGCCTTCCTCGATCTCGACGCGGCCGAACATGTGTCCAGGCAACTTCACCTTGGCCTCTCCATCGCCGTTGAACACGACTAAGCCGTGCCTCAGGTCAGCGAAGCCAAAGGCCTCGATGTCATCAAAAGATGCTGCCGTCCCTTCGGCTAAGATGATCGTGAAGATCGCCCGCCCCTCGTAGTCATGCTCCAGCTCGCGCACGGCGTTGGAGACTTTGATGCAGGACGGTCATGTGTCCGCGATCAGGTAATAGCGAACCTCCGGGAGGGCCATAGCCGTTACCATCTCCTCAGAGGCAGAGGTCGGCTGGACAAGCTCTCACGCCAGCTCTTAAAGCAGATCGAAGAACGTCAGGAGAAAGCTAAGTGATGAAACTGCGAGCGGTCATCCTTGTTCTCGGCGTTCTTGTACTCATGGTCTCTTCCGGCTGTACGCGGGAGGGCTGGCAAATGGACTATGGTACCCCGGCTGCACAATTCGAGGAGGGCTCTGTCCTGAAGCAAGGACCAGCTTTCATCGGCCGGAAGATCACCGTGAGAGGCGTCGTGACCCGACAAGACCTCTCGGACACCGAGAGCTGCAAGATCTACCTCGGGCACTCCATCTGCTGTGACTTCGAGGCGATGACAAGGGCATATGCGCCAGGTGATACCGTCTTCGTGGATGGCTTTCTCGTGCGCTGCGAAGAAGGGGAGATCCTCTTACAGCCCGCGCTGGGCCGAGACCCGAGCGCTCCGTTTGATCCGATGAAGTGATCCGGACGCTGAAACAACGCGCCGAAGAATAGGTCTTGGGATCAGTCCAACCACCAGTTCAGAAAGCCGCTAGGCGCGCAGGAAGGCTTTAGTTCCCTGCCCTCAAGCTTCCACTAAAGGTGCAGGAGAGCCTCAAGTACCTCGAACTGTCGAATTAGCTGCGAATTCCTGTCCGATGCTTGATCCGTTTCCGTTTCGAGACGTGAGGGCCAACAGCGAGAGTTCAGTCACTTCCGACTGGAGATGTCGGCTCTGCCATCGATCGCAAAGGGAGCTATTCCCTAGTGGTCGAAGGTGTGTCCAAACCCTCGTTGCTCGCAACTCCAGCGATGTGACAAATAGCGATAAGTAGAAAGCATAGATGAAGACACTTTTTTTGCGCCCCATCCTCTTTTCAGGTCTCGGCCTCACCATCTCGTTGTTCACTCTTGGCCTCGCAGTAGCCTTCCTTGGCTCTAGCTGTTCGAGTGGCGGAGGAGGTGGCGGAGGCGGCGATGGTGCGACTCTCGAAGGCTTGTTTATCGACTCTGCCGTCGGCGGCATGTTCTACGAATCGGGCGATCTCTCGGGCCTGACCGATTCGGCTGGAACGTTTGAATTCGAGGAAGGCGAGAACGTTCAATTCTCAATTGGTGGCATCGAGCTTCCCTTGGTGGCAGGAGACATCGTATTGACCCCGCTTCAACTGGTCGACGACGCTGACGATCATCTAGATCCGACAGTTACCAACGTCGCACGATTTCTCCAAACGATAGACGATGATCAAGACCCCTCGAACGGCATCACGATTTCAGCTGCTGTGCGAGCTGGAGCAGCGGATATGAGCCTCGACTTCGAAACATCGATTGCAGACTTCGCCGTCGACCCCAATGTCACGAACGCGATCAGTGTGCTGACTTTCATCACCAGCGCAGGCGAGCGAGCGCTTGTCTCGGCGTCATCGGCGCAGAACCACCTGCAAACGACGATCTTGGGTGCTTTTGCCGGCTCCTATTCCGGCACGTTCAACGGGGATGACAGCGGGACCTTCGCATTGGGGATCGACGCTTCCGGCGTAATTACTGGGACGGGTGATTCAAACGACGAAGGCTCTTTCGCTATCTCCGGGACAGCTGATGCCTCCGGCGCGACGGACCTCTTGGGTGGAAGCGTCTCTACCGGGGCAACCTTTGGGGGAGAAGTTCACCTTGATGGCACGATCTCCGGCACTTGGGAAAATGCGTTCTTCGGCGACAACGGGAATTGGAGCGGCAGCAAGGACTGATCGCGTGAAGCATCCTTCAATCGGACTGCAGGCGACGATCTTGATCCTCCTCGTCGGGCTCCTTGCTCATACGCAGCTTGGCCCCGTCGAGGAGAGTCATGCTGACCTAATTCCGATACGGGCCAGTATCGACGGCGGTTGTCGCGAGGAGCTCACTCTCGGCCCTGTTCGTCGCTCGTATTCGGACGCACCCGGAGTTCCGGATCTAGTTGGCCGCTCGCTAGGAAGCGCCGAGGGCGCTCTCGAAGACCTACAAGAAGACCTTCTGGGTCAGGTGCTCGATACGAGCGGTCGCCCCCTCCCAACAGTCACTCTCAACCTCGCCTCCGGCCCGCAGACGGAGGGAGCCCTGACCGATGAGAATGGTCAGTTTAGACTGCCGATCCGCTCGGGCTTTCAGTCTCTAGTACGAGCAAGCAAGCGCGGATACGTCACATCGAAGACCGCAGTCTTGATGCAGGCGATTGATGGGGAGAGGACCCCGATCCGTATCACTTTGGTGAATGGCTCGTCGATCTCTGGCAGGCTCCTTCTGCCAGCCATCCAGATTGCAAACCTCCGGACGTGGACCGAACGCGATGGACAACCAGTGTTCGGATTGCGAGGTCCTCGCAAGACCTCTGACTTGAACCCAGCGCTCGACAGCTTTCGCTTCGAAGACTTGGAAGCGGGGATCTACCGCGTCTGCGCTATTGCCCCGGGACTCACACTCTGCGTCTCCGAGCCGATTCGATTGGACCCGGGGGCGGCGAGTGAATCTGTTGTTCTGGATCTCACCATTGAATCGATCCTGTTCGGATCCGTTCTGTCGAGTGATGGAACTCCGAGTGAGGCATCGTCGCTCTACTTTGATCGACTCATTGCGTCAGACGGCTCACATGACAAATTCATGCGCGGCAGGGTTCCGATTGAGCGCAACGGCGAGTTCCGAATCATCGGGCTCGGTGCCGGAAGCTATCGTCTGCGAGTCGAAGACCCTGAAAGTGCGTTGACCGAGATCGGCGTCGACGAGTTGTTGGAGGGCGAGCACCGCTATCAGCGAATTTTTCTTCCCGCCACCTCAACTCTCGAAGGGGTCGCTCGCCAATCGAACGGCAGTCTGGCGCCGATGCGCACCGTCACTCTGAGTAGTCGACATGAAGGATTCACTACGCGTAGAGCGACCACCGACGCGGAGGGTCTCTTTCGCTTCCCCTCGCTGCCCGTCGGTGAGTACCTGCTGGAAGGCCGCCAGAACGTTAGCCTGAACAGCGGGGCGGCCACCACCCTCGAGCTGCAGCTCGAGGATCTGACTAACCTCAGAGGGCAACTTCGTTCAGTCACAGGAGCAGGAGTGCGCTCCAAGCTCGTCTTCACTTCTACTCCCGGGGATTCTCCTCAGAAGGCGGCCGTTCGGACCGATGACTTTGGGGCGTTCGAACTCTCCGATGTCGTCCCCGGCAAGTATGTTGTGCGGGCCTTCCACGCGGGCCTCGTTCACCAAGTTGGCTCGATCGTGATCCCGCCTACAGGCAGCTATCAGCTCCTGACGATCGTCGAAGATTGAAGCGTCCTTTGACGATCCCGAGCGCAGAGTCTGTTACGAACCCATCGGATCGCCTCCCGTAAGGATGTCTGACTGCCTGGAGTCGGCGAGTGCGGCCAGTCGATTACGGTTTGGCGGAGTGCGCACACGAAGCTGTCCGACCTGGGACCAGTTGTTCCAAACTGGGCGAGGGGGGGAGCTGGACCGGATATGACACGGGGTGGCGGTGTGCGCAGTTGTGCTCGATGGGCAGCCATACGTTGTGAACGACGACACTTGGCGCAAGAAACCCGCGAAGCAGAGCACGTGTTGCACTGTCATGGATGCGGAGGCCGACGAGAGCTGGTCTCTATGATTACAGACCCGCCCGTCATACGCCGGATCTTGCGACATCTCGAATTGGACCCTGACCCTCCACCAGTTGCGCCGGCCCGGACAATGAAGGCCTTCGACTTCGAGGGCTGAGACTGATCGCGCGCCTGTTTCCTAGCGGCGTGAGGGGAAGCTGTGGAAGTCGGTTTCGAGCTTGCCCCGCTTGTTGCCTTCACGGGTGATCTCGAGGGGTCGCGCAGGGCTCTCAGAACAGAGGGCCCATTCTGCTCGCCGCAGAACACAGACTGAGCCAGACTGAGTACGAGCCGCCGTGGGTCGGGTCCAGGGCTCGCGCTCCTTGTATCCCCTATCCGCAGGCACTGATCATGTACAACCGGATCATCGACAACGAAGACGACGGCATCGAGTTTCGGCTACATGACTATGATGGCCCTACGCTGCGCATCGAAGTCCGCGACAACCTGTTCGATGGCAATGGCGAGGACGGTATCCAGCTGATCGACTATCCCTCCGTTACTGATCGAATCATCACGATTCGTCGCAACATCATCGCGAATACTGCGATGGCTGGGTTGGGTTTCATGAGTGGGGGCGACACTGTCGAGAACTACCGTGCGGCACAGATCTCGGAACCCATTTATGTGCTCAATAATACCTTCTCCGTGAACACCTATGGGTTGACTGGTGGAGGCAGCACTATCGCGCTGAACAACATCTTCGTCGGGTCGGAGCAGACGGCGATTCTTGGCTTGAGCACCCTCTCCCACGCGATATACACACAATTCGGGAACAACGGCACAGATCACTACAACAGCTTGATCGATGAGCTGAATACGAACTACGAGGACCCGTTCCTGGACGCAGACTATAGGCCAGGGTCCGGAAGCTCGGCAATCGATGCCGGCGTAGCAAGCTTCTCTTGGAATGGAACTCCCGTCCTGTCTCTGACGACGGCCGATTTCAACGGGAGCGCGCCGGACATCGGAGCCGTCGAGGCCGAGTAG
Source organism: Planctomycetota bacterium (assembly GCA_047611405.1). GTDB lineage: Bacteria > Planctomycetota > UBA1135 > UBA1135 > JBLFWN01. The sequence goes on along the minus strand of JBLFWN010000074.1, from coordinate 23,179 downwards.
GGCAATTGGGCCGAATTGTCAGGGCGACGCTTCGGTTCCTCAGTCTCTTGTTCCGGAGGCCTGTGTCAGCAGGCTCTCGTGCACGCGCAGGGTGCAGCGTGATTCCGTCGTGAGCTCGAGCCTTCCGCTCTCACCTTCATCAAGGTCGGCAACGATCCAGCGTGGAGCCCCGTCTAAGTCGACACGAGCCAACTCGCGGCCAGCATAGAGCACGTGGACTTCTGTCTGGACGGAGGCGCTAAGTGAGAGATGCAGGCGGCGGCTATCAGCCGCTGTGTTTGCGAGACTGTCGTGCACGAGTCGTTCGTCGTCACGTCCGAGTCCTGCACGTAGAGCTCGGCCCTCGACGAAGATTTTCTTGCCGCCCTCGAGCTTCCAGCCCTGATGGGAAGGAGCCAACCCATCCTGGAATCGAAGCTCGCTGAGCACTCGTCTTGACTTCGCGCTCCACCCTTCGCGATAGCCGATCTCGGACGGCAGGTCGTCATTCTCGAAGCGTGCGAAGGCTGGGGCGTAAAGGCCAACCTCTTGGTCCAGGGTGGTTGCGCAATCGCGAATGAAGGTCCGTTCGGCCTGGCCATCGAGTTCTCCAACAATCTTGCAAGACTGAAAGATCAAGCGCGAGCGGTCGTCTGTGGAAGCAGCGACATCATTGTCGATGATTCGGCAGTGAATCAGCTGTCCGCGTCCACCTTCTCCATAGCGCCAGTTCTTCTTGTAGGAGTCGACTCCCTTGCGACAACCGATGATGTCGCAGTGCAGGATCAAAGGATCGGCCCAGTCCTTGCTTTGGATGCCGACCTCGCAATCGCGAATGAGATTGTTGATCACGATCGGGCGCGCAGCTTCTCCGATGGATATACCTTTGTCACCACAGCCCTCGAGGATGTTTCCCTCGATCCATGGGTTGCTTGTCATCAAGTCGATGCCGTCATTGCCGGGCCGAAGGAAGTGATTGCCGGTAATCCGGCCCATGCTTTGGTCAAAGTCCAGTGCATCGCTCGCCATAGAGAGAAAGCGGCAGTCGATCACATCTACCTCTGAGTGAGCAGCACGCAAGCCGTCGTCGCCAATCAGATTGCCCTCGAAGAGGCAGCGCTCGAAGCGCACGTCTTGCGCGTGATGGACACAGACCATGCCCGGATAGCGCACGCGCTCATGACGTGCGAGACTGCCACCACGAAAAGTCGTCTCGATGAAACGGCTGCCGTTTGAACCGGAGCCTTGCAGGGCGAATGTGCCCCAAGGCAGGCCCGGTTCCTGAGCCTCGAAGGTAATCGGAGCCTCTGGACTGCCAAGCGCAAGGACTTTGCCTTTGACGTACACGCTCACGCCCGGCGCCAACAGGATTTTTGTGCCGGGGTCGATTACGAGAGTCACGTGCTCGGGCACCGTCAGGTCATTCTCAATCAAGCGCTCGCCCGCACTCCACCTCCAAGTGGAAGGCTCCGGTTCAAGCCGGTCCCAGGGGTGGATCGCGTCGATGAGAGGCTGAGTCCATCGCTTCCGTCGGTCGGTCTTTAGGCTCTTGCCAGTTACAGCATTGCGTGCTGTCAAAGTGTGAACCCGGAAGCCGTCCGGTAGCAAGAAAGAGTAGGTCAGGATGCTTGTGATCAGCCTGCTGGGTCCGCTCAAGCCGGGGAAAACTTGTTGCGGGGAAGGGAAGGAGTAGAGCCCACCGGCTTGATGTTCCAGTCGGAGTCGCGGCTCCTCTTGATCCTCTATGCCATCGCGATCGAGGTCGAGTACAAGGTCGAAGCTGGAAGGGGGCGCGTCGCCTTCTAGCTGAATAGCATCTACGAGTGCACCAGCAGCAGCATCGGTGCCAAGAACACAGGCGCGGCCACTCTGCTTGAAATACAGCCTGCCGGTGGAGATGTACTTCAACGCAGTTTTGCGGTTCCGCGCAAGGAATGCCTGGCAGTCCGGCAACGTCTCAGAACCAGCCGAAAAGTAGTTCTTTCCTCGATCGGCAGCCACAGCAGCCTCGTGCTCTTGAGCCCACTCGAGCAGGGGATCGATCACTGATTCGATCAAGCCGGGCTCGACAAGCTCGTCATGAAGGATGCGCAGCGCACGCTGCATCAGACGCGGATCGCGCAGCAGCTTATGCGTCGCGTGGTTGACGATGCTGAGACTGGCTGGAGCGTCATCCTTGAAGAGTCCCGCGTTCTTTCCTGAGTAGATATCCCAGAGGATCGGATAGAACTTGCCGTCGGTAGGGTCGAGGTACCACTTCAGGTTGTTCCCGTCCCTGCAGTGGTATTCCGCAAGAAGGATGTTCAACGCCAAGTGGCGAGCAGCGGTGTCCAGGTCCGCGAAGGCTTCCAGAGTGTCTTGAGCTTCAGGTGCGGGATCGTTAACCGCACGTGTCCAAGCTACGAGCGCCTGACGATCGTCCTCAGGCAAAGTGTTGTCGACGGCAATTTTGGGCCAGATATAGGGCGAGCGAAGTAAGAATTCGCCCTTGGATCCGTAGTGGTATTCGTTGGTTGCCTTGACCGACTCTCCCTTGTAGATGTCGCCAGGTAGGCGTCCCTTGCCGCGTAGGAAGCTCTCGTCGATCTCCTCCATGTATCGCTCGATGCCATAGTACTCGTTGTTCACGAACACGCGCACGACCGTGGAGTCGGGGGCAAGCAGGCCGAAGGCTTGTGCAAGGTCGTGCCTAACTGTGCTGAGATAGGGCATCTTGACCGTGAAGTTCAGAGTCCGATGGCCATGGAACAAGCGACGCTTGGAAGTGCGGATCTTGAGCGACTTCTTGTCGAACAGCCAATGCCAACCAGAGTTGCCCCTGTAGCGCATGCGAGCACTGCGGAAGCGGCCGTTATTCCAGATGTCCATCTTCTGGTACTCCTCACCACTGATCGGCAGATCTTGCGCAAGAAGATCCATGTGGGCTGAGGGGATGTCGACATGTATCTCGTCGTCGGCCCAATAATCCTCGACGGGGATGCGGTCGACTAGTCCGTTGAAAGTAAGCACTCTTCCGAGGGTGCTCCACTTACGCTTCATGAAGTAACTGACCCGGTCCTCGACCCAGATCGCTCGATGCGCGGTCGGTGGCAATTCGACGTTGATCTTCCAGAACTCCTGCAAAGAGCTGAAGAAGGTCAAGGGCAGCAGCATGGCCGGCAAGATCGTGATGGCCACTATGCCAAACAGGCCGTATCGGAATCCTCGAGCTCGTCGCACGTCAGTTACCTGAGCAGGGTTTGGGCAGGCCTTCGCGCTCTGCCCAGTAGGATGGCGTGTACGTTTGAACCGCTTCCAGGCCCACTCCGCCGAGGGGGATGACGTGAAGTTCAACGGATGGTCCCTCAACAATCACTCGCAAGTAATGGTTCCACCAGTTGTTCTGTGCCGCCTTGTTGCCGCTAGCGACGAGGTGGATCCCTTGGTGAGCGGCATAGGCCATGGGTAACCTTGTGCCGATGTCGCCGGCGAAGCACCAGACCGATTTTTCCGTTGCGAGTTCGGCCATGCGGGGCACGAGAGTACCCATGAAATTCAGCGCGGACTTGGGATCCTCCGCCAAGCTACGTGTCGACTTATTTGCACGCGAGAGTATCGGAGAAAACTCGGCCAGCTTTGGGAACCAGAGTGCCCGGTGCATAAAGACGAACAGATGGTCGATGCCTTCGTCCTTGCTGGCGTCGGCGATCGCTTGCTCGGCGAAGGCTAGTTGCTCACCCGAGATGTCACCTTTGGCGTGTTCCGTATCAAGGATCAAGAACCGACTGCGACCGATTGTGTGAAGCTTCCATGTTGACCCGTAGCGCTCTTCAAAGACAGTTCGACCCGTGCCGTGGCAATCGTGATTTCCAACAGCGACGAATACAGGGATGCCTGCTGGCGCAGTGATCTGCTGATCGAGCTGGTCGAAAGTCTTCTTCGTGCCTGACCAAACAAAGTCGCCCGTCAACACCAGTGCCTGGTCAACCCGACCAATGCGCTTGATGTCCGCCCGGAGACTGTCTTGGATTTGGTTCTTATCCTTGCTTGTCTTGCGGACGTGCCCTGCGATCGCGAAGGAAAAGGCGTCGCCGCTGCCCTCGCTGATCGGCTTCGCTTTTTCAGGTGGTGCGTCCCAAGTCGGATAGGCGGGTAGACGCGGCCTGTCATCAGGCGCTCTGCCGAGCTGTTTACGCGCCAACGCCACTTGCGCGTGCATGGCAGAAGATACCGGTTTGTGAAGCGTCAATTTGAGCTCAATAGACTCGACATCTTCACCACGCAGAGAGACTTGGCGGGCCATCCGCGGGCTAGCCGACGTGCTCAGGAAGCGTCCAGCCCCCCAGTCATCGAGGCCATGTGTGGGCGTCCACCCCCTGCCTTTGCGCGATTGGTCGAGCACAGTGGGCTTCTCAGGCCAGGGCGAACTACCCAGGCATCGATGCTGTTCAAAATCGATCAACACGTGCGGCTCGTCGACAATGACCAGCCGCAGTTGGCCGATCGCGCCTGCATGCGCCAGTTCCCGCTCGTAGGGTCGTCGGCCCGATCCCGGGAAGAGTCGGTAGGTGTGAGACTTGCCGTCCAACACAACGGGGAACTGGATGTAGTTGCGTTTGCCTTCCTTGAGGCATGGCCACGTCGAGTCAAAATAGAGCCTTGCCTCCGTAGCCCAAACTGCATCGAGGTAGTCATCGAGGACATGAAATAGGCGTTCGCGTCGACCTGCTTCGAAGTGCGTCTCGAGCAAGGCATTCACTACATCAGGCTGATTCGGAAACATCGCAAGGGATGCCTCTAGACTGGTCAATGCTTCTTCTGTCTGCCCAAGCTCGAGAAGCGCCAGGCCCGCGCCTGTCCAGCCGCGGAAGTCATTGGGGTCGATACCTTGCTGGATCTCGAAGTGTGCAAGCGCCTCTTCATTCAGGCCCAGATCGAGTTCGAGGGCGCCGAGCCCTGCCAGGACATCTGTCCTGAGTCGACCGTTCTTCGACCGAAGCTGGGCGTCACCAATCAAGCCGAGAAGCTCCCTCAAGCGCGAGGATGCGGCCTCTTCCTCACCCGCAATCAGGAGGTCATCGGCCTGGCGCTGGACACGATGGAATTCGTGGCTGTAGTCCCGTTCGATCTCGGACTCGATGCCGCTTGTCCAATTCAGCAGAATCCAACCGACCGGCAGCAGGTTCAGGAGTACCAGGAATAGGAAGTAGACCCTGATCAGACGTCGTTCGTTGCGATAGAACCAGAGCCTACGGCCGACCGCACGCTCCTTGGCTGGCGTGCTGAACGGTTCCCTGCTTTGGGTTGCATCAGACATCGATCGAGTCGCCGCGAGCCAGGGACACTTTTGTATTTCCGGTGATGTTCCTGAGAGTCTCGAGGAAGACTCTGGCGTCCACTGCGGTCTTCAATTCGAGGCTGTACACAAGTTCAGTGAAGGCTCCTTGGCGGACGGCCTCCAAGCTGAGCAGAGTATGGCTTGAGCACGACTGGTCGAACAGCTGTCGGAAGGCTTGTTCGTAGTCCAGATCCTGTGCGACCTGCACTCGCAGGATCTGGCTGACGCCCGTTCGCGCGAAGAGATCAATGCCGTACATCAAGAAGATCGCGCCGCCAATGAATGCGGTGAATATGATCGCCGTGCCGTAGAAGCGTGTGCCGCAGGCCATGCCTACCGCCATTGACAGGAAAATGAAGCCGACATCTCGCGTGTCCTTGACGGCATTACGAAACCGGATGATCGACAGCGCGCCCACGAGGGTGAAGGCTCGAGCGATGTTGCTGCCGATGATCATCATGATCACGGAGACGGTCACTCCCACGATGACCATCGTGATGACGAATCCTTGGGAGTAAGAGACGCCTCGGTGCGTCTTCTTGTAGATCAAGCCGATGACTACGCACAACAGAAAGCTGATGCTCAGGGAGAGCAGGAGTTCCCAAATGTCGAAGTAGGCAGAGATCTCCCGGGGGACGAAAAAGTCCTGAAGCATGGAGGGTCCTAGATGAATTCGGCGGCTAGCCCGCCACGTGCCAGAGCCGATCAACGCCGGCGGTGTATTTCGAGAGACGCCGCATCTCGCACTCGAATCGACTCACGTGTCGAGTGAGCCAAAGCGGGACGCGTTCGTTGAACTTGACTTCGACGACGGAAAGCTCCGGGGGCATGAACAAGACATCTTGATTGTCTTCGGGTGCGGCCCAGTCGAGATTGTGACTCCGACAGGAAAGCTTGCTGTCGATGGTCAGGCGCAGGCCATCATCTTGGATACCCTGAAAGGGCCTGCGATGGTAGCTGATCATCACCTTGGGCCGCATACGATAGGCTTGGACGAGGTACATCGCCTCGCCGAGAACGCCAGCCACCTCCGGACCTCCATCGCAGATCCCATGTAGGTCGTCGGGCCCAGGCAGGATGCTGAAGATCTCTTCAATGCGCATAGGCTCGCGCCGCTTCTGGACGGTCCGATCGACTCGTTGCTTGATCTCGATCAGCGCTGAATCGCTGGGGTCGTCCATGTAGCGTCGGATGCGTAGCTTGCGCCGAACACGTTGGCCCTCGATCTTCTCCCAGTAACAATCAAGGCTAGCAGAGTCGTAATAAGTGGAGCTGATCCGGTAAAGGCCGTCTGCCCCGGCGTGCGGATCCGGCTCGAGGTGGCCTCGTACCTCGTCTACGAAGGCCGTGGCCAAATCGATTGGCATCACGTACTTGAATTCGTAACGATTGAATGTGCGCTGGTAGGCGGACACGGATGCTTTCGCTCCGGTTAAGGTGGCTCAGGTGGGGCCTGATACTGAATTTGGGCAGCTCAACTCTACGACCGCTGGCAGCAGTCGTTCAAGTGCGACAGGCTCACACCGCCACCCTATTTCACATCAGGTCCAACTCCCCTATCGCCTAGCTCAGATCCCTACAGGTGATCCGAGCTAATGCGCCGGGTGTTTCTCGGCCGCTTCTGTGTTCTCGGCCGCGGGACTCGTCCGGATCAGGATCATAGCGAGCCAAGATTGAGGACCAAGGCAGCGTCAAGAACGACGGCTCGACTGCGAACGCCACCCTCAATTGAGGTCAAGTCCAGAGGTGGGAGGACTCTTCGGATGAACTTCCCGTCAATCTCCAACTCAATGGAATACTGAGCGTGCGGGCTCAGTCCGTCCAACAAGACGTTATTTGCCGTGACTGGCTGCTCGAGTCCCATAGCTTCTTGCGGCACAAGGGATGGGACAGCCTGCCCGGATGACGAGAGAGCCAGGGCGCTAACCCGCAGCTCTGCTTGTCCGGCATGAGTCGTGAGATTCTTCACGCTGACGTCAATGCTGACGCGGTGGTCCAATACCGTGGTCTCGCCAGCGCTGAGGTTTGCGATCTCTGTGAGGGGTACAGAGCCGATGCCAACAACTCTGACTAGGTGCGGGCCCGGATCGGAGACAGTCAACGCGAATCGTCCAGCACCCAGGTAAGTCGCTTGGCGCAATGGCCGGTTGGCTGCTTGAATCGAGTTGGCAATCAATTGGCAGGGGACCGTTTCGATTATCACCTCTTCGTAGTGCGGTGGACTCGCTTCGTGATCCAAGTCGAACTCGAGAAAGGCGATACCCTTTTGGGACGCCGTCAGCTCGACAGTCGTGACCTTTCCTGAGCGCACACGAACGAGCGCGTTGAGGCCATCGTTGCTCCTTGACTCTGAAGTCGTGAGCGTCATGAAGGACTGCCTCGGTTCAGTCAGCTGCCTTGCGTAGACGTAGTAGTCCCCGCTGGGCAGCGCTTCGATCATGGTCCATTCGTCTGTGCCAGTCACGTAGGCCGCCTCTTCCCAGCGCGCTCGATCACTGGGGCCCGGTGTGGCGGCGACAGAGACCAAGCAGGTGATGACTTTATTTCTGAGTTGCGATGCAATCCCAAGCCTGTAGCCGGACGTCTCGGAACTCGAATCAGCACTGGGTATGCGAACCTTGATTCGGCCGTCTCTCGAACGCACGAGGACATCGAAGTGCGAATCGTCAGCAGCCGTGCCGTGCGAGAAATTGAGGATCATCGGCTGGGACTCGAGTCCGTCCACTTCTCGCAGCTCATAAGTGTGACCGTACACACATTCGAATTGCGCCTCGCCTCGGCTGTCAGTGGTTCGGAAGTTGGACCTCGATCCCCCATCCTTGGCGAGCAGCTGAAGGGGGACAGCAGGGACGACTTCTCCTGTCTCACGCGACAGGGATCGCACCCTCACGACATGGAATGGCCTGAAGACGTTCATCTGAAGATGAACGTCTCCCGGCTTCAGCATGACTTTTGAGGGAGTCGAGCGGACGGCACCAGAGGTGAACGCGACTTTGGCTTGGCAATCCACGAAGGTGCGACCGGTAGGGACTCGCAGGGTAGCGGTCGGCGATTCGCGGTCTATCGAGGCCGGATCGATTCGAATGGAGTGTTTCACTCGGGCGCTCCCCAACGTCCATTCCAATTCGACAGCCAAGTCGTCACAGGAAGAGCCTTCTGGCAAGCTCCACGCGAGTTCCAGAACAGTCTCTTCTGGGCTGACCCAAGCCTCGTAGCGTTCTGTAGATGGATCCCAGGCCGCAAGGGCGACAAGTTCATCAGTCCCTGGAATGCGTGCTTCCAGCAACGGCTTATGACCCCTTCGGCGAGGCAGCTCAAATTCTCCTCCGGGGAGGACGTCAACGGCTTGAAGAACTTGGTTGGGACTGTTGCTGAAGCGCATGAGCGCAGCGCAGTTCACCGAAGCGGATTCGGCCTCGAGAATCGACTGAATCTGAACAAGGTCAACCCCCTCGATCGATGGTGCTCTGCCTCGCAGAGGAAGGAGTCGTTCCAGGACAACTCTTTGGCTGCTACTGGACAGGATCTTTGTGAAGAACCTACTTTCGGACATCACGCCAGCGCCATCAAAGGCCAGATAGCTTCCGCCTCTTGGCATCTCGGAGATTCTGATACGGCCGCTCGAGTCAGTCGCGCCCAGTGCGCGGGCAGCGCGTTCCGCTGGTTGAAGGTCACCCAAGGTGGCATTGGCTCGGCGCCTGTCCAGCATGAACCACTCGAGACCATCAATCGCAACACCCTGCTGATCCACGCACTCGAGCGAGAGCTCGAACCCTGAGCCAACACGAATGACCGGAAACTCAGTAGGCCAACTCTTGGTGTCCACGTGAAGAGAGCCTTCGTAGGACCAACCTCCATTCGTGAACACTCGAACCGCCGCTAGTGCTGTGTCTTCTTCCAGAGCGGACTTGAAGCGTCCCAGCTGATCTGTCTCGAGCTCAACGATCTCGAGCACACCATGATGGGACTGCAGGTACAACTCGAGCATCGTCACAACGGGTCGATTGTCGCCGTCTACGCACTGACCGGACAACTCACTTGTTGGGATGCTCGCACCGGTGGAGATCTCCTCCGGTTCGGTGCCGGACACCCTCGCAGCCGTTTTTCTTGATGCGGCCTGCAGCTTTGCAGGTGCGACTTCATCTGAGAGGGCCGTAAGCAGCTGAGTGCTCGGCTGCATGTCGGTAGAGATAGGGACAGGCTCGAGTCGTATCGCCACGGCGAGGAGTGAGCCAACCATTGTCATGACCAGGAAACCGAGCTGGTTCCGCCTGTGAGATTGCTTCTTCATGAACCTGCCCCTATCTGCTGCTAGCTCTTAGATCAGGAGCCTTGAAGCTCGGCACGGAAAGACTGGGCGCGCCGCAGCGCCTGCTCCAAGTCGTCCTGTGCGGTCGGACTGACAGCCAAGAAGTAATCGACTCCGAGTGCCTTAGCCTCTTCGTTGCCAAGTGAATCCGCAGCGGCCGCATAGGCCAGCGCGTTTTGCTCCTACATGCTGTGCCAAGAATCGGTGTAGGTTCCGGTCGCCCACTCCGGTTCCAGACCAAGGTGGGGCTCGATCTGGGTGAGTACCTTCTCGTACGCGGAATTCGCCAGATAGGCCCTACCGATGTACAGCGAAATCAACAAGCCGTTAGGTCCCTGCACACCTGCCTGCTGCAACCAGTTCTCGGCATTCTGCGCGAACTCCAGAGTGTCGGTACCATGCAGGCGCTGAAAGCAGTGCAGGGCGTGCAGCGCGACCAAGTCTGGCTTGCCTCCGTCGGCCTCGAGCCTCTCGAAAGCAGCAAGGATTTCCTCATCCCCCGCTTCCTGATCCTCGATCCAGGACTCGAACTGTGCCACTGCGAAGTTCCAAGGTCCGTGTCCTGGCAGCACGATCTTCCTTTCGAGCCAATCCTGGGCGAGCGCAACACCCGCCGCGAGATGCTCGCGTGCGACACTGGCTTCGATGGTGCCCGTGCGAATGTAGTGCGAGTAGTTCAGCAAGTTCACTAGATAGCGACCAGGGAGGCTAGGCGCCCAGTGTTCGACTGAGCCTGCACTTGCGAGCCCAGATTCCAACTCTCGCCGTGCCCAGTTCTGGACGCCGATCGAAGCGGCAAGCTCGGAGTCACTCAACTCACCAGTGATCACTCGACGCAGGCGAGCCTCAGCAAGTTCTGAGACCCAGAAGGGGCGCATGGCTGGATCAGGCTCGAGATCGATGCGAAGTTGAATCTGCTCCTCAGCGGCACTGTCATCTCCAACTTCATTGAGGAGAGCGATGAGCTGAGTCCTGCAAGCGAGGTTCACCCTCTTACGGGGATTCATATCCGCTGCTTCCCGGAGCCGCACGATCCAATCGGATGCGGCCGGTGCATTGGCCTGCGCGTCATCACCGCGCGATTGCACCCAACGTAGATAGGCCAAGACCGCCTGCAACTCAGACCCATCTTGCTCGGCCGGTTGCTGTCCATGGACTCCCGCGGTGCTCTTGGGCACATGACTGGCCTCACTCGGATTCGCGATGTGGGAGCTTGAACTCTGATGCTCGCACGAGGTCAAGGTGGTGAGAATCAGGCTGCTGCTGATTGCAATCAAGGAGGGTGCTAGTTGCATGTCGGTGGTCTTCTATTGGGTCTCGATTGAGATAGTGGTACTGCCAAATCTGGGGCGGCTCCCCGGTTAGTAAACGGGGAGCCGAAACCCGGTCAGTGGTCGGATCCGCTTCCGCCGTCGTAGGAGCAGTCGTCCAGGCTCCGAACGCTTAGCCCACCAGCCACCGCGATACCGTCATAAGTGATCGTGGCTGTGCCACTCTTGCACGAGTAGTTATAGTCGTACAAGTTGCTGGCATCGTTAGGGTCGCGGTACGTATCAGTCCTTGTATAGACTGCGCTAGCCGTGCCCTTCTTGCCTTTCAGTTGCGAGTAGGTACCGGCGATCGACGCCTTCTTGCAGTGAGGCGTGCGATAAGAACCAGCCACGGTGACAGTTCTGGTCGTTGTAGAGCTGAGACCAATTCCTAGCTCGAAACTGCTCTCGAAGAAGCCCACATCGATCCCATTCGAAACCGAGTAGTCGATGCTGACAGTGATTTCATACTGCTTGCTGAAGCTGAGGTCGCATTGAAGCTCGGGACCGGATCCCGGCTCGCAAGGTTCCCCGTTCATAGTCGGACAGTTCACACACGGGAGTTCTGCTGTCATTCCAGATGACGGCGTGCCGCCGAAGCCTGCTTGGTAGGACTTCGTCAGGTTGCAGACGACGGAGATTGGTACCTGCGGGCCATTGTTAGCACCCGCATGTTGGCCGATCAGGTGACAGTCTACGCACTCATCATTGGGGCGAACTTCGGAATGGGCTGACGGAATGATACTCAGGATCGCAATAGCGCTTGCGCTTGCGAATTTGAAGAGGGATGTGAGATGCATGATTGTTTCTTTGTGTCCGTATGTAATTGAGGGTCGTTGTCGTTGCACGATGCGTGCACTGACTAGGGCGGTGAGTCCCCCTCACGGTGAGCGGGCTGTTGTCGATTTATCGAACAATCCCTCCACGCCGAACTCACCCAGCTGGCCCCAGCACGCTCTCCACCGCAGCCGTCCTTCGCCTACTGACGGCACCTGACACCGTCATCTCCTCACCGGTCGATACCCCTCGCGGAGTTTCGCACCGGTGTCAGCGCATTGGACCGGCGGCCACTCCCGACACATCTCGCCCCTACCCAGGCTCGATTAGGGGGTGCCGTCGATGTCGACGGCCTCCATGATCACCCTCCCCAGCCTCCCGAAAGGCCTCCACTGCTTGAACGCCTACTCGGGCGCGTCCCTTGGGAGCGCCTATACCCCGACCTCTCGGCCAGTTGCATCGCGCATGGCCGAGGCATTCGGCGCATTCGAGTGGCAGCGAGCGCACGAACTCGATACTTGTACTCCGGGCCCCTTCGACGAGGCTTCATCGCTCGATTGACTCAGCGTCAGTGCGGAGAGTCCGCAGGCTAGCGTCAGCAAGTACTTCATGAATGCGTGCTCCGGAGTGGTTCCGCTGGGGATGCGTCCGTTCGATTCACTTCGACTGGCCGCTTCGCGTCGAGCCGGACCATCGCGACGTGGCTCGACAGATGAATACGATCGCGACCGAGTCGCTCCGGAAAACCCGCTTGCTCCAGTCGATCCATGACCGGCCCTTTGATCTCCGCGAGGTGCAGCTCGACGTCCGCTTGCTCGAGAGAGTCAGCCAGCTGCTCGAGGCACTCGAGCCCAGTGGCATCGATGTGGTTGATTCCGCTCGCAATCAACAGGAGCCGCCGAAGGCCGCGTTGTTCGGCCACGAGCTGATGAACGTGATGCTCGATGTTGCGGGCGTTGCCGAAGAACAGGTTCTCGTCGATGCGGATCGCGAGAACCTCGGGGACCGTGGAGACCTCATGCCGTTTGACGTTGCGGAAGTGCTCGCTGCTGCCAACCCGTCCGACGACAGCGACATGCGGTCGACTGCTGCGAGCGAAGTAGAGCACTCCCGAGAGAAGGATGCCGATCAGGATCCCGGATTCGACCCCCAGAACGAAGACACCGAGGAATGTGGCCAGCAGGGCCGAGCCGTCGGCGCGGCTATAGCTCCAAACCCTGCGCGCGGTGCGGATGTCCACGAGTGGCAGAACGGCAACCACGATCACGCCCGCGAGCACCGCCCGTGGCAAGTAGAACAGAAGTGGAGTCAAGCCGACCAACGTCAACGCGACGAGCGAGGCGGTCACGATCGACGCGAATCCAGTGCGCGCACCGCCACCGAAATTGACCATCGATCGACTGAAGCCGCCGGTGACGGGATAACCGCCCGTGAACGCGGCTCCCAGGTTGGCGACGCCGAGCGCAACCAACTCCTGACTTCCATCGACGCTCTCGCGGCGCCGGGCGGCCAAGGACTGGGCGACGGCGAAGCTCTCGAGAAAGCCGACGAGCGAGATCGCGACGACCGTCGGGATCAACGCTCGCAGTGTCGCGACATCGAAGGTCGGCAGACCGAACTCTGGCAAACCAGCGGGAATACTTCCGACGACGGCGAGCCCAAAGCGCTGATCGAGAGCGAGTGCGTAGGCGGCCACCGTGCCAGCGACGACAACCAGGAGCGGCGCCGCGCGCGGCAACAGCGCGCCGAGCCACTCGGGCAGCGAACGTGCTTGAAACAGGCGACGCACGAACCTCGGGTACGCTACGAGAACGGAGATGGTGAGAGTGCCGACCACGAGAGTCATCCACTTGGTCTGCCCGAATCTCTCCGCGAGTAGGACGATCGTCTCCCACGGCGCAGCCCCGCGCGGCGCCGATAGCCCGAGCAAGGGAGCGACCTGGCTCGAGACGATCACCAGCGCCGCCGCGCTCGTGAAGCCCGAGATCACCGGGTGTGAAATGAAGTTGACCACGAAGCCCGCGCGGAGAAGCCCCATGCCGAGCTGGATCACGCCCGAAGCGGCGGCCAACAGTGCGGCGACTCCCAACGCCTGCTGCGGCGTGAGTGTTCCGAGTTCTGCCAGCCCGCCCGCGACGAGGAGCGAGACCACGGCGACTGGCCCAACGGCAAGATAGCGACTCGTGCCGAGCAATGCGTAGATAACGAGCGGCGCGAGACTCGCGTAGAGCCCCGCCTGTGGCGGCAGGCCCGCAACCAGTGCGTAGGCCATGGCCTGCGGCACGAGCAAGACCGCGACGATCGACCCCGCGAGAACGTCCGCGGCAAGGTCCACTCGTCGATAGCTTCGCAGCCAGCCGAGAGCAGGCACCAGACGCTTTGCGGCTTTCGTGTTCACCGGGCTCGTCCCTTGGTCGGGGCCTGCTCCGTCACTGCTCCGCACACGAGTGCGCAGAGGTCTCGCAGACTCGGGTCGGAGATTTCGACTTCGACGGAGCGCCCGCTGCGGCGGCGTCCGACGCAGCCCTCGCGCTCGAGTTCGGTGATTTGCCGCGAGAGGTTCGACTGCTCGAGCTCGGTGGCCTCCTCCAGCTCCGCCATCCCGAGCGGCCCGTCCATCAGCGCACTGAGGATCCGCAGACGGCTCGGTACGCCCAGGGTCCGGAAGCGGCGTGCTACGGCTTCCAGGAGGTGCTCGGGCAGAGTGTGCTTCGATTTTTTTCGTGCCATGAATGCTTGAATGTATGAGCATATGTTCATATATTCAAGTTCGAATTCGTAATCCGTTCCAGCAATCGCCCAGGGGCCAGTCCATGACGCAAGAGACCGAATCCACAACCCTGCCGACAACAGGTAAGTTCACAGTCGTCCCCATGCGCCACCCTCAAGGGTGCTGCACCTATCTCATTGCTGACGGCAAGTCGCATAAGGCATTGGCCCTCGACGTTCACCTCGACTTCGTCGAAGAGGTCGCCGAACGCATTCGTGCGGAAGGCTGGGCGCTGAGCTTCGTCGTCGACAGTCACACACACGCCGACCACCCCTCGGGCTCGGCTGCCCTCGCTGCCCTCTTCGGTGCGACACGTGTCGCCCACGCCGAAGGTCATCACGCCGGAGTCCAGAAGTTCCCCGCCGATGGCGAACACTTGGCTCTAGGCGATCAGCGGATCACCGTGCGACACGCGCCCGGTCACACGCCGGACCACCTCGTATTGCTGACCGACCGAGAGCTGTTCTCCGGCGACAGCCTGTTCATCGGCGGTGTTGCGCGCACCGACTTCCTGGGCGGAGACGCGGGCACTCTGCACGACTCTCTTCACCGCATCCTCGCGGACCTCGAGGACGAAATGATCCTCTATCCCGGTCACGATTATGAGGGACGAGTCCGCAGCACGATCGGCGCCGAACGCGCGGGCAATCCGTGGTTGACGATGGAGCGTACAGCCTTCGTCGAGAACCTCATCGCCAATCCGCCTCCGCGACCCGCGAACATGGATGACCTGCTGCGGCTCAACCGCAGTGGCGTAGAGATCCCCGCCCTCCTCTCCGCCGCCGAGGCCGCCAAGCACGTAGTTAGCGGAGGAGCGTCGACGGTCATCGACGTGCGCACGGGTGTCGAATACGACGCCGAGCATGTGCCCGGCTCGCGCTTGATTCCACTCGATCGCTTGCTGGAACGCATCGACGAGGTGCGGGCAACGCCAGCTCCACGCTTGCTGCTGTGCCGCACCGGGAGTCGCGCAGAGATGGCACAGGAGACCCTCGGTCACCACAACATCGGCGGGCTCACCGTGATCGATGGCGGCATCGAGGCCTATGTGCGCGCGGGCGGCGAAGTCGAACGCGGCCGCGCGCGGATGTCGCTCGAGCGACAAGTACGCGTCATCGCCGGAGCGTTGGTCTTGATCGGCGCGGCGCTCGCGTGGTGGGTGCACCCGGCCTTCGTCTTCCTCGCAGCCTTCGTCGGCGTCGGCCAGATTTTCGCGGGTGTCACGGACTGGTGTGGCATGGGCCTCCTGTTGGCGAAGGCTCCCTGGAATCGGAGCGAGTCCGAGTCGACTGGCGGCGCAACCGGGGCCTGCGCCGCGTCTGCCCCGTCGGCTTGCGCCGCGTCTGCCCCGTCGGCTTGCGCCGCGTCTGCCCCGTCGGCTTGCGCCGCGAGTGCGCCGCCCCAGCGGGATTGAAATCGTGGGAGGGGTTCGTCGCTCGTCCCCCCGCTCCGGACCGCGCCGCGCCGGCATTCGTAATGCTTAGCCCGCCCAATCCCCACCACTTCTCCGCTTTCTGGGGCGTTGGTGCACTATTCGCCTCCCTGAAAGGGCTAAGGCAGCCGCTGCTCATGCTTCGAGCCTTGGGAATCCGAATGGTTCGGCATGAACTCTCGCGTGCACCCGAACTTCAAGACTAAGTACCGCGTCACCAACTGGGCCAACTACGACCGTGCTCTCGTCCAGCGGGGCGATATCACCCTGTGGATCACGCCCGAAGCCATCAATGCGTGGAGTGCCAAACCCGTGGCCGGGCGCGGTGCTCCGCGCAGGTACTCGGACCTTGCGATCGAGACCGCACTGACGCTGCGCCTCGTGTTCCGGTTGCCGCTACGCCAAGCCGAGGGCTTCTTGCGCTCCCTGCTCGACTTGATGGACCTGAGTCTCGAAGCGCCGGACCACACGACGATCTCACGTCGAAGCAAGGATCTGAAGATGAAGTTCGAGCCCGTCAACTCTAAAAGAGGCGTTCACCTGATCATCGACAGCACTGGGCTGTCGATAGTGGGAGAGGGTGAATGGGCGGCCGCAAAGCATGGTAATCGCGGAAGGCGTGGTTGGCGCAAGCTGCACATCGGAGTTGATCGTCGCGGTCGGATCCATGCGCAGATGCTGACAGATAGTTCGGGTGACGATGCGAGCACCGGGCTCAAGATCATCAAGAAGACCCGGAGCAAGCTGTCGAGTGTCACGGGCGACGCCGCATACGACACCGTTGCGATCTACAAGAAGGCAGGGTCCAGAGGAGCGCGAGTCGTCATCCCGCCATCGAAATCCGCATCCATCTCTCGCCGCAGGCCAAGGTCAACTGAGCGCGACAAGACGATCAGCCGCGTCAACAAGGTCGGTCGCAGAAGGTGGAAGAAGGAGTCGGGCTACCATCAGCAGGGAACAGTCGAGAACGCCTTCTTCCGCTACAAGTCGCAGCTCGGTGGCGGGCTTCACGCCAGGGGTCTAGCTGCGCAGAAGACGGAGGTGGCCATCGGGTGCAAGGTCTTGAATCGGATGCTGCAAGTCGGGAGACCCAATTCGGTGGCCATCGCTCGCTGATTCCCATTGAGGAAGAGCCCGTCCTTACTCATTTCGGATTGTGCACCAAGGCCGGTTGGCGACGCTTCGCGCGCCCTTCGTGACGTGGGGTGACGCGGTTCGCATGGCATCGCTTCGTCATCGCGCCCTGAAGCAGCGAGGAGAGAGCGACGGGAGAGACACCGCCGACTTCCTTCGAGAGTGCGGCTTCTCAAGCTCGCTCAGAGAGTGTTTCTTCCGTCCGTTCTTCGGGGGCGTCACGCTCGATTCAGCCCTCGGAGTTCCGGCGTGGTACTTCCTCTCTCTCTTCGGCTGGTTCGCGAAAGGCAGCGCCGTGCTTCCGGCCGGCGGAATGCAAGCGATCGCGCAGCAGCTTGCCGGGCCCCTTCCCGAGTCAGCGATTCACTTGAACGAAGGGGTCGCCTCGGTATCGCCCAACTCGATCGAGCTCGCATCAGGTCGACAGGTCTCCTGTCGTGCCGTCGTGCTGGCCGTGGACGCTTCCGCTGCCTCCAAGCTCTTGGGCTCGAATGAGGCTCCGACGTGGCTCGGGACCACGACGCTCTACTACGGCGCCGAGCGATCGCCGGTGGGTGAGGCGATCCTCGCCATCAATGGCGAGGGGAGTGCAGACGGGCCCGTCAACCACCTGTGTGTCCTGAGCGACGCTCAACCGTCCTATGCTCCACCGGGATCGGCACTGGTTTCCGTCACTTTGCTCGGTGTTCCACGCGAACCGGATGAAAGCGTAGACGTGGACGTCCGCGCGCAGCTCGAGAGTTGGTACGGGAAGGCAGTCGCTGGCTGGAAACTCCTGCGCGTAGACCGCATTCAGCGCGCACTTCCACGCATCAGCGAGAAGGCGGGCAGAGCAGAGAGGGTCGGTGGCCTGTTCGTCTGCGGCGATCACGTTGCGACCCCGTCGATTCAAGGCGCGCTGGAGTCGGGCAGACGGACTGCCGAGTCCGTCCACGCTCGTCTCTCCAATTCAGGCGGCTGACCGGTACAGGAGGAAGTCGGTCGAGCATGGCCTTTGCGTGCATCCAGTTGGACCGGTACCGCGAATAGATGGAGGTGCCACCTTGTACGCTATCCCTCTCCTGTTGCTCCCCACGTCCATGACTCTGGCGCCCATCGGCTTGATTTGGACGGTTCAGGCGGTCCAGGACCCGGCGTTCGTCGCTGGGGATGAGCTCACGGTTTTGCACGAACACAATCGCATGTCGATCACGTGGATCGCCGGCCCTTCAATGGCGTGCCCAGCAGGACGGACAGGTAGAACCTGATGAACCCCCTCGAGTTCCATCGCTCTCTCGAACTGGAAGCCGACGCCGAAGACGTCTTCCGCTGGCACTGTCGCACGGGAGCCTTCGAGAGGCTCGTACCCCCGTGGGAGCCGGTCAGCTTGGAGGGTCTCGCAGCGCCCGTTGACGTTGGCGCCCAACAGACGGTCGCCTTTCCGCTCGGTCCTCTACGTCAGCGGTGGCTCTCGGAGATCACCGAGGTCAAGGCTGGGCGCGAGTTCAAAGACGTGCAGCTCTCTGGTCCCTTCGCATCGTGGGAGCACACGCATTCCATGCAGCCAGCAGATGCCGGTGGTTCAACGCTCCGAGACAGCGTCCGCTACACGCTGCCGCTCGGAAGGCTGGGATCCCTTGTGGCAGGTCGTTTCGTTCGACGCAAACTCGAGCGCATGTTCGCCTATCGCCACCGCATCACGGCGCAGGACCTCTCGAGACATGCGGCGGTTGCTGCGCCGCCTGCAGACGTGCTGGTGAGCGGCTCCTCAGGCATGGTCGGTAGGTCGCTCGCAGCCTTCCTTACGACGGGGGGGCACCGCGTACGCCATCTGGTTCGCCGCGCGCCTGAGAACGACGACGAGTTCCACTGGGATCCCGCGAAAGGCGAACTCGACTCCGCAGCGCTGGACGGTGTCGACGCAGTCGTACACCTCGCGGGCGAGAACATCGCGGCTCGTCGCTGGTCAGCCGCGCAAAGGGCCAGGATTCGAGACAGTCGAATCTCAGGGACACGCCTTCTCGTCGATGCGTTGCAATCCATGTCTCGCAAGCCGCAAGTGTTCGTGAGTGCCTCCGCCGTCGGCGTCTACGGGGATCGCTCCGACGAGCTCCTCGACGAAGGCAGTCAGACGGGAGAGGGCTTCCTTGCGGAGGTCTGCGATGACTGGGAATCCGAGGCTCACAAGCTGACAGGCGTGCGCACCGTACAACTCCGTTTCGGCGTCGTGCTCAGCCCGGCCGGAGGCGCGCTGGCCAAGATGCTCCTCCCGTTCCGGCTTGGCGCTGGTGGGCGCATCGGGAGTGGACGACAGTGGATGAGTTGGGTCGCGCTCGACGACGCCGTCGGAACGATCCATCACGCGCTCTTCACCGACGAGCTCCAAGGCCCAGTCAACGCCGTCGCACCGCAGTCGGTGACGAACGCCGAGTACACGCGCGTCCTTGGCCGGGTCTTGAGACGGCCGGCGGTCATTCCCATGCCCTCCTTCGCCGCCCGACTCGCGTTTGGCGAGCTTGCAGACGAGCTCTTGTTGGCGAGCCAGCGCGCCGTCCCCAGCCGGCTCCAAGAAACCGGCTACAAGTTCGCGCATCCTGACTTGGAAAAAGCCCTGCGTCACCAACTGGGATACTGACCAACCAAGTGAAGAAGGAAGCACTCTTCCTCATAGACTCATGACGGATCCTTCCAAACTTCTGTTCGACTTCGCCGCTCCGGAAAGCGCCCAACGCTTTGCCGCTGTCGACGACCGTGTCATGGGCGGTGTGTCGCAGAGCGCGATGCGTGCCTCCAGCGGCATCGCCGCCTTCGAGGGTGAGCTCTCGTTGGAGCAAAACGGCGGGTTCGCGTCGGTGCGATCTGACCCAGCACCCTTAGATCTCTCGGGAAGTGAGGGAATCGCGCTGCATGTTCGCGGCGACGGCCGCACCTACAAGTTGCGCATGCGCACGGAAGGCGGGTTCGACGGCGTCAGCTACCAGGCCTCTTTCGCGACGACCCCCAGCGCCTGGACGACAATACAACTGCCCTTCCAGGCCTTTCGACCAACGTTCCGTGGGAGGCTCCCCTCCGGTGTCGCGCCTCTCGATCCGGCCGCAGTCATGAGCTTCGGATTCATGGTTGCGAATGAGCAAGTTGGCGCGTTCCGGCTCGAGATTGGCTGGATCCGCGCGTACTGACAGCGGAGATCGCGGGCAGTCGCCCCTGCTACCTGTGACGTTGCCGTCCCTGAGCCAACGGGCTCCCAACGCACCATGACGATTCGAGCTGGGCGCGTCCGCAACAACATGGCATCAGCCCAACGATTCGGTGTCCCACATCGTCTTGGTCACTTTGGCCTCGTCCCTTCACGGAGTTCGTGAGCGACGGTGAGACAGTCGGTTCGACACACTGAAACCCACGGCCGTAAAGACATCGCCGAGGAGCTGCACGAGCCACTCTCCGAAGTGTTGAGCGGGCTCGGTCAGCCTTCGAGTCGCGTCGTCAGCCTGGGCGACGGAAAGAGCCGCCGGTGATAAAATCACCCTCGAGATCTCTCGCCGCGTCATCTCGAGTCCCTCGGATGAAGTGTGAGTTGTACGCAGGCCGCAATGTCGACGGCTAGCTTGCACCGACCTGCAACGCATCGAAGGTATCCGCCCAGCCTTGATGCTCTCGGCCGGCCGCAGTAGCAAAGTGGCGTTCGTTGTCTGCTGCACCGTTGCGGATGCCCTCATAGATACCGGCGATCACGCCTTCCAAGAACTCACCGAGCTCTGCGACTCGTTCCTGGCGATACTCAGCGACGGACATCGCTCTGTACTTCAGGTCCTTGTCGAAGGCCTTGTTCAGGTAGTCGGCCAACTGCTGCGACGTGATCGGCGGCGACATCTTCGTCCTCGCTCTGGGTGCTGCGGTGATCGACCTTCCGAACCGCGTCGCGGAGCTCGAACCTCAGTTCATCCACGAAGCCGAGTTGCTTGCCCGACGGATGGATGAGAGCAGGGCGAAAGTGGCTCGCCCGAAAGTGAGTGATCCTGAAGACTGACAACCGGCGTCGATCTGACTGGTTGATGCCAATGAATCGACTCCCCCATTGGCTGGCCCGTGCCATTCACACGTGCCGTCAAGAACGTTCACTGACGAGCCCATTCTTCGAGCCTTGTGGAAGTGCTCGCGCCAGGCAGATGATCCTGTGCCTATCATCACTCTCATGTCTCCCGGTCCCGAAGCCTGGCACGAAGCCGGTCACGCACTTGTGGCGCATCTGTTGAACGGAGTCGTTCGAGAGCTGAGCTTGGAGTCGGAGCTGGACGGACTCGCAGGTCACGCAGCGGTCCAATGGCCGGAAGCTGTGACGGAGCAAGAGGCAGCACGCCGACACGCTTTTGTGGCTCTAGCCGGACCCGTCGCCGAGCTCGTCTTCCGTGGAGAGGATGTGCTGAGAGATCCGCACGCGCTCTCTACTTGGCGCGGAGATTGGGATGAA
Organism: Planctomycetota bacterium; assembly: GCA_047611405.1. Taxonomy (GTDB): domain Bacteria; phylum Planctomycetota; class UBA1135; order UBA1135; genus JBLFWN01. The sequence goes on along the minus strand of JBLFWN010000074.1, from coordinate 1,704 downwards.
GCCCAGTCGCAGCTGAACCTACGGCACATGGAATCCGAACCGCGCGAGGCCGGGTTGCGGGCCATGCTGGCGCAGCTGCATGAGCACTTCACAACGGCCGATGGCTAGGAGCGACTCGCTCGCCTGGCAGATGCACTCGACGCATATGGGACCTTGGATCGCGACCTTTTCCTCGAGGCAATCGGAGCTGAATGAGCGCGAGGGCAAACCGGATGGGTCTGGTGCCCGGGCAGGACAGTCGACATCGTCAAGGCCTGCTCGGTTAGGGAGTCCCCTGTGAAGCTGCTACGCAGAGGACTCGCTACGCTCACTCGAATCCATGACGAACGTGATCGAGCCTATCGAGCGTGGTCGATTGACTCAGTCGATCGAGGACTGAGTGGCACGATAGGTCGGAAAGTCAGTGTAGCCCTCGGAGGCTCCTTCGCCCGAGTACCAGGTGCTCATGTCGGCGAGTGGCTCCAAGGGCCATCCGTTCCGCAAGCGCTCGACGTAGTCGGCGTTCGCGATCAGCGGCCGTCCGATGGCAATCATGTCGGCGGCGCCGCTTTCGATTGCGGAGTCGGCGCTCTCCCCGTCGTAACCGCAGTTGCCCATCAGCGGGCCGTCGAAGACTTCTCGTAGATCTGCGAGGGTTATCGGCTCGCCTTGCTCGTGAAAGCCGAAGGCCAAGCCATCCATGACGTGCAAGTACGCGAGGCCGTAGGCGTTGAGCTCACGCACCGCGTAGAGGTAAGTCTCGCGGTAGTCTGGTGATCCCATGTCATTGAAGACGCCATTCGGCGAGGGGCGGACGGCGACACGGTTCGCCGGGAACACCTCGGTGATGCCCTCGACGACCTCGCGCAGCAAGCGGAAACGATTCGCGACGCTGCCGCCATACTCGTCAGTGCGCTTGTTCGTCTTGGACTCGAGGAACTGATTCAACAAGTAGCCGTTTGCCGAATGGATCTCGACTCCGTCGAAACCGGCATCCTTCGCGCGACGTGCGGCGGCGACGTAGTCGGCGACGACTCCCGCCAACTCACTGGTTTCGAGCGCGCGCGGAGTCTCGTAGTCCTTCTTGCCCTGCGGCGTATGCACGTACTCTCCGTTCAGCTTGATGGCGCTGGCTGAGACCGCGGGCTCTCCCCCGTGGAAGGCGCTGTGGGAGACGCGACCACAGTGCCAGAGCTGCAAGAAGATCGGAGCGCCGCCCTCGGGTGCAGAGTGGACAGCGTCGACGACTGGCTTCCAAGCGGCGCCCATCTCATCCGTGTAGATCCCAGGTGATCCGACCCAGCCGTTGCCCTGGGCAGATACGGTCGTGGCCTCGGTGATCACCAGGCCCACACTCGCGCGCTGGGTGTAGTACTCGGCCATCAGCTCGTTCGCGAGTCGGGATTCACCGGCCCGGGCACGGGTCATTGGAGCCAGTGCAACGCGGTTCGTGACCTTCAGATCGCGCATCTCGAAGGGGGACAACAGGGATTGCATACGGCTCATGGATGGGGCTTTGTAGGAGCTTCGTAGAAGGCTCGGAGGCTGGTTTGCTCGTTGCGGGGGAGTTCTAGATCGTGCGTTCTGGAATGACAACTGTCTCTCTACGAAAATCGCTACTATCAAGTCTCGAACAATAGCCAAGACCAAAATCCAAGGGCCGTCCCCTTGAAGGCAGGCAGAATCTGTATTCTGTAAAGACCGATGGCCCGCCCGCGAACATTC
>JBLFWN010000073.1:0-31823 GCA_047611405.1 Planctomycetota bacterium | reverse complement strand
GTCATTCCCCACACAGTCCATTGCTCGTAGTTAAATGAGGGCAACTCGCGTAAATCGCCCTCGTGCTCATACTGATACACGCTGTCAAACTCGCCGTCCGCTGCGCGTCGGATAGGCAACCAGAAAGCTGCCGCGGCCTCGTGATTCAGCACGAGCTCTGGAGCTTGCGACTCATGCGATTCCAGCGCGAAGACATAGGGCCAAATTGTCATTTCGAGCCGCTGCCCGCTCGCGCGAGCTTGCATCGGCGTGAGTTGTCCGATGAACTGCGCGCCCTGCGTGAGGTCGAGCCCAACCTCTTCCTTCGTCTCACGGATCGCGGCCGCCTTGGGATTCGCATCGACATCATCAACGTGCCCACCCGGAAAACTGATTTGGCCGGACCACCGATCTCCAGCGCGCTTGCTGCGATGCATTAAGAGCAACTCAGCTTCACCGGTGACCTCGTTGCTGCGCAATACCGCTGCAACAGCAGCCTGTCGAAAGCCCTCCCCGGCACCGGCTCCGTCCGCGGGATCGAACACCAAGTGATCGCGTATGGCTTGGAAAGGACTCACACGGAACTCCTTGGCGAAAGCGTGCAGATTGGCATCCAGCCGTGAATGGCATCCACAAATAGCCGCCTCTGCCCGGGAGAAAATGAACGCAGATATCCTGAGCACGAGGCGAGGCACGACCGCGAATTGAAATCCACCAGGTCGAAGTGAATCCCTAGAAATGGCCGGCAACGGAATGCTTGGAGCGCTACGCACATGGTCATTCGGAGTATAGCGAAGCGCAGAATACACCCAAGAAGAAGTCTCTGGCCCACCTCCCCTGGGAGCAGGCTGGCGATCATCTGGACGTAATGCCACCAGGCTCCCCTGGGAGCCGAGCAGTGCATAGTTGATCGTGGCCCCCGGCTCTCCTTTTGCCCCTGCGAATCCTACTGATCGAAGACTCTCTCAAGCTGCTCAAGTACCAATGCAGTCAATCTCGCACCTGACGGTGACCAGATCCGATGCAAGGTTCAGAATGGGGGAGGACCCGCGTGCCTTGGGTTGTCAAGCACTGCGGAGCAACGGAAGCCTGAAGGTCTAGAGAAGCCCGTGGAGCCCTTCTGGCGCGTAAGTGCTTCTCGTGAAGATCGCGTACATGCTGGGCTCGGATTGTCTCTCGTGAAAAGGCTGGCGGTCTTGTTGGACTTGGAGATTAGCTTCGAGCTTGACGAGAGTGTGTTTCGTGCACGCTTGACCTCTCCCGGGAAGCCCAACCCGGCTTGAGGCAATCCATCACCTTGCAGAACAACAGCCATAGTTCGGATCCGGCGAGCGCGCCGCTCGATTCCAATGCCGACGAAATCGACGCAGACAAGGCACTCATCAATCTCATGCGAATTGATGGCGAGCTCGACGGCAAGAGGACCGCACAGCAGAAGCGGCTCGAACTAATCGGGCTCTACATCAAGAATCTGAAGGCGCTCGAGCAGTACAAGTCTTGCCCCATGGAAGGCCTCGCAGCCGTCGAGAAGCTCCCGCATTGGAAGCCGACAGCCTACGAGCAGTCCTTCTTGCCTGGCCTTAGCTTGGCCGGCATCAAAGACAAGTCGTCGATCTAGTTGCAGAACACGGCCGACTTGCACATGCACATCGAGTGGTCCGACGGAGAAGACTTGGACGAGGTCCTGCGCTAAGCAAGTCTAGCCCAGCTGGATGTCATCGCCATCACAGACCATGACGAGATTGCTGGCTCGATCAAAGCACGGTGCCGCGTTCACGAGCGCAAGTTGCGACTCGCCGTGGTTCCTGGCATCGAAGTCTCTTCGCGTGATGGACACATCGGGGGACTTTTTATTACGAATAAAATCCCGCCGAACCTCAGTGCGAAGGAGACCGTAGCCCGGATCCACGCCGCAGATGGACTGGCCGATGCGCACCGCACGGCGCTGGTAGGTAAAGGCCGCACCTATTTCGCTGGCAACCTGGGCGTCTCTTCGCTGAAGTCCGGCATCGAGCACGGACTCTCCTTGGGCTCGGAAGGGTATAGGACCTTAAGCGAGAAGTTCATGTATCGCATCACACTTGCGAAGGCGATCTTGAAAAACACCTTCACGCAGCAAGGGTCTGTCAATTAGGAGCCCTATTTAGCACCCAAGAACAGCAATAAGCCGCGCCGAGTCCTTCTCGTCGATCAAGCTCCGCACCTATGCCGCTACCTGCGACGGGCATTCGAAAGTGCGGGGTATCACGTCGAGGAAGCGCATACAGCCGCTGCCGCACTAAAAAAAGTCGGGAGCTTCTCGCCTGATGCTGTCGTGATGGAGTTCGAATGCCCCGATCAATCGGTTATCGACCTTTGTCATCAACGACGAACGGGACCTGGTGGCGATCAACTAGTGGCAGTCTTCACGAGTGATCATGTGTACACCTCTGGAAGCGAGCTGCACGCCGCTAGAGCGGACTGGTACTTCCCGAAGCCCGTCTGCTTAGAGTGCATGCTCGCCAAGTTCGACGAGCTCTTTGGCGAGCGCGTGTTGGCCGAGACCGTAGGTCCATCGTCGGCAAATCATCCTCGGCTTGCAGAGCAACTCGATCGACTCACGCGCTTGGCTGGAATCGAGGCTCTGCAGGTCTGCCTAGAGGACGAGCAAGCATTCACTTGGCTGCCCACTCGGGCCAAGCAACAGTTCCCTGAGACCGGCCGGGCCACGGCTTCGGCGGTGCCCTTCATACGGTTGGATTCGCGCTTGTGCGAGGGCAATCAGGATTGGTCGCTGTACGCGCGGGTCGTTGATGCGGCCAACTCGGCGGAGTTCTGCACCTTGATGGCACCTGTTATCGAAGAGGCAACGAAGCTCGTCATTCAGTTGGACGAACTCAATTTCATCGACTCCTCGGGCCTGAGCGCGATCCTGACTTGCTTGCGTCAGACAACCGAGAAGGATGGCAACTTGAAGCTGTCCGGACTCACACTGCCCGTGCGAGCCGTCTTCGAATTGGTCCGTATGCACCGAGTGTCCGACATTCACAACACAATCGAAGGCGCACTACTCGCTTTTCACGACTGAGAGCCTGACAGTCTGAAAGAATAACCCGGCAGCTCGACCGAGGCATCTTTGGTGCTGACTCGTCCGAGCAAGGCCTGCTGTGCAGACCCAAAGTGTTTCGCCGTAGACACGACGGAGGTGTCGAGGGAGATCCAGCCCGCCACTCAATGCCGGGCCTTGGAAAATAGATCAGCCGGACTCTGGAGTCAGTGCCAATGCAACGCTACTCACGCATCAACTAGTGAGTACGAGGGTCGTCGTTTGAAGTAGGAGCATGACGGGATGCGGTGCGTGAATGTTACGGATCAAGCTTTGGAGAACAGGAAGATCTCGGGTTTGGCTAACTCGACGTAGGCCGCGCGTGGCATCACGATCGAGCAGGTCAGCGATCCCGCATTGAATGCGATGCGATCGTAATCCAGGAAGGCTTCGTCCAAGCAATTGGGAAGCTCAAGAATGGGCGGGCCAAAGGGCGGCACACAACCCGGCACTAGGCCTGTCAACTCGTGTAGCTCGTCGCGAGTGGCAAAGCGCGCACTTCTCTCGCCGAATCGCCGGCGTATTCGGTTGGAATTCAAACGACGCGCCGCGCTCAGGACACAGACGCGGAAGGTCTCACCGACGCGAAGCACGATCGACTTACCACCGACGGTGAGCGACTCACCTCGCGCAACTGCCGACTCCTCACTGGTCTTCGTCGGGCCATGCTCGACGTATCGGTAGTCTACACCGGCCTCGTCGAGTAGTCCGCGGATTCGTTTTGTGATAGGCGTCGGACCATGACACGAAAGTTCGCGCGGGTCGGGAGGTGAATCAGAAGACATGGCCCGCGAAGTTTGCTGCACAGCTTCGAGACTGTCTAGTCGTGGCCGTTAGACAAAGCGGACAAACTCGGGCCGGCGGAGCGACGCCTTTGCCCGCTTGTGGGGCCTGCACAAGGCCTCTCTGTAGTTTCGGTTGACTAACCCTATTGAGAACGCAGTCTAGAGACACAATTGGATTGTCCGTGATCTTGATCACTCTCTCGAACGAGATGAATCGTTCGCGTCATTCGCGACCCGAGTGGAGGGGGGTCTGCGGTCACCAACGAATTCTCCAAAGATAAGCCAAGGTGCGCCGACGCGCCGCCACCTGCCAACCAAACTGTCGGATCCAAAGCGCGCCTCTTCAGAAGTGTCGCCGGATTCCCCTGCCAAACAATAGACACCATGACTCGAGGATTCCAACTCTCCCTGCTCCAACCACTCGCCCTGTTGGTGGTCGGCGGCGCTGCCCTTGCCCAAGGCGCCAATGACTGCGCCAATGCTCAGCCTATTGCCGGACTCGGCGTCTTTGCATTCGACAACGCGGGCGCTACGACCGACGGTGCCGCCGACTGCGTTGGACAACCCGTGCGCAAGGATGTGTGGTTCGAATGGACCCCCGCAGCATCTGGTCCCATTGCAGTCTCGCTGTGCGGAACGACTACTCTGCAGACTCGTGTAGCTGTCTATGATGGAAACACATGCCCGGCAACAGCCATTTTGGCCTGCAATACCGTGGCGTGCGGCTTTCAATCAGAGGCGTGGTTCACGGCCGTACTTGGCCAACAGTATTTGATCCGCATCGGGTCCAAGCAAGTCGGCACCACGGGTTCGGGAACCTTCAATATCAAGGACAACCCGTGTGACCCGAGCCTCGACGATGGCTTCGAAGACAATGACGTTTGCGCCATGGCGACCCCGCTTGGCGATGGCACTTACCTCGACCTCTTCGTCAGCAAGGCAGACACGGACTACTACAACTTCGACCTTGCCGAGGGCGCGACGCTGCAACTCGACATCCTGTTCACGCACTTGCTGGGTGACATCGACACTTATCTGTTTGAAGACTGCGGAGCAGAAGTCGCGAATGGTGCTAGCGGCACGAGTGATGAGCAGATCGTCTACACGAATATGAGCGGCTGCAATCAGAGCCTGCAACTCCGAGTCGAGCATTGGCAACCGGATGCCAACGGCATCTGCAACCGCTACGACTTGATCGTTTTGGGCGAAGGCGCGGGTACGTCCTGCTCGTTCGGCACCAACTACTGCAGCTCGACGATGAACTCGACGGGAAGCGCTGCGGTGATGAGCGCTACAGGATCTGTCAGCGTGTCGGCTAACAATCTGGTGTTGGTGTCAGGTCCCGTCCCGAACCAGCCGGGCCTGTTCTTCTACAGTGCGGGGCAGACCGGCGGTGGCGCCGGTATCCCGTTTGGTAACGGATTGCGTTGTGCTGGAAACTCTTCGAATCCGCTCTTCCGCCTCCCGGTATCAGGTACGGGCGGCAACAACGAATTGGCTTGGGCTGTCGACAACACGAGTCCGCCGTCTGCTGCTGCTGCACTGACGGCCGGCTCGACTTTCCACTTCCAGTGCTGGTTCCGCGACCCGCAAGGCGGTGGAGCGAGCTACGACTTGTCTGACGGCTTGTCGCTCACCTTCACTCCCTGAGCTAATCCTGAGCGCAGCCGGGCCGATACGGAGCCCATCAATTCAATGAGGCAGCCCCCCCTCGACGTAAGTCGAAGGGGGCTGCCTGTGTATGACCAAATGAATTTGGGCTCGAGGGAGCCAATTCACTGCCACTCATCGAAGTCTTGATGATCGATGGCAAAGCCCTCTCGCTCGTATTGGGTCGTAAAAGAAACCAGGCGCCAGCTCTCTCCATCTCGGACGAATTGAATGCTGTCGACGCCGACTGTGCTGGCTTCCTCGGGTCTGGCTGCCAACTGCTTACTTGGCACGAAGCCTTCGAATGCGACAAGCGCATGGGCAATGTCGCCCAGAACTCTGACACTCGTTCCGGTGATGCGCTCATGAAAGCCCTGCGAGCGGTAGGGATCGCTGGTGGCATAGCGGCGAAAGTCTTCGATGAAGGTGTCCGTGTCTACCGCACACGGAGTCTGATCCGAGCGAATCGGTGCTACGAAGGCAGCCCCTTGTAGGTAGGCGCTACGTTGCACATCCCAGTCGGGCTCGGCGTCAGGATCGAAACAGAAGGCCTTGTACAACTTGGCCAGTGTCTTCCGAATCGCCTTCTGATCGTCACTGAATTCAATGGCTCGACTGTCAGGTGTCTGCGTACAGGAGACAAGCGGCATGGCCAGTGCGCCGACAAGAATGAGGATTGCCGACAGAGACGCCGGCTGGGAACCCAAGTGAATCTGCATGCTCATGAGCATCGTGATACGGCTTGGCGTTGCCCAGCGCCATGATTCAGATGAAAGCTTCGGGCGGCCGGATCATCTGCTGGCTGCACCCCTTAGATTCACGAGCCACTGATCTCCATGCGCGCCGGATCGCATCGCTAACAACCAGCGCTGCAAGTGATAGACGGTGGAGACCATTCCGCCGCTGCCTTTGACCAACCAAGAAGTCTCGCCCCAATTCTTCGGTGTATTCGGATTTCCAAGAGCGGGTTGCCCCGCGCCAATCGCGATCTGCTTGTCGCTGATGTCGCTGGTGATCGGGCAAGCCCCTGTGCGCGTCATACCGGCGGGACCCAATAGGTGCTCGGTAAGAAAAAATCTTCGTACGTCTGTCCTGACGCGACTGCGACCACAGCTGCCGAGACCCCCTAGGCGGAGTACGAGTCCGCATGACCTCGGCCCGGGCGATTCAGCAAGGCCGTGATCTAGTCCTCGCGGGTAGTGGTGTGACGAGCATTGTCATCTACGCGCCAGCAGTATGGTGTGCATGCGCTAAGCTGGGCCACCTCCAGAAGCTCGCGCGCAGTGACCTCTGAACGCGAGCGGGCTCATGGGGGGAGCCCCGCCACTTCCGGCTGCGTCACTCTTTTGAAACGCTATCGCCTTCGGCGGGCTCCTTGATCACGAGCCCATGACGAACCCGTCCTTCGACAGCCTCGCCAGTGACATCACGTTGCACACGCCGTGGATGCGGCGACTCGCGGCGAGCTTGATCCACGATTCGGCTAGCGCTGATGATGTGGTGCAGGAGAGTTGGAGCGTGATGATCCGCCGGGAAGAGCCGCAGGGGCTTGCAGCCCCAGTCTCCGCTGGTTTTTTGGCCTCGATCGTGCGTTCGCTAACTCGACGATCGATTCGGAGTGATAGGAGAAGGCGAGAACGCGAAACTCACGCCGCGCGCCCCGAAGCCTTGCCTCCGACCGCAGAAATCGCAGAGCAGGCCGAGATCGTGCAACGGCTAGCGAGCGCACTTGATGAACTCGAAGATCCGTATCGCGCGACGCTGGTCATGCGCTACTTCGATGGCCTGTCCTCCGCAGAGATTGCGCGCCGCTCTGATATCCCGGCAGCGACGGTCCGAACGCGGCTCAAGCGCGGGCTCGATCAAATGCGCGTCCAGATGGACGACAAAGAAGGTGGTCGCAGTTACTGGGTCTCGGCCTTGGTTCCGGCGCTCGAACGACCCGCACATGCTTCATCTGCTCTCTCGCTCTCTTTGGCATCCTTCGCCATGTTGAAAATCGTGATCGGTACGGCAGCAACGCTTTGCGGTGCAGCTTTCTTGTGGATCTACCTCTCGGACGATTCCGTGCCGCAAGACACCGCAGTGTCGTTGCCCGAGCAGGTCGCGCCAGATCAACTCACGCAAGAGCGATCGACTATCGCCGCCGGGGACGACGCCTCGGAGCGAGCACTGGTCGCCGAATCTCTCAGGCCTGAAACGCAAACGAACGCGCCGGATGCCACCTTCGGTCGTGTGATCATCAGTGCGAGTGCGGTGGACCAGGCTCAGCGCCCAATCGATGGGGCCTGGATTCGCTTGCGCAACCGGCCCGACCGCGTGGCCAAGTCCGATGAGACTGGCAGCGCTCGCCTCGAGCTAAGTACTTCGGTGCTCGAACGCTTGTCATTCGTCGACACATCCGGACTCGTCCAAGTCCAAGTGGGCGCGCCGGGCTATTGCGCTTCGGAGCATCGCTTCGAGTTCGACGTGGACAAACGGCTCGTCGAACTCGGTCAAGTCGCCCTCTCACTTGGCGCTTCAGTGATCGGGACCGTCGTGGATGAGAACGGATTGGGAGTCGAAGGCGCACTGGTCGTGTTTGGAGTCGCTGTCGAGGCTGAACAAGGCAGTGCTAGTATGGAACGCAGTGGTCCGAGCGACTTGCGTTCGCGGCCATGGTTGGGTCCGGAGACTGCGTTGACAAGCGAGTCGGGTCCTGGTGGACAGTTCATTGTCGATGGAGTCGCGGCCGGTCACGGCACACTCTGGGCGCGCTCAGACTCGACTCTCTGGGCCTACAGTCCGACGCTTGGCCTTCGAGTGGGAGAACAGCTCTCTGGCATCGAACTGGTCGTACGCGAAGCCAGTGAACAGATTATCACTGGCAAGCTTCTCGACCCGGATGACAGACCTATCGCGGGTCTGCCTTTGACATTCACAAAGACCAGTGCGGAAGACGGTTGGTTCGACGGCAAGACAGATAGGAACGGGCGCTTCTACTTCGTTCCGAAGGAAGGTGCGGCTCAAAATATCGGTGCACGCTCACCCTCATGGGAATGGGAAGACTTAAGCGTGTTGGATGTTGAGCCCGGCACGCCCGATTTGGTGTTGCGCTTCGTGGCCTCGAAGTGGCTGAGCTTGAGCTTGATCGATACTGACGGCCTGCCATTGCATAGTGGCAAAGTGGAGGGACTGCCGCCGGATGGCCCGACGGATAACAGTATCCATCGCTGCGAATCCCCCATCGATGCGGACGGCCATGCCAGACTGCGATGGTCCGCTGGTCCGGTGAGGCTACGCGCTCAGTCACCGGGCTACCGCGATCTCGTGCTGGGCCCGCTCGATACAGCGCTCCTGGCCGATCCCTTTGTGATCACACTCGAGAGTGTCCCCGCCCTGGTTGGAATGGTCAGCCTTGCAAGTGGCGAGCCGGCTGCGAATGCACGAGTCAGTTTGCATCGCCGCGCGGGCAGTGGCGGATCCATCTCTGCAGCAGGAGTCAAGGCTGCGACGGTGCGGACGTACTTGACCCATCAGGGTTGGCCGGGTGACGGAGATGCCTTCGTCTACGGGCTGTTCGTCGATCCGAGCGTCGCGGTGCACACGGATGACGAAGGACGCTTTCGGCTGCCCTTACCAGGAGTCGACACGGAAGCCGAAGGTGAAGTCGAGCGCTCTAAGGCGAGCGGACTGGCTGGAATGGGGTATGCGGGTGAAACGAATCGCGTGAAGACATCGACACCTGCGCAGGAGTGGTACTTGCATGCGAGGCTCGCGAGTCACGCGACCGTGCTGAACGGCCCGCACCAATTCGATGGCAAGAAAGAGGTTCAACTCGACCTGCGTATGCCACGCAGCGGATCGATCGACGGCTTGTTGATCATGGATGGCAGCACATCTCCCGCGGGTTGGACTGCACGCGCGAGTGATGGCATGGCGCAAATCGCCGAGGCTCCCATCAGCGCGGATGGCTCGTTCCGAATGGATCACCTGCACGCCGGTGCTTGGCAAATCAGTGTGTTCGAACCGGGAAAGCGTTTCTACGAAGCTGGCGGCAGACTGCGCACGGAGCGTGTCCCCGAACCGGTTGTCGACATCGTCCCTGGGCGAACAGTCGAATACCAACACAGAGCGACCTTGAAGAAGAGCGCGCGCTTGGAGGGCCGACTGAGTGTGAACGCTGTCGCCCCCGGCGCCTGGCAAGTCATCGTGCGAACGACGACCAAGCAAGCGTCGATCCAGAGTATGAAGACCAGTCTAGATCCCGATGGCCGCTTCGAGGTGACCTTGGAGCCAGGCCTTTCCACCAGCTTGACCCTATCCAAGGCTCTGTCATCAGGCGGCTTGACCATCACGACCAAGCTCACAATAGTCCCCGGTATGAACAGGTGGTCCTACGACCTGGGGACTGCCAAGATTAAAGGGCAAATTGATACAGACTTGCTGGGAACCGGGCGTATCGATGGCCCAAGCTACTTGTCCGAGAGTGGTGGCCTTGAGTTTCGCACGCGCGTGAAGATCGACAACGAAGGCAACATCAGCGAGACGACGGTCCCAGCTGGCCCCGGCTTACTACGCGCAGCGCGTCTTGGGTTCCGTGACCAGCCGCCCGTCCTGGCCGAGTTGGACTTGGAAGCCGGCGAGATACGCGTACTCGACCTCAGATAGAGAGCCTGGCGCACGACTGGCACCTGACCCATACCTGCGGAGTCGGCCTTCGGATGGCTGACGTTGTCTGTCTCCGGTCGCGGCAAGGAACGAAAGACCAGCTTCTCTCCCGCGCACCAGCGAGACCAAAGCTCAGGCCGCGGACACTAGGAAGCCATCCTGCACTGAGTACGTCATCAGCTGCGTTGTCGGCCCACGAAAGCGGTGGACCAACTCGTGCATCCACTCTTCTTCGTCCGGGTGCGGATAGACGTAGACCAAGTCGAAGTCCGAGATCTTCATCCCCAGCTCTGCGTAGGCATCGTCGCCTTCTGTCTTGGTTGGGAAGTCCAGCGACATCAGGCCAATTTCGTCGCGGTACTCCGTGGGGACGAAGCTGCCTTCGCAGAAGGTGGCCTTTGACCCACAATGCAAAGACAGTGACTCGGCCCGATCCAACAACAGAGGTTCAATCTCGATCCCGTAGGCTTCATAGCCCAACAGATCGGCCAGGATCGTGATAACCCCGACTCCACACCCGAGCTCGAGAAAGGTGTGAGAGGACGGTTTCAGCTCGCTCAAACGCTCGCGAGCCAATATCGGATCCGCAGGGATCAACGCTTGAAAATCCGAACGCTCCCCGATGAATTCGCTCCAGGATGCGGCGCCCATCTGGACTAGATCCGCGAAGAGATCCGGGTCGATGCTGAGTGTCATGATGCGCTGATCCTACGCATCTCTCGGGTAGTTCTGCTCACACATCAAGAATCCTTTGGCAGCTAACAGCGGCGTACACCAAGAAGGAAGGCGGTTCCACTGCTCTACTGCAGATCAGAGATGTAGGTCGAGACTAGCCTTCGTGCAGTCGGCAATGCAATTGGATCGCTCGCGATACGATGGCTCGGATCCTGCAGCAGTGTCTGGGCCGCCTCGCGTAACAGGATCGCGATACCTGCTCGCTTGTGTGACAGGTAAGACAGGATGACATCCAACAAACCATCGCCGTTCATGTCACCGGCTTGTGCGATGCGAGGCGCGAGTCCTATTCGCGCAATCAGACTCAGACCCGCTTAGCTCCCTCGATTGCTTCAACAATGTGACGAATCAAGGCAGCCGGGCGAAATGGCTTCTTCAAGAAGGACGCGATACCAAGTGCCTCGATATTGATGGATGCGTCTCGCTCTCCATAGCCACTCATCAGGATCACCGGCAGTTCGGGGTGCGACTTTTCGAGACGCCTGATGACTTCATCTCCCGAGATTCCAGGCATTGTCAGGTCAAGCAGCACGACATCGATTTTGTTCGCTTCGCGATCTGCGATACGCAGCCCCTCTTCACCATCCTTGGCCGCATGCACCACATAGCCGTCGCGCTCGAGCACTCGCTCGGCCAAGATACGAACCGTTTCTTCGTCATCCACGACCAGCACCGTCGTCGAGACGGCCGACTCATCGACTTCCCTGGCAATCGACGTGTCCTTGTCGACATCGCCCGCGACTGGCAAGTACACGCGAAAGGCCGTTCCGTGGCCGACTCGGCTGCTGACATCGATCGCGCCGCCATGGGCCCGGATAATGCCCTGGGTCGCCGCGAGCCCGAGACCTCTGCCGAACTCCTTAGTCGTGTAGAACGGATCAAAGATTCGTTCGAGCGTCTCGTCATCCATGCCGACTCCGTTGTCGGATATGGAGAACTCGACGTAGTACTGGTCAGCGAGCGCATCGGCACCGAAAGCCATGTCCGAGATTCCGGCCCGTCTACAGGCTCTCAACTTCACGACGATCTGCCCATCCTGGGTTAGGCTGTCCGAAGCGTTGATCAACAGATTCATCGCAATCTGGCGCAATTGCGTGGCGTCACCGAACACCAAGGGCAAGTCAGCCTCGATATCGAAGAGCACCGTCGCATGACGCAGACCCGGCCCCGCCAGTATCTTGACTTCCCGCACAAGCTCGGGCATAGCGACCGGCGAGCGCACGAACTCACTGCGTCCCGAATAGGCCAACATTTGATCCGTCAGCTCGGCAGCCCGTCTACTCGCTCTGCGTACGTCTTCGATGAACGGCCGCGCCTTGGAGTTCGGTTCGAGCTCGGCGAGCGCAATTTCCGTATTGCCGAGGATACCGGTCAGCAGGTTGTTGAAGTCGTGCGCAATACCACCAGCAAGCACACCAAGGCTCTCAAGTTTTTGCGTGCGACGAAGGGCTTCGGCCGTGCGCTTGAGATCTGAGATATCACGAGCAATGCCTACGATCCCACGCGGACTCCCATCGGAGTCCAGGATCGGACTCTTGCGGATCAGATAGGTACGTGATCCATGATGCGTGTTGTCGATGGTGTCTTCGTAGGTCCGACTGCGTCCCTCTCTGATGACTTCGTGGTCGGTCTCGATCATGCGAGCAGCCACATCTGCTGGATAGAAGTCTTCGTCCTTCCCTCCGACCATCTGCTCGGGACGATCACAAATGCCTTTCACCTCGGCACCATTGACGAGCAGGTACTTTCCGTCCAGGTCCTTGACGAAGATCGGGTCTTCGGTGCTTTCCAACACGGCCTGAAGCAAGTCACGCTGCTCTCGAGACCCCCGCTCGGCGTGGTCGCGCGCGAGTGACAGCCCAGCAAGGTGCCCCGCGGAGCGCAGTAGAGCAAAGACTTCGGCGGGCGGCGGTCCCGGAATGCTCCTCGATACGGCGAAGGAGCCGACGACCTTGTTAGACCAGGCAATAGGTATCGACCAGCAGGCGTGGATCTGGAACTGTTCCGCAAACTCACGGAGAGAACCCCAGCGCTGGTCGGTGCTCGTGTCCTCGACAATGACCGGCTCTGAAGTGTGCACGGACGTTCCACAAAAACCGGCGGAGTCGCTCGCGACGATTCCGTTCAGCGCATCGAATGCCACTGCATCGAGACTTGGTGCAGAGATAACATGCAGCACGCCCGCCTTGTTTAACAACATGACCGAAGCCCTCGCGTCTCCGATAACCTCTTCAAGAAAGAGGCACATTGAATCGAGGGTCGCAGAGATGTCGACTCCCGTAGCGAACTGCTCCAACAGCTGCTCTTGCAGCTCGTGGTGGTGAGAAAACGTCTGGTCGAAAGTCACAGTATCGCCTGCCTAGAGAAGGTGACTAAAAGGAAGCTCCCCACCAGCACACTGAGTCCTTCTCTCCAGAGAACGCAGCGCGCAATCCGGGGCGCCTGAGGGGACTAGTCAGTCTACAGCAGGTCGCGAGCATGCGAGAGACTCGTCGCCTCGGAACCGAAGCTTGATGAAGCTACCCGAATCGCTCAGTTGCGACACATGGCGGGTGAACCTCACGCGCCAACCTCATCAATTTACACTCTTCATCAATCAGCAACGGCTGATCTCGGATGCTCGAGTGGAGGGAAAGCAGAGAGGAAGCACACGCCAGATAAAAAATAGGCACTCCTACTTACCGCCATAGTTTGAATCCAAACGAACGAATAGCTGCAAGAAACTGGGCTCCGAAACTCGGCCAGTTCTCGTCCCACCTAGGATCCTTTTCTCATCCAGTGCGAGATCTTCGCGACTAGCTCACGTATATCGATTGGTTTCGAGACGAAGTCGTTCATACCCGCCTCGATGCATTCCTCGCGGCTGCCACGCATTGCATTCGCCGTTACGGCAAGGATGGGCGTCGATGCGATAGCTTTGTCATCGAGCTCCCTGATGCATTTTGTGGCCTCGAGGCCACTCATTTCTGGCATCTGCCAATCCATCAAGACGATGTCATAGGTGGCATCCTGAATCATCTGTACGGCTTCCAAGCCATTGGATGCGATGGCGTAATCGCATCCGAGCTTCTTCAGCACCATAGAGATGACGCGTTGATTCACGGGATGGTCTTCGGCGACAAGCACTCGTGTGCCAGTCACGTCGATTGTCCCAGTTGCTCTTGCTGGACCGTCCTGAGCACACCCGTTGGCGATCGTGAGCGGAACGGAGAAGAAGAAGGTCGATCCGACGCCCTCTTCGCTTTCGAGTTGCAAGCTACCGCCCATCAGCGCGACGATGCGTTGGCTGATCGCCAGCCCAAGGCCCGTTCCACCGTGCTGGCGCGTCACAGAAGAATCTGCTTGGCTGAAATTGTCGAAGACAGCCTGCTGACGGTGCTCTGGAATGCCGGATCCTGTGTCTTCCACGCGAAACTCGAGCACAACATCCTGCCCGTGCTCCGAACACGGGGTCGAGCCCTTAGCAAGCCTGACCACCAGGCGCACCTCTCCCACATCCGTGAACTTGACGGCATTGCTCAGCAGGTTTGTCACCACTTGCCGCAGCCGAAGATCGTCTGCGAAGATTGCAGCGGGCGTATCCTCAGACACGGAAAGGTTCAGGCGAACGCCCTTGTCCTCCGCTTGATACTGCAGCAGGGCGCACACGCTCGCCATACATGCCTTCAGGTCGAACTCCTGAGCGCATAGCTCGAGTTGTCCGGCTTCGACCTTGGAGAGGTCGAGGATGTCGTTGATCAAGTCGAGCAACCTGCGCCCGGAGTTCGCGATGATCTCGACGGACTCGCGTTGACCCGGATCTAGCTCGGTCTCTTCGAGCAGCGCTGCGACTGCCAGCACTCCGTTCATCGGCGTTCGCAACTCATGGCTCATGTTGGCCAGGAACAACGACTTTGTGCGAGACGCTTCTTCGGCGACCTCTTTGGCGCGAATGAGTTCAATCGTGCGCTCACGAACCGTGTCTTCGAGTTTGTCACGATCCTCGGTCAGGCACTGGTTAGCGTAATACACCTCCAGACTCTTCGACTCGAGCAGCTGTTCTGCGGTCTTGCGCGCTTCCCGCTCGCGTCGATAGCGCAGCTCGTAGCGAGCCTCACGATCTTCTGTGGACTTAGGCTCCAAGGCGGAATCGACTGCCGTTTCCGAGAGGGGTACTTTCCAAGATCTGGCCGTGACCGAAGTGGTCGAACGCGCCCAAGATGAGTCCCTCTGCGAAGGTGTCCAAGCGGCGTGGGGATGTATAGGTCAGCTCCACCTCACCGCTCTCGTTCGTCGTGTGCTCGAAGGAGGGCAGCTCGGCGTCTGGATACAGCTTGCTAACCTCGACGTGGATGTAGCCCTCGACATTTACGATGAACTCAAGAGGGTCGTGGACCCCTTCGAACAGCCAGGGGTAGAGCTCTGAGAAGCGACCGAAGAGGTGCCTACCGAAGACCCGTAGCAAGTCTGGGACGGAGTCCCCGGACTGCTGGCTCAGCTCACCGACCAACGCGATCATTTCGGCCACATCGTAGGTTCCCACGGCGGTGTAGGCCCCCCCCGAAGCCAGATCACAATTATCGATCATCGTGTCGACGATCTCATCGCCAAAGCTGTCCTCGACCATGTCGAGAAACTCCGTAAAAACCACACCCTTCATTTGCCTTCGCCTTCGGTTCGGATTCTTTTTCCTGTGCGTGAGGGGGGAGCATGAACTCCTCAACGGTCCCCGAAGTAGCGTCTTTGCCGCGTAACCAGATTAGGTGGGTGACGCAGGGCGACACCAGCAGAGGCGAGATTGGAGGACACTCAAGGATTCGTCAGAAACCGAATTGGAACTAGAGAAAATCCACCCGGCATGAGCCTGTATACCAACTACATGCACTGCAGTGTGTTCGAGCAGCCCTCGCGATGTAAGGCAGCTACAAGGCCCCTCGATGACCGCGGTCGTTCAAGGCGTTCGATGGGCGTAATCTGACGTCAACTCGGCCGCGCACAGGACGACATTGCAGTCATGCCATAGCTACATCGGTAGGGTGCATGCACTAGAACAATCCGACGTAATAGCTCGCATAGTGCCGAGCCGGAGGGATTCGCAGCGCGGTAGTCGCCCCACCGGCGGCCCGCCTGATCGGTTACGGCCAGCGCAGGGGAAATCTCGGCTGTCCCCCTCACGCAATCACATCAAAGCGAGAATGTAACTTCGAGCGCATCTGTCAAGTTGTGCTGCGCTCCGCCTGCATTCGGGTCTTGGAACCACAGCTGGAAGTTCCACGTCTCACCCGCATCGACCGTACCCCAGATCGACGGCGGGGCAGTCCAGTCCGTGGCGTACGTCATGCTGTTCGTCTGACCCATTACGACCGGCAAACGAACGAGCCGTCCACTGACACACCTGAATCCGTTTCCAAAGACGGCCTGCATCTGGTTCGGACCGTAGAAGAAGATCCCAAGCTGGTTCGGCACCGGGTTCGCGGACAACATAAAGTCATTGCGAGACACGCTCGAAGTTCCCGAAGCTGCGATTTGCGCAATGGAACTGGTCGAGTTGGGAACGGATAAGCAATAGCTCGTCCAGTCCTGCGGCAAGGCACGTGCGACCGAACCGGCAGCACCATCGCTGACCACCCACATATTGCTATCGATGACCGCTGCGACATCGTCCACGCTGATCTTGCTCAAGTGCTCATTGATAAAGTCGGTCACGGTCTCATCCGGGCACTCCAGCACACATCCCGCAGTCAAGTCGATGGTCGACCCGTTGATCGGAGTCGCTCCACCGCCCAAGGATGCGGAACTCGTTCCATCCAGATCGAGATGTGTCCGGTTCGTGATGAAGAAGGTTCCGAGCTTACCGCTGTTGATCAAGTTGACCGTGGGACCGATTGAAGTGCCCGGCACTCCACCGATGCCGTCATTCCCAACCGCGTTCAGCTCGGATCCATCGATCGTGAGCGTGAAGCCATCGCCGACCTGGAACCGGATCTGGCCGCCCAAGTCGGGCACGATGACCGGCGCGATAGCGTTGGCGATCACAACGTTGTCATCGATGGTTACGTTGGGATCGACAACCGTCACCGCCGATCCCGTCAGGTCCCAGTTGGCCTCATCAAAGATGTCGTCATTGACAGCCCCGGTCCAAAGGATGTCGGCTCCAGCAGGAACGATGAGTAAGGCAATGATGGCGGGGATCAAACGCTTCTTCATGATTGTCCAGGATAGAGCACGCACACGGACTCGGCTAGGCCCTGTGCGTTGTCAGCCAGCCGCGTGGAAAGCCGCCGCGACGGGCCTGCGGGGTCACCAATTAACCCTCGGATGCCTCTACGCTCCTTCATCCGTATGCTCCGCACCCCAAGAGCGCGTATCATTTCTCACATGAGTGCCGACAATGCGACCCTAATAAGCCTGCGTACAGCTCTGATGGCGGGGCAGCGCGAAGAGTTCTCGGACCTCCTGGACAGCGACCCGAGCCTGGTCGATTCTCGACCTTGGGGAGACGAATGGGATGTGACCGCAGTCGAGGCAGCCGCGACGATTTGCGTGCATCATCGCCCCGCCGCCTACGACATGGTGCGCATGCTGCTCGAGCGCGGTGCCGATTGCAGCCTTCAGACCGCGGCACGCGGCGGGCAACTGGATGTCGTACGCGGGATGCTGGATACGGGTGACGCCAAGCTGAATGCGCTCGATGAACAAGGCCGAAGCGCGCTCTACCGTGCGGCCTGCGTGTTCGGGCAATTCAACGAAGGCCAGGCTGTGGTGGACGAACTCCTGGATCGGGGTGCCAATGTCGATCTGCATTCGGCCTGTACGCTCGGCCTCTTTCGAAAAGTCCAATCCCTGATCGAGAAAGATCCAGCCTCGGCACGGCTGTCTAGCCCAGAAGGCATGACGGCTTTGCACTGGGCGATGCGCGTACGCAGGTATGTGCGACACGCTGCTCCGATCACGAGCTTGATCCTTCAGCAGGATGTCGATGTGCATGCACCCAATCCCACCGAAGACGACATGCAGGCCATTCATCATGTTGCCGAATGGTCGGGGCAGCCCGAGCAGGTCCAGCAACTGATCGACCACGGAGCCAACATCAACGCGAAGGCACGCAACGGCTGGTCTCCTCTCGACTACGCACTCGATCGCGGACGCAAGGCAATAGCTGAGTGTTTAGAGAGCAAGGGCGCCAAGCGCTCAGGCGAGCGGCCCGAGTGATCACTTCGACGCTTCAGAGCTTGCGATAGACAGCGAGCACTTGCTGGGCGGCGTTGGCATACGATCGCTGCGTCACTGCATCGAGTCCCGCCGCGCCCATTCGCTCGAGACGGCCCGGGTCGGCTTGCAGTTCGCGAATCGCGACGGCCAAGGCATCGACATCTCCGATGTCCACCAAGACCTCCGCGCCAGAACCGCGCAGAATCTCCGCTGAACCGGCCGTCGCTGTAGCCAGACACGGCAGCGCCGTCGCCATGGCCTCGAGCAATGCGATGGGTTCGCCCTCCCAACGCGAGCTCAGCGCAAAGATATCGAACGCACGCAACAGTTCGGGAATGTCGTCACGGCTTCCCAAGAACAACACGCGCTCGTGAATGGGCTCCGCGCGACGATGCAATTCGTCGCGCAGCTCGCCATCGCCGGCAATAACGAGCGTCACGCCGGGGCAGCTCGCCACCGCATCGATCATATCTGCGAGTGACTTCTGCGGAACTAAGCGCGAGGTCGTCCCGATGATCCATGCATTTTCAGGGAGACCCGTCGCGAGTCGAGCGCTGGTGCGGTCACCCGCTGCGAAGCGTGTAGTATCGACTGCATTCGGAACGTGGGCACATACTGCTGGCAGAACATGCTGCGTAGCCAAGTCTTCCAAATCGGTGCTCGAGACCGATATCACCGCGTGCGCGAAGCGGCAAGCCGTACCCTCAACCACACGGAAGAGCGCTGTGCGAACGCGGCTCATCTCTTTTCGATACGCGAGTCCATGCGCTGTGTAGACCGCCTTCGGCCCGAATGGATGCAGAGGGCGTGAGATGGCCCCGGTCCAAGCGGCGCGCGTCCCGTGGTAGTGAACGATGTCGGGTCGCACCTTGCGCAACAGCTTGGACATGCGCAGCGGCGCGGTCGGATGGAACCGGCTCTCCATCAATTCGATTCGGTGGGCAGGGAACTCGAGTTGCTCCATGCGCTCGAACAAAGGGCCGTCTCTACCGACGGCCGCCTCGCATTCGATGCCCAACTTGCGCAAGGCGGGCAGCAGTCCGATCATGTGATCGGCCCCGCCGCCTCGCGCACCGGAAGCCATGATGTGAAGAACTTTCAAAGCATCACCGCCCGCGAAGCTTCAAGTAAGTGCGCATCATAAAACTGGCCCAGGACCCACGGTGCTTCGACCAGAATCGGCGTTGGCTCTGCCGATAAGCGCGTTCGGCCAGCTCGCTGGCTTTCTTGGCCGATGCACCACGCCTATGCACGATCGTGATGCGCGGGTCGTAGAGCACGCGGCCTCCGGCTTCTCGCAGGCGCAGGCAAAAGTCGATGTCCTCGAAGAATAAGAAGAACTCCTCGTCGAAGCCGTCGATGCGATCGAACCACTCGCGCTTTACGAGCAGGCAGGATGCCGCGACCCAAGGCACTTCAACGGGCTGCGACAGGAAGCGCTCGACCATCCTCGCCGTAAGGCGACTTCCGCGATCGAGCCGACCCTGAATCAGCTTGCGACCCAACTCCGCGATCAAACTGGGACCCGGCCCGACAGCCAACTGGAAGAAGCCATTCTGGTCCTGCTGGCGAACGCCCAAGGCAGCAAGCTCCGGGCGCTGCGTCATTACGGCCAGCATTTCTTCCAGGCTCCCGTTCGGCAAACTCGCGTCGGGGTTCAGCAACAAGATCAACTCGCCATGGGCTCGAGCCACACCACGGTTCACCGCCACTGAGAAGCCCATATTCGCTTCGAGGGCGAGCAGTACACATCCCGGATGCTTGGCGCGAACCAGTTCGGCACTGTCGTCCGAAGACGCATTGTCGACAACGATCGCCTCTACCTGCTCCGACAATGGAATGGAGCTGAGGCACTCGTCGAGAAGTTCTCGGACGTTGTAGCTGACTACGATTACAGAGACGGTCACGCGCCCGAGGATGCCTCGCGTGGCCCAACTATTCATGAGTCTTTGGCTCAATTGCGATCGAGTTCGCGTCGGATGCCCGTGGCTGCTGACGACGGGCGCGCCTGCGCGGGTCACTAGGCGCTCCTGTTTCCCACCTTGCGACGCCCACGGGCATCCAGGCGAGCACAGATCGGGCAATGCGAGGATTCTCGATACCCACGATTACGTTGGCCAAGCCTCCATCCGAACGGCACCGACACTTGTGTCTGATCTCCTCGCGCTCTTCTCTTTTCCCAGCAGGCTCTCCCCCCCCGGCCCCACCATGCGTTTGATCCAAATCACTCTTTGACTCTCGCTGCTCGGCGCGACTGTCAGTGCCCAAGACGGCCTGACTCAGTATCAGACAACCAGCGGAACAGCGACCCTGCTGATCGACAGCACGGGAGCGACAGCCCACTGCTGGCTCAGCACAGCCTCTCCTGGGTTATCCATCTACATGCTTCCGGACGGCGACATGGTGCGAATGCGTTCCATCACCACAGGCTCACCTGGCGTGGGCGGCGGCGTTGAGCGTGTCTCTTACTCCGGCACGACCCAATGGGGCTTCTCGTTCTCCAGGGCGACGCTGACGCCTCATCACGACATTGAGGTGCTGCCGAACGGCAACGTCCCGATGGTCTTATGAGAAGAGGTCGGGAGCACGGCCGCAATTGCCCAGGGGCGAGACCCCGCCAGCGCCGCATCGCATTTCATCCCTGACGCGCTCTTCGAGATTGCGCAGACGGGTCCTATAACGGGCTCGGTCGTGTGGGATTTGCGTGCTCTTGCACCACTTGGTTCAGGACTTCGATTCGGACCTGCTGAACTTCGATGTCATTTCCGAGCGCATCAATATCAACTTCTCGATCTCGGGCGATTGGATGCACGTGAATGGCGTCGACTACAGATCCGACTTGAATCAAATCGCGATCAGCGTGCCGCGCTTCAGTGAAATCTGAATCATCGATCACAGCACCACCTCGGCCGAAGCAACGGGCAGCACAGGCGGAAACTCGGGCAAAGGCGGAGACCTGCTGTACCGCTGGGGCTACCCGGAAGCCTATGACAGAGGAACGGCCGCAGACCGCACGATCTAATCCTGTCATGACATCAACTGGGTCGAAGTATGCCGTCCGGGTGCGGGCAACTTGACGTTGTTCAACAACAGCAACGCACGGCCGACCGGAAACGGGTCTTCGCTTAAGGAGTGGGCACCGCCGGTCGATGGCAGCGGCAACAATAGCTTGGCTCCCGGAGCGGCCTACGGCGCCACTGCGCTGACTTGGACATACTCTGATCAAGGCAACTTTTACACCAGCATCATGGGTGGCGCAGAGCGGCTTAGGAACGGGAACACACTTGGAGTCGAGACAACCAGCGATCGCCCGTTCGAGGTTGATGCGGCAGGAACGATTATCTGGGAGCACCTTCATTCAGGTCTTGGCTCGCCCTTCATGTTCAAGGCGCGGCGCTACGACGACTGTGATGCGAACCTGATCTTTGATGGCGAAGAGATCGCAAATGGTTCCGGTAGCGACATGAATGGCAATGGGGTTCGGGATAACTGCGAGGCGCCTACGAACTATTGCACCGCGACCATGAACTCCACCGGTCAAGCCGCCTCGATGGGCTGGAGTGGAAGTACGAGCATCACCGCGAATGACTTCGGATTGGACGTAACACAATGCCCGACAAGCCAGAACGGACTCTTCTACTACGGTCCGGGTCAAACCCAGACGCCGTTTGGAGACGGGCTGCCTTGCTTCAGCGCAGCAAGCATCGGTACCTCCCGTCTTAACCCCGTGCAACTGACCGACGGCAGCGGCAACGCTTCGCGAGCCATCGACTTCACGCAGCCTCCAACGGTTGTCGGCGCCGGTCAAATCTCGGCCGGGAGCACTTGGACCCTTCAGTTCTGGTATCGCGACCCAGCCGGCGGACCTGCGAACTTAAACCGGAGCGACGGCCCTTCGGTCACCTTCACGCAGTGAGCCTCGATCGAAACCGCAATTGACCTGACACGGGGCCCTGCGAGCGGCCCTGTTTGAGGCGGGAATCCGTATCCCCCGCCCTGTCCGTGATTTGCTCCCCCCCCACCCGTGGCCCAGTGGCCTACAATCGCGGTCGCCTGGCAGCCTAGAAACACACTGCACTCACTCACCACCAGGAAGCTTCCATGGTTCTCGCTCTCGCGCTTACCCTCGCCACCCTGCCCTTCGCTGGCGACGCTCCCCCCGAAGTCCTCTTTCCCGCCAGCGGCATGCCGCTCGACGGCTTCGGACTGAACGTCGTTGTCGATGGAGATCGCATGATCGCCAGCGCGCTTGGTGTCGAAACGGCCGGCCTCACGACCGGTGCCGCCTACATTTACCAGAACACACCTGCAGGTTGGGTCGAGGAAGCAGTCTTGCTCCCGAGTCCTGCTCAGCAGTATCACAACTTCGGCTACTCCATCGATCTGGAAGGAACGCGCGCCGTGGTCGGTGCTGCGGGCGAGGATGGTGGCCCGATCAATCGCGGGGCAGTCTTCGTCTTCGAGCTCCAGGGTGGTTCATGGGTCCAGACAGATCACATCATCTCGACCCTAGCCGAAGCCGAAGCACACTTCGGCCAATACCTATCTCTGTCCGGCGACAGGCTGGCAATCTCCGCGCCTGGAGCGTCGACAACAGCAGGTGGATTCCATCGCGGCCATGTTGACATGCATGTCCTCGTCAACGGCAACTGGCGCAGCGAGCAAATCCTCGAGGCTTCCGCGGGCACTGTTTCTTGGGACGCAGTCGCGCTTGATCTCGAAGATGACCTCCTGGTCTCGACGCTAGCCAGCCATTCCGCCACTACGGGCAGCCAGCGTTCCATTCGCATCCATGAACGTGGACCGAGCGGCTGGATACTCTCATCGACGATTGCCCCCCCCACTCCGACCGCACAGGGGATGAGCAACTCTTTTGGCGATAAGCTCGCGCTGCAAGGCAATACGCTGTTGATCAGCGCGCCACGTTTGCGCGTGGGTGACTACATTCGCAATGGCTCCGTATTCGCATACCAGAGGATCGGCTCCTCTTGGTTCCAGAGGGACACCCTTGTTCCGCCCCTCGGCGCCGACGAGCTGTACTTCGGGTGGGACATCGACATCGATGGCGATCGTGCCGTCGTTGGCTCACGGTCCGAGGGTACGACCTCCAACAACGTCTTCTTTAGCTACCGAGGTAAGGACGGACGCTGGGGCCTTGAGCGATCAATCCTCGAGCCTGTTGGCGTGAACGGGGAAGTCTTTGGTCATTCCGTCAGCGTGAGTGGGGATGCGCTCTTCGCAGGCGCCAGTCACGACAATCCGAATGGAGAGTTCTCGGGCTCCGTCTTGGCGTACGACTTGGCGCAGGCTTATTCGTCTTACTGCGACCCGACTTCGACTTCGACGGGAGGGCCCGCGCTGTTGTTCCTGACCGGCCCTGCCCAAGTGAATGCGAGTGGGATGGGACTGATCGTTCGGCCCGTCCCGGATGACATTGGCATCGTGTACTTCGGTACACAGGCCGTCTCCGCTCCTTTTGGCAACGGCACTCGCTGCGTCGGCGGTACCGTGACCCGCATGGACTACATGCTCGGCGTGAATAACGAGATGCACATTCCGCTCGACCCCGTCGCGGAAGGTATTCCGGCCGGCTCGACGCGCCACTTCCAAGCGTGGTTCCGCGACGCGGCCGCAGCAGGCTCCTTCTTCAATCTCTCCGATGCCATCACAGTCGCATTCCTACCGTGATCACGCAGCGCTAACCGATCGCTGACGATTGCGAGCCGAGGCATGAATACGAGAGCGTTCAGGCCCCGACTTCGTTGTGACGCGCCGCACAGTGCCTTGCAGTCCAGGTGCGAGCGTCCCCCTCCCCTGCGCCGCGCCTCTTGCCCGCGCCCCATGCGAAGTTAGCGAGTGGCTATGGAGCCGGATCCCAAGTGGGCTAAGAGAGACTCTAGCTCGCGGCGCTGCGGCGATCATTCGGGTTCGACGCAAGGCCCGGGTTTAGACTGAGTATCGGCTGTTTGAAGTTCGCAGCACCAAAGGTCGCCAATTCACGAAACAGCAAGAAACACGTGAAGTCTCTCGATCTTTGAAGGTCTCGGGGGCCTGGGTATGCCGATTGAAGAGAAGCCTTCGACATGCCGTATCCCTTCCTGATCCACGATCTAATTTCGATCAACCTGATTCCGCTGGCCTATGCATTGGTCCTCGGAGGTCTGGTCGGGCTCGAGCGTGAGTGGAGCGGGCGCGCAGCCGGGTTGCGTACACACGTCATCGTCTGCGTCTCTTCGACCATGTTGATCATGCTCTCGCAGAACGTGGGCGCCAATGTGAACTTGGTCGAAGACGGTCGCTTGGTGTTCGACCCCAACCGAATGGCAGCGGGGATTGTCACGGGCATCGGGTTCCTCGGGGCTGCCACCGTACTGCGCTCAGGTGACACTTTACGCGGTCTAACAACGGCGGCATGCATCTGGTACGTCGCCGGGCTCGGAATCGTACTGGGTAACGAAAACTACATTCTGGCTGTCGTCGGAACGATCGTCGTACTGCTGACTCTGACGGTCCTGAACCTGTTCACGCACCTGTTCCGCTCGGTGGTGTACCGCAGATTAATCGTGATCCACACTGTGGCTGACGTACAGGAACTGACAGACCAAGTCACACAGGCTCTCGCGGGCAAGGGATGCCGCGTGCTCGACATTGCCAGTGGGCACGACAATCTTCAGCAGAGGAACGAGCTCGTCTTCTATATCTGCCTGAAGAACGGCCTTCAGGCACCGCGTGCAACCGAAGAGATTGCCAGCTTGACGGGTGTCTGCTCGGCACGCTGGAAGCTGATTTCGAATCAGCCTTAGCAGCAACTGACATTGCACGCGCCCTGCTTCAGGTGAACAGCCGGCCTAAGTTCGTTCATGCCACAGAGGACACGGATCCCACGGGCAACGGGCTGAGGAATACCAGTTGCTCCAGCAGATTGGCCACGTGGAATGGCTTCGGGATGAACCCGCGGTTGGACACGGACAACAGCTCTTGCAACTGCTCGTCACCGGTTTGGCCAGACATGAACAAGATCGGCAGCTCGGGCTGCGCCTTCAGGACATGCTGAGCGAGCATGGCGCCGCTCATACCGGGCAGACTGACATCGAGAATTGCGGCATCAATGTATGCATCGGGCAGAGAATCCAGAGAAGCCACAGCTTCTTCCGCTGAACCAAACTCGACCGGTTCGATGCCAATGTGCTCGAGACCTCTGACGATCAAGCGCCGGATAGCAGTCGTATCTTCGACGACCAAGACACGCGGCCTGGGCCGAGGAGTCATGCGTTCCGCCGAAACGGCGACGCGTCGAACCATGCCTTTGGTTTCGAGGGGGAACGTCAGCCGGAAGGTGGTGCCGTAGTCTGGTTCGCTGTTAATATGGATCGACCCGCCAGCCTGCTGAACGATCCCGTAGCAGTTTGCCAATCCAAGCCCAGTACCCTGTGCTCCCTTAGTACTGAAGAACGGATCAAAGCATCGCTCCGCGACATCCGCTGCCATACCGCGACCGGTGTCCGAGACCGAAACCAACGCCGAATTCCCGGACCGGCTCAATATGATCCTGACAAGCCCGGGCTCGTCCATCGCATCCCTTGCATTCATCAGCAAGTTGATCAACAGCTGCTCGAACTGACCGGGATCGAAGACTACATCCAGATCTCCGGGCGCATGCTCGAGCTGAATCTGATGCACCCGTCCGAGCGAGCTCTGCAGCATCCGCAATAGGCCATCTGCGGTGGAGTTCAGCTCGCAGGTCACCGGCTGAATGGGCTTCTGGCGTGCAAAGCTAAGCAGTTGGCCAGTGAGCTCGCTCGCCGTCTCTGCTGCAGAGATGACCTCCGTCAAATCCTGATGAGCTGTCGTCGGCGACTCGAGGCTGTCTCGAGCCTCCGTCGCGAAACCTAGGATGGCGGTCAGCATGTTGTTAAAGTCGTGCGCCACGCCACCCGCTAGCTGACCGAGGGCCTTGAGACGCAGGTTGTTCTGCGAACTCTGTTCACGCTGAGCTCCCGCTCTGCGATCTTGCGCGGCGTCGATTTCGCGCTCGACTGCTGGCAGCAGTCGGCTCAAGTGGCTCTTCAGGATGCAGTCCTTGGCGCCAGCTCTCATAACCTCTACTGCCCGCTCTTCTCCTATTGCACCTGTAACCAACAGATAGGGAAGGATGGAATCAAAGTTGCGCACGGCATCGAGGGACTCATCCCACGTTATCAGCGGCATGGAGTAGTCGGCCAGTACGACATCCCAACTCCCACCCTGCAGAGCCTTTTTCAGGGTATCGAGCGAGTCCACTCGTACCAACTCGAAGCTGCATCCGGCACCTCTCAGGTGTCGACGAATCAGTTCGCACTCGTCTTCCGCATCCTCCACGTGAAGGATGCGAATCCTTGCTGTTGTTTTCATTGTGCGACTTTCAGTGTCCGATTAGTTCCGATCCAGAAGAGAGCGATGGCTCGAATCGTCTCGCGGATTTCCCCAAGCTGGTTCGGCTTGACGACATAGGCGTTTGCCCCAGCCTCATAGCAGCGTCGAACATCTGCTTCGTTGTCAGATGAAGTTAGGACGACAACGGGAATGCTCTTCGTGCTCTCGTTCGCACGCAATCTTTCGAGCAATTGCGCGCCGTCTAGCTGAGGTAGATCCAAGTCCAGCAGAACCAAACTCGGTAGGTCACACACAACTAGATCATTCGCGAAGAGGAACTTCAGAGAATCTACATCGCCAACGGCAAACTGTACGGGTTGCTCAGGAACGACTTGCTTGAGCACGCGTCGCGCGAGTTCTGCTTCGTCTTGGTCGTCTTCAACAATCAGGATGGGGCCGGTTTCGAATGGCTTGTTCATGCTATCTGCGCTCCCCTCCCGTACATCCTGAATCGAAAACATGCTCCAACTCCAACCTCCCCGCGCGCCGACACACTACCCCCGTGCCGTTGCACGATGCGGTGAACGGTGGCCAATCCTATCCCCGTCCCGGTGAACTCGGAGTCTCGGTGCAAACGCTGGAACGGGCGAAACAAGCGGTCGGAGTGAGCTTCGTCGAAACCGACACCGTTGTCCTTGACGAAGATCGTGTCGTCGTCGCAGCCAACTCCAATCAATGCCTCGGCTCTCGTATTCGTGAACTTCCACGCGTTTTCCAACAGGTTCGCGATCACGGAATCGAACAGACTCGGATCCGCGCGTAGGCTCAGACCCTCAGCGATCGAGAACCGCGCACACCGTTCCGGCCCGGAAGCCTGCAATGCCGAAGCAATACGCCTAGCAGAGGCTGTGACATCGATGTCTTCGAAGCGCGGGTTGGCGCGCGTGGCCATAGACATGTCCAGGAGCCCGCTCAAGAGACCTGACATTCGGTGTGCATTGCCGATCACACGCTCGAGGTCATTGGAACCATCGACCCCAAGCTCATTGCCATAGGTCTCGAGAAGATCCGTGCTGAAGCCTTCGATAACGCGCAAGGGTGCTTTGAGATCGTGGTTGATCGAATAGTTGAACGACTCTAGTTCATCGTTGAGAGTCGATAGCTGCCTGAGAGCGTCGTCCTTCTCGACAAGCAGCTTGCGATGCTGGCGAATATCGCGTGCAACGAATCCGATCCGCCCAGGAGACTTCCCGTCCTCGCCATCAAGGTGCATAAAGACAACACTGACGGGCACGACTTGATCGTGGCCCCCAGCCAATTCTGCCTCTCCGCGCCAGAGTCCATCACTCAACACGCTCGGAAAGACCTCTTGCGACATGCGCTTGCGCTCGCTGGCCGTGAAGCAATCGAGCAGTAACGGCTGCTGATCAGATTTCTTTGCAGAGACTCCCAGGAGCTCGCGCAGCGCAGTGTTCAAGAACTCGAGTTCGCCCTCCTCTGAACCGACTCCGACGGAGTCCGTCGTCAGGTTGATGATGCTCTCGAGCTTCAGCAGCTCGCGCTGCTGGATGGCTTCCTTGGTGCGATCGTGAAGCCGCCCCGTGATTCCGATCCTACGCTCGTTCTCGTCGGTCAACGGCGAGACACGCATCGAGACCGGAACTCCGCGGCCGCTCTTCGCGACGCGGATCGTGTTGACATCGACTGTGAGACCCTCATTCAAAACCTTCCCCAAGACCTGGCCCGAATTGTGGTCAGATTCATCTCGAGAGAGGATGCGAATGTGTTGACCAAGTATCTCGTCGGTCGAGTACTCGAACATTCGCTCGGCAGCCGGATTCCAACTCGTTACATAGCCCTCGGTATCCAAGGTGATCATGGCGTCGGCCGAATTCCGGACAGCCCAAGCAGAGTGTTCATCCTCTCGTTGCTTGCACGTAGCGCCTCGCTGATCGAATACAGTTCCACAGACTCCGAGGACTTGGCCCGTGGCCGAGGTCATGCGCGACAACTTGATCGTGACGGGAATCGGATCACCGTTCTTGTGCAATCGCTCGGTTCGGATGATTCTCTGCAGGCCATCCTCGACGACTTGGCTGACCACATCTCTGTCTCATGTCATTTCCTTGCGGATCAAGCGAGATATAGGGCTCCCAAGAATGTCGCCACGTGAGAACCCGAGCAGCTGCTCTGCAGCTCGATTCCATTCAACGATAGTCCCACGCATGTCCAAAGCCATCAGAGCTTCGCCGCTAGAGTCCAACACATTAAGCAACGGACTCTGTGCATCGACCGCTAATGACATCGTGGTGATCGTCATTGCCCACTCTTGCCCTCGCGCCCTTGGGGGCAGGAGGTGAATCGCGAACCGATCCTCCTCAATGGCGTGGGTCTCGACCCAAACGCCTGCCTCGACAGCAATCGCTTGAGCGCATGCCCACGTCATGCCGGGGATGCCTAGTTGTTCGAAAGTTGCCCGCCCTCGCAAGTACTTTCGAGCGGAGGAATCTAGATCAACGAACCGCCCTGCAATATCCATTTGCAGGTTGTAGATCCCTCGAACGGCAAGAGACTCGGCGCTCATGCGTGCACCTCGTTTAGATGCCGAACGATGACCAAGTGGAAGCCCGGTATTCCGCGGCCACACGCTTGCTCCAGAACCCCATCTCGATCCTGCTGGATAAGATTCGTTACGAAGTAAGTTGTGTGGTTGGCTTGCGTCACTGGCAGGGTCTCTGGAAGACGGATTCACTTGCATGGAGTCCTTGGCCATTCTTCATCGAGACATACGCACAGTACCTACTAAGGTGTTTCTGCCGGGATCATCGTAGGAGGGGTATATGACCCAGATCGCTGTCACTCACGGGATCTATCAAAGGCGTCTAGTCTCAGAGCTGGGACCGCTGCGGCCATTCCGGTGAGTCTGCATCTTTCCTGCTAAGGCGCTAGAGCATCTATGCGATGAATCATCCTATGTCGACTACATATGATGCTGATGTTCTGCTCGGCCTTCAGCAGGCTGTGCTTGAAAAGCTTGTTCGCAGAGTTGACCGCAAGATCATTCTCGATAACTTGTGCAAGGTCGTCGAGGGTGCCATTCCGGATACTCTCTGCTCGATCATGGAGCTCACAGGCTCTGGAAATCTGCGGGTACTCGCTGCGCCCTGCGTGCCCAAAGATCTCGTCAGTGAACTGAACGGCCTCATTCCTTCAGCTCTCGCAGCCTCGTGCGGCACAGCCGTGTTCACATCCCAGACAGTGATCGTCGAAGACACGCTGACCGACCCGCGTTGGGAGAGCATGCGGAAGCAAGCCATCCAGTACGGCATCAAGAGTTGCTGGTCCATTCCCATCTTCGCCGGCGATGGGGAGGTGATGGGTTCCTTCGCAATCTCTCACCTTGTCCACCGCACACCCGACGAGATACATCTGCGTCTGTTGGAAATGGGCGGCTGTCTCGTAGGCCTTACTCTCGAACGAGATCGAGACGAAGCAGAACTCAGACAGAAGAAAACACTACTCGACAACATCATCCAGAGCACCGAAGATCCAATCTTCGCCAAGGACCTCGAGGGCCGCTACCTGATCGCGAACGAAGCGACGGCGCTCACCGCAGGTACTGGACCGCAAGAGATGGTCGGCCGTAAGGACGAAGAGATCTTCGACCCCGAGATCGCTGCCGGGTTCAAGGCCACGGATAAGATCGTCTATGACACAGGGGAAGCTCACCACTACGAAGATGTCTTCCATCAACCCGGAGCCGGAGACCGACGCTTCCTGGTCTGTAAGACACCCCTCCGCTCATCGACCGGCGCCTTCAGCGGCATTGTAGGTGTTGCTCGCGACGTGACCGAACTTCGCCGAGCCGAAGAGGCCATGTTGCAGACGCAGAAGCTCGAAAGTCTGGGAGTCTTGACTGGCGGCATCGCTCACGACTTCAACAACCTGCTGACTGGCATTCTGGGACACGCCGAACTCGCCCGCGCCCGCTCTCGAGGCGGACCTGCCGAATCCAATTTGCGTGAGATCGAGAGAGCCGCAACACAAGCGGCGGACCTTGTGACGCAAATGCTCGCCTATGCCGGCCGCGCCGAAGCCAAGAAGACCAAGGTCGACCTTGCATCCCTCGTCCGCGAGGTGAGTTCGCTGATCGACAGTTCTGTCTCGAAGAAGACAGACCTGAGCTTCCGTTTCTCAGATGACCTACCCGCCATCAACGCTGACGCGAGCCAGATTCGACAGGTTGTTATGAACCTGATCATCAATGCTTCCGAAGCGTTGAACGGAGCGACGGGTCGCGTCGATGTCGACATTCAAAAGTACAACAAGCACCTCCTGCTGACCGTGACCGACAGCGGCCACGGTATGGACGACGAGACTCGCGGGCGAATCTTCGATCCATTCTTCTCAACCAAATTCACCGGCCGTGGCCTGGGCCTAGCCGCCGTCCAAGGCATCATTCGTGGCCATGAAGGCCGTATCAAAGTCACAAGCGAGCCCGGCCTTGGCACGACCTTCTCCGTCTGGCTTCCAACGTGCGATAAGAACAACTGCGTGGAACCCATCGACGAGCTTCCCCAAGCGAAGGGCCGCGCCAATGTCCTCGTCGTCGATGACGAAGAATCGATCCGCTGCCTAATGGAAGACGCCCTTGAAAGCGCGGGCTTCCACACCGTCCTCGTAGACGACGGAACCGACGCCGTCGAACTCCTAGAACACACACGAACGCAATTTGATCTGATCCTGCTAGACCTAACGACCCCACGCCTCGCCGGCCGTGCCGCCTACGACCGCATGCGCGAAATCCTGCCCGACATTCCAATCTTGTTGGCGAGCGGCTTCGATGAGAACGAAGCGCTCCGCGAGTTCGAACCCGGAGACTTGGCGGGTTTCTTGAAGAAGCCGTTCCGCCCGTCGGCACTTGTCGAAACGGTACGCGAGATTGTTTCTTGACGGGAAGGTCGGTCCGGGTGGAAGTGGGTTTGGGGGTTTAGTTGAAGTGCGCGTGACGTTTGGGTGGCGCTCTGGTTCTTGATGGAGAACCAGGCGGTACGCGTGCTAATGCTCTGTGACTCGGGCGTGACGTTGGGTGTTGGAAAGTGAGAGTGAGAGTGTGGCGTTGGGATGGCGCTCTGGTTCAGGATCGAAGCGCTACCTCAATCCCCCCCCCGCAAATCCCCCATGAACTAAACTACGCCCTTCCCGCCCCCCTCCCTCCCCCCGCACCGTCATGCTCACCCCCAGCCAAGCGGATCAAACCACTAGTCTCCTCGCACTCAGCGCGCTCCTAGCCGCACTGTGCTTAACAGCATGCTCGGACACCACGCAGGCAAAAGCCTCGCCATCCATCCACGAAACCGCCGAGCCCAACGCACAGACAGCCCCCTCCCCCCCCG
>JBLFWN010000072.1:0-31869 GCA_047611405.1 Planctomycetota bacterium | reverse complement strand
TCGAGCCGGCGTCTATGCGCATGGAGCCGAGCGCGAGTTCGGGTGGCAAGCGTCTGTAGCGGGTGCGGCCGCGGGCTACTCACATGGAGGGAGCGCTGGTGGGACCGCTGGTGGGACCGCTGGTGGCTCGTGCTGCCGGTCGTCTTTGCTATCTCTTTGTTGCTCGAAGGGCAGGCGTGGATTGCGGCGAGATTCTCAAGCGCTTGACTCAATGGCCATGGGATTCCCTCGAACTTGCTTTTGGCAAGTGTCGAGCCCGTGTCTGGGGTCGTCGGAATAGGTCAGGCGGCGCTTCAATCGAGATCACGCCTCGGCGGCGCAGTTCGCGGGCCTGATCTCTAGTCGACTGTCAGCAGATGAGGTGCTGGCTTGGCGGCAGGAGTGGGGACGAAAAGCGTACATCCAATATTTAGCGATGGGCAGACGATCGAGGCGTTCAGGCACCACCATGCGCAGGCGGCATGAGGGCACGGTGTTTTCCAACACGGAAGCATGGCAGTTCAGAAGTCTTCTTCCGTCAATCGAAGGAAGTGACAGTCTCTCCGGGTGGGTCGGCAAACGCGTAATTGAGCTTCATTCCCGAGTTGTGAACACGGGTTCGAGGCGCGCGATTGCCCTCCGATAGCGCCTTTCATGCTCCGCTGCAGGTCTTTGGGAGTCTTTGTCGCCTTGTTGGGCCCCGACAAACACCTATGGGTTGGGCCGCGTATTGGAATCGCACTCCGTCCGGCACGCACGTGGTTAGGATCACATGCGGCTCGCGTAGGACTCGCGACGGGATCTGACGGCCCAACCTGTTCGGACTCTGAACCCATACCCTGGAAAGTTCGATGAAGACAACAACGACGATTCGGATCTGCTGCAGCTTGTTGCTCTGCGGCAGCGCCTCGGCACAAAACCTGATCGCGGCCTTTCACGGCGCGAACGATGGAGAACGGGTCGGCCGGGTGTTCGCGAGCTTGGGCGATGTGAACGGCGACAATGTTCCTGACATGATCGTTGGCGATCCGAGTTACAACGGTCCCGGGCTTGGTTCGGGTCGTGCCTTCGCTGTCTCCGGCGTGGACGGATCCCGCTTGTGGACCTTTGATGGGGATCAGTTTGGCGACCACTTGGGCAAGACTGTCGCGGGCGCCGGCGATGTCAACGCGGATGGTATCCCGGACGCGTTGGTCGGTTCACCGGACGACAACTTGGGAACTGGCAGTGCGTATGTGCTCTCTGGCGACGACGGTAGCGAGCTCTTGTTCATGCGCGGCATCAATCCTGGCGACGACTTCGCGATCTGTGCCGACGGTGTCGGCGATGTGAATGGAGACGGCCACGATGATGTCATCGTCGGCGCCCCGGGCATGCCTGCTGG
Organism: Planctomycetota bacterium; assembly: GCA_047611405.1. Classification (GTDB taxonomy): domain Bacteria; phylum Planctomycetota; class UBA1135; order UBA1135; genus JBLFWN01. The sequence goes on along the minus strand of JBLFWN010000072.1, from coordinate 30,506 downwards.
CGGCGAAGTCGAAGCGGGCCGTGTCTATGTCTATTCCGGGGCAACCGGATTGCCCCTGCATGCGCTGACTGGCTTCCACGACAATGGTGAACGCTTCGGAAGTTTTGTCAGCGCCGCTGGAGATCCCACGAACGATGGCAATGCTGACTTCTTGGCCGGCAGCTCGGAAGTGATCGGCACGGGGACGGGCTACTTCATCGGCGGATTCACACGCTTGTACTCGGGTGCGACTGGCGCGGTCGAGCGTCACTGGGAAGGCTGGGACAACGGCCACGGCTTTGACGAATACTGGGGCATGGGTGGTGCGGCTCTCGGCGATATCGATGGGGATGGAATCGACGACTACCTTGTTGGTGTGGACACTGGCTTCGATACCGCGTCGGTTCGCTCGGGAGCAACAGGGCAGGAGATCCGCTCGTTCAACGCTTCCCTATCCTCGACTTCTAGCCCGCCCTACGATGTCGCCGGCGATGTGAATGGCGATGGTGTCAACGACGTGATTATTGCCCAATGGTCACTACCGGGCATTCAGGTCTATTCCGGCACTGACGGTGCATTGCTGCAAAGCCTTGCCCCGCCCGCGGGCAACATCGAATTTGGCGTACACTTCGAAGCCATGGGAGACATCGATGGCGATGGGCTTGACGATGTTGGCATCGGTGCCCCGCTGGATGATTCACAAGGAGCGAACCACGGTGTGATCTTTGTCTACTCCGCGAATCCCGGCGGGCCGGACAACGGCTATTGCGTGGGTGCCAGCAATTCTGTCGGAGCGGGTGCTTCCATTCACAATGCCGGCTCCTCGAGCGTGTCCGCGAATGACTTCGTCTTGCGGGCGGACGACTGCCCGTCCGGTCAAGCCGGCGTGTTCTATTTCGGTTCTGGGCAACAACAGACGCCCTTCTTCAACGGTTTTCAGTGCGTTGCGCCGCCCTTCACACGCCTGCCGACTGTCTTCGTCGGTGTGGGCGGAAGCGCGTCGCAAGCAGTGAATTTGAATGTGAGCCCGGGCAACATATTTGATGTCGGCGAGAGCTGGAGCTTCCAATTCTGGTATCGCGACCCTGCGGGTGGGGGCAGCTTCGTGAACCTTTCCAACGGAATGGAAGTCAACTTCCGGCCGTAAGCTCTACGGGCAGATAGTCGCCTGAATGCGGGCTGGCACTTTGAGTGTCGGCCCGATTGCTTACATGGGCGTCGCGCTCATCAGCCGCTCGAGCAGCGTTTTTCCGTCAGGGCTTGTTCGCTCACTTAAGTACTCGTGCGCCAATTGTGCATCCCGTCGACCTTTGTCTTTTGCCAGCTTCGCGACGCCGCTGATGCGCGTCACCTGCAGTCGGAAGGAGTGCACGCCGCCGATGAATCGATCGATGTGCGCGTCTGTAGGCTCGAGAGTGAAGTCCTGATTCGCAGCGCCAAGTGGCCTAGTCGAAGCTTCCAGCAGGTCCCGTAGCGCAGCCTCGTTCAACACGGACTCGACTCGAGCGTCGCCTTGCACTGACAAATACAGCCAACCCGGCAGTTGCGGATCCGGGTACAGGTCTGGTGATGCATAGGCATCCGGACCCAAGAGCTGGAAGAAGACGGGCGCGCCCTGAGTCAGTACGGCACAGTGAGGATTGTTCGCGTCCAGGTGATCGAGCAACTGCAGTTCATCGCCGTGCTCTTCCAGGAGCAAAGGGATCAGCGTGATGTCGGCTTGCCCAGCCTAGCCCTAGATCAGCGTCGCAAGTGGCCATGTGCGAATGACATCGCACAAAAGCGCGCGCTCGTGGATGCGGAAGGGGGGGCAATAGATAGAGCGGATTCACGTCGCTGCTGATTCTAGTTCCAGCGGCCGCACAGCGTAGGATGATTCGCATGAAGCGAACTCACTGGCTTGCCCTCGCTCTACTCGGCCTGGTCTCGTGTGTATCAAAACGGCCGCTCGAGCTTACTTCCGAGCTACGCCAGCTCGCAACGGATCTGGCGTTCACCGAGGGCCCGGTTTGGATCGAGGCAGAGGAGCGCCTTGTATTCAGTGACATCCCGAATGCGATGCTGATGTCGTGGAGCGACTCAGATGGCTTGACGCCCTACGAGGAACGCCCGAACCCGAATGGCAACATCCTCGACGCCGAGGGGCGCTTGCTGACATGCCAGCACGGTGAGCGCAACTTGGTGCGTCGCGAATCAGATGGATCGATCACGATCTTGGCGGAACGCTTCGAGGGCAAGCGCCTGAACTCTCCCAACGATGTCGCAGTCGGAAACGATGGCACGATTTGGTTCACGGACCCGCCTTGGGGCTTGGATGATTGGCAGCAAGGCAAGGAGCTGCCTGGTCAATACGTGTACAGACTCGACCATGCCGCGAATCGATTGGATGCGGTCCTACGCGAGCACATGATGCCGAACGGTATCGCGCTCTCGCTCGACGGAACGCACTTATACGTGGCAGACACGGGAGGACATGCTCGCCTTCCCAATGAAGCGCAGCGCGAAGGGCCGGCAACGCTCAGCTGCTATGCCATCGAGGGGGAGCGGCTACGCGATGATGTGATCTGGCAGATCGAGACGCGCTGCGACGGAATGTGTATCGACGAGCGCGGCAACATCTACTCGACCGGCGAGGGCGTCAACGTCTGGTCTCCGGACGGGCTCCCGTTGATGACAATTGAGGTGCCCGAGCAACCCGCGAACGTGTGCTTTGGTGGCCGCGACGGGCGAACGCTGTTTATTACCGCTCGAAGCTCGCTTTACGCCGTTGAAATGAGCGTGGGCGGGGCCTTGCGCTAACGCATATCTACTACGGGATCGTCTGCTAGAGTCTGAGGCTCAGCTTTCGCATCTCGACGTAGGATCCAGGTGACCTCATGTTGCAATTGACGCCATCTCCCTGCGTGCTCGCATTGGCTTTTAGCAGCTCAATCAGTGGGGGATATTCATCAACTGCATTCCCGGCAAGCTGGCGTACTACATAGCCGAGAACCAAGAGCAGCGGCTAGTTCTCTGCAGGCCAAGATGATCGGCCGATCCGAGCTCTCCAGGTCCAACCGTCCTTGCGGCTAGCCCAATAGTTCAGCGACCGAGTAGTCGCGCGCTTCGCGTGCTGCCTCTACGATTCGTTGGTTGATCGGGGCCGAAATTCCAAGCTGCGCAGCGAGTTCCACGATGACACCTTCGAGCCACGGGCTCTCGAGCGGTTTGCCGCGTGCGCGGCTCTGCCAGGTTGATCCGCCCTCCCTGTCCGCGCCATCGATCGTGCCAAGCTTGACCTTGGCGACTCGCTCGAGCAGCACGTCACGTGCTGTGCAAAGGACTCCAGCGGCTTCCAGGATGGCCGTGCCTTCTTGTCGAGCGGCCTCACAAACGGACAGCCAATCGTCTTGAACCAAGGCTTGCGCCGTGTTGCCGAGGTTGCTGATCAGCTTGGCAACCTTCCATTCCGCGATGTCGGTGCGTGAGACAGAGTCGAATCCCGCTTGTCGCAGATGCGTGCCCATGCGCTCGCAAAGTTCGAGTTGGGAATCGCCGCAGGTTGGACCGACGTCCAATACTCCCAAGCTTCCTTGGCTATGCAGCAGGACGACTCCCGGCTGCAAGTGAGTGGCCGGCAACCAGATGAGCATCGAGAGAACTGTAGAGAAGCGATCGCTTGCCCAGCGTTCTCCATGAATGCCGTTGAAGGCACATACAACGGGCAACTGCGAACCTGCATGCAGGGCGAGCTCGTCGAATACAGCACGCGCATCACCGAGTTTGGTCGCGACGAGTGCGACATCACCTGGCTTCCAATCGATCTCTTCGACAGACAGCGCAACGGGGATCTCGAGCCGCAACGATTCCGCCGGCGTGCGCAAGTGGAGCCCTCGCTCGCGCATCACCGCCGCATGCTCACCGCGTGCAATGAAGGTGACAGCAAGTCCCGTCCGCGACAGCAGGCCTCCAATCGAGCCTCCAACAGCGCCAGCCCCTATGACAACCAGGCGTTCCATTATGGGCGTCGATGATACGGAGTGGTGCGCCGCAGCGCCCTATCGCCCGAAGCAGATCAGCCTGCGCTGACGGGCCGCCGGCTTGGGTAACGCATAGTCGAGCTTGCCCCGCCTAGGCAGGGCCTTCAACTGCAGGCTCGCCAGCGAAGGATCGTCGCTGAGCCACAACAACAGTCGGCCGCCCTTAGGAAGCATCGGCAACGCAAGTGCTCCGATCTTGCGCGGGGGACCGACGGCACGCGCCGTGATCAGGTCGAAGCACTTCTTGTGGCCCTTGCTCGGGCCTTCGGCCGCATCCATCTGGGTCGTGCCGATCATTTCGGGATCGAAGCCGGCGACAGCGAGGGCTCGCTCAATCGCCTTAAGCTTTTTGAGCGTGCGATCCATCAGCAAAACCTTGGCCTCCGGATAGAGGCAAGCGATTGCGACTCCGGGGAAGCCGTTGCCCGTTCCAAGGTCCAAGCAGGTTTCGATGTCCTCGTCCAAGCCCAGGGCCGCATTCCCCATCGCCAGCGAATCCAGCGCATGGAACATGACAGCTGCTTCACGATCGCGCACCGCCGTGAGGTTGATGCTCTTGTTTTCCTCGAGCATCGCGTCGAGGTACGCGAGCAGCCAAGCCGCTCGTTCCTCTGGAATGTCACAGCCGATGCTGGCGGCGAGGTCGCGTAGTTCGATTGCGTTGGTCACGATGGGGTGCTGCGTTGATTCCGGTCGGCGTTGGCGGCGCCAGAGGATATCCAGCCCTGCGATCCAGAGTGGCATTCCCCCGCACACTTTTTGAAGCCTCTCGCATTGGGGCAGCTCATGCCATGCTGCGGGCTTGGCCTCTATACTCGCCGGGATCCAGCATCGCGATCATGCGGTGGCCGTTTTGGACCACGGGAGAAGCTCTCGTGGTCTGTCGCGGACCCGTATGATGACCGCCTCCTCGGCCTGCGAGGGCGGATCCTCTCGATCGACGACCCCAACTCACGCACCATGCGCATCCTGACTATCCTGCTCACCTGTTTGGCCTGCTGCGTATCGCCCACCCCGGTTGCGGGACCGCCGGAGTGGAGCGTCATGAGCTTCAATATCCGTTACGGAACCGCCGACGACGGTGACGACTCGTGGCCGAAGAGGCACGAGCTGGTCTCGGATGTGATCCGCAAAGCAGCTCCCGATGTGCTTGGTGTCCAGGAGGCGCTGCGATTTCAACTCGACGAATTGCACAGCGCTTGCCCCGGCTATCAAGAGATCGGCGTCGGCCGCGATGATGGCAAGACGAAGGGCGAATACTCATCGATCCTGTTCAAGAAGGATCGTTTGCGCGTGCTCGAGCATGGCGATTTCTGGCTCTCGGACGAGCCCGAAGTGGTCGCATCTTCGAGTTGGGGCAACTCGATTCCGAGGCTTTGCACCTGGGCTCGCTTCGAGGCCTTGGCCGGAGGCTCTCAGTTCCTGGTCTTCAACACCCATTGGGACCATCGCTCACAGCCGTCGCGTGTCGGTGCTGCGCAACTCATTTTGGACCGCATGCATGGGCAAACAAGCGAGCTGCCCGACGAGCTTCCCGTTGTGTTGATGGGCGACTTCAATGCCGGCGAAGACAATCCCGCCTTCTTGCAACTGTTGCGGGATGAACGCACTCCGCTGGTGGACAGCTTTCGGGTGCTGCACCCCGATCAAGAGGGCGTCGGAACTTTCAATGGCTTCAAGGGGAAGACGGATGGAGCCAAGATCGACGCCGTTCTCGTATCCAAGCAGTGGGAAGTCCTGTCAGCAGAGATCAATCGCACGCAACGTGACGGTCGCTTTCCTTCAGACCACTTCCCGGTCGCAGCTCGGATCCGGACTCGATAGACAAAATCTGCGGGCGTAAGTTCTTATGGCTTGGGCTATTACGCTGGCGAGTTTGGGTGCTCCCCAAGTCGTGACTAAGAAGGTTGCCGCTCGCCCGTTTCTCTATTGGCCCCCACCTTGGGTGCCTTGGTTCCCCGCGCACTGGTGACTGCGCACGCGCAGAGAGAATTTTCGAGCGGTCCGAGGGAGAGCAAGGAAGGAAGAGTCGAAGGCGGGTTGGTTTCCTGTCGCTCGTTCTCCTTCGCCAGCCAATCGCCGTGTGGTGATGCATGCGCAATAGTCGCGTTCACATCCCGGATGAATCCCCAAGGAGATATCGAATGCGTTTGTGTGTATTGCTGATGGCTAGTGTGATGCTGTTTCAAGTTGCGTGACGGACACTTTGTTCTACGCAGACTTCTTGAACGACATCCCTGGGCAGGCACCTGCGAGGTCGTCGGCGGGCGACCGAAGGGTGACAAGATCGAGACGAACGGAGCCGAAGTGCTCGCCAAAGTTGGCGTGCCCAGTTCCGTAGTGGCGCGGCACTTGCTGCACCTCAAAGCCCGTGACAATGGATCGGACATCTTGTGTATCTATCCGAAGAAGAGCCTTGCTCACACTTATTACAAGGGTGGATCTCTTCTGACGATCTGGAACGGGTGGACCGAAGATGTGAATAGTCGTGCGCTGACGGCAGTCGCACGCAATGACCAAGGTGAGGCTGTAGCCCGCGCTGTGATAAAGAACGGACGGTTCAATGTGGAAGGCTTCGGTGATCTGGGTGTTGGCTACACAGCTGGCCAGGAGCACACCGTCCTGTGGTTCTTCAATGTGAAGACTCGGATGGTGGCCTTTGGCGTGAACACTGGCACAACTTTCAAGTCGACAGGGCGGCAGCCGTTCCTGGCACCTAAAGCGGGTGGGCTAAAGAGCTTGTACTTCGACTATGAACCTGATTTCCTACATCCGTTGCCGGAAGCGTCCTACTACTTTGAGGCCATCTCGACGAGTTGAAAGGATCCGCCCCCCTAGACTTTGAGATGCCGAGCGGGGATACGCGAAGGGCGTGAGCGAGAGTTCGCACGCCTCTATACATCAGGCTGGAGTCCTGGGCTCGTCAGTAAGCCGGCTGCCAAGAGCTGCAATCTCGAACCCGTACGAGTCATCAACGGGCTCACTGCGCGTAAGTCACTTGTGCTGCGCAAACTGGCCGCCGTTGTCTTCCGCAAGCAGCTGCATGAACTTCGGAATCTGATCTCCGAGTCCAATGATGTGCAGCACGACGCGTTCGTTCAAGTTCCAGCGCTTGACCGCGGAACGGATGCGGGGCGGCGAGTCTCGCTTGCCATTGACGATCGGCGCGCCGTCCGTCAGGACGACAATCGTATCGACGTTGGTGTCGTAGTAGCGGTCTTCGGATTGCCTGCCGGCGCAACGAAAGGCGATGTCGAGCGCGTCGTACAGCCGTGTTCCTAAACTCATCTCAAGCTCTTGAATCCATTCCTGTGCTTAAGTGATGCTGTCCTCGTTGACCTCGACGGGGCTTTCAGAGAAGAGCTGGAGAGAACCCGCAAAGGTAATGACATTGAAGTGCGAGCCCGTTGGCAAGGCGCCGAGGGCTCGCATCAGATCCTCTTGCGCACGCGAGAAACGCGACTTTTCACCGGGCTCCGGCTTGCGCGAACCATCGCTCAGAGCGCGATCCATAGAACGAGAACTGTCGAACAGAAAGAGCACGGACTCACCCGTCAAAGAAATGCCGTAGTAGCTCGGTCCTTGTCCGCCTCCCTTGGCCTTGGCAATACCAGCACCCAGGCTGTGCTCGCCGGCGACGTAGCTGGCGCCCTCTCGCTCGAACCACTGCTGCCAAGCAGTCGAAGTGCGCCCGATGTGTGCATCAGTCAGCACCTCCAAAGCGTGAACGAAGCACAGGAGCGTACGGCCCTGGATGCCTTCCAGGCCGGCGATCAAGGGCTCGATGGCAGCAGGCAACGCGAGGCTGGCGGCTGTTTGCGCGGCCAGCTCGCGAATGCCGGCGTCGTCATGCGATAGGCACTCGACGATAAAATCGCTGGCCGCCTGCTCGGCGGGGCCGGCCGCCTTCGTTGCCGATAGCGTGATATCGATGTCCTCGACTTTGCGTGCACGCTTGACTGACTCAGCCAGCAACTTCCAATCGGGGGCTTCTGGCGCCCGCTGCGACATGAGTAGCCGTAGCGTCATCGGCAACTTTGGATCGGACTGTGCCTGCGACCACATCCAAGCGAGCGCTTCGCCAGTCTTGCATTCAAGCAGCGCCGCCGCGAGCAGGTCGTGCAACTCGCGCCGTGCATTCAGCTCGGCGCGGAGCTCCAAGCGTTTGTCACGAAAGCCACGCCACAAGTACGGCTGCTGGTCCTCTTCGCTCTCCAACGCCTCCGCCTCGACTTGCATCCAGGCTTCGGCAAAGAGCTCGACCGCGAGTTGTGTATCGAATGCGGCCAGGCTCGCGATGGCGGAGACGCGCGCTTCTTGTGACTCCTGCGCCTTATCCGATGGGCGGAAGGCGCGGCGAAAGCTGCGTCGTTGCTTGGAACTCTGTGCGGAAACGCTGGCGGATAGGCATGCGATCAGCAACAGCAAGAGCCAAACGTGAAACCGGTTAGGTGAAACCTTCATGAGACCCGATGATTCTAGTCTCTCCAATCGATCGCGCTCGCAGCTCCTCCAGGATTGGGCGCGCGACTCTCGCGGAAGCTCGACGGGCGCAGGCAAAAACACGACGCGCGTTGAGCGCCCGAAGCCTGAGTGGTCCGACACCCCTATTGAATGCGTGGCCCCGCGAAGCGAAAGTGGGCGTCGAGAGAGCCTCCGTTCCGGCATACCATGCTTCGATTCACGCTTCTGATCCTCGCTGTTGGTCTCGCCAGTCCCATCGCCGAAGCGATGCAGGCGGGTGGCGGTGGTAGTTTTGGTGGCGGTGGCGGTGGCGGTGGCTACGGCGGAGGTGGCGATATCATCTCCTGGCTCATCTATCTGGCCTTCGAGCATCCGGTCATAGGTGTACCCACCCTGATTGTCATAGCTTTCGTGAGCCTGATCGGCATGCGTAAGGGCTGGTGGGGGCATCAGCAGCGAGTCATTCGCCGTGTCGCGCCGCAGGTTCGCAATCGTAAGTCACATGATGTAGCGGCTTCTCTCAAGCGCAACGATCCGGGCTTCGATGAGAAGAGCTTCTTGAAGCGCGTCGATCGCGCCTTCCGCTTGGCGCAGTCCGCATGGTGTTCGCAGGATCTCGAGAAGCTACGACCCTTTGTCTCAGATGGAGTCTATGAGCGTTTCTCGCTACAGATCGACGAGCAAATGCGCGATGGCTGGCGACAGCGAATGACCGAGCTCGGTTCCGGACCGCTGACAATCGCCGCTTTATCAAGCGGAGCACACTTCGACACGGTCATCGTGCGCATTCCCTTCCGGGCGACGATCGAGCGCGAGGATCGGGTGTCGAGCGAGTTGATATCGGGCTCCAGAATCTCTCGTTCATTCTTTAGCGAATGCTGGAGCTTCGTGCGCCGCCGGGGCACGAAGACCTTGACTGGTGAAGGTCTGATCGAGGGCAAGTGTCCGAACTGTGCCGCGCCGCTGGAAATGAACCGCTCGGCGAAGTGCAGCTACTGCGAGTGCTTGGCCCGCAGCGGACAATTCGATTGGGTGTTGACCGAGATCACCCAAACGAGCGAGTGGCGCGAAGACCACGAGAGCCAGGTCGCTGGGCTCGACGACTATCTGCAGCACGATCCTGGCATGAATGTCCCGATGTTTGAGGATCATGCCTCGGTTGCTTTCTGGCGCTTGCAAGCCGCTCGGCGTCAAGGCGAGATTGATCCGCTTGCCCGCGTCGCCAGTGACGAGCTGTGCGAGAGTTACGAACAGAAGGTGACCGTGGGAGACGATGGCACGCGCAGGTTCTCGGTCGACTCTGCCGTGGGTTCCGTTCGCACGCTCGGCCTGCTCAAGGGAGAAGCGGAAGATCACGCGTTGCTCCAAATCGTCTGGGACGGAGTCGATGCACTCTGGAAAGAGGGCAAAGAGGAGCGCATTGGAGCGACACGGCACTTGCGTAAATCACTCTTTCTGTTCTCGCGCAAAGCGGGCCAACTGACGCGCCTGGACGATGCCTTCACGACCGTTCACTGCACGAACTGTGGCGCGCACGACAGCGGTGGAATCGCAGCGAGCTGCCGCTACTGCGACGCGCCGCGCCGCGGCGACCGGTCGACTTGGTCGCTGCATCGCATCGAGGATCGATCCTCTGCAGAGGGCCGCAAGCTCCTGGCCAACCTCGGCGATCGCCAGCTGAGCTCGGCTCAGCCCACAGGCATGGGCATCGAGCAAACGACTTCTCGAGTCGAGCTCATTGAATGGGTCGTCGCTGTCTTGAAGGCGGATGGAGTGCTTGAAGAGCGCGAAACTCGCGCTTTGCATGAACTCGCAGAGCATTTGGGAGTGCCGCAGAATCAGGTAGAAGCGCTTCTGCAGTCGCCAGTCGAATCAATGCTGCGAACCGGAGTCGTCAGTGATCAGAATGCACGTGCATGGATTCGCGCGTTGGCGGATGCTGCTATGGCCGATGGCCAGATGAGCAAGAGCGAACGCAATTTGATACTGAAAGCAGCGGCGCGTCTTCACGTTCGCAAGGGGGAAGCCGAGTTGCTGATTCGGAGGCAACGGACTCGGCACTACCGCGCCTCGAGGGCCGCGACACGCCACGAGCATAAAATACGGTTGAGCGAGTCAGTCCAAGACTAGCAGCTGCTCAAGAGAGTGCCTGTGCAGTTCGCGTCGTGCCTGAGCTACGATGAAGAGGTCTGACGAAGCTTCCCTTGGATTCACGGAAGTCTCCTTGTTGCGCACGTTGACGCGTGAGTTTCTGCCACCCTCAGGCGAAGATGCTTCACGGCCCCGAGCGATCCGCGCCGCCTCTCCTCCTTGAGCTTCCTCGACTTTATCACGCGGAATCGCCGGTACTTGCTGTACGGCTTCCTGCTGAGCTTTGCGTCCAGCTTTGGTCAGACCTGGTTCATCGGTCTGTTCAAGGAACAGCTGCTGACGGACTTTGGGTTGACTCACGGCAGCTATGGCTCTTGGTATGCGGTAGCCACCTTGTCGAGTGCGGTTTGCCTCGGGTACTTGGGCCGCTTGGTCGACTCGGTGGACTTACGGCGTTACACGCTCTTCGTCTGCGCCGGATTGAGCTTGGCCTGTCTGGGCATTTCGATCGCCGATAGTTTGGGGGCGCTCGTGTGCGCACTATTCTGCTTGCGACTTTTCGGCCAAGGCTTGGCGTCCCACTTGTCGAGCACAGCTACCGCGCGCTACTTCGATGTCCAACGCGGTAAAGCACTCAGTATCGTTAGCCTCGGTCATCCCGCGGGGGAAGCGATCCTGCCGCTATCGATTGTCGCTCTGCTTGCGTTCGATCCGAGCTGGCGCACGGGTTGGATCGCGTGCGGTGCCTTCATGGTGCTCGCGATCACGCCGACTCTATTCGGCTTGTTGCGCGGGCATGAGGCCCGGCACGAGAAGTTGTTGGAAGAGCTCGACGCCGCGGAGAAGGCCGGACAACCGGGTCGGCAATGGACGACGCGCGACGTGCTACGCGACCCTGGCTTCTATCGCTTGCTCCCCGTCGTGCTGGCTCCTGCCTTCATCAATACAGGCCTGATGTTTCATCAGGATGTGCTGCGTGCTTCGATGGATTGGAGTCGCGAACTCTTTGCATCGAGCTTCATCGTTTTATCCATCGCTCAAGTCATCGCTGCTCCGCTGGCGGGGATGCTGGTCGATCGGCACACTGCGGCGCGTTTGCTACCCATTTACTTGCTGCCGTATTCATTGGCCTTGTTTTCGATCGGTCTGTTTACCTCTTCCTCGATGTCCCTCGTGCTGATGATTGGCATGGGGGTCGCCGGTGGATTCGCGTACCCGGTGATTGGTGGGACTTGGGCCGAGCGCTACGGGGTCAAGCATCTGGGAGCGATCCGAAGCATGGCCACGGTCATGATGGTCACTTGCACAGCGCTGGCTCCGCCGCTGCTTGGGGTGATGATCGATCGAGGTGTCAGCATGCAATCGATCGCTCTTGGGCTGGGTGCCTATTCGCTCGTGGCCTCGGCGGCGGTGTTTGGAATGCGACTGCCGAAGTCGTAGATGGCTGAGGTGTCCCGTCGGCGTCGTAGTCTTCAGCGTGTGGCAATAGCCTCTCGCGCGCGTGAGCTGTGCAACGCGACTGATTCTCATCATGATGCAGGAATGCTGGGGTCATCGGAGGGCCGCGTGCCGCTCCGATTCACTCCGTCACAAGCTTGCGGACAAAGCCATTGCGCTTGACGAACACGAGCGCTTCGGCAGCGCTTCCGAAGTCATCGACTTGACCTCTGGCTTGTTTCAAGCGCAGTTCGCGTCCGTCGTTGAGTGGAATCCAGCGCAGCACGACTGACGCATCAGAGATCCTGCTGAAGGTCAGGCTATGTGGTCCTACTTCGGCTCGCAAGACTCCGTCTGCGGTGCGCGGCGAATGGGCGGACATGGCAGCATGCACGGTCCCAACAACATCAGATTCAAACGCCAGGTACGTTGGCACGGCGCGCAGACTTTCCTGGTGGAGGTTCGTCGTTCGGCGCCGCGTAGCGTCTGGCACATAGCTGGCCGCGGCACCCTGGGGGCGCGCAAGTTCATGAACGTGGATCTGCGGCCGAGCACTTCGCGGCGCTTCCAGGTGTCCACTACGCTTCGATCCGAGCAACACACGGCTATGTTTGCGCTGCATGAGCTACTCCCTGATGGCACACCGGAGTTGATGCTTCAGAAGGCGTTCCTGATTGAAGCGCAGCGTGGGCTTGATGCTGATATCGAGTTCGAGATGCCTCTCGCGAGCTACATGACAACTATGGTCGTGAACAATAGAGTCGTGCTAGATCAGGCAGTCGACGTGACAGATCTCGAAAAGGATGTCGCGCCTCTATTGATCGAGTTGAAGTGACTCGGACTTCCGTCTGGCGGGGGATATGCGTGGGCTCGAGATCCTGGCCGAGACACTTGCTGACCTGACCGTGATGTTCCCTCGAAGAACCACGGCCGTGAATCCTCCACCTCTCGCCTCGTTGATCCGCATTCGCCCGTGTAGACCAAGCTCCAAGCAGCAGCAGGTTTCCGAGTACGCTAGCTACCGATGAAGAAGCCCGCAGAGCCTTTGCAGACAGATGGGACCTCGATGAGCGCCGCATGCGAAGAGTGTGGAACGCGCGCCGCTGGTATGTATTAGTAAGAAGGTCCGCTCGTTGCTGCGCACTATTGCCCCGCATGGCCCAGCTGCTGGAACTGCCGCCTCTTCGTTTCAGCAGAATCATCACGGGTGCCATCAGTGTGTTCCTCAGTATCGATTCGCCCTTCTGGCGGACGCTACTCGAACTGATTCGCGGGCCGGGGCGTGTCGCGCGGGCCTGGATTGACGGCAAGCGGCGAACCTACGTCAACCCGGTCAAGTTTCTGATTGTGATCTGCATCGCGGTTGCATTGCTCTATGAGCCGCTCCAGAGCCTAAGGGCGGAACAGATCAAACTCGGTGAAGCCTTGCACGAAACGGGGCTCGGCCATTACACGACACAGTACTTCGCATTCTTGTGTCTGGTCGTGGTTCTGCCGGTAGCGGTCTTGATGCAATGGATCGGTTCGGCGCTGCGCATGCCTCGCCCTGGCTCGAGTGGTATGTACTCGGGAACGACTGCTACGGGTTGGCAGCCTTGATCCAGGTCGTCAGTGCCGGTGTCGAGATTTTCTTCCCTGCCATGATCTCGAATGTGCCCTATCAGCTTGCGCTAGGAACTCTAACCATTGTGTTCCTCGCGTGGGGAGCCTTTGGCTTCGTCGAGCATCTGTTCCGTTGGCGGGCGCTCGCGACCGCGCTGGCGGCTCAGAGGGCGGCGATTTTTGCCCTTGCCCTGACTCGGTGCCTGCTCTTCACAGCCTAGAGGCAAGGTCGCGGACTTGCGTAAGGCAAGTGCAACGCGAATCGATCCTCTATCCAGGAACTCATGTCAGCGCACAGTTCCAATGGAAACGTCGTCGCTCGTGAATCAAGCCAACGGCACTAAACCGTGGTGCGACGCTTCCGAGAGACTCAGCCGTATCAGGCTTCAGCCTCAGCCTCAGCCGTTGCATCGCCCTCTTCCCATTCGTTATATCGGTACTCTTCGTCGGAGAGCTCGCCAGGGACGTAGCCTTCCTCTTTCGAACGGCGCTTTTCCTCGCTCCGGATAAGTCGTCGCTCGAGCTTTTCCGCCCGCTTCTCTTGTTTGCGGCGCTCGCGCTGGCGCTTTTCAAAGGACTGGGGCGTGGGGCGTGCCATGTGGTTCTCGTGATGGGGTTCGCTGGGCTCGCGAATGACGGGAGAATCGGCGCAGGGGTGCTCTCTACGAGCGAGATCCGCTGATCTTCCGCCTCACTCGGCTGCGACGGCGCAGGCCAGGCTGGGGAGGCAGGACTGAGGGTACTGGGTCCGGGCCATTCATTCAGGTCTCGAATCCCATCCCGACGAACAGAACTGTAATTCGTTGACTTCTAGTGCACTTCTTGCCGTTTCTCAAGCTCAGTGTTGCCGGATGGAGGAGGGGGTCCGGGCTGGCCCGGCGCTGCCAAGCAGGCCAAGAGCAGGGCGCCGTAGGCCGTGCTCGCCCGGATTCTTCGAATTCTGGTCCCCATTTCAGAGTGTGCGGGGTCTGTCAGGGCATCACGAAATCCATGCCCCAGTCCGAGCAGTTCCTGGCTGATGCTGCCTGGCTCGATCGCGTCGCTCACGGCTTGATCCAGGATCCGGCCACCGTCGATGACTTGCTCCAAGACACCTAGATCGCAGCACTGCGTAAGCGCGCGCGGTGAGGCAACTGGGCGTGGTTGGTTGCGGCGCACTCTGTGCTCGCGACTCTGGAATCGGCTGCGTGACGATTCACGACGCTCGCAGCGTGAGCACACAGCGGCTCAGTTGGAATCGAGCCCATCGACGCACGATCTGCTCGAGAGAGGGGAGGTGTAACGCCAAGTTGCGACGGCGATCACGGAACTGGACGAGCCGCTCAGAACGACTGTTCTCTTGCGCTACGTCGAGGGCTTGTCAGCAGAGGTGATCGCACAACGCACGGGCGTGCCTGAAGCTTGCGTCCTTGAGTCGACCAGGAACTCTTTTGCCAGGCAGCTGCCGCAGAGTATTCAGGTCGCAGCATCAGTCTTCGCGCTGGTTACTCTGACGGTCGTGACATGGGCAGCATCGGGTGGAGGGCTTGCCGGCGATGGCGACACTCGCTAACAACGCAAGGCTGCGGGCTCCTTCGTCGCTCGAGGGCTTCGAGAAAGCCGGTCTTATCGCCTTGCCGCAACAGGTGCCGGATCGCGAACAGGCCGCGCTAGCAGTGGAGCAGCCCGTGCTGATCGAAGGTGTGCTTGCGTCATCTGACGCCATGGAACAGCCGCTGCGTGGATTGTTCGAAGTTGATCCCAACACGGGACGCGAGGCTTCAGCGTGCCGGCAGATTCGTGAGCGCTGCTCCGGCCAAGAGGGTCGCCGGCTTGGCGCACGGCTTCGATGTCTGGACCGAGCTCGAAGGCGACAGGCGCAGCGGCGCTGACACGAATCGAGACGCCTTCGCATGGCTCGACTCCACCAAGGAGCCCTTCTCCCTGTGGATTCACTACATGGATGTCCTCGGGCCATATGGGCCCAAGCGGCATCCACCACTCGATTACGCATTGATGTCCAAGTAGGACGATGCCCTGGCCAACTACATGCAGAGTTAATCGATCCCCGAGACACTCGGTGAAGTCAATGCGAAGGGTTGGGATGAGAACTCAACCAAGCTGATCAACTTCTATGACGGCTCGCTGCGGTTGGCTGATCAACAAGTCAGCGACTTGATCGACAAGTTGAAGTCGTCGGACTTGTGGGATGACTCTGTCTTCGTGCTGACCTGGGACCATGGTCAAGGCTTTGGGCAACACTTCAGCGCGGGCCATGGGATGTGTGGGACGAGCAGTTGCACGTGCCGCTGATGATCCGTGTGCCTGGCGAGGCACCGCGTGGTTCGAACCGCTTGTTGTCATCGATCGATGTGCTGCCGACGGCCGTCGGCTTCATTCCTGAACTGCGTGACACGGCCTTCCTCGAGCAGGGCCCGGGCATGGATGTGCTGGCCGGCGACTATGTTGAGGCTCCGGTCTTTGGCATGACTCCGCGGCAGCACCGCTCGTTCTCGTTGATGACCGGGCGCTGGAAGCTCCTGCGACGAGAAGGCAGCGTGGAATTCTTGTTTGATCTGACACAGGATCCGCACGAGCTCGTCGATTTGTCCGCAGCCGAACCGGAGGTCACCAAGCGTCTCAGCGGGATGCTGGACGAGAGCTTGTCGGTTCAGAAGGCAGGCTTCGGGAGAAACAGCTTCGATCGATAAGGCAATGGTGATTCGCTCGTCGATGAGCAACATCTGCAAGAGCTTGGTTATGCCGGGGATATCGACGACTGACGCTGACTGGGGTCGTTTGGAAAAAATCCGTTTCCAGAGTCGTGTCAGGGCAGCGCGGGTTGGGACTGCAGGCGCTCTCCTCGCCCCATCTGTAGCCGCGTGCTAAGCTGCTTACTCTCGTCATGGCGGCACTCCACCGCAAGCAGATATTGCCTATCGTCATGCGGGAAGACCGCATGAAGCGCCCTCTTTTCGATCATCAGAAACGACGCGGACTCCCTGCATTCATGACGATTCGAATGGTCAAACTTGATAGCACGTTGCGCAGCACACTCGTTGCGCTTGCGATGGCGCTCGCGCCCAGCCTTGGGCTTGCGCAGGAGAGCGAGAAGCCCGACATCGCGCTGATCATCATCGATGACATTGGTGTCGATCGCATTGCGGCTTATGCCGCTCACCCGGACCCGGGCAATACGCCGAACATCGATCGCTTGGCCGAGTCGGGGCTGCTCTTTCGGCGCGCCTACGCGAACCCGCTTTGCAGTCCGACGCGCGCGATGATGCTGACTGGCCGGTACTCCTTCCGCACCGAGATCGGCACGATCATGCGCAACCAGAAGGTTGTGCGGCCCGGCTTGTCGATCGATGAAGTCTCGATACCGGATGCGTTGCCGAAAGAGTACCGCTCGTCCGCCTTCGGGAAGTGGCACCTGGGCAATAAAGAACAGTTCCCGAGCCATCCGTTGGACCTGGGCTTCGACTATTTCTCGGGCACACGTAGCAACTTGAACATCGAGCCAGTACCCGGAAGCGAATACTTCTGCTGGCGCAAGACGGTCATGGGCAAGGAGATCCCGACCTTCGAGTATGCGACGAAAGTCTTGGCCGATGATGTTATCGAGCACGTCGCCAAGCCGGGCGGGCCGGACTTCTTGTGGATCGCACCGCATGCCGCACACACCCCTCTGCATGCGCCACCGGATGATCTGCACTCTTTCGAATTGAGCGGGGAGCCCGCCGATACGCCGGTCGAGCATGGCAAGGCGATCATCGAAGCGCTCGACGCCGAGATCGGGCGCATCCTGAAGTCCTTGGACCCGAACACGATCGTGATCGTCATTGGGGACAATGGAACGAGCGGCGAGATCACGAGCGCGCCCTACCCCTCGGATCACGGCAAGGGCACCGTTCACGAGGGCGGCGTGCATGTGCCTTTGATCATCAGTGGACCGGGTGTCACGCATGGCGAATGCGATGCCATGGTGCTGGCGACGGATTTGTTCGCAACGATCGTCGAGCTCGCTGGGGGCGAGTCGAAGGCGACGGATTCGATCAGCTTGCTGCCGTACTTCAAGGAGCCGGCGCACGCCAGTCTGCGAGAGACGATCTATGTCGAGCGCTTCAAGCCGAACGGGCCTGCGCCCTATAAGGATTGGATGCAAGGCATCCGCGGCGAGCGCTTCAAATTGATTCGCAGCAAGCAGGGCGAGGATCAGTTCTATGACCTGCGCGAGGATCCCTTCGAGCAGCAGGACTTGATTGCATTGGATCGAATGGGCGAGGAAGAGCAGTCGGCGTTCGATCGCCTGGCGTCGAAGCTGCCACACCGTTTCTAACCGAGCGGCAGTCAGCCATGCGGCCAGTTGGGGAGCCGATTGCGCGTTGATCTTCGCAGGGGACCCTCTCTGACAATTTGCTCCTAGTTCCCGTCTAAAGGTCTCGGGCGATGAGCAGAGAAAGGTGTCCAGTCCGATTCCATCGCGGTCTCGGGGCTCCCACTCGCTCTCTTGCCTCACCCCATGAAGTCTCAAGCTTGCCAGCAGACACGTCTTCCGCCTTCACTCTGATCATGCTGGCCGGTGCATCAGCCCCTGCGTTGGCTCAGTACGGACCCGGTTCCAGCTGGAACCACGGTCGTGGATTAAGCTTCGGCAGCGTTCAGCAAAGCTCTGTTGACAACCCGGCCAACGACGAGGCCGGCAATTCTGTGTAGAGCCATTTGTTCTACACGTGTGGCGCGACGGTCGATTAGGGCTCGCCTTGGTTCTAGCAAGCCGTGAACCACATGATCATGGAGGACGACTATTTCGGCTTCGGCGGCAACTGGGCGCGCGCGAAGGATCTGTCACCGATCACTACATGAAACATGACTTGCTGGTTCCGTCCGCGTCGAAGTCATGCCGTAGCTAACGGGTGTGGAACGAAACTTGGATCTGTAGGAGTTGCTGCCAGTATTTTGGCCCAGCGCTCTCAAGCGTTAGGCTGCCTGCATGATGCTCCAGCCAAGCCTCAAAAGCTCGCTTGCCGATAAGGCCGGCCTGGTCGAACAGCTGTGTCTTTGGATCAGCGATCAATACGGCAAGGGGCCGATCATCGCTGCGGCGACCGTGGGGGTCTCGATCCTGATCGGCCTCTTGTTGCATTACGTCGTGCTGCGCGGTCTGGCCGTGTTGTTAAGCCGTACGAACAATGATGTCGACGAGCGCATCTTGGCGGCCCTGCGTTGGCCAGTCATCGTGTCCGTCGTCTTGGGCGGCTGCTTCGTCGCGGTGAATCTGGTAAGCGGTCCCGAGGCGACGAAGAGTTGGGGCGCAGAAGTAGGACGGGGTCTGCTTACGCTGGGGCTTGGCATGTGGACGCTGCTGGGCATGCGTATCTCGGCCATCCTGCTGCAATACGCGAGTGAGCTGTCGGATCGCTTCCCGCTGATTGATCTGCGCACGGTGCCCTTGTTCGCAAACCTCGCGACAGTGATCGTGCTGAGCCTGGCGCTGTACTCCTTGCTGCAAATCTGGGAGATCGATGCAGCGGGCTGGTTGGCCTCCGCTGGAATCGTCGGCGTCGCGGTCGGCTTTGCAGCCAAAGACACTTTGTCGAACCTGTTCGCCGGTGTGTTCATTGTCGCTGACGGTCCCTATCGACTCGGCGACTACATCGTGTTGGATGATGGAGTGCGTGGCGAGGTCGTGCACATCGGGCTGCGCTCGACACGCGTCCAAACGCGTAGCGATGTTCACATCACGATCCCTAACTCGGTCATCGGTCAGTCAAAGATCGTCAATCAGAGCGGTGGCGGCGCGACCTCGATGCGGGTCGCCATTCCGGTAGGCGTCGGCTATGACTCCGATGTTGACCTGGTCAAGAAGACGCTGCTCGACATAGGTTTGGGCGCCACGAATGTGTGTGCGAATCCAGCTCCGCGCGTGCGCTTTCGCTTGCTTGGTGACTCGGCTCTGCACTTCGACCTGTGTGTCTGGGTGCCCGAGCCGAGTTTGCGTGGGCGCGTCGTGGATGCAATCTTGACGCGCGTTGTCGAGAGCTTCCGTGAGCTTGAGATCGACATCCCGTTCCCGCAGCGGACGGTGCATTGGAGTGGGCGCGAAGAGGCTGGCGACGAGCAGCAGTAGCGCTCGCGAGATCGGACGCGACTTAGAGCCACTCCCTCACGATTTTTCGTCACGAGTCGTCCGTTGAAGCCGAGCGCGCCCCTCGTTTTGAGGATCCGTTGCCAGCCGCACTCGATCGAATCGAGCCCTTAGCAATTTAGACTGCGGCATACCTATAGCGCCCAGGATTACTCCCGGCGTTGGCCATGGGGCTCGTCCCGAGGCCTTGCGTGCGCATCGCCGGGCCGAAGCCCTGCTTTTCCGGAGATTCCATTCCTCTCCGGCTCCCGGCATCCGCCGTTGATATTGGCGGGATAGTCCGCAGGTTCAATCTGGGCATCCTCCACTCCCAGAGTTCGCAGGCTAGCCGCCCCATGGCATCGCCCCATGCGCCCCAGGCCGAGCCATAACAAGATGCCTCCCACAATGAACGGCCACTCCCACCACTCATGTCGTCGCAAAGTTTCGTCCGGAGCTAGCCTGCTGCTCATTCTTGTTGCGCCGACCATCGCGACGGCCTCTCCCTTGGTAGTGGCCGGCGACACTCCGCAGGTGCTCGTCGATTTCCCGGGAACCAAGAAGAAAGAACCCTGCGCCGGAATTCGGCCTGACGCGTCGATGGCTGTCGGGCCTAATTACATAGTCGAGCTGAAGCCCAGCAATATATCGATCTTCGATCGCAACTCGGGCACTTCTATCGTGAACACCGGTACGCTGGCATTCTTCAACAACGGCGCGACAACTAAGCGTGGTTCGCGAGTGGATCTTCGATCCGCACACGCAGCGCTTCTTTACAAACGGATTAATCCAGGACTCTGATCGACACTACTACACACCTTCACTGTGAGTGAATGATCGTGGTGATGTCTTGATCACCTTCAGTGGCTCTTCCACCACAGAGTTCATCGAAACCTACTTTGCTGGTCGTTATGCCCATGCTTTCGACGGCTTCCTGTCTGATCCGGTTTTGATTCGTGCAGGAGCAGGAGCCCAAAATCCTTCGACCGGATTCCGGGGACTGACCACCGATTGCACTCGCGATCCGATCGGTGGCAGCCAGTCCTGGGCGGCGGGCTTGTATGGGCGCATGTCCAACCGTTGGGGGACCCAGATAGCCAAGGTCGAGTTTCCCTTTGAGGCTCCTGAAGACTTCTACCAGGCGCAACCCAACCCAACTCGACTGGTAACAGTTGCCTGATCTACTCCGACGGCCTTCCCCGCGTCGGGCCCAACAACTTTATTTTGCCGAATCACCCGCGCCCGCGAGTCCGTTCGGGATCTTCTACTACGGTCCTAATCAGCCGCAGCAACCCTTCGGTGATGGATTCCGCTGTGTCGGTGGTTTGACGACTCGTTTGCCGGTGGCGTACGCCTGCCTTCGTCAGGCCCGCCTCGCTCCAAGCCTCGTCGTCATTGCTACTGTTGTAGGAGTCACTATTCATGTGATTGTGTATGAGGCAGCGACCAGCGGGACTCCGTCATTGTTGTATGGCTTCTGGCCGGTATACCCAGCTACTATCGCCGCTCTCTTACTCAGTAGGTTGCTGTTCACGGTTGGGAAGGCATCATCTAACAAGCCGATGCAACGGATCGGGCTTCGCTCGACCGCTGATCGATCAAGACGTTAGGCCGCCTTGGGATCAACCCGCGCGAACTCCAACTCCACCCAACACGATTATTCGAGAAAGTCTTGGGCTCTGGCTTCAAGAATGGTTGCCGCGATAGCGAGCTCATTAGGACTATGATATCTGGCAAATGAGCCATCACGCGACCAACGTGATGTCAACTAGGACGCGAACCATGAGTGACCCCTTTGTCCCGCGCGTCGGCGGAATCCTTAGCGCCGACATCGCCGTTCCCGAACACGAACGTGAAGTGCGCTTCTACTCACGCGTACTCAGCACGGGCGAGAATTCGCTTTGGCGCGAGGATCTGATGAACAACGTGGGCATGCCGATCGTCGGCCTAGGCGCGCGCATCGCGGAATATGCTCACCTTCCGCTCCAGTGGATGCCGCACATTCAGGTCGCCGATGTCGCAGCCAGTGTGCAGCGTGCGCTTGACTTGGGCGGGAGCGAGCTTATGCACGATGCGAAGAGCCAATGGGCGGTGCTGCTCGATCCGAATGGGGCGGCGTTCGGGATCATCCCAGTGGTTTCTGCGGAGGCGATTTCCCCGCCTGACGGCGGCGCGGCGCGTGTGGGTCGCATCGCCTGGCTCGACCTGACAGTCTCCGACGCCTCGGCAACCCGTGACTTCTATCGACAGGTCGTTGAATGGTCTGTGCAGGATGTCGAGATGGAGGACGCAGGCGAGCGCTACGCCGACTACGACATGTTCGGCGATGATGGAAAGCCGGTGGCGGGAGTCTGCCACGCGCGCGGTGTGAACTTGGGTCTGCCGCCCATCTGGATGATCCATCTCCCCGTTGGCGACCTCGCCGAAAGTGTCCGTCGCGTACGGGAGGAAGGCGGGAAAATTATCAAGGCGAAAAAGGGGAACGATGGGGAGTACACATGTGCGGTGGTTCAGGATCTGGTGGGGGCTTACCTGGCGTTGGTGCCGGGATAAAGAAGGTGCAGGAGCCTAACCGGGCATTGCACCCGACAGCGCTCTCCGCGCGCCGCAGGTGAACGCCAGGGCGCTAGGCTGGCAGAATGGGAGAGCCGTGCTTGATCGGGTTGACACACCTCGGTGATCTCGGATGCCTCAGTGGCGGTAGGGCGGTGGTGCACAATTTTGCCGCCCTGGGACCAACAGGTGGTCTCCCTAAGGTGATCAGCCTGCCGGAACCGATGGCCGTAGCATGAACTCCCGCGTGCACCCGAACTATAAGGCCCGCGACCGTGTCACCAATTGGGCGGCCTACAACCGTGCCCTCGTCCAGCGTGGCGATATCACCCTGTTGGGTCACACCTAAGGTAATCAAGGCATGGAAGGCCAAGCCCTCGACCAGACGTGGCGCTCCGCGCAGGTATTCGGACCTTGCGATTGAGACTGCCCTGACGCTTCGCCTCGTGTTTCGGTTGCCGCTATGCCAAGCCGAGGGCTTCTTGCGTTCACTATTCGGCATGATGGAACGGTTTCCTGCTGCATGGAGAGTGGACGGAGCCTTTCGAGTACGGAGGCGGTCATCCCTCCTCTATCCGGAAGACCTACGCGGGCAGTTGCAATGTGCTGCTCAACAGGTCGAAACACCGGATCGGCTTCGCCCCGTCGCTGATCGGCCTGGGCCACAGGCGACTGGGCATTCATCACTACCCAAACACTACTCATCGGAGGATTCAATGAAGCGAGTCACTGGTATCGGCGGCATCTTCATCAAGGCGAAGGACGCGCCCGCGTTGCAAGCTTGGTACAAGCGGCATCTCGGCATTGATGTCCAAGCGTGGGGCGGTACCACCTTCACGTGGACCGATTCGGACGGCAAGCCCACAGGGGGAACGACCGTCTGGTCCGTTGGTCCGGAGGACGGCGATCAGTTTGCTCCGAGCGACGCCTCGTTCATGGTCAACTACCGCGTTGAAGACCTGCACGCTCTGGTCGCGGTGCTTAAGGAGGAAGGCTGCAACCTCCTCGACAAGATCGATGACTCTGAGTACGGCAAGTTTGCCTGGGTCATCGACCCTGAAGGAAACAAGGTCGAGCTGTGGCAACCGCCTGCTGGACAGTGAGAAGGGCGCGCCTCCTGCGGCCGAGAAATCACTGGTAGTCGGCGGTCCGCATCACGGCCAGCCGCCGATCCGCAGCAACCTTAGCCTGACTAGTATTGGATACGCCCATGATCGACGAGACCTTCCACTCGATGCTACGAGAGTGGTTTGGGAGCGCACCTGAACTTCTAGTCTGGGCGCGTGTCCGACGTGGTGGAGTGCTACCGGACTCGAGCTCTTTGACTCGTACGACACATTGCGATCTTGGCTTGATTTACTTCCCCAAGGAGCATGAGTTCACGTCTTCAACAACCATAGCCTCCCTCTCCGCGGGGTCGTAGACGCTCGATTCATGGAACGGTGTTTTCAGGCACTCCCTGACGGCCATGAGTACGTCCTCTTAGAGACGGCGCCTCGCAAGGAAGGTGAGCACCATGTGCGACATCAGCTCTGCGCTTCACGCGCCGAACTAGTCGAGGAACTCGGCGAATACCGGGATCGGAGGTTGCTGTCGGTCTTTTTCCAAATACAGATAACGAGATGCTCGAGGGCGTTGTGCCCGATTTGGACGGCATAGTATGGCCCTGGTCCGTACTGATGAGTTTGTTACAAGCTGCCCTGCTTAGTCGGCCGCAGCAGGCGGACGACACATTGGGGATAGCCGCTATTCGGCCAACGTGTTACTCAGCATGAGATGAGCGGCAATGACCGGCACTTCTATGGAGATCGTACAAACTCAACACTGCCTGAGCGGGCGCAGTATTGTCGCAGGTTCAGATCATGAATGATGAATTCCTAGAGGCCGTTGCCGAGCGCGCGTTTGCGAAGCTCTGCGTTTACATCTGCCCCGTTCCGTCCTGGGGTCCTGGCTTCCGAAACTTCTGCTGGCTACTACGGTGACCTCATCGCCAAGGGGTTCGATCTCTAGCGGAAACGCAGTTGCCTTCCCGGTCAGCTATCTTCGCAACGTGGGGAAGCTTCGTGTCGCTAGTGGCGTCGATGTACGACTCGATGGTCGAGACATATAAAGTGGCAACCGTGACACGGTCTAGCTGAAGATCCGAAAGTTTGAGAGAGCAAAGCAAGGGCCATTCGATGAATGGCCTGATCCCGAACCGTCACGGACTCGCCTAGCGCTGACTCTGTTGGCCGGTTTTCTTGCGGTGCTCTGCTTTGCCTTTGTCGTGTTTTGGCCGGACCGCCCGGTCGCCACCATAGTCCCCGGGTCTTCAGGGGAGTCGGCCTTCGTGGTACAGATCACTCGCCCACGGTCCGGCTTGCCGCTCGGTGGGATACTTCCGCCACAGGTATTCGGGCTGAAGGCGCACCTGGGGTTTGACTCGACGAGTGCCGGCGCCCTCATCGACAGTGCGGGCTCTCACCGCATAAAGCTCGGTGCTGGTGACTGGAGCCTGGTCGTCGCATTCGATGGCGAAGGGGGGGGACCGGCGAGACACAGGTTGTGTTCAAGATCATGTTCCAAGAACGCCTTCTTAAGGTGCGCTGCCGGCCCGGTGATCCGATCGTCGGTGCGCTCAAGACCACGGTTCTTACGGAGTCAGGTGAGCTAAGCGGCAGCTTCGACATCGAGCTCGCCCGCTGCGAGGATGCGAACACGGGGAAGGCACTTGGTTGGCTGCCGCAGCCCTTCCTCCTTCATGGAAGTTTCGACCGGCTCACGCCGGACGCTGGCGCTGAAGGTCGCTGAGACACCAATGGCAAGCAGGCTCGTAAGCCGGAATGCATCGGACTGCCCATCAACGACACGTAGCGGGTGGTTCGGCGCCAGCGCGGATCTACCAACGAACTAGCGTGACATGTTGTTGATCGGGATCCTTATCTACTAAGGCAGCTTCCTGCTGGCCTTCGCGCTGCTCGCAATTGAGGAGACGCGAACGCGATGGAAGATGCTGACTGTTGGCATGGTGCTTCAACTGACTCTGCACGCGTTTGTCATTGGGTTGTCAAGGTTGTCACGGTCGAGCGGTGACTTGGACTATCACATGACCGCTATCTTCAATGTTCCCGCCAACATCTTCGGCTTCATCTTCTACGCCACCGTAGGCGCGCGGGCTCATGCCAAGGCGTTCGAGTCGCGGAAGTTCAGACTAGGAGCTGGCGAGCATGCAAAGGTCGCGACGGGGGAGGACGATGCTTTTCGTGCCGACTAGTCGGCCTCCGCGTGTGATGCTCATGAAACGGAAGCTGCCATCTTAGTGGGACTAGCCATCTACTCGGTTTGCTGGGCTTGCACGGCTGGCTGATCAGGCTCGCAGGTGAGGGCAGAGATCGAACCGATAAAGCGGATGACTCACTGGTCTGCTTTCTCGTCCGTTTCGTTTCGGATCGTGACGGACGACATGATCACGAATGGTGCATTTGGAAGCGTGCACCCTGCTCACTAGCTCTGATTCGCAGGCCGTGCGAAAGAGCTACAGACCGGAGCGCTCTCCATCGTCTGCGTGCGGAAGCTGACCAGCCACTGGGACAGGCTGGGCCACGAGACGCGGCACTGTCAGCCGCTCATGGTGTCGAACAGCTGAATCGACGGATCACACGAAGGTGCACGAGGGGCGAGCCTATGTGTCAGCGAGGTGGGAGCTGCAGTAGGAATTCGCCCTCGCCTCCCCTGACCAGGATAGAATTAGGCTTGGATTAAAAAGGGGCCTGATTCCAAGGTTGCGGTGCGTGTGCGGGGGCAAGTGCGTTCGGAGCGGGAGTGCCGGCACTTAAGTGTGGATTAAGAACAACGTAATTTCCTGCGGAATCGCGGCGAGTTCTGGCGCCAAAGATCCCCGCGACTCGCCCCTCAAATCATAATAACGTCACAACTGACCAGGGATCATCACACCGAGCCCTACCTCTTCTTCACGAACACGAGTAGATCCATGCAAAGCTTTTCCGCGGCAATCGCAACGCTCGCCCTCACGGGATTCGCAAGCGCCCAGGTCATCCCTTTCTCACAGGACTTTGAAGGCATGGCCGTAGCTGATGGCCTCGCTCTCGAGAATGATGGCTGGTTGGTGTACGGGAACGTCTTCGACGACCAGAACAACTACCTCTACGGCTATGGTTCGTTCCCCGCTCCTAACCCGGGTGTGGGCTTCTGCTCCTTGACTTCAGGTCAAGGCAGTGCCGCTCAAGGCGCCAACCAGTTGGAGGTCTACTCGGACTACGGCAACGCCGATATGAACAACTTCGACTACGACATCGAAGGCAATACCTATCGCGAGTGGTTCCTTGACCCCAGTGATGTCAGCAAGACCTTTGAGTTCTCATTCGACGCCAAGCTCGGCGATCTCGTGGTGCCCTCCGAGAGCATTGCGTTCATTAAGGTGATTAACACCAACACCTGGAACTTGGCGGCATTCGTCGGGGCGACGACGGCGAGCATCTCTGGTGCAACTTGGTCGCAGCACGCAGTGCAGTACACGATCGAACCTGGACAAGAGAACTTCCTGTTCCAGATTGGCTTCTTGTCCTTGGCTTCGAACCACGATGGCTCGAGCATCTATTACGACAACCTTGAGCTGGTTGATATTGGTGGCAACCCGCCGGTCGGCAGCAACTACTGCTCTGCCAACGCAAACTCGACCGGGTCGGCCGCATCGATCGCTGGATTCGGTTCAGCTAGTGTCCTCAGCAACTCCCTTCAGTTGGTTGCGGGACCCGTGCCGCAGCAGCCCGGCCTCTTCTACTACGGTCCGAACCAGATTCAACTGACCTTCGGTAACGGCTTCCGTTGCATCGGTGGAGCGATCGTCCGCTTGCCCGTGATGTCACCCACGGCTGGCGAGTTAATCTTCAACCTAGACAACACCAATGTGCCCCCGGCCGGTGCGATCATTCCAGGCTCGGTCTGGAACTTCCAGGCTTGGTATCGCGACCCCCAAGGTGGCGGTGCGGCTTACAACTTGAGCAACGGTTTGGAAGTCACCTTCACCCCCTGATGGAGTGAGTGCGTAGTAAGTACTACTCCACCGCTTTCTTGACGGGCTCCTTTTGGGAGGCGCCCCATCAAAGCGGTGGAGTTTTCTTATCTCTAAGTAATCAGGACACGATCATGCTCATTCTCTCTGCAAGTTGGCTTCTGCTCTGCGCTCTGTGTCCCCCCGTCACAGCACAGGTTCAGTTCGTCGATGTCACAACGGCGATGGGTGTGGCTTACGACCACAACGACAGCACGCTCGGAGTCTCCGAGGCTTTCGTGATGGGCGGTGGGGCGGCGGCTGCTGACTATGACGGCGACGGGTGGACAGACCTGATCGTCAGTCGAGCGGACCAGCGCGCAATCCTGTTCAAGAACCTTGGACGTGACGGCAACGGCGCTCACCGCGGCTTCAGCGATGTAAGCAACTATGCCTTCAAGGGGCAGGCGCCTGGCGCTCGCAGCAACGGTCTGGCTTGGGCGGATGTGGATGGGGACCGAGACTTGGACTTGTTCGTAACCAGCATGTTCTCGCTGCGCTTCCACCTGTACATCAACAATGGCAATGGGCGCTTCGATGAAGAGGCCATCCCACGCGGCGCTGCGCTCGCCAGTCCGAACCGTCACCTGGGTTTCAGCCCCTCCTTCGGCGACTACGATCGCGACGGCTACCTGGACCTCTTCGTTACCGAGTGGGGTTTCCCGAGCGCAACCACAACAGGTGTCTCGAGCGCACGCCTGCTGCGCAACCTCGGCAGCCAGAACCCGGGCCACTTCATTGACGCCACCGATGCGGCCGGCGTATCGATCGAAGACAGCGTCGCGCAGGGGCCTGCTGGTAGCTTCTCCGGTGTCTATTCATTCACAGCCCACTGGGCGGATTTTGACGCGGACGGTTGGCCGGACCTTGCGCTTGCGAATGACTTCCAAACGAGTCGCCTGTTCTGGAACAACGGAGATGGCACCTTCACGGACGGAACCGCGAGCGCCGGCGTGGGCACGGATAAGAACGGAATGGGCGCGACGGTCTGTGACTTCGACGGCGATGGCTTGCTGGATTGGTTCGTCACCTCCATCTACGACCCGGCCGACACATGCAACACGACGGCCACCTGCAACTGGGGCAGCGACGGCAACCGGTTGTACATGAACGTCGGGGGGCGACAGTTCTCGGACCGGACCGACAGCGGCGTGCGCGACGGTGGTTGGGGTTGGGGCGCCTCGCATTGGGACTACGACAACGACGGTGATCGTGACTTGGCTATGACGAACGGAATAGTCTTCACCAGCAATTCGAACGAAGACTACTTCAACACGGACGCGACCCGTGTATGGCGCAATGATGGGCACGGTTTCACCGAGACGGCAGCAGCCCTCGGCGTAACCGACACGCGCTCGGGCAAGGGCTTGCTTGTCTTTGACTTTGACCGCGACGGCGACCAGGATCTCTTTGTTGCCAACAACGGCCATCAGCCGTTGCTATATCGCAACGATGGCGGCAACGCTGCGAGCTGGCTACAGGTTAGGCTGCACGGTAACGGTCCGAACACTCACGGAATCGGCGCTCGAGTCAGCGTGTGGACCAGTGCAAACGGGGCGCCGCAGGTGCAAGAGATGAGCGCGAGTAGCAACTTCCTGGGTCAGAACGAGCCCGTGTTGCACTTCGGGTTGGGGAGCGCGGCGAGCTTGCACCAAGTCTTGGTTGATTGGCCCAGTGGCGCCGTCAGTCAGCGCAACAACCTGGCCAACGGTCGTCGCGTGACGATCGTCGAGTGAACTCTTAGTCAACTCAGTCCCCACGAATCGCTGGCTTCGTTGGTGGATGTATGTCTGGCTTGGTTGGCTGCTGCGCGGTGGGCCGAAGCGCTTCATGGAGGACGGGGCGCTGCGCGTGAAGCTCCGTCGTGAACGCACAGCTCGATCCGACTGGCCTTTCGTTCGCGTTGCGCTTCGCGAGTGTGGTGCTCGAACCGTGGGTCGAAGCCGGCCGCGCAATCGCTGTTTTCCCCGGTCCGGGCCGCATGCGTGGTGCGGGGTCCGTTACCGCGGGCGGAGCATTGAGCCTGACATTGAGTCGCGCGCTTCCGAGCACACCTACTCAGTTGGCAATTGGCAGGACAGCGACCTGTTTGTGGGCATTCCCGGGCGTTGCCATCGCGCGTAGAGATCTCTTGATTCCGATCGCGGCTGGAGCGAATAGGAGTTGGAGTAAGCAAGTCAACCTGCCCGGGAACATCATGCCTGGAACGAGCCTCTACCTGCAGGCATGGTAGCCTGACCTAAGCGCGCCGGCGGGACGTGCAACGTCGAGCACCGTGTCCGCCAGCTTGCGTTGAAAGTGTGTTTAGAAAGCGATCATGATACGTGTACTCTCATGATGAAAACTCCGCGCAGACTCTGGAACTGGATGCAGATCAGCGGGTGGTGCCTGGTGCCTGGCACTTGGTACCTGGCCATTAGGTTCGTGTGGGAAGCGACGGTTTTGACATCTCGCGAGGGACCGCAGAACCTCTTGTTTTCCTTCTTGCACAGCAATGCACTCGCGCCACTGGTCATCTTGTCGGTCTGGATGACCTATTTATGGGTCATCGCCGTTTGTAGTTGGATAGCGCACATGCTCTTGCGTCGCGAACGTATCCACCGTACGGCGTGGATCGAGTTGGGCATCCTTACGCTTCCTGTAGTCGTGCTCCTGCTTGCTCCGGCTTCGAGCGCGTGACGACCACTGACATGCTTGCAGGAAGAGACGAGTCGGGGGGGGACACCCGGCGCCGCCTTTGAACTGCGTTGACGGAACCGAGCTAGAGAGGCATCGAGGCCTGACACTTTTGGATAAGACGCAGATCAAAGGATGGCAGTGTCGCGACCCATGGCCTCGAGGATGTAGGCCTCTTGGTAGCGTTGGCGCTTGTGCTGATCGGAATCTTCGGGTTGTCGATCTTCTGATCTTGTAGTCGACGTTGATGGTCGAATTGTCAGTTAGTCCGGAGGCGCAGCTCCATGTGGTCACAGGTCTCGATAAGTGCGCACGCCTTGCGCAGGAATGGCTCTGTTCTGACCGGTGGAGTACGTAGCAAGGCGAGTGCGGAAGAGCCGTACTGAATCAGCTCGCTTCCACTGGCAGTAGCGACTCCATGTATAGTAGATGGCGGTCGTGGGGGGGGGGGGGGGGGGGCGGCGGCGGCCGGGGGGGGGGGCCGCCCCCCCCCCCCCCCCCCCCCCCCCCCCCACCCCACCCCCAACCC
>JBLFWN010000071.1:0-32513 GCA_047611405.1 Planctomycetota bacterium | reverse complement strand
AGCAGCTATCGATTTGCAGATGTGGATGAGTTGTCCGACTAACGATGTGAGCGCCCGCGGCGAAACCGGAGGAAAGTGTCTGACGCCGTATGCCGGATTCACCTTGCGAAAGTACACCTCGAGACTCGCGGCGTCGTATCGCCTAGAAACAGATTGGTAGCCATATGCCGCTCAGCGGGGTATGGTCGAGTGCGAGAGATTCCCCACGACCTGAGGGAGGAAGTGGAGGCCCTAGTCGCGAGCCGTCATTCCCAAATCGGCCCGTGGCGCTCGCCTTGGAGATAATGATGCTCAACGCTCAACGCTCAACGCGCTCGCTTTCTCGTTCGCTCTGACCAGCCCCTTCTTTTCTGCTAGGGCATCCGGCCAGGATCTTACTTTGTGGGAGACGGCTCGGAATCAACCCGCAGGAGACGAACTCGATCAGCCCCTGTACCTCACGGGCATTCCTGGATCTAACAAGGACAATCGCCTTTTCGTCGTTGAGAAGAACCTCGGAGTTGTCCGGGTAATCGAGAACTATGTCCTTCAGCCCGGCACCTACCTAGACCTTGCTGCAGGGATCGCTCTAAACAACCCAGTGTACGTCCTGGATGCATCTGGCCACAACGGCTTCATGTCGATGGCCTTTCACCCGGACTTCGAGAGTAATGGCCGACTATTCGTGGCGTTCATGGAACGCCCTGATGGCGGCACGAATCCTATCTACGCCGTCGTACTCGAATACAGCGTCATGAATGACGTTCCCGCATATAACAAAGAGATCTTTCGGTCCGATGATGTTGGCGGTCAGAGTCACGGGGCGGGCGCTCTTCGCTTCCTTCCCGATGGCTCGCTCCTATTCGGACTCGGTGATGGAGACCAAGGCCCCTACACTGTCGGGCTTGGCGGGACTTACCACTCGTCTCAAGACCTACAGGACAGTCGAGGGAAGCTACATCGGCTCCTCACAGCTGAAGCCGGCTTCACTTCTTGGCTCCCGGCCAACCCCTATCCTCCCTCCGAAATCTGGACGCTCGGTCTTCGGAATCCCTATGCCTTCGCCGTTGGTCCTCTGGACGTCTGGATCGCGGATCCAGGCCTCCATCAGAAAGAGGAGATCTCGAGGATCAAACACAGCAGTGCAGGCTCGAACCTCCAGTGGCCGTGTTTCGAAGGAACCTATCAAACACTCCAGCCTCCTCCGCCCGCTCCGCCGATCACCTGCCCGCAAGGCTCGCAGACCCCGCCGATTCACTCGTACAACACGGTAGGGGGGAACGCAATCATCGGTGGCGTTGTCAACGACCCGGACACTCACGGTTCTTGGCGTGGAAAGGTCGCGTTCACCTTTGTCCAGTTCAACTCGGGCCAAGCGGAGTTCATCGACAATAGTTCCCCGCCTAACTTGGGATCGATTACTACCCCCTTTGGGAACGGGGATGTCACAGGCTTTGGCAGCGACAACGGCGGAGGCAGCTACCTCGTGGTTGGAAACTACTTCAACAATCTCTCCCACGCTGTAATCCACAAAATAGTGGAGGCGTGCGACAGCATCCCGATTGGGAACTGCGTTCCGAACCCGAATAGCACCGGGCTCGTCGGAGAACTCTGTGGCTCGGACGCGCTCAATACGGGGCAAGCGAGCATTATTGGCAATCTTGTCCGCTTCACGGCAAGGGCCGTCCCCAACCGCCAGCGCGCTTTGCTGTACATGAACAACATCAGCTTCACGGCAACGCCATTTTCCGCTGGACTCGACTGTATCGGGATCACTGACATCAACAATCCAGCCGAACTCATCAAGACTGTTGCAACCCGGAACAGCATGGCGGTGTTCGATTTGGACATGACCCTGCCCCCCCCTGACACTTGTATTTGCAAACACTACGTGGAAGTTCCAATGCGTGTTCACTGACACCGGTGCCGTCCTGCATACAACGGGCGCCGAGAGCCTTCTCTTCACGCTATGAGCCTGAGAGTTAGCACGCACAGACTCGCGGTTGTCGCGGCGACCCTTACCGCTACGCTAACCGTGGCGACTGCACAGTGGACACTAGACTCGCTTGCCGAACCACGATTCGACATGGCAAGCGGCACGGCCGGTGACATGGTTTTCTTCGCCGGGGCGAACAATCATGCAGATACGATCCTCCTGTACTCACCTCAGACGAGGCAATGGTCTGTGAGCTTCATGAGCGAGGGTAGAAACTGCCCCAACAACTCAATCTGCACCGACGCGTCAACACTCATCGTTGGTGGGTTTTTGGCGAACGGAAGCTGTAGTGATCGAGCGGACATTTATGATGTTAGCAGTCAGGCCTGGAGCAGCTTCGCGCTCTCACACCCACGCTGCTTTGTTGCCATGGCCGAGGCTGGGAATGAGATCCTCATCGCTGGTGGCAACAGCGGTCAGCGATCGCCCGTAGTGGACATATACAATCAGACCACACAGGCATGGAGGACTGATAGTCTGTCAGTATCCCGCAGAGGCATAGCGGCTGCAGGAGTTGGACAGTTCGCAGTCTTTGCAGGAGGGTATGTAGGCAATACCGCAGTCGATACAGTCGACATCTACGACTCCGTCTCCGGATCATGGTCTACGGCTTCTCTCTCTCAACCAGCTGCAGTTCTCACGAGTACTAGCTCCGATCAACGCGCCTACTTCGTGAGTGGACGAGACAGCACAGGTGGATACTCGGACATCGTCGATATCTTTGACGCCGCCACACAGTCCTGGTCACGATCACGGCTCAGTTCCGCGACGCGAGTTCCATCATTGGTTGCTCTCGATGGGAAAGTTTATTTCATAGGAGGAGGCTCCATCGTCGACGTTCTGGACGAACAGACAAACACCTGGACTCAATTCCAGCTAACTTCAAATGCTGCTTCCAAATGTTCAGCCATAGTCGGCGATAAGATCCTAATCTCGAGCCTACAGGAGCCAGTTCCTCCCCACGGACTCCCGCAATACTTCTCGACGGTCGAGATTATCGATACTTCGACCCAGCTCCTCCTCAAGAGTGAACTCTCACTACTCAGAGGACAAGTCGACGCCGCATCTGTGAACGGGGTCGCAGTCTTCGCTGGTGGGATCGTCCCTGGAGTCGGTCTCTCCGACCATGTCGACATCTATGAGGAGCTCGGCACGGAGTTCTGTCCCGCAACCGCGAACTCCACTGGCCGTCCAGCTGAGCTATTCGCGTTCGGTAGCCGGAGCATCTCGGACAACGCGATCGAGATGCACGCTGGACCTATCCCCGATAGCCCGGCCGCATTCTTCTACGGACCGAACCAGTCCCAGGTCCCGTTCGGCAACGGAGTCCTTTGCGTCGGCTCTCCGCGCTACCGACTCGGAGACCCAACCCGAGCTCACGACCTCGTTGCTGGAGTCCGCGTCCCCAGCAGCCTGCTCTCCGCCATCCCGGGCCCACTAAACTTCCAGTGCTTGTACCGCGACCTCGCGGCAGGCGGCTCGGGCTTCAACGCATCGACGGCCTACCGCATCGAATTCGTGCCTTGAATGCGACAGGAGAAGCTTCGGTCGTGAGGGTCAAGCGATACGCGATAAGGTGCGGCTCTCCTCGCCGCTCATCCGCAGTGGCAAACTACGGTAATAGCGCGCCGCTGGGGCTGTCGGAACTTCGACGAGGGGCGCTGCTTGATGTTGCTAAGCTGGCAATGAAATGAGCATCACCTTGGCCACTCTCCTGCTTGTCCTGCCCAGCGCTGTGCGCGACGGCGCTCCCTTATTCGTGGATGTCAGTGAACATGCACTGCCGGGCGTAAGCACGCTTTCAGGTTCGCCCGACAAGAGCTGGATCATGGAGGTTAATGGTGGCGGCATCGTGCTGGCGGACTTTGACGGTGACAGCGACATTGATCTGGTCATCGTCGATGGCTCGACAGTCGAGCGGGCGGAAGCCGGTAAAGCTGGCAAGCCTCCGCGGCTGTTCCAGAACGATGGCAACGGGAACTTCACTGCGGCCGGCGAGGCATGGAGCATGTCCGGCGGGCGTTGGGGGACCGGCGGCGCGGCGGGAGACGTGAATGGTGACGGCTTTCCGGACCTGGTCGTGACGCAGTGGGGACAGGATCGCTTGTTCTTGAACGAAGCAGGCAAGGGCTTCCGCGAAGTGACGGAGACGGCTGGCTTTGTCGGTGAGAGGTGGGGGACTAGCGCTGCCTTCATGGACTTCGACGGCGACGCCAGGCTGGACTTGGTCGTCATTAACTATTTGGCATTCGATACGAAGGCGATCGGTCGCAAAGGCTCGGCGGGTTGCCAGTGGAAGGGGCACGATGTGATGTGTGGACCCGAAGGTCTTGTGCCCGTTCACGATCAACTCTATCGCGGCAACGGCGATGGCACTTTCGAGGAAGTAAGCGCAAAGACCGGATTCCGTGCGGATCGAGCCGGTTTCGGGCTGGGCGTGATGACGCTCGACTACGACAGTGACGGCGATACCGACGTGTACGTAACCAACGACTCGACGCCGAATTATCTGTGGGAGAACCAAGGCGACGGCAGCTTCTTAGAGCTCGGCTTCGAACGGGGTGTGGCGCGCGACTCGAATGGCAAAGAGCAAGCCGGCATGGGCATCGCGTGCGCGGATTGGAACCAAGATGGGCGCGGCGATTTGTTCGTGACGAACTTCTCCGGCGAGGCGAACGCACTGTATCGCTCGTCACGCAAGACGGGTTTCCGGGAACGTTCCGCGCGTGTCGGCTTGGGGGGGCCGAGCTTGACGCGCCTCGGGTGGGGCACGGGTTTCGGGGACTTCGACCTGGATGGTCACCTCGATTTGTACGTGATGAACGGACACGTCTATCCGGCTGCAGATATGGCCGGAACGGATACGAGTTACGCTCAACCCGACTACGCCTTCTTCGGCGACGGTACCTCCTTCGATACTCGCGCGTTGTATGCGGGTCCCGATCGCTGCTCGCGCGCGGCGGCCATGGCGGACTTGGACCACGATGGCGACTTGGACCTGATCGCACTGGCCGTCGAAGGACCCGTGCGGGTCTTGCGCAACGAATGCTCGAACAAGGGCCATTGGCTCGAGCTGAGCCTGATCGGGACGCGTTGCAATAGGGAGGCCATCGGTGCGCGCGTCGAGATCATCAATGGAGAGCGCCGGCGATGGGCCGAGATGCGAACTAGCGGCGGCTACCAATCATCTGTCCCCGCGCGCGTGCACTTCGGATTGGGAGAGCTTGAATCGGTCGATCAACTCATCGTGCATTGGCCGAATGGGGAGGTGACAGTGACCGGGCCCCACGTCGCTAATCAAAGGCTGACGATCATTCAGCCGCCCATTGAAGAAGAGGGTGCGCCGAAGAATTCGGATGAAGCGCGCGAGGTGTCGCCCCAGAACGAACCAACTTCCGATCAGGATGGGGAATTCGTCGAGAGCGCCCGCGCCTTGTCGAACACGAATGATGTCGCAGGGATAGGGCGCGAAGCATGAGCAG
Source organism: Planctomycetota bacterium (assembly GCA_047611405.1). GTDB lineage: Bacteria > Planctomycetota > UBA1135 > UBA1135 > JBLFWN01. The sequence continues at coordinate 27,056 of JBLFWN010000071.1, read as the reverse complement.
CGCACGAGGTCGCATGTCTTTCATTTCGAATCGCATGTTTCCGGTGAAGCAGTGCGTAGATGCCGGTCTGCAGTTCGAGCACTCTCCTGAGTCTTCAAGCATGCGCGCGAAGGGAGTGAACCCGGCTCGGCTCGTTGCCCTACTGTTGCTCTCGGCGAGTCTTCTGACGACACCTATGTTCGCGGGGATCAATCAGCAGCGAGTACCCAAGCAGACAGACGACGCCGTCGAAACCCCAAGCGTGCAACGAGAGCCTCTCGGGATCTTGGACCGCGCGGCAAGCGAGTTGCCACGCGCCGAACCGGGAACATGGAAGTCCTGGACGCGGGATGAAGCTCCGCCTGAGGCGCTGCGACCCATGTTGATACGCGGGGCCCGAGCCTACTCGGGCGGCGTCATGCCCGAGGCTTTGACTCACTTCTGCCAAGCGCTCGAGGCCGCACCCGACTACCCGCCGCTGCTTCATCAAGTCGGCGTTATCCACTTCCGATTGCGTCGTTACGGCGATGCGGCTGAGCTCTTCGAGCGCTTCTTGCTCCACGCTCCCGGGCAGATGGCCGGGACGCGAGCACTCGGTCACTGCTACTACAGCTTGGGACGCTATGCGCAAGCGCGCGATCACTATCGCCTTGTGTTGAAGGCCTCTCCCGATCAGGTCGAAGCCATCCGCGGTTTGGCGTTGAGCGAAATGCGATTGGGAGAGCCCGTTGAAGCGCTGGTCCTGTTGGCGCGCGTCCTCGAGTTGTCACCCAAGCACGCCGAAGCCTGCGCGTGGCAGGCACAGATCCTGTATGACGAAGAGTTGCTGGAAGAGGCACTCGTGTCCGCCTTGCGCGCACAAGTGCTAGCGCCCTTCGATCCGCGCCCGGCCTTCTTGCTGTCGCGCATCTACTACGAGCTCGAGCGCGAAGACGACGCCGCTGCCTTCGTCAAGCGCTTCGAGCAACTCGACAAGACGGCGCAAGAAGTGCGCTTCGTCGAGGCCAAGTTGCTGCTCGATCCCTCTCGTGCCGAGCTCTGGATTCGAAAGGCCACAGCCACTGCGCAGATTCAGGACAGAGTCCGCACGCGCGAAGCTCTACGCCGGCTCCTGGCGTTGGCCCCAGCCGATCACACGCTCGCAATCTTCGCGCTCGACTTGCTCGAAGGAATGGGCGACAGCGATGGCGCGGCCGTTGCCGCGCGAGCACTCGAGACCAATTGCGGTCACATCGCCGAGAGCTGGAAGCGGCTCGAGACCTACTTCGCCAAGCGACGTGATCGCACGCGCCAGATCCAAGCCGGCGAAAGTTATCGCCGCCTGCGCGACGAGCGCGACGGCTGAGCCGACTGCGACCGGCAGCTCAAATATAAAGTGAGCCCGACATTGCGAGGATAATGTCGGGCTCTGCGAGGAGGCCTCAAACCAAGGAAGCCAGAGGAGAGCGCTGAGAGCGGGGGCCGTGCTGAGGATCACCGGGTCGCAGGGGAGCGTCTCTTCGGTTGGATTGTCTTGTTGACTGCTTTTATGCAGTCCATTCAGGGCTGGCCCGTCTGCCGAAGGGCCGCTCGCTAGCCGGCGAGTACCGGCCATTCTGGATCACGCTGTTTCGCGACCTTTATCTGCTTGTTGAGCGTTCTTGCGGGGGCGGCCACCCTTGGGGCGCTTGGCGTCCATCGAGCTGTTGAAGCTCACCCAGTCGTCTTCGGAGAAGAGGCGGACCACTCCGCCGCACTCGACGCAGAAGGACTGGTCTATGCTCATCAGGTAGCTGACGTACTTGTTGCAGGTGGTGCAGTACTTGTGGTCGTTGTAGTAGTCCTGATTTTCCATATTTGTCCTCCGCTTGCTCTCTCGGTTGCCGACGATTCGGCGTTCTGAGGTGGGATAGAGCAAGGCGGCTGCCAAGCGTGAACCAGGGGCTCGATTGCGCTCCAAGTGGTTGTTACTAGGCGATTTAGGTCCAGTATTGATAGCGTGATTCGAAAGTCGGAGTGGTGTTCGAATGTCGATTGCAATCGACATCCATCCACTTGTCCTGCTCCTCGATCGCCGGCTGGAGATGCCTGGCGCGAGGCGGAACTGTCTCCACATGCTTGGATGCGACACCCCGATCAGAGGTTCCATGACTTCGGAAACTCTTTGCACAGCCCTAGTTGCGGGGACGAAGGCTCTTCCAACGAGTGGGTCAGCTGCGAGTGCGAGCGAGCAGTGTCGATCGAAATCGACACGCCATTGGCATGTCGATCTAGTTGGACAATGCGCAGGCCGGCTTAGATATCGCCCGCCAAGCTCTTGTCCAAACCGCTGCGCGCATCCTCATCTGATTCATTGCGCGCGGCATGCTCTAACTCAGCGTGCACGCCTTGATCCTGGGAATGGCTCTTTGCCAAAGCCCATCCCGCCGCCTCGCGCACGCTGGGCGAAGGATGCTGAGTCAGGGCGGTCCTCAAGACCTCGCCACCCGCTTCGGTCGGTCGGTTGCCGAGCACGATCGCCGCGTTGCGCGCCAGGCCCTCGGCCTTGGGCCGGCGCAAAGCGGAACCTTCGAAGGTCTTTGGGAAGGAAGCGCTGCCCATCGGTCCCTCAGGGTCGACCGAGAGCCAGTCATTCAAACTCGATTCCTCGACCGCAGCATGGGTCCCGAAGCGTTCCGCCAGATTCGGGGCCTTGTGGCCCCATGGGCAGACCTCGGAGCAGATGTCACAGCCGAATGCCCACTCGCCCACGGACTCGCGCAGCTCGGTGGGGATGCTGCCGCGCTTCTCGATCGTCAGATAGCTGATGCACTGAGAAGAGGAGACGACCCCCGGCTCCAGAATGGCTCCTGTCGGGCAAGCATCAATGCAGGCCGTGCAGCTGCCACAGGAACCAATCGGGTCCGCCTTCGTGGGCGTCAGTTCCACATCGATGATCAGCTCGCCCAGAAAGAACCACGGGCCGAAAGGGCGCGACAGCAGGTTCGCCGCTTTGGAAGCGAAGCCCAGACCGGCCTCGGCCGCATGTGATCGCTCGAGCAGCGGGCCGGCATCGACAATCATGCGGCTGCGATCGATCAGGCCCTCGCGCGCCAGCTTACGCGCCAGGCTGCGCAGTCGCTTGCCCATCCAATTGTGGTAGTCGCGACCGGCGGCGTAGCGCGCGATCAGGCCTCCGCCTTCGAGTTCGACCGGCTCGCGCGAGTGCCCCAGGCCGACAATCAGCATCGAGCGGCCCTCCGGCAGAATCTGAGCCGGGTCCACAATCCGCTCGCGCTGGCGCTCGAGCCACTCCATATCTGCGTGATGGCCCGCCTCGAGCCACCCAGTGAAGCGTTCAGCGTCAGCCGGGGGGGCAAGGGGAGCGATTCCGACCAAGTCGAAGCCCGCTTCTCGTGCAGCTTCCATCAGTAACTCTTCGCGTTCCACGTGGCCATCATTCGCGAGTGAGCGGGCGCCCGCAAGGCGCGGCCGCCGGGAGTCTTGGCCTACTTATTATCAGGCTGCTGACGCGCTCCTAAGAGTTCCGCCGTGAGACTCCTTGATCCAGTGCTCCGAAGGTGCTGATAACAGCATACTTACGACGGGTCCTTCCAATATGAGGACAATCGGCTCAAGTTGAGCATCGCCTTCGGTAACCCTCCGCCCCATGTGTCCTAGAATGTACTTGAGTCAGGATCCTGCCAGGGCCCCCGTCTGCGGACGCGCTCCATGACTGACTCACTCGCCATCGTGCCTCGGAGGTAACTCTGAGCTGCGATCGTCGCCCGCCACCTTCCTCCCACGTCATCGCCCATGCAGGCAATTGATAACGCTTCTGGTTCAGCCATGCTCTCTGGAGCTGGTTTGGCGAAGCGCCTGCAGGAACGGCTGCCTGAGCTGAGATCGGAAGTAGCTATTCAGGAATTGGAGAGAATGAAGCTCCTCGTCGCAGACGCGACACGCTCTCCTGAATCATTACGCGACGCACTCTCCACTCGATTGATGGAGTGTTTCCGATCCCATGAAAGCAAAAGATGCTTTGGTCTGCTCTACGAGCTGAATAGCCAACATCTGATAGCTCAGGTCACTAGCCGGCTTCGTCGGTATGCCAATAAGGCAGACCCGAATGATATCCTGCAAGAAGTTTTTTTTAACGTCTACAGGTACCCACACCGCTTCAATTGTGAACGAGAGGACGCCTTCCGAGTTTGGTCGGCGATGATCGTTCGCAACACAGTGCTGAAGCATCTGCGCTCGCAAGGGCGCGGAGGCCGGGTCGAAGTGCCGTTCGAGGACTTGTCTGACCAACCCGCGACCTCAGCCGTTAGCCCACTAGGTGGGGTGATCGAGGCCGAATCAAGTGCGGAGTGCAAACGCGTCTACCTGACGTACCTGCAGCTCTACCTCGAGTTCTTCCAGATGCTCTCCGAGCGAGAGCGCCGTGCGCTGCACCTGGTCGAGGTCGAGAACGAGAGTTATCGAGTCGCTGCCGAAGACCTCGGAATCAAGCTCGAGAACCTCAAGATGGTGATCTTCCGTGCTCGTCGCAAGATTCACCGCGCCATGCGCCGCGTCTTCGATGGACTGCCGCCGGATTGCCGTCCTGCGCGCGATCCGCGAGTTTCCAAAGTGACCGCTCGCGTCGACGCTCCTAATTCAACGTCTGCCCTGCCTCAAGGCTCCGAGGCGAATACAGACCACCGTTCCCAAGCAGCTCTTTCGCCGGAGCGCCCATCTCAAAACGAGGAGGGCCTCAGATGAGTCAAAAGCCCAGCTACGATCCGATTATCTTCCAGAACGCGATGGAAGGTCTGGCAGACATTTGTGCCGGCTTCCAGTTTGACCTCTCATGCCTCGTCGACGGCGAGTTGGATGAGAGGGCGAGCGGTCGCGCGCTGCTGCACCTCGAGAGTTGCCCTTCCTGCGCTGAGTTTTTCGAGGACACGCGCCGTTACGCTCGACTGCATCGCGACATTGGTGAGCCCGAGCGCCTGATGGCTCGTTTGGCTGCACTGACGGGATCGAACTCAGCTCTCGAAATCGAAGGCTTTGACCTCGTTCATCGCCTGGCGTCGATCTTCTATCAGCTCGGCAAGGCGTACACCTTGGCCGCGCTCGATCCTGACTTCCACCGCCGCATCGCTGTCTTCGAAGAGGCCGTTGCGGTCGAGGACACGAAGAACCGCGGACGCGGTTTCGTCGACGGTGTGATGCTCGGTTCGGATCGCGCCAGCAAAGTTACCGCTGATGGGATCGAGGGTGTCGATGCTCAAGACCCGTTGGCCGAAGGCGCGAGCCCGGCCGGCCGAGTCGACTGGCAGCACGCACGGCACATGCTGAACGGTCGCCTCGAGAAGATCGAGGACCCGCTCGAGAAAGGGCGTCGCCTGCTCGAAGAGGCGATCTCCGTCGATAGCTCGCACGAAGAAGCGAAGCTGTACTTGGCGAACACGCACAAGTATCAGAATCGACCGATCAAGGCTTTCGAGACCTATCTTGAAGTCTTCGACACGGCCGTCAACATCGAGAACCGAGCTCACGCGTCCGCGCAGCTCGGAAACCTTTACAAGGCTGAAGGCAACCACCGCAAGGCACTTGTCTATTGGCGTTGGGTCACCATGAACGGGATCTCCGATCAGGACGATCGCTTCTGGTACCTGCACTTCAACATCGGACTTGTCCACGCGATGGACAAGAAGCCCGAACGGGCCCTTGCCTCCTTCCGCTCACTTCTCGATCGGCACCCCTCGCACGCGAAGGATTTCGCGTCGCAACTGCAGGGGGGCCGCGAGTTGAAGGAAGCTATCGAGAGTCAAGAGGGCTTCGCCGAAGCCTTCCTGGCCGCGTGTCCTGAACTATTCCAAGATCCTGGCGCATGGGGTGACAGCAAAGACTAGAGACGGGGGAAGCATGGCAATTTTGACCAAACATGAATTCCATCCCGTCCAACACGGGCGCTCAGAAGTCCGGAGAACGCAAGTCATGAACCTACAAGCAATGAATTCCACGAACAGCGAGACTCGCGCGTCTCGACGCACGCTAAAAGTATTCTGGATCGCAGCAGGATCCGCACTGGCTCTGCTGCTGACCTTCTCAATCGCACCCACATCCTTCGCTGGCTCTGGTTCCAGCCAGAGTGGAGACGAGCTCGGCTCGCTGCCTAGCACGGGTGGTGGTGCAGGTTGGAACTTTGAGCGTCCCGACACGCGTCCGGCTCTGTCGATCGAGGCAGACACGATTACCGAGGCCTTCGCTGTCATCCTCGAGTATGGCCCGGAAGAACCCACAGTCGAGGAGCTCTCGAACGGACGCGTCCGCTTCTTGTTCCGCGGCCGCACCTTGGTCAAGGTAGACGAGGCAGCGCTGGCGGCATCCAACGTGAAGCTTGGCTTGACGGCAGCGGTTGCTGGTACGGATGTCTTGACCCAAATGATGGTCGGTCAGACGGCGACCGTGCCCGTGACGGTTCACGCTGGTGAAACGCTCGTGCTACCGATCCAGCGCATGCAGGATGCGGGGATGCTAGATACGAGCGCCCGTTTGCAGACCTTCACCCAGAGGTACTTCTACGGAGCAGTCAGCTTTGATTCCTCTCAGGGCGTCCTGACCGCATCTGTTTCGAACTGATAACGACATCAGCCACTCGCTGAGTCGAGCTGTTGGTGACGAGGTTCCTGGAGCGAAGAAGCAAGTGACCAGCGTTTAGGCACGGCAGCAACTGCACCCAATCTGGGACTCGTAAGAGCAAAAATCCCCAAGCCGCGAGCCCTTGAGAAGGCAAAGAACACAGCACGGGCAGCCATCGCAGTAGCGGGGTTGCCCGCGTTCATTTAACCAAGGGCCGAGCGCCACGCGCGAGCACTGGAAGGGGCTAAAAGGTCACGATCGGCTGGCCTGTTGAAGCTGCGCGGCCGACCTGCGCTGTCTTGGATGAGAAGCTTACGCTTGGACGCGAGCTCCGTCTTTGCTCTGCTCTGGCTGCCGCGCATCGGTTGCGTAGCACTCGGACACAACGGCCCGCCCACCGGCGCCAGCCCCAATCGTCATGACACGACTGCTTGCCATCGATGCCGGAACGACCGGCGTTACCTCGATTCTCTTCAATGCGGAACTGGAACCGGTCGCACGCGCCTATCGCGAGTTCCGGCAACACTTCCCGCGTCCAGGCTGGGTTGAGCACGAGGCGCACGAGATCCTGGCCGCAGTTGATGCGACCGTCAAGGAGGCCTGCGACGGTGTCAGTTCGATCGATGCAATTGGGATCACGAACCAGCGCGAGACCGTTTTTGCCTACGACACGATCCGCAAGCGCGCCATCGGCCGCGGAATCGTATGGCAGGATCGGCGTACAGCTGATCGTTGCGAAGAGCTGCGTAATAGCGGAGAGCAGGCGCGCGTCAGGCAGCACACCGGGCTTGTTCTCGATCCTTACTTTAGCGCGACGAAGATGGAGTGGATGCTGCGCGAGGATCCCGCGGTGGAGACCGCCGCACGCGAAGGCAGCCTGCGCTTCCTGACAGTGGATGCATTGATCGTCGACCACCTGACGCGTGGTGAAGTCTTGGCGACTGATCGGACCAACGCTTCGAGAACCATGTTGTTCGACATCGAGAAGCGCGTCTGGTCGCCCGAGATGTGTGAGCTGTTCGGCGTGCCGATCGAGTCTCTACCCGAGGTGCGTGAATCGACAGCCGCCTTTGGCTTGGCACGACTCGCGGGCGGACTGGAAGCACCGATTCACGGCATTGCAGGCGACCAACAAGCCGCACTCTTTGGACAGGGTTGCTTTGAGGCGGGTAGTCTGAAGAACACTTACGGCACGGGTTGCTTCCTGTTGCTGAACGCCGGAGATGAGCGCAAGGATATCGATGGTCTGTTGACCACGCTCGCCGTCGGAAGAGACGGGCGCTCGGTCTATGCAATCGAAGGCAGCGTGTTTGCAGCCGGTCTTGTCGTGCAGTGGCTGCGTGATCAATTGGGGTTGATCGAGAATGCGGCTGACTCCGAGGTCTTGGCCCGTAGCGTGGACAGCACGGAAGGCGTCGTTTGCGTTCCGGCCTTCACCGGGCTTGGTGCGCCTTATTGGGACGCCAATGCGCGTGCCGCATTGATGGGAATGACGAGGGGTACGGGCAAAGCGCACATCGTGCGCGCCGCGCTGGACTCGATCGCCTTCCAGTGCACTGAATTGATTGAGCTGCTGCGCAAAGAGACGGGTCTGAAGCTCGAGCGTCTGCGCGTCGATGGTGGAGCGAGCGCGAACGGATATCTGATGCAGCGTCAGGCGGACTTGGCCAAGCTAGCAATTGAGCGTCCTGTCGAGGTCGAAGCGACCGCGCGTGGAGCGGCAAGTCTGGCGGGCTTGGGCGTTGGGATCTGGCCCGACCCGGGCGATGTGAGCGTCGGGCGTTCGGGTCGCATGCGTTACGTCGCGAGCCTGGACGAGGAGCGGCGCACCGCGGAACTTGCTGGTTGGCGTGCGGCGGTGGCTCGCGTACGCACGAACTAATATTGAACAGGAGCGAAGCCACGTCTGGTGGGGCTAGCCCTCAGCTCGATCACTCGTTCGGCCAGACGCAGCCGTCGAGGCACAAACGGTTCTCGTCGCCTTCGCCAAAGTCAGCATCCTCCAAGCCTGCGTAGCCCAAAGCCGCGAGCTGCTTCTTGTCGTGCTCATCGAGAGCTGGCAGCGCGCCCGCTAGCGTCGGCTGCGCATCCCGTAACTGCGATACGAAGCGCCGCATGCGGTCCAGTTCGGAGCGCCAGGGGCGGCGGCTATCCGCGTCGGTTGTGACGACACTTCCCACCTGGGCACCGCGCGGATCGGTACTTAGATCGAACTCACGAATATGCCAGGCCGCGCCGCCCGTCGCTTGCAGGAACGCGAAGTCGTCGTCCTTCGCAAGCGCGAGTTGACGTTCCGGTACCGCACTGCCGGCGAAGAGCTGCATCTCCGACAGGTAGGTACGCGTGCCGCGCGGAGTCTCGCGCTGCGCTAGTTCGATTAGGTCTTCACCTGCTGTCGGCACATTAGTCTCGATCCCAGCCGCGGCATAGATCGTCGCCGCAACATCGACAATGCCGACAGTTCCGGGGATGCGTTTGGGCTGCGTGTATTTGGCGGGCCATCGAATGATCAACGGAACCTGAATGCTCTCCAAGAACAGCTGCCTGCGATGCGTTTTGTGCCCATGCTCGAAGAACTCCTCACCGTGATCGGATGTCAGGATGATCAAGGTGTTCTCGTCCAGCCCTTTGGCGCGCAGCCCCTCAATCAAGCGACCGACTTGTGAGTCGACCCAAGAGATGCCGCCGTCATAGAGCGCGATCAAGTGCTGCAGGTCCGCGGCGGGCATATCGCCACGAATCGAAGAGTCGGCCGTCGTGACGCGCCGGCCGTCAATCGGGCCTTGATAGTCCGCGTCGAATTTGCGATCGAAGGGCTCCGGCGGCACATAGGGATCGTGCACATCGAACAGGTGCACGAAGAGAAAGAAGTCGTCGCTCTCTTCAACACCATCAAGCCATGCGAGCGCGCGATCAACGACCTTGTCCGAGCAAGGCACGCCGTCCTCGGTCGGCAATTCCGGATGCGCAGCGGCGAGTGCTTTGAGCGCGTCGATGTCGTTAGCAGCGCGCAGGCGTTCGAACTCACGGCCCGTGACCGGGTGTGAGAAGAGCGAGTGACCGAAGCGTTCCCAATCCTCGAAGCCCGAACCGAAACCGAATTGTTCGTCGAGGTACTTCCAGCTATAGAAGCCCGCGTTCCGGTAGCCGGCTTCATTCAACTCGTCGGATAGGAAGCGTCCTCGCAGAGGCGCACTGATGGGCTGGCCAGCGGAATCGTGGCGTGTCCACAAGCGATCGTCACAGACGCCATGAGCACTGACCGGCAAGCCGGTGAACAAGCTCAAGTGGGCTGGCAGTGTCCAGGACGAGGTCGACAGCGCGCGCTCGAACAGGAAGCCTTCATCTGCCAGCGCGTCGATATTGGGCGAGGTCGCGCGTTCGTAGCCGTAGCACGACAAATGGTCGGCACGCAGCGTGTCGATGCTGATCAACAGCACGTTTGGGCGCTCGGCCTGCGGTTCCGGCGTGCAGCCAGTCAGACTCAGGATTGTCCCGAGTAAGAGAAAAGTGGGCAAGTTTGGGCGCATCGACGTGCTTTCTCGTCCAAGCCGGCACTGGGGGCGCCAGCCTCGGAGCAGATGAGCCGACAATGATAACGAGGGGTTGCTCGGAAGCCCCGCCTGCTCTGCTCAGACTGAGTCCGGCGCGTTTGCTCGCGGCCGTACTCATTGCCAAATCGGACAATGGAACCTCTCGCATCAAGCGCGGGCCTGAACCAGCTGTTGCGGCCGGTCGGCCCGGTCAGCAACGACGCCTCCTCATTTTTGAAGGAGGGGCGCGTGATGTCGGGCGAGGTGATGCGCAACCTGGGCGACGGCTCGGTTTTGCTCGCGATCGGCAACCAGGAAATGACCGCGCAGACGCAGGTCGCACTCGAGCCGGGTCAGCGCTTCCTGTTCCAGGTCGACCAGCAGGGCGGCGAGCTCGTGCTGCGCATGATGGAGGAGTCGCTTGCGCGCGCTCGCCTCGATGCGACGCTGGTTGACACTTTGCGTTTACTGATCGGCAACTCGAAGCCTATCGGACAAGTGCACGGCGAAGTACTGGCAGACCTGGCTGCGTTGATGGACGAAGAAGGAGGCGAGCGTCAGCTGCTGCAGGATTTGGCGCGCGCAATTCAAGCGCGTGCTTTCAAGCCCGATGTGGATGGGAAAGAGTTAAAGCAACTCGTTGCACACAGCGGCCTTGCCTACGAAGCCGTGATGATGGCGGCTCTGATGCAGGTCGGCGCCGACGACTTGGAGTCCGCATTGAAGCGCCTCGCCTCGGCAATCCGCGGACGCTTGCTATTTTTCGTTCCCGGAACGGCAGCCTTCAACGCACAACAGCTGGATGCCTTCGCGTCTGCGTTGCCGGGCATGTTGAAGCAGATCCTCGACAAGCTGATGCGCGGCGGCAAATCACCGACGACCCACGAAATGGATCCGCGCGGTTTGGCGCTTCTCTCGGCCGAATTCCAACAAGAGCTCGAGGCGATGATCTCGTGCATGCCGGATGGTCAGCTGAAAAAAGTCGTGTTGGAGAATCTGCACGCATCGCGCGGCCATTTGTTGGCGGGCAAGGATGCGGCACTGTTGCGCGCTCTCTTGGGCTTCTTCGGGCGCAATGCGATGACGGGCGAGCGTGGGCGTGCTTTGACCAACCGCTTGCAAACTGACCCTAAGGGACAGCTGCTGGCTGGCATGCTGGATTCGGGCGACGAACGCGTGCATGAAGCATTAGGCCGGACATTGGCTGCGCTGGACCTCGAACAGCTAGTGGGCAGTCTGCGACGTGACTTCGGTGAGGGCGAGCACCTGTCCTTTCCCGTTCCCGATGGTGACGAGTTCGCGACCGCTCACTTGTTCATCCAAGGTGATGGACAGCCGCAGCAAGACCTTTTCGGCCCGGATGTTTCCGAGCGCAGCGTGCGCGTGATCTTCGGTGTCGACTTCAGCATGTTGGGACCGATTCGCGCCGATATGACGTGGCATGCTGGACGCCTGACTATGCGACTGCGCGTCGTACAGCCCAAGGTCGCTGACCAGCTGAGGAAGATGAGCGGTGAGTTAGAGCAACGCATGGCGCAGGCTGGGGCCGAGGTGCGTGTCGTCGTTCAAGACGCGAGTCGACGTGAGACCGATCTCGAACTACTCGTGCGTGACATTCGTTTCCTGCGCGATCACCACCTGATGGACATCAAAGGCTGAGCAATGGCGGAGGAGAGCAACACGGGGCAGGCCGCAGATGCACGTCCGAAGCGCGTTGTCGCTCTGCAGCACGAGCGTGACGCGGGTGATGGTGCACCGCGCGTCGTTGCGAAGGGTAACGGCTCCTTGGCCGAGCGTATTCTTGCGATCGCCGAGGAACATGGTGTGCCGGTGCGCCACGATCCCGACTTGGTCGAGATGCTTGCGTCGGCCGAAGTGGGGGACCAGATCCCGGTCGAGGTCTATGGCGCCGTCGCGAGCCTCTTGACGTTCTTGTATCGGATGAACGAAGAGCAGAAGCCGCCCGCAGAGAAAGTCGACCCTGGAACCTGACAGCAGCAGAGAATGCCCGCCATTGAAACGCGATCAGCAGATCCACGTCAGTCGCAGGTGATTCAGGCGCTACTCTTCTTCTCGTACCTGCCAGAACAAGTCGGCCAGATCCAAAGTGAGACTCTCGCGCGTTGCAGCGGGATCTCTTCGTTCGCCAAAGCGGCACTCGATGAAGCTCACTCCCGAAGCGCTGTTGTCAGAAGGATTCGTTCTCATGCCTTCGAAAGTGCATCCGCGATAGGTCACCCTGCTATCGCTGAGCGTTCCGAACTCGAGCGTGTCGAACAAGCAGTTGTCGAACTCGGCTAGGATCGTGTTGCTGCGGTAGAGGTAGCCACTGCCGGGCGAGCGGCCATATCCGCCCACGAACTCACACTCCAGCGCGCGGATGACAGCTCCTCCCCGGACAGAGAAGACATAGCAGCCGCCGTGACCCGCGTCGAAGCGCACGACCCGAACGCGCTCCAAGTCGAGGGTCAGCCCGCCGCGGCGCATGTCAAATAGACCATCGTTCTCGGAATCGAGCGTCAGATCCCGAAAGCTGAGCCGTTCGACATCACCGTGGATCGAGATGTCCCCGATGCGTAGCAGCGTCAAACCCATGCCTGCTCCGACGATGCGGATATCCGACGGCAAGCTGTTGCCGTCTGGACCACGCAGTCGGCTCTCTTTCATCGCATGAACTCCCGGGCCGAAACGAATCGTCGAGCCCGCAACCAGTTCGGTCGACGCGTCCGTCAGGAAGTTCGCGCCGTCAATGGTTCCCGAGGAAGAGCGCGGTTCGAAGACACGTTTGATTAGCTGACTGACATGATCCTCGTCGCTGAGAGAGCTCGTCGACTCGTTACCCGCCGCAAGCAGCACGAGTCCGTCGCCGCTCTCGATCGCACTCTCCAAGGCGTCGGCATCGTTGGCGGCGCTAGCAGCATCTCGTCCGATCTGGAACGGCAGGGCGAGCGTTTGCCGGCGGAACGCGAGCTCTCCGCTCGCCACAATCGCTTCGCTGACTGCCTCCGGTCTCTCTGACTTCCAGCCCTTCTCGAACTCCAGGTGGAAGTGACTAACTAGCGTGTGATTGAACGGACCGCCCAACACCCGCGGCGAGGGTTCGTCACCCTCAGGCTCTTGGATGACCGAACTGTCGGCGGTTGAAATTGATCGCACATCGCCCGCGTCCCGAAGCGGTTCAAGCGCAGCCGGGGCTAAAGCTTCGATCTCTGGCGCGGGCGTCAGAGTCTGAGTGAGTTCATTCGACTCTTGGACGGGCTCGCGCACCAAGCTGGTTGCGAGCAACCAACCAAGCACGAGCCCGACAAGCGCGAAGATGCCATTCCTGACCATAGAGGAGTGGAGCCGCCGCGGCGGCTCAATCAGGGATCTCGTCTTCCCAATTGGTTAGAGCACGTTCCAAGTTGCCGGCTTCGTAGTTAGCTTCGATGACAAGGTCGACATCTGCGCGCGTCAGGTACGCGAGCTGCAGACCTTTTTCTTCGTCCCAATACGACATCGCGTAAGGCTTGGTCTCATCGAATCCATCGCCGGTTCCCGAGATGGCCCACAGCGCGTCTGCGAGATTTGTGCGCGGAATGCAGGTGAGGGGTGCGAAGCCCTTTATCAGTGTGTTGCCCGGGATCTTGCTGGGCATGTAGGTGACAGGAACCATCGCCGCTTCAGTAGCGGTCTCCGAGATCAGGGAAACCGGGATCAGGAAGTTGGCAGATAGACCGAACACTTTGGCTTCGTCGCACACCCACACATTGATTGCGTCGACGGATTTACCCTCGAGGACGGCTTGTGTGTCGGTCCATGCATCGCCTTCGGGCTTACGCCATCTAGCATTCACCGTCGCATAGCCACCGCCGATGCGCAGCATGCCGCCCTTGCTGTAGGACGAGAGTTCGATCTTCAACTTCTTGCTGGTGTACTCGGGACTGCGGCCGAAGCTGACCCGCTCGAGTTTCATCCGACCGTACGTCGACTTGGCGGACATCAGCAGGATCTTGCGCGAGATGGCGCCGGTGAGATCACTCACTTCCGTTCCGTCTTTGGCCTTGATCCCTTTCCAGATCGAACAGTGCTTCTCCGCATGCATCAACTTCGTGCACACGGTCCGAATCAGCTCCGCAGCGGATGTGCGCAGTTGCAGTCCGCGCGCCGAATCGGGGGCGATTCCGTCCGACTTCATGCGGCGCATCTGCGGCGTCGTGTTCATCACCTTTTCGTAGTCGATCTTTGCCGGATTCGTCAGCTGTCGCGCGACTCGCAGGCCGCAGACGCTGTCCCCTTTCTTGACCGTGTAGTTGACCGAGGTCGACGGCGAAATGGTGGAGGACGCCGTCGCGGCGGGTGCCGCTCCGAGCGGAAGACTCAGGCAAGCGATCAAGCTGATCGCGGTGAATTGCATGCTCATCGAGAGCCCTGGATTGGTTGGGGGTGGGCGAAGACTGCCCTCCAGCGGAACTCGCTGGAGGCAATGTGTCAAGGCGTGCGCCGACCGGCTGCCCGTTGGAGGCTCGGTATGTCAGAAAGAAGCTCCTGCCAGCCTGCCCTAAATTGGTCCAGGCGCCCGGAGGCGAGCCAGCGGCTTCGAGCTCTTCTCCCTAGATCTCGCGCTGCGGAGGGATCCTCGCAGAACTCTTCAATCGCGGCTGCCAACGCCTTAGCGTCGCCGCGCTCGACCATACGACCGTCGATTCCGTCCTTGACCAATTCGAAGGCGCCGCTGACCGTCGTGAAAATGGTCGGCAAGCCCAGCGCCAGAGCGAGGTGCGCCAGCCAACCGGGTGATCGCTCGAGCATGGGCGAAACGTAGATGTCGAGGCTGGCCAGCAATTTAACGGCCGAAGGAGCCGCTGGCGCGCTGATGGTGGTGTGCTCAGCAAGCTTCATCTCGCGTGCCTGCTTGCGCAGCGCGTGTTCCATCGGGCCCTCGCCAAAGATGAAGAGCTCGACCGCTCGCCCCTGATCACACAGGACTCGGTGAGCCTCGAGCATCGCGCGTGTTCCGTGCCCGTCATCCAAATAACCCGCGCAGCCGAGCCGCAGAGCGCCGTCGCGCGTCAGCGACTGCGCCGCGAGTTCAGCGAACTCGGGTGCGACGATGGGTGCGTGCGGCAAGACACGAATGCGTCGACGGGGTAAGCCGCCGCGATTGACGACGGCCGCGACCATGGTCGAGTCGGGCACGATCACAGCTTGCAGGCGGCGCGTACTCCAGGGAATGCGCATGCGCGGTTCGTCGTTGAGTTCCAAAACATACGGCTTGCGCATCTTGGATGCGACGGACGCGACGGTGGCCGAAGTCGCGACTAGCAGTGCCGGGTTGAGGTGTCTTACCAGGCGCAGGGCTCGCGCATAAGCGAAGGGTTCGGTCACCCATCGAGTGGGCAGGTCGAGCGTTTCGACTCGCCAACCGTGCGCACGGAACATGTCGGCGCGCGACCCCAAACTGCCCGCGACACAAGTCACGAAGCCGCGCTCGCGCATGAATTCTCCCGTTGCCATCAGGCGCTCCGTGACGCCTGAAAAACTGAGCTCCGAATGCAGGAAGAGCGCGAGATCTTCTTTCATCGCAGAGTCCGTGTGGCGATAAGGCTCATGAGGATGGGGGAGGAGCAGATCCCACGTGTGCTGCGTGGAAACTGTCGGCGCGAGATGGCGGGGTCACAGAAACTACCAAACCGCGCGTGGCGGGTGGTCGCCGATGAATGTCTTGCGTGGGAACTCGTGCGTCCAGCAGCCAGTCCTGAAATCAGCGATTCGCACCGCGCCGGTCATCGATCGCAGATCAAGGCGCATCAAGTTCCTGACGCTTACCCAACCTCCAAGAACAGGGCATTTGGGGCCGTACTACGAGGCAGAGCTGCGTTCGAGGACCGCTGTTGTTGCGAACGCTAATTGTAGGGCAGGCTGCTAGATGGGAGTTCAAAGGCGTTCAGCGGGTGCTGGTGTGGCGTCAGCCTCGCTCGTGCGGCCTGAGTCTGACTGCAAACGCCAGCGCGGCTGGTGCCAGGCCCATTGCTCGGGGTATTGGCGAATCCAGCCTTCGAATACAGCATTCATATTCTGCAAGAGGTTCAGGGTCGCTTCTTCGCGCGGCAAGGTGCGATCGAATTCGAGCGCCCCTTCGACCCGCAGACAGTAGTGCTGCGGCTGCCCGGCTCGCTTTGGTTCGAGCATGCAACTGATCGGAAAGAGCGGAGAACGCGTTGCGCGTGCTAGGGCTGCCGGCGCCGTCATTACGAAGGCTTGCTTGCCGAGGAAAGGTAGGAAGCGACCATCGAGTCGGCGCGCCTCAAGGTCGCACAAGATGCCCAGGATTTCACCGCGACGAAGCACCTTCATCGCTTCGCGTGCATTCGTGTCCTGCGCCAAAGTTTCGACCCCGTATGCGCGTCGCATGCGCAGCAACCAATCACCCGATGAGTCGCGCTCTCGTTGAAAGCCGATCACTCGTCCCCTCATGCCACGCCTTCGAAGTGCCGCGGCCAGGAGTTCCCAGTTTCCGATGTGTGCCGTGACGATGATTGCGCCGCGACCTGCTGCGAGCGCTTCCTCTAAGCGAATGATTGAGTCGTCGATCCGGACGCGTTGCTCGATCCATGCGCCGCTGGAGCTGTCCGGCGCAGCGCCGTTGGCAAGGCGCAGCCACTCCGCCAGCAAGCGAGCATTGTGTGCAAAAACAGCGCGCGCAGTCGTTTTGACTTCGGTCGCATTCATCTTGTCGCCATAGATAAAGCGTAAGTTGGCGCGCGTTTGCTCGCCGTACCGGCCGCGCACTAAGAGTCGTGCGAGCAGGCCCAATCCCGATCGCATCAATGACTCGGGCAGCACAGCTGCCGATCGTGCGAGGCCTTGCAGCAAGCGCGCTCGCACGCGTCGCCGCAGCGGTTCCCCGTTCGGGCTAGTCGGATGGGTCATGCCGTCCTTTCTGCGCGAGACGACAGGCGCGCTCTCATTGCATGTCGCGCGATCCAACCTGCTGCATAGTGACGCGTATAGGCTGCCACGAACGCCCGCACTTCTGTTTGGCACATTGCGAGGGGAGCAGCTCGTTTGCAGTCCGCGTCTCGTGCCGCCGCATCGGCATCAGGCAAGGAGTGCGCCGCGTGCCCGTACACTCGGCCATGGTGTCTTGACCAGTGCAGCATGTCGAACTCTGCTGGTCCGAGTGAGAGACCACTGCAGTGCAAGCGAGCCAGCCAATGACCCAGTGCGACCGCGATGCGTCGTCTCGAATGTGAAGCGGAAACGGGTGCCTTTGCCTCTTTGACGGCTGTTTCCTTCAGTGCGCAAGAGTCCGCAGGCAGTTCGAGCACGACGCCGCTCGGACCCTCGAGCGCGAATAAGAACGGGCGGGCGCATGGGATGCTGTGCAGTTGAAGCCGCACGGCCGAAGACCACAAATCGTGCGCCTGTGACGCATGGATAGGCGCGTGATGCAAGACTCTGCGAGTCGCCTCCGCCTTCTTCATGTCCGAGCTGTCTGCTGCGTGCCGCGTGGGCGAAGTGATGACATATGCGCGGCCCATGCCATCCGATTCCCCGTCGCGATCTATTTTGTTGAGCTGCACCAATGCTTCTTCCGTATCCACGTCGGCGCGCACGACCACGCGCTCCGCAGCGCTTGTGCTCGTTCGGCGCAGCTGCACGATGCGCGTCGCACTCGAAAGTCGCAGCCACTTGCCGGTTGCTTTCTTGATCGCGCGTGTGCGCTCACGGCGCGCTCGGACCTCGAGACTTTCGACCTCACGATCGGAATTCGGGACGCACAGGAGCGACTGAGGATCCAGCTGCCGGCGCAGACATGTCAGTACGCGGGCACGGAATTGCGGACTCGTGATGTCACGAATTTCGGCCACCCAAGCGACTAAGGTGGAGGGGTCTTGCAGGATGGTCCCGGGCTCCAGAAAGCGGGCGCGTGCCAAGTCGAGTAGCCAGAGTTTGCCACTTGGGTCGACTAGTACATTGCCCGGGTGCAGATCGGCGTGCCTCATTCCAGCGTGCACGATGCGCGACAGCAAGCCGGCAAGGCCACGTGCCAGCTCGCCCATCGGGATCGGCGACAGCTCGGGTTGGCGCAGACACGAGTCGAGCGCTTGAGCACCTTCGATGAACTCCGTCACGAGCTCCCACACGCCGTCTCGCTGTCTGACTTCGATGGGCTGCGGGACTGGTAATCCTAGTTCGCGCGCACGACTCAACGCGCGCAGCTCGCGTTGAGCGCGCTTGCCATCTCCGAGTCGGCGCAGAATCCCCTGAGCGTGGTACTGCTTGATAGCCAACCAGGCACACGGGCCTTCGTTGCGGCCGGCCGATAGGGTGCGCTGTCGCCCCCTCTCGCCTGTCGTGCTCGCGGTCGGGTCAACCGGCTCTCCGGATTCGCCAACCGGCTCCGCCGTGGGCAGTTCTTCCGCCCGCGCTCGTACGAGCAGCAAGGTGCGATTGAGGTTGTGCTTCAAAACACGTTCCAGAGGGGAGTGCACAGGCACATGATACCGCCTCCGGCACCCCGGTCGTTCCCTCGAGCCGCTTCGTCAGTACACTGCGGGCCCCGTGCCGCACGGGAAGCCGCCATCCCGCATTGAAGCTCCACTTCCACGTCACCCGCAACCTGCTGACATCCTTCACCTTTGGCGTCGTTGCGATGGGATTCGTCGCGCTGCCCGGCGTCGCGGTCGGTGCGATCAGCAAGCTGCCGAATACGGACATGATCGTGCTGCTGCAGTACCTGCCGATCGTGCTGCTCAGCCTGTTGCCCTACGTCCTGCCCATCGGCTTCCTGCTGGCTGTGGTCGTGACCTTCGGACGCCTGGCAGCGGACAACGAATGGACCGCGATCCAAATGGCGGGCGTGCGGCCGATCTCGCTCTTCAGCGGGCCTCTGCTATTTGGCTTGCTGGCCTGCGGCACGACCTTTTGGATGGTCGGCTACGAGCTTCCGCACCTGAAGCAGCGCGAGAAGGAGTTCGTGCGCGAGGCGGTTCGGACCGCGATCACGCACCTGAATCCCGGGCGCAAGACCATTCAGATTGGCGGCTTCTACCTACGTGGTGCGAAGCGCGAAGGGGATCTGTTCCTGCGCGTGTACATCCACAAGCCTGGACTTGATGGCGCAGACGATCAGCGCGCCTATGCCGACACGGCGCGGATCTACTTCAAGGGCGATAACCTGCACGTCGAGCTGACCGGTTTTCAGCCCGTGGACACGAAGAGCGGGTATCGCGCGAACCTCGATAAGACCGAGGTTGTCGTGCCCTTCGGCGATCATCTAAAGGGTTCGAAGCGAACCTATTCCAAGGCCCGCTATCAAACGAACGACCAGCTTGTCTCTGCGCTCGAGAGCGGCGAGTTGGACGAGGCCAATACGCGCCAATATGTGTTTGAGCTGCACATGCGCTATGCGACCGGCGCGGTCTTCTTCCTGTTCCTTGCCCTCGGTGCATCGACAGGACTAATCTTGCGCCGCGGAACGCAGCTGGGCGCGATGGCTGTCTCGGTCACTTATGCGCTGCTCTATTATGTGTTCTCGATGCGCATCGGACGTGAACTAGGCCAGAGTGGCACAGTTCACCCCATTGTGGCTGCCTGGCTGACCCAAGGCCTGGCCTGGATTGGGGCCGTGATCCTATTGAAAAAAGCGCTCAGGCGATGACGACTCGACGGCACCTACCGCTCTTTGGTCGCTTGGATCGTCAGACCGCGATGCTGTTCATCGCGTCCTTTGCGACAGCGATGCTGCTCGTGGTCGGATTGTTCTGGATCCTCGAGCTGGCTGGGAAGATCGACAACTTCTTGGAGGACGGAGAAGACGGAGGCGCCGTCGCGAGTGGTCTCATCGTCAAGTATTTTCTGTTCCACCTGCCAGGCGTCTTCCTACAAGTCGCACCCTTCGTGACGCTGCTTGCCGGCATGTTCACGCTGAACCAGCTGCTGAAGAAGAACGAGGTCATAGCCGTGTTGGCCGCAGGGATCAGCGTGCACCGCATGCTGTTACCGGTCTTCATGGCCGGGCTCTTCGTCGGTCTGCTGATGTTCGTCTCGCGCGAGCTAATCACCGAGTACATAGCAGAGCCGCGCGAAGCCCTGCTCGCCAAGCTGAACGAGGGGCAGGATCGACCGGTCTATTCTGACTTGTGGCTGAATGATTTGGCCGGCAGCCATGTGCGCATGGGGACCTTCGCTCCCAAGCATGACGGTCAGCCCGCGGTGATCACTTCCTTCGAGGCGAGCCTCGAGAGCTCGATGGGCTACGTGCAAATCACGGCGCCCTCAGCCACTTGGACCGGTGATCATTGGCAGCTCGAGAACGGCATCCAACGTATGATGCGCCATCGCGAGGAAGATCGCAGCGAGAAGGCGATCGATCGACTCGTGGGCTTCGAATTCACGCCGCGCGACGCGTTGACCGCGAAGCGAGCTCGGGATAACCCGCTCGAACTCTCGTTCGAGGAGGTGTTGTCGATCATGAGCCGCGACCCCGACGATGTCGTCTATCAGACGTTGCTGCAGTACCACCTGACCTTTCCACTGGCGAACTTGGTCCTGTTGCTGATCGGGCTGCCGGTGGCCTTGACCCACGAACGCGGACGCGGTGCCGAACGGATGGCGATCGGCGGCATGCTGTGCATCGTCTACTTCGCGGTCGATTTTCTGTTCCGCAGCTTGGGGATCGAGGGCACGCTGTCGCCGGTCTTGGCTAGCTGGTTGCCGGTGCTGATCTTCGGCAGTTTCGGGGTCGTCATGGCCGACGGAATGAAAACCTGACTGAGGCGAGGGTCTCGCGGGACGCCCAGATCAGCGGCAGGCAGGCGGGCGCAGAAGCGCGGCGTGGGTTCATGCGTGGCCCTCGGCTGGTCGTGGAATCCGGATGTGGACAGGCATTGGGCGCACGAAAGAGCGGCCCTTTTCGTACTTGCAAAGCCTGGCCCTGCCCACGGAAGGGCGGGCCGCCCATTGCCATGCAAGTAGCTGTCGGGCAAGGTGTTGGGCCTACGGGACGACCTTCAGCCGCCGCTGACAGGTCGCCCGAGGTCTCGCGCAGCATGGCGTCCCCGGGGTCATCCTTCGCATAGCCGTCATTTCCGGGGAAGCACGCAAGTTTTGGGTCGTCTTCTGGCAGGCGAGTTCTCGTTCGACCCTCCGACCGTTTCCGTATCGACCATGCGAATTGACCGACCCATCCAGGGCCCCTCGCGGGCACTCTCGATCCTCTGTCTGGTGGCCTGCGCCGCCTGCGCGAGCTCGTCCAATACGCAGATTCAGGATGTCGAAGAGATGGTCGTGCGCGGGAAGTACTCCCAGGCAGTGCACGCCGCGGCGAAGCTGCGCGAGGAATTCCCAAAGGACAAGCAGCTCGCCAAGCTGCACAAGGATGTGACCGTAGCGATGCTGCTCGAGTTGGGGCGGCGCGCCATCTTCGATGAGCGCAACGAGGAGGCTCTGGCGCACTTCGAGAAGGCCGGCTTGCTCGATCCCGACAACAATGTCATCGCCGACTGGTTCGACAAGACCCTGCGCGAGCTGGGGAGTCACTGGTACCTTCGCGCCCGCGATCTGCACCTCGAAGAGCGCTTCGAAGAGGCGCTGACTTCGTACAAGTTGGCGCTCGAATACATGCCGGATCACCTCGACGCGACCGAGGGCATGGCGCGCGCGCTGTTGCAGATGAACTATCGCGACGGCTTGTCCGAGGGCTACTACAACGACGGTGTCCGCGCGCTGCACGACTACATGCTGCAGATTTCGCGCACGCGCTTCGGCTATTCACAGAAGTATCGGCCGGGCGAAGTGCGCAGCGAGCGACGCGCTCTGCAGGTCGAAGCCTTGTTGGCTCAGCGGCGACTGTCGATCGCGCGCTCGCTCGAGGCCGACGGCAAGTTCGCTGCGGCGAACAAAGAATTCCAGTTGGCGCTCGTGCTCGATTCCAAACTCGACGAAGCGATGGAGGGACGTGACCGAACGGCGATCGAAACGGAAGCATCCAAGCTGTCCGACAAGGCGGCGATGATGGTGCTTCGTCACGAGTGGGATCGCGCGCGTCTGGAACTCGAAAAAGGGCTCGCGATGACGCGCGAGCAGAAGGGGCGCTTCACCGACCTGATCACTGATATCGATGACGCGCGTGCCAAGGCCGCCTACGAGCTGGCGTTGGACAAGGAGCACGACTACCGCTACGAGGACGCTATCAAGCGCTATCGCAAGCTTCTTGACGAGCGTGAGTGGTACGAGGATGCACGCGCGCGGATGAGCACTCTCGAGGAGTACGTCAAACTCGGCAAAGAACTCTATCGAGACGCAGCTCAAGCGGAGAGCGAAGCGCACGAGTTGTTGATCCTGCAGCAGATCGAGCTGTTCTGGCCTGAGTATAAGGATATCCAGGATCGCATTGTCGATCTCAGTGCACGGGTGGGCGACGAAGCCGAAGCTTTGCGCGATGCGATGTTCGCTGCAGAGGTGTCCGAAGACGAGCGCGCGACCGAAGACGCTGATTCAGGCCTGGAAGATGCGGAGACTGAGTCTGGGACCGAGTCTGAGGAAGAGGCCGCAGGCCCTACCGAGGAAGGCTCGGGGGACTGATTCGCAACGCCGCTTGGCTCGTTGCAAGCGGTCGATCGAAATCAGGATCGAGATCGCTTCTAACCCCGATCTGCTCGCAACGGCCGATCGAAATTCGCTTCTTCGACGAACGGGTACGGGCCTTGGAGCGCGCGCTGCCACGCGCTCGCTTGTGCAAGTCGATGCGGTCTGCGTGCAGTCGGCGCATAGGGTTTCGAAGCTACGCGGGCGGTCGCATCGACTCCGCTAGCTGCTGGGCGGAGCCGGCGCTTCAGCCGTGCTGTCACTCGCCGCGAGACCTCTGCGGCCCAGTAGCCAGACCACGAAGCTGACGACACTGATCTCTAGCCACGGGTGGATGCTGACCTTCTCGAAGCTGCCACCCCAAACGACCATGCCCCAATAGATGAAGGGCAGCCAGGCGGTGATGCTTAGCACCAGTGCGCCGCGAACCAGTGCCTGCGGATCGGGTAGTTCGTCCTCTGGCAGCTCACCACGCGCCTCGAGTTCGCGATCGATCATGTCCAGTTCGTTGGCTGCACGATCGACGAGGACCTGGTTCTTGCGCAGCGCGCCGTACTCGACACTGAAGGCCCACATATTGACGCACAAGGCGAGCAGCCCAGCAAGCATGTGAACAGCGGGGGACAGATTTAGCCCACTCGCGCCATAGCCAAGGATCGCTGCGGCAGCGATTGAGAGCGCGCCAAAGACGGCTGCGGGATAGCCACTGCTACTGGCGAAGAAGACGTTCAGCTCGTCCAGGAATTTTTGAGGTAGGTCGCGGCTGCTAACGGCTTCACGCAGAATTCGTCCTGTCACGATCATGAACAAGATCACGAGCGTGTGCAGGCCCACGGTCAAGATGGCCGAGAGGAGTCCGGCCTTCAAATGCAAATCCGGCAGTCCGAGGATGCCGAGTCCTGCGGTCAATAAGAGGGCGGGAGCCACCACGGCAATTGCAGCCGTGAGGTAGGTGATCATTCGCATGCTTCGAATCCTTCCGGGCGGTCCCGGTTCGACCTTTCATCATCGCTCGAAGATGTCGAAGGGGCCAGTGCGGCGCCGTGCTTTGTCGTCAGTCGAGCTCGCGCTTCGGCTCAGCTAGGGCTGCGCCATGACATAGATCGGCTACGCGAGTGGGGCTTAGCTCGCTCATGCAGATCGGACCTCGCGGATGATCGCAGCTGCGGGCCAGGCACGGAGCACAGTCGGGGGGGGCTGGGTGGCGCAGCACTCGATGCGGGCTGTCCTTCGGCTCTTGCGTGTGCGGCAGTGGCAGTTCGAGCGCCAGAGGCCACGGCCCCGTGCGCAATGCATCTTGAGGGCCGGCTAGCAAGTGGACGGATAGGCCGCAGGCTGCGGCGAGATGGGTTGGCCCCGTGTCGCAAGCAATCATGTGTGCGCCCGCATCGGCGGCGGCGCAAAAAAAAGCGGAGAGCGCGGGCAGGCCGCGTTGGCCGACCCAGTGGGCGATGGGCCTGTCCTGGCGGTCCTCGCCAGCGAGCTCGTGCTCTATTTCGCGTCCCACTTCGGCCTCTTGCGGGCCCGAAAGGACGATCACTCGGCCGCCACGCGCGTGCAGCTGGCGCGCCAAGTTAGCGAAGTGAGCGCTCGGCCAGCTGCGCACATCGTCGCGGGCGGCGAGCATGATGATCCAAGCTTGGCCCCGGCCCTGCGGCAGGCGCTGGCGCCACTCGTCCAGGCCCTCGCTGCGCCTCTGCTCGCACACCTCGAAAGAAGAGTCCGGTGTCACTCCGGGAGCGACGTGCCGCGCGAGCGCCAGCATGCGCTGAATCGCGTGCCGGCCTTCGGCTGGCGCCGCGTGATCCGTGAAGCTCTGAGCGGCGAATCGTTCGGTCCAGTCAGCATGAGCCAAACCGCTGCGCCGCGTGGCGCTCGAAGCCAAGCTGACCATCGCGCTCTTGGTGTTGCCTTGCATATCGATGACCCAGTTCGGTCCCCACTCAAGCAGTTGATCACGCAAGCGGGGCCAGGCAGCGAAACCATTGTTGCGCCCAAAGTGAAACACGCGCGATAAGCCGGATAGATCTTCCAGGACCGCTGCGAACTCGGCTTGGACGACCCAAGCGATCTCGGCCGCGGGATAAGCTTCGCGCACGGCTCGATACACGGGCAGAGCGTGAATCACATCCCCGAGGTGGGAGAGTCGCACCAACAGGATGCGCTGAGGCGTGGTGCCCTCGTGTGCTTTGCTTGATGTCTGATTCAAGAGGAACGACAATTATTGCGAACTTTCGAATCGCAGCACTACGATCGTGGTTCGAATCCATCGCGATTCCTCCCCAACTGATTGGGCGGAGGCACGCGCCGCGCGCGCTGTTGGCTCCGCTCTCTATCGAGATTCAAGACGCAGGATGATACGGCGCATATCGACGAAGTGGGTGCTCGCAGTTCTGGGAGCCGTGGTCGTACCGCTCGTCTTGTTCGCGCTCTTCGTTCATACGCGCGTGCGTGACCGCTTGTCAGGCGAGGTCGTGCGCTATCACTTGTTGTCCGTCGTTGCCGAATTAACCGATCGCATCGATACGGTCGTCGAAGAGCGGCGGCTGGATCTAGCGCACCTATCTACGAACCCGACGGTCGGCTGGCAGCTCGATCTGCAGATGCAATCGAGTGGTGTAACCCAGGTAGACGCACCGGAGGATCCTTTCCGCGGTAATGTGCAAGCCAGCTTCGATCGCTTCGTTGCGCAAGCGCAGATCTACGACTTGATCCTTTCGATCGATGCCACGGGTCGTTTGGTTGCTCACAATCAGTTTCAGGCGGATGGTCGTCGTCTGAAGTCTTCGATCGCGGATGCCCTGCGCGCACGTGACTTCTCGAGCGAGTCATGGTTCGTCGATGCGATGTCCGATGGGAACTCGCAGATCGACCACCACCGTTCAGACATGCTCGACCCGGGCTTGACCCGAGATGCACAGAATTCGCCGCGACACATCGGCTTTGTTGATCGCATCGAACTCGAGGAGGGCGAGGCCGTCGGTGTCGTGCTGTCCTTGATGAACTGGTCGCATGTGCAGGAGGAGGTCGCGAATTATGGCGTCAGGCGCCTTCAACTGGATTCACCGGACGACGGCGAGCGCGTCGGAGAGGACATCTATCAGTCCTCCTATGCGTGGATCTGGATGTCGGATGCGGACACCATTATCGCGCACCCTCGCGAAGAGTTGTTGGGTGAGCGCGTGTCCGGTGCGAAGGTTGGATTGCCCGCAATGGTCGAGACCGCGCTCGCAGCCGATTGGGGGCTCTATCCCGACTACAGTTTCTCCGGCGATACGAAGAAGGCGGCTTTCAAGCACTGTGCCGGTGTCGACAACAACGGCTTCGGCTGGGTCGTGGGTGTCGGCATCAATGACGAGGACATCTATGGTCCGGTTGCCGGCTTCTTGCGCTTGTTGTGGGCCGTCTCATGCATGGTGCTCGCTGTCGCGGTGGTCTGGACGATTGTCCTCTCGCACCGCCTTACGCGACCGATCTTGGAACTGCAGCAGCACACGCGCCGCATCGCGGCCGGGGATTTGGACGCGCGCATCGAGGTCAAGACACGCGACGAAATCGGCGAATTAGCGGAGTCCTTCAACAGCATGACGGCCGAGTTGAAAGAGAACCGCGAGCAGCTGGTGCGTGCCGAGAAGGAGTCTGCTTGGCGCGAAATGGCGCGCCAAGTCGCGCATGAGATCAAGAACCCATTGACGCCGATCAGTCTCTCGGTCGGTCTTCTGAAGCGATCTCACGAAGAGAAATCACCCGAGTTCGACCGCATCCTGGCCAGGACGATCGAGTTGGTGCTACGCCAAGTCGACAACATGCGCGACATCGCCACCGACTTCCACGCCTTCGCGGGCGAGCAACGCGTGCACGAGGACATTGATGCGGGCGGCCTGCTCGATGAGGTGTTCGAGCTGAACCAAGCTTGGGCACGAGACCTGGGCGTTCATCTCTCGCGCGAGGGCGGGGGCGGCGTCGTACTCGGCGACTCGGCTGAGATGCACAGGGCGTTGTTGAATCTGGTCTCGAACGCTCTCGAGGCGATGCCGGATGGCGGAGATCTGCTCGGTCGCGTTCAGGTCGGCGAACACCTGGTCACGATCGAGCTGCAGGACAGCGGCGTTGGGCTCTCGAAGGATGTAGAGACCAAGCTCTTCGAGCCGTACTTCACGACGCGCAGCAGCGGCACGGGTCTCGGCTTGGCAATCGTGCGGCGTGTGATTGAGGACATGGGTGGCAGTGTCGAGCTCGAGAACTCGCCCGAACCCGAGGTCGGGGCCATCGCCCGAATCGTCCTTCCGCGCTCGAGCTGAGGCTGGGCCGTCGCGGCTTGCCCGTATTATTCATGAGGCTTCGGACCAAAGACCGCGAACGGCGACGAAGGCGGCCGTTCGC
>JBLFWN010000070.1:0-33180 GCA_047611405.1 Planctomycetota bacterium | reverse complement strand
TCTTGCTGCACTCCACTAGAATGGCTGCTCGCGATCGCGGGGTCGCACGCAACGGCATGTCTAATTTTTTCCCTCACTCGGCCGTTTGGCCCACCGCCGTAGCCATCACGATCGCATTCACGGCCTTCCTTTCGTGCAGCTCAGAAGTGCCTGTTGGCCCGCCGGTGCAAGGTTATGCCGGGCTCTACAGCTTGCTGGCGTTGCAGTCCGAGATGGTCGTCTTGGAGGCACCCGAAGACACGCCGCCCGAACAGCGCCACATTCGGCCGGGCAATGGGCCCGAACCGCTGAAGGAACCGCTGCCGTGCGTGTTGATGAAGGCGCCGAGCCGAGTGCAGTACCACATTGAGGAGCCTCCGCCCGGAGCGGTGTTGCAGTTCGCACTTGCGATTCGCAACAACGGTTACCGCGGTCAAGGCACAGCCAGCTTCGCGATCGAGTTGAACGGCGAGACGCTGTTCGAGCACTCCTTGAGTTGTTCGAAGGATGTGGCCGACTCTGAGAAGCGCTGGTTCCCCTTCGATATCCCGTTGGCAGCGGGCGGCGACATCGTGCTGAAGACAAGCTACGAAGGCTCGCCTGCGCGCGGCCCTTTCGTAGGTTTCGCAACGCTGCGCATCGCGCTGCCATTCGAGGCGGAGCGGCAGCGATCCTCGGAAGGCCGGCCGAACATTGTGTTGATCGTGGTCGACACCTTGCGCGCCGATCGCCTCTCTTGTCATGGCAACGAGCGCGAGACAAGCCCAACCATGGATCGCTTGGCGCGTGAGGGCCTGAGGTGTGAGCAAGCCTACTCAAGTGCGCCGTGGACGATCCCAGGTACTGCCTCTGTGCTGACGGGACTGACACCACCCGAGCACGGCTTGGGCGTCGCTGACTCGAACTACCTGTCCGATCGGCTCGATTCGTTGCCCAAGGTCTTTGCGCGCGAAGGCTTCACGACTGGAGCGATCACCTGCAATCCGCTCGTCGACGGCAGCCGTAACTTTGACCAAGGCTTCGAGAGCTTTAGCAATCGGCCATGGGCCCCTGCACCTGACATCGAGCAAGAAGTTGCCGATTGGATCGCTGGCATTGGCGAACAGCGCTTCTTTCTGTACCTGCACTCGACCGATCCGCATGCGCCCTATCGCGCAACGCCCGAAGCGTTGGCTCGTCAGGGCGTGGTTGAGCGGGACGACATCTTTCCGGCGATGCCGCGCGAAGTCGTCGAGCATTGGTACGACGGTAAGACCGAAGATAAGGAACGCGTCGAACGGACTTGCGAGCACTACCTCGATGTCTATGACGCCGAGGTCGATGTGACGGACCACTTCGTCAAGCATGTGCTGGCTGAGCTTGAGCGAGCTGGATTGGCCGAGAACACGATCCTGTGCATCACATCAGATCACGGCGAGGAGTTCTTGGAGCACGGGCTCATCGGCCACTTCAATCAACTCTTCGACGAGTCGATTCACGTGCCGCTGATTCTGTGGGGGCCCGGTGTTCCCGTCGGTCGCGTGCTGTCCTTCCCGCTCGAGAATCGGCATGTGGCGCCGACCCTGTTGCACCTCGCCGGCGTACCGTTGCCCGTCGGCATGCGCGGCCCGGACCTGACGAGTGAAGACGACACTGATACGCTTGCGCTGCAGGGCGCCTACATTACGAGCCAAAAGGGGCGTTGGGTCGACTTCGACAAGCAGGAGTCGTTGACGCTCGGCGCCATGCACAGCTTGGTCGAAGGTCAGTGGCAGTTGATTCATTGCCCCGTGACGGATCCGCCCGGACAAGGCTTCGACCGGCTGTATGACTTGCAGGCAGATCCCGAGTGTCGCGTCGATCTCGCGCCGCGCCAGCCCGAGCGCGTCGCGGCGATGCGCTCCAGCATCGAAGCATGGTTGGCCAGCGGTCTAGCGGCACGCCCTGAGATGGTGCCGACGACCGAAGAGACGCGCGACTTGATGCGCGGACTCGGGTACATCGGGGACGAGTGAGTACGGAGCCAGGGAAGGTCGCTGGGCTGGTGAAGGTTCATTAGAGTTCCTATCCCCTTAAAGTGCTTTCTACATAGTTGGTCCAGGAGTATCCGGACTTGCACCTCTAAGCCCGGATATGAGGGGGCCATCCCCCATTGCCTCCGGAGCTCGCAACTAAATCCAACATCCTCAGCTATTCCACAGCGGCACTCTCTGTGCTTCTGCTAGCCCCATTTGCGAATGGGCAGAGCACCCCAGCCGCGGTCACACAGTCCTATTGCGTCGACGGCGATCCACTTCGGTACATGGCTGACGAGTGCCGGGGATGTCAATCTAGACGGCAAGGAGGATAGCCGATTCAAGGTGGTCGAAGCCTTGCCTCCAGCCATCGGGCCAGCGGCCTAGCTCACCCATTAAGATCCGCCCACTTTTTCGGCCCCCTTCGTTGAGTCTCGAGATCACACGGCCGGAATCAACTTGCCCAATGCATCAAGAGTCATTGCAGGGGCCCGGACTAGGTGTCGGCCGGCTACTTGGACAGTAGGGCCTTAAGGGCGCCTATATGCCTGGCATGACACCGGTTGTTCGAGACCCGCTGACCGCCGGTCAACCAACCTGGCCGGCACCCTCTCAGCGAAAGCTCTCGCAGTGCTCGCACGCACACGACTCGGGAAAGAGCTCGCCGTGACTCTCGCTGTCACCACTCGCATAGCCGAGGTCGTTCAGGAATTCGCGATCAGCCTCCGAGCTCTCCGCGCTACGACTCCAGGTTACTGATGGCTTCGCTTTCAACCAGTCGACGAGCGTCTCGCGCAACTTGCGTGCGCGGCTCGACTCCTGCTGGCTTAGATCATGGAGGCAGTCGGGATCGGCATCGGTGTCGAACAGCTGCGTGCGGTGCAGGTCAAAGGGACCGGGCGGGCGATCCGATTCCTTCGTGCGCTCGCGCAAGTTTATGACCAAATGCAAGGGACCCAAGTTGAGTGATGCTTCCGCACCACTGTCGGAGAGGCCGAAGCGCGGTATGACTTGCTCGGACCTAGCTGCATCGAGTAGATCGCTCCCGGGGAAGGGCGTGTTCTCGAGCCCCGAGAGATTCAACAGGGTGCGCCCCACATCGATTTGCCGAACACGGGTCGTGCTTGTTCTTCCACCTGTTGCTGCGGGCCAGGTGAGGATCAAAGGCACATGCAGGATCTCTGGAAAGAGTCCGACATGATTCCACCACACGCCGTCTTGTCCGAAGGATTCGCCATGGTCCGAAGTCAGCGCGATGGTGGCTGAGCCAAAGCGTTCGCGTTCGAGTACTCGGTTCAGCTGTGCATCCAGGTAACTGACTTCGCCTTTGTACTGCGCAAAGACGAAATCGATGTCGCGTAGCCCACGCTGACCCGGCGGCGGGAGAAACTCGATGTCGTCCGGGGCTGCGACGAATGGATCGCGGTCGCTCGGGTAGTACATACGGTCGTACGGCGCGGGTGGCTCGTATGGACGATGCGCATCGAACAGATGCAGCCACACGAACAGCGGCTGGCCTTCCGCATCCGGCAGCCAAGCCTCGAGCGCGTCGAGCTGGTCGGATGCTAAGCTGTTTTTGCCGCGCGGCCAGGTCATGCGATCGAAGCCCTGATCAAAGCCGCTCCACCCGGGTCTTAAATGCCATGCGCCAGCGACGCCAAAAGTCCTGTAGCCCGCGGCGTGAAAGCTCTCGGCCAAAGTCGGGGCATCCTCGGCCAATGAGGTGCTGTTGTTGATGACGCCTGTGTCACGCGGGTGCGAGCCCGTAAACAATGCGGCGTGGGATGGGAGCGTTATGTTCGAGGTGACGAAGCAGTTGTCGAAGCGCAGGCCGCGCGCGGCCAGCGCGTCCAAGGTCGGAGTCTTCAGCTTCGTCGTGGCGTCAGATCGCGCGTGATCTCCACGGTGCGTATCGGAGGTGACCAGCAACACGGTGGGTGCTTGCGCGCCGGTCGTGTGGATTGCGGGTTCCGATATTGCGCATATGGCGGCCCCTTTGGAGGGGGTACTCAATTGCAATTTGATGCGAACATCAACTCCAGCATGCCCTGATAAATCGAGCTCAAGCGCTGACCAGCCGGGTTGCTCGCTTAGCAGTGTGAGCTCCATACCAAGCGGACGACCCTCTCGATCTAGGACGACGAGATAAAGGGAGGCCCTCGTGTCTTCGGGGACGAGCTTGCGCGCCCAGGAGTACGCGAAGCTCAAGTGTGCGTTCTCAGGAAGCGTGCACTCGGCAATCAATTCGGAGCGTGTGCTCAGGCCAAAAGCGCGCCGCGATTCTATCCCTATCTCGATACCACTCGGTTTCTCCGGCCTGGGTAACCACGACTCGAGTGGGCGACGCAGCAACTCGACCGAGAGCAACGTCCAGTCTAGTTCCTTGCCCTTGACGCTCAGCACGAGGTTGCCGCGCGCCCAACCGCCAGTATGCGTATCGAGCAACTCAAGTTCGAATTCCGACACCTCACCCGCACGCACCTGCCCATAGTCGGACGAGGTCGCCAGCGCCTCGCCAGAGTGCATCAGGCCTGCTTGTACAGACAGTTCATTAGCCGTACTGAGGCGAATGCGCACCATGTCGAAGCGGTTGGACTCTGTGTCCGTTGGGAACTCGATGTAGTGCAGTTCCTCTCCGCGCAGGCGCAGGCTCGGCATGTCGCCGACTTGTCCGTACTCGATGCTGGGCGCACGAATAGTCCAGCCGTCTTGCTCTGACAACTCCGCACTCGGTTCGAAGCGCTTGATGGAGGTGTCGGTTCGTTGCACCGCAGAGACCTCCCGGAATTGCGGGCGAACAAGTCTCGGTACAACCACGTCTTGACTGCATGAACAGCCCAGCAGGCCTATGCATGAGATCAGCAGGATGATCGGTCGAGTGCGCAAAATAGGGGAGTGGCTTGTAGTTCTTGGGTGACGGTTTGAGATCGTATCCCGCGCGGGACGCACGATCCGGTTGCCCTCAGCGAATCGCGCGAATCTGATGCTGGCCTGGGCCGAGGTCGAAGGTGGGCGGAGAGGTGCCGGCGCTTTCACCGGACTGCCAACGTAGCTGGTCGTTGATCATGACACGCTTCCACTCACCCTTTATCGGTGCGGGAAGTTCCAAAACGGCACGCGTGCCTTGCGGCGATTCGAGTGCGATGTCCAGGCGTCTTGAACTGCGCTCGATGTGTACGCGGATTTCACCGGCGACGGTCGGAATCGCGGCGCGGACTGAGTCCAATGCGCCTAGCTTGGGCCTGATGCGGAAGCGTTCGTATCCGGCCAGAATCGGCATCACGCCGGCGACGAACTCGGGCAGTAAATGCAGGGGCGATCCGCCCCAAGCATGGTTGGAGCTTGAGCGGCTCGAGTCCAAGTCCCAACGCTCCCACAAGGTTGGGGAGGAGTCTTTTACCATGCGAGCGTAGCGAGCGCGCATGCGCTTCAGCGCCGAACTGCCGTCGCCCAATTCGAAGAGTGCCTCGAGCGCGTAGCGCTCCATGTACGGCGAAGCATGGCGCTGCTTCAGCAAAAGAGCTTCGAGCGCGCTGGCGTCTTCGGGTCGAGACAAGCCGGCCAAGACTGCCAATGCATTGCCGCGATCATCGGTCTTGCCTTGATGCTCGGGTGAACGAAACTCACCATCGCGCCAGTACTGTGCGCGAAAGGCCTGCGCGTGGGTCTCGCTTAGCAAAAGGGTCGCTTGCGAACGCTCGTCATCGCCCATCCAACCGGCCATGCGCTGTACGCCTCGCAACGCCAAGTGAAACCAGGCGTCGTACAGCAGCGATGTGTCCTTGTAATCGCCCCAATCGATCCACGTCCACTCGCCAGGCCTCTGAATCACTAGCCCATCTTCACCGATCTTCCACAAGTCAATGTAGCGCAGCATGCGCGGGTAGACGGCGCGCAAAGTTTCGAAGTCACCACTCAGCAGTACGTAGCGTGCAAGACCATATTCGCCGATGCTGGCGAGCATCTGCAGCGGCAGTTCGCGGTTCCAACTGCCGGATGGTACGGGCGAGAACAGACTGCCGTCCTCACGTTGCCAATCGAACAAGTTGTGAATCGCCTTGCGCATGATCTGATGCGAGGACTCGTCGTAGGTGACGAAGAGCTGCGGGATCACGTTGACGACATCGCCCCACCATTGCGCACGTTCGCGATCTGGATCTTGGATGCCGTCACGCAGGTTCAGCGGAAGGGTGTCGAGTGCCTTTTGTCTCAGCTGTTGCAGCAGTGGGTCGTCACATGAGAAGTGACCGACGACGCTGCTGTCGTAGCGCGTCTCGCGAAACCTCAGTTCGAGCAACTCGACACCGGCCGGCAGCGTGTAGAGCACCTCTGTGCCATTCAGGTAGCTCAGGCACTCGTACTCTTGGACACCGTCGCGCGTGACGTATTGATGCCGCAGATTGCGCTCACCGCCACCTTGATAGTTGTCTGTACGTATGTCGATGCTCAGGCCGGCCGTGGCGCGTACACGCAACCACGGATGAATCGTCGCATTGCTTGGCAAGCGGCAGCGGATGCGCGTGCTTCCGTCGGGTTGCGGCTCGATCTCACCGCCGACGTAGTCCTGCAAGCCCAGATCCCGAAGCTGCGGTATGGGGCGTTCGATCAGCTTTCCCCAGGGCTCACAGGGCGGAGATCCAAGAGGAGTCGCGGTCGCCCAGTCCGCGTCGGCAAAGCCTTCGGCAGTCCAATCGCCGAGCGCGAGCCGCGCGTCGTAACGAACATCGGACTCAGCCAGCCGGTAGTTAGGAAAGGGTTCGAAGGGCTCCGGCAAACCATAAGCCGGGTGAGGGATGCAGCGCCATTCAGGCCCGCTACCCGCCGCGTTCGGGACATCGAAATACAGGCCGGCCCGCCCGCTATTCTTATGCGAGAAACCCTGCTTGCCGAAGTGCCACATGAGCAGAGCGACGCTGTTGTCTCCAGCGTGCAGATGCGGCGCGAGTTCGACCACGTCGTAGTAGGTGTCGTTCGGTGTCGGTCCACGCTTGAGCCCACCCTCGTAGATGACGGGCTCTCCATTGACCCACAGCCAATAGCGCGAGTCGACAGCGATGCGTGCAAGTGCTGACTCCGGCTCGCTCGGAAGCGACAGCGTCCCGCGATAGCACAGCCATTGGCTGCGCGGGCTGAACTTCTTCTGGATCGGGACTCCGATCCACTCTGCTTCCCACGCGCGTTCTACATTCTGGCTAGAGATGGCGTCCGGGTTGAGTCCGAAGGCAAGCAGCAAGCTGCCAAGAAGAGTGGCGAGTCTCATAGGGCGGGATCGTGGAACGACAACCAGAGTGTACAGCGTGCGGACCATGAGTCCTGAAAACACGAACACGGAATCGGGTGGCTCGCTGGGAGACTTCACAATCCCGGCGTCGGGCAGCCCGTTGCGGAGACTCGACTAAAGAAAGGACTCCCGCGTAGCCAAGGGCGACGGGGGAGTCTGATGCGTGCCAGCTGGCCCGTATGGACGAGAGTACGCTGGCCTATTCCGTGGCGCCCGGCCAGCCCCCGCCGAGCGCACGATACAAGTCGACATAGGCACGCGCCGAAGCCGAACGTGCCTGGGCGTGCGAGTCCTGGATGCCGAAGAGGGCGCGGCGCGCATCGAGAACTGCGTCGAGCGAGGTCAATCCCTCGTCGTAGAGCGTCTTTGAACGGACCAGACTTGCCTCGGCCTCCCTCTGCGCGCGCTCCAATGCAGCGACGCGCGCACTCTCGAACCCTATTCCATTTGCGGCACTGTCGACTTCGTGCAAGGCAATCAGCACGGTGCTCTCGTAGCTAACAAGCGCCTGCTCGACGAGTGCATCGGCAACGCGAATCTTGGCGCGCAGGCCGCCGCCACTCAAGAAAGGCATGCTGAACGACGGGCCGAAGCGATGCGTACCGCTGCCGCTGTCGAACAACTTGCCTAGAGTCTCGGATTGTAGACCGATGTCACCGAGCAGCGTAAAGGACGGATAGAGAGCAGCCGTCGCGATGCCGACGCGAGCCGTTTGGGCCGCGAGCGTTCTCTCCGCAGAGCGCAAGTCGGGACGGCGTCGCAACAGATCGGCTGGGATTTGCTCACCCAATCGGCCATGGGGCGAGGGGATCGTCGTGCGTGCGTCGGGTGCAAGTGCCAAGAGCTCTGCCAAGCTCGCCGGTTCCACACCCAGCAGTAACTCGATTTCCGTTGCCGCGCCGGCGCGTCCTCTTTGAGCTTCGGGCAGAAGGGAACGAGCGGTCTCGAGTTCGGTGCGAGCGCGGAACACATCGAGCTCTTCGATCAGCCCCGCCTCGAAGCGCGCGCTAGTCGTGCCAAGGCTTTGGACGAGCACGTCGATGTTCTCGAGCGCGATCGCCTCGCGGCTCTGCATCTCGCGCAGTCGTAGATAAGCGTCCGCAACGCGGGCGGCCATACTGACGCGTACGGCGGCATGGTTATCCAGGCGCGCTTCAAGTTCGGCGTTGGCGGCCTCGACCATACGGCGCGATCGCCCCCAGATGTCGATCTCCCACGATGCGCCGATGCCGGCGGTGTGATCGTTGCTCTCGCGGTCTTGTCCCGGGAAGAGGCCAAACTGCGTGTTCTTCGAGATGCCACTGCGCGTGTACGCGGCCGATAGGTTGGCGCGCGGGCCTTGCTTGGCGCGCTCCACTCCGAGCACGGCTTCCACTTCACTGACACGTGCGACAGCTGCGCGTAGATCGAAATTCGTCGCGGCGGCGCGCTCGATCAACTCGGTCAGGAGCGGATCTTCGAAGGTGCTCCACCAAGTGACGAGATCGATCTCGCCGTCGGCCATTGACTGGCTCTCGTCGATCGATGCCAAGTCCGATGCATGAGCCTCGGGCAGCTCGATCAGCGGTGCTTCATAGTCGGGGCCGACATTGAGGCATGCAGTCATGAGGCACGGCAAGCTAAGGGCGAAGAATCGATTCATGAAAAGAGCGCTCAAGATACACCTCCCGCGATCTGCAGGTCGGCGTCTGCTACCGAGCTTTCCGAAGCGAGTTCGCTTTCATCGGCTTCGGAAGGGGGCCGACCGCCGAAGCGCAGCAGTGCGTTCAGCAAGATTGGGACAAGTACGAGCGTGAAGACCGTCGAGACCAAGAGGCCACCGACCACCACCGCACCGAGTCCGCGATACAGCTCGGAACCCGAACCTGGCATCAGCACCAGCGGCAGCATGCCGCCGACGGATGTCAGTGTGCTCATCGCGATCGGCCGCACGCGGCTCTCGACGGCACGTGAGATTGCGCGCACGATGTCCGGTTCTCCTTGTCGCAGCAGGTTCAGTGATTGGTGAACGATCAAGATCGCATTGTTCACGACCAC
The DNA here is from genome assembly GCA_047611405.1 of Planctomycetota bacterium. Lineage (GTDB taxonomy): Bacteria > Planctomycetota > UBA1135 > UBA1135 > JBLFWN01. The sequence continues at coordinate 23,889 of JBLFWN010000070.1, read as the reverse complement.
GCCAGCCAAGATCACGAAGCCCAGGATCGTCAATACATCCATGTTTTGGATTGGCATGTAGCGATCCATATGACTCCAGATGTTCACCCCGCGCAAAGCAAGGAAGCCGCCCAGTGTCGCGAGCGGAACGCTGACCAAGATCACGAGCGGTTGAATCCAGCTCTGGAATAGTACAACCATCAAGAGGTAGATCACGAGCGATGCCAGCGCCAGGCTGCTGGTCAACGTTCCAAGCAGCGTGCCATCGCCAATCAAAGCGACCTTGATGTCGTTCAGCTTGCCGGCGGATCCAGCCATCTCGACCTCGACACCGGGCGAGATTGCTCCCGACTCTTCCAGCTGGAGAACCATGGCTCGTACTTGATCGATGGCCGATTGCAGCGGCAAGCCTGGAGGAGGCGTCAGCTGCAGCGTGACTGCGCGCTGCCTGTTGACGTGCTTGATGACCTCGGGCGCAGTGCCGCGTTCGATCAGAGCGACATCGGCGAGCTTGACCACGCTTCCACCGGGAGTGGCCAGTGGGACATCGTTCAACGCGCCAATCGGGTCCCTGCCGATGGAACTCGGGCTGATAATCTTCAGATCTCTCAGGTCACCGTCGGCTTCGAACTGACGCGGCAAGATCAAGCCGTCACTGCTGGCTTGCATCGCATAGCCGACATCGGTGCGGCTCATACCCAGTTCGCGCAGGCGCTCGTCCTTGGCCGTCAGTATCAGCTCAGGCGTAGGTAGCGCGAAGTTCATGGGGTCGGGAACGATGGCTTGCGGACCGAAGCTCCCCATCAGGCCGCCCATCAATGCCATGGCGCTGGACTCGACCTCTTCGAGTCGATCACCAAAGATATCGACCTTGATCGCCGTGCCAGTGTTGCCGCCAGTGTTGAAGAGCGGCATCTGGAACGCGAAGCCGAAGACATCAGGAGCCGTCGCGCCGGCAGTCGATTGGTTCATCAACGGCACGACATCGACGACATCTCTGGCGTCGCGCGAGATGGCGCCATGGAAGAGTAGCCCGTTGAATCCGACGAGGAAATAGTAGTCGAGTGCCGGCGGAATCACCTCGTAGGCGTTCTCCATCATCGGACCTTCGGGGCCCATCGGGACAACGCTCAGGGTTTCACGTCGATCAGGACCAACGGGCTCGAAGCTGGCTTCGGTTTCGCCCAGTGGTTGACCCAATAAGTGGCGCTCGACATCGAAGCGCGTGCCCGCCACTTCCCAGGCTGGCCGAATGCGTTCCTCGACGCGCTCGCCAATCTCGGTCAGCTGATCCAGGTTGTAGCCTGGCGGCGGCATCAGCATGCCGAAGACTATGTTGCGATTGCCCGCGGGCAAGTAGTCGAGAGGCGGCATCAGAACGGCGATGCCGACCGCTGTACCGGCGAAGAAGAGCGCACTAGCTGCCGCGCTGCGCCACCAGGAACTCATTAGCCAGGTCGAGAGCTTGCCAGTGGACCTGACAAAGAAGCCAGCGCGGCGCTCGCCACCGTTTGCGCGTGCGGCTTCACCGGCCTTCTCGCCAGCTTTGCCCAGCAGAGTCGTCGCTGCGGACGGGATGACTGTGATAGAGACGATTAAGGACAAACCGACCGCGGCCATGATCGCCAGTGCGATGTCTCGGAACAGTTGACCGGCCGAGTCCTCGATCAACAGGATCGGTAGGAAGACGACGATCGTTGTGAGGGTCGCAGCGACGACGGCACCGGAGACCTCACGCGTGCCATCCAATGCGGCAGCGTGGATGCGTTTGCCCATCTCGAGGTGCCGGAAGATGTTCTCGATCACGACGATCGCGTTGTCGACCACCATGCCGACCGCGAAGGCCATGCCAGCGAGCGAGACGATGTTGATCGTGCGGCCCAGCGCGACGAGCACCATCAGGGAAGCGATGACCGAGATCGGAATTGCGATGCCGATGATGCCGACCGTGCGCACCGAGCGCAGGAAGAGCAACAGCACGATCGTGGCGATGAGGCCGCCGATGAGGATGTTGGATTGCACCAGCCCGACCGCGTCTTCGATGTAGGTCGTCGCGTCGTAGTTGACGACCAACTTCAAGTTGCCGTTCAGTCCGAGCTCTTGCGCGTGACGCTCCAACAGGCCGCCCGACGCATTCAAGTCATCGAACTCGGCGCGCAAGCGTTCCATTGTCTCGAGCATGTTCGCGCCGTGCTCGAGCGTGAAGTTGAAGAAGGGCATGTAGTGCCCGCGGGCTCGCGCCCAAGTCGTCAGCTCCTTGTACCCCTCGCGGATCTCGGCCAGGTCGCGCAGATAGATCGGACCCTTCGCCTCGCGCCGAACGACCAGCGCACCAACGTTTTCGATGTCCGTGAAGCGACCAACCGCTCGCACTCGAATGTCGTTCTTGCCTTCAGGCAGTTTGCCGCCCGAGAAGTTGTCGTTGCTCAGATCAATCGCACCGAGCAACTCGGTATAGGTGATGCCACGCCGAGCCAACTGCATCGGGTCGACGATCAGATGGATCTCCTTCTCGCGCGTGCCCATCATGCCGACTTCGCTGATACCGGCGACACGCTCGAGACGCGGAACTAGTCGGCGCTCCATGAAGTCGTGCAGCGTCGTCGCGTCGAAGTCCGGATCGGAGCTCGAGAGAGCCACCCACGACATATAGTCGCGTGTCTCGGGATCGAGGCCCTCGATCACAGGCTGTAGCACGCCGACGGGATAACCCGGCACTTCGTCCAGGCGTTGAGCGACGCTCGACATGGCTTGGTCGATGTCGGTGCCGGTCTCGAACTCGAGGCGCAGGTCGCCTGCGCCGGCCCGGCTCGTGCTGGTCATGGAGATCAGGCCGGAGAGGTTGCCGAGGCGCTGCTCCTGCTCGTCGATGATGTCGCTCTCGATCTCTTGAGGAGAGGCGTTCTCCCAAAAAGTCGACACGCTGACGACAACTGACTTGACCTCCGGTGTCATCTGTACCGGTACCGAGATCAGGGCCATCAGGCCTCCAATCAGGGCCAGGATCACGCCGACCGCAATGGTCTTCGGCTGGCGGATCGCGAGTTGAATGAGATTCATGATTCGTCCTCGATGCGCGGGCCGGCAGCTATTGCTTGGCGCCTTCGGTGGGGGAGGCTTCGTCGCGTCTCATCGGTGTCACCGGCGTGCCGGGGTAGAGGCGCTCGTTGCCCTCGACCACGACCATGTGCCCAGCTTCGAGGGCACCCGGGATCATAGGTTCGACCGCAAAACTCGAATTCATCGTGAACAGCACTTTGATGGGCACGAGTTGCGAAATGTTGTCGTCACCGATACGAGCGACCAGCGAATTCGTGCCACGCCGTAGCACCGCATCTTTTGCGACCATGAGCCGCGGAGTGGCCTTTCCTAACGGGATCACTCCCGAGATCGACATGCCGGGTTGCAGCGAGAGCTTCGCCGCTTCCTCCGGCGCGACATCCATGACTAAGCGAAAGGTGCGCGCACGATCGTCGACCATCGGGATCGCGCGCGGACTCAGGCCGCTCAAGTCAGTCCCCGAGGCTTCGGCACGCAATTGAATCAACGACGCGGCTTGATCGAAGCGACCGGCGAAGCGTTCGGGAAGATCCAACCATGCTTCGAGTGTTCCCGAGCTGACTAAAGTCACCAGCGGCTCGCCGGGTCGAATCCACTGGCCGACTTCGGCGTGGCGCGCGGTGATCTGCCCATCGAAGGGGGCTTTCACGACTGCGTCAGCGATACGGATATCGATCAGTGCGATCGACGCGTCGAGTGAAGCGAGGGCTTGTGTTGCCGCTTCGACCAAGGCCGCCCTGGTCTGCACCGAGGTGCGTGCATTGCGCAGATCGCGGTCGGAGATCGCGTCCTTCTGCGCGGCCCTCTCGATCGCCGCCAAATCCTCTTTCGCATTCTCTAGCTGCGCCTGCCGTTCGAGCCTGGTGGCCTCGGCCATCGCGTGATCGGCGACGAGTTGAATGCGGGTCGCCTTGAGCCGCCGGGTGTCCTGCTTGGCGAGCACTTCGCCCTTGGCGACATGATCCGCCTCGCGCACATCGAGGCTCAACAACACACCCTCCTCGAGGGCCGCCATCACACTCGTCGACCGCGCGCGCAGGCTGCCGATAACTCGCTCGGTCTCCTGGGAAGGCACGAGTTCGACCGTCTCGACAAAGACAGGCTGCTGGGCGAAAGCACTTGTGGCCCCTGCGCTCGCGAAAGAGAGGGAGAGGGCTGCGCGGACAAGAAGGGGGCGTTTGGATTGCATGGCAAGAAGGCGGTGGCTAGATTGATTTCGAAACCAACGGTTCCGGTTTATAGCTCTGTGCTTGATGATGACAAGTAATTTCGAAACGAAACTAGTCGTTTCGTAATGCTCAAACCTACGATTACGAGCAGGAGACCTGACACCGTGACCGAGAAGCCGTCTGAAGAGCCTGAGATCGAGACCCCGCGTGGGCCTGGCCGTCCGCGTAGCGAGGCCTCTCGGCAGGCAATTCTAACGGCTGCCTATGGCTTGCTGCGCGACCGGCCGCTGCCCGAGATCACAAGCGATGCGATCGCAAAGTCCGCCGGAGTCAGCAAGGCCACACTGTACCGCTGGTGGCCTTCGAAAGAGGCGATCGTTCTCGACGGCTATTTCGACGCCCTCGAGAGTCGTTTCGTCGGGCCCTGCACCGATGACCCGATGGGCGACCTGCGCGTTCACCTGAACGAGGGCTACGCGACGATGGCTGGGCCGGACGGCCAGATATTCGCGTCGCTCGTGGCCAGTGGTCACTTCCATCCGCACGTCCGCGAGGCATTGAACGCCGAGCTGAATTCGCCGCGTTGTCAGGACACCGAGAAGCTCGTGCAGCGCGCGATCGATGCCGGGCTGTTGCGAAGCGAGTTGGACTTGGTGCTCGCGGTGGATCTGCTGTTCGGTCCTGTCTTCTTCAGGCTGATGACTGGCGCTCCTGTCGAGGAGAACTTGGCGGAGCGCGTTCTCGATCAATTGATCGTGGGCTTCGGGACCTAGCAGGCTGCCCCACAATCAGCGGTCCGCGCAGGCGGCCCGTCGCGACACCTCGAGTGTCATGACAGGAGAGGAGGAGGCTGCTTTCAATGACAGACGCCACCCCGATGGAGTGGCGTCTTATCTCTCTTCAAATTTCTCGAGCGTCTCGCAAACTCAGGTCGCGTTGACTAGGAAATCGATGCTTCTCTTGCCGAAGATCAGGGCATCAAAGCATTCGTCAAGTTGAACGCGTCGCCACAAGCGGGCAGGTTCAAGGGATCGCGATACCAGTACTGCATGTTGACGGATGTCGACGCGCTCATATCGAAGGGCACGTTCATCGCCTGGTGGCCGACCGGGTTGATGACGCCGCCACGGATCGTGAAGCCACCGACGCAGCGGTTACCACAGCCAAAGGGGATGTTCGGCATGCCGTCACCTGAGTACAGGATGCCAGGCTGGTCCGGCACATCCGTCAGGTCGAAGGTCGCGTTCGCGGTGCCATAGCCACCTGCACTCGTCAGAATCCCGCCGCCGGCGCTGACCGAGTTGGTGTTGCCGGGCGCGCAATAGGCGCTCGGTCCGCCCAATTCCGGCTTGAGCTGAATGCCGTTAATCGATCCGAATCCGGCGCTCGTAATGGCGGTAATGGTCAGAGTGTTGCCACCAGAGATCGTCACATCGTGCAGCGCATAGGTGACGCCTTGAACGTGCGCGCCGGTCCACAGGCCGCAGACAATCTGGGCTCCTGATGTCGAGCCGAAGATATCAACTTCAGTGCAATAGGTGTCGCGCTGATCGGGTGCCCACGAATACGTGAAGACTTGATAAGGCCCGTCGGCCAGACCACCGATCGAGATTGTTGATAGTCCACCTAAGCCGCCCAGGTCGAAGACATCGTCCAGCAAGTTCTCGTCGTCGCCAGCCGTGCCCAGGTTGTCGAACTCGTAGTTTCCGCCTGCTCCGGTTTCGGTGAATACGACGCCCGTTGCCACTCCGCTCAAGTCACTGAGGGCCAATCCTGATGTCCCGGCCGGCATTGCGTTCCAATTTCCAGGTTGAGCTGCTGCAGCTCCGTAAACGCTCGAGGGAATCGGGTAGGTCAGGTTGGCGCCAAAATCAATGTTGAACGCCTGACCGAAACAGGGCGATCCCAGAGCCAATGCTCCAAGAAGGAGAGTCGGCTTCAAGATCGTGGCGGAATACATCTTCATACTCATCGAGGTCCTTTGGGAATCGATTGAATTCGAGTCTTCCCCAAACGCGGGAGGTGTCTGGCGAGAGAGTGCGAGGCTAGCACTTCGGCGCAAACTGAGGATCTTGCACTCCGGGCGTTCGCGGCGAAATCACCTTCGAGCATGGTTCTTGGAGGTCTAATTGCCCCTGAAAGCTGCTTATTGGGCCAATGTGGCACCTAGGGAATTCAGGACAAAGCCGAGCTCAGGATTCGGGGTCTGAATTAGACAGGCTGAAGGGGGTGCGAGATCTCTTTTGCCGGTGGCACGGGGACCGTCTGCGTAGTCCGTAATTAAATGCGAGAGGCGCCACCCTTTCGGGCGGCGCCTCTCGTGAAGAAGGTCGTGTCTAAGCTCAGCTCGAAGGCCAAGTCAGACTATTCGCAATATCCCGATCAGGGCATCAGAGCGTTCGACAAGTTGTAGGAGTCGCCGCACGCTGTGAGGTTCAGGGGGTCGCGATACCAAGCCTGAATGTTGATGGTGGTCGCACCACTCATGTCAAAGCCGAGGCCAAGCGCCTGGTTGTCTACCGAAACGAAGATGCTACCGCGAACGGTGGTGCCACCGACGCAGCGACGACCGCAACCGAAGGGCAGGTCGGGCATGCCGTCACCGGAGTACAGGAGGCCGGGCTGGTTGGGCATGTTGATCAGGTCGAAGGTCGCGTTCGACGTACCGTAGCCACCCGTCGAGGTCAGGATTGCGCCATCCACGCTGACTGAGTTGGCGTTGACGTCGCAGTAGGAGAAGGGGCCCGGATCATCGACCACGATGTAGTCGGTAAGAACGAGCGTGTTGTTTCCACCGGGTCCAGTCACCATCAGGCTGACTGAGTAGGTACCCGGTATGGTGTAGGTGTTCTGCGGGTTCTGATCGGTGGAGGTGCTTCCATCTCCAAACACCCAGTCCCAGTTCGTGATCGCACCCGATGAAGCATCGGTGAAGTCGACGATCAGCGGGGCAAAGCCGTTGAGCGGCGTTCCCGCGAAGTCGGCTACCGGTTCCGGCAGGGGCGGCAAACGAAGCTGGATGCCGTTGACAGAACCAAAGCCCGTATCGGACTTGGCGAGAATGTCGAGGTCCTCGAATCCGTTGAGTGTGACCGTATGTAATGCATACGTCACGCCTTGAGCGTGAGCGCCGGTGAACTCGCCACCGACTGTCTGCGCTGCTTCGTTGGCAATGCCAACGTCGACTTCCGTGCGACTCCCGCTCGGGTCGTCTGCTGTCCAGCCGTAGGTGTAGAGCTCGTACTCGCCAGCCGCGAGCCCGGAGATGCGAACTAGAACCGTCGCACCGGTGGGGCCGACATCGATGAAGTCGTCGAGCAGATTCTCGTCGTCTCCAGATGTACTGTTGCTGTCGAAGCCAAAGTCACCGAAGGCGCCGATGACGGCGATGCTTGCGAAGGTTGCTGCGCCAGATGTGTCTAGCAAAGCAGTGGCTGGGCCGGACGGGCCGACCGTATTCCACATGCCAGCGTTGGCAGCAGCGGCATAGGTGTCAGCGGGCGCGGGGAACAAGGTGTTCGCACCGCAGTCGATGTTGATGTCTTGCGAGAAGGCGGCGGAACTCAATGCGAGAACGCCAGCCAGGGTGAGGGGCTTCCTGAAGGTGGAAGCAAAGAGCCGATGCATAGTCAGGGTCCTTATCCAATCGATTTCCGTGCGGCGGGGTGCGGGCCCCGCTCGGGGACCAGAGAAAACAACACGCGCGAGCCGGGAGGAACTGCCCGGCGAAATCACGGTCTTGCTATCCTGGTACCCCAAATTACCACCCTCAATGGCCCGACGACGGGTTTGTACGAGAATTGATTGTGAGCTCGCTGGGCTCTGCAATTTTTGGCGCCAGAGACCCCTGGGCGAATGGAGATGGCCCCCTCGCAGCAGGTAAATGGGTCTTGTGAGCATCTGATGGCGGTGTTCGGCGCGCGAGGCTGCCCGTATGGGCTGCCTGTAGCTTGGCAGGGTTGTTCTCGAGCGGTTCTGCGACTGACGGAAGACCTGCAGCGGAACTCTTGTCTCCTACAGAAGTTGGGTCGATTTCGAGGTCTTGGAGCAGATTCGACGGATCGGAGCCAGCTGGTCGAGCCCTCGGGTCGCCTCGCTCCTATGGCAGGCTCTCACGCGAGATCCTCGAGCATCGAGCCACCCAGGGTCATCGTGCTCTTCCGTGCAGCACGATCCGACAAGTACCAACCGCGCCGAGAGCCAGCCCCCATTATCTTCCCAAGTGAAGGCCTGACCATGCGAACTGTGGCGGCCGGGCTCTGCCGTCAGTGGGTACGCGACCTCGCCCTTCCCGTGGGGATGGCCATCCCAACTGAGCGCTTACTTATTTTTGGTGTGCGCGCTCTCCAAGATCTGCTTCAGCTTCCGATACAGGCCTTCGTTGGCTTGGATGAAGAACTGCATCACCGAGTCGTACCCCGGCGTGTCTCGATACCCGATGCCATAGGAGGTGACGCGCGTGCGATCAGCATTGAGCTCGTCGAAGATGATCACATTCGACAGCTTGTCTGCGTCTTGCTTCATCAACTCGGGCCAGTTGTCCGACAGGTCTGCACGCAGAGTCAACACACGCTCGGGTACGTAGTTCACGATGTGCAGCGTGTTCGTTCCTGCGTCACCGATCTGCGCCTTCGTGTCGTAGTGAGTCAGGATCGTGCCACCCACTCGCAGATCGATATCGACTTTGGGCGATGACCATACAGACCACCCCGCATCGGTTGTGTGCGCGGCCCACACGGCGGCGATCGGAGCATCGATGAGGACCTCCTGAATAAGGATTCGCTCGCCAGCTTTTGTCGTTTCAATTCGACTCTGAATGGCTTCGGTCGCGTCTTGGCTCGACCAGGAAGATGTGAGCAGGACGAGGACGATGAGGACACTAATTCGATGCATGGCGTGCTCCAGCGGTTGACGAGGCTCGATCGAAGATGCCGTGATAGCATCCCTGCATGAGAACGACGAGAGTCCGTTTGTTGTCCGGTCTGGGGATCGCGATGAGCGTGGCTTTGCCCGCCTCGGAAGAGCATGACCCTAGTCGTGCAAGAAGCAGCGAGCCAACCCTAGAGCCCTTTGCGCAGGCGGCGGGGCGCGATAGCTTCGAGCGTGCCCACGCTTCTGTTCGCGACTTGCTGGACGATCGCAAGTGGAAGGGAGTCGAAGCCGCAGTTATGAATCTGCTGAAGGCACACACGGGTGCTGACTATGTGCGTCCCCATCTGCTGAGCTTGCGTGAAGACTTGCGGCGCGCCGCTTTCTGGAAGTCGGTCGACGAGCCCAAGGTCAAAGACCTGATCCAAGGCAAGCTGCTCAAGTACAGCCCCAGCACGGGTCATGTGCGCGTGCAGTACACGAACAAGACACTTGAAGATTTCGAGTTGAGGGGTGCCGCGCACTACCATCCGATGCACTTCAGTGATTCGTGGAAGATCGATATCGAGGGGACACACGCTCAGGTAGCAGGCCTCGCTTACTTCGTCGCCATCGATGCTGACCAGGGCTATATGCTGCGCTTCGGGAACAAGCCTCCAGGTTCCTTCTCCTACACCCAGCACTTTGCGCAACGCGTGCGAGGGACCGACAGCAACTTCTTGGCGAGTGAGGATCCGTACGAGCGCAAGGGCAAGAAGAAGACAGTCAATGCGCAGATACAAGTTGGCAAGCGATCAATCCGCATGAAGTACGACGGGAAGAAGGTGATCGATGTCGACAAGAAGGAAGATGACTACGGAAGTCTGGCACTCGTCGGCGAGACAGACCTGGGCGCCGCCTTTGCATTCGGCACGATCACAATCGACGGAGACATCGATCGCGGGTGGCTCGATGGGGTGCGCGACGAAGTCGTGGCCAAGCAACGCGAGGTCTTTGACGCTGCTTGGAAAGACCCGGTCGAATTCGATACGTGGACGGAGGTCGAGCCCGACGACGCGGAAGAGCTGAGCCTGCCTCAGCTCTTCGGGCGATTGAAGTTCCGGGTTCCGTTCGAGAACCCGACCCAGGAGAAGCTCTTGAAGAGAGTGCAGGACAGTTTCGGCAAGGGCTACCTGCAGGCGAGCTCCAATCTGAAGGAGATCGACTCCTGGCCGGAAGGGACTCTACTTGCAAGTTCGCTCGCCTTCCTGCGTCTGAGCTGTGCATTCGAGCTCCAGCGGCCAACTTTGGCGCTGCAGATTCTCGACCAGATTGAGGTGCAGCCCGAGCACGCGGGCGACCTTGAGTTGCTGCGGGCCGAACTGTTGATGCAGACGAATCAACTCGAGCAAGCGCACACAGCTTTCGCGGCGATCGCAGCGGCAATGCCGGCTTCGTCACTTGCCCATGTTCGATCAGCCGAGGCACTCTTGCTCTTAGGGCGACCAGCGGACGCGCATAGAGCGATCTTGACCGGACTCCAGGCGTTGCCGACTAGCAAAAGCCTACGCAAGCTTGAAGTTAAGGTGGTCAAGGCTTCCAAAGGACCGTCTTGGGAGAAGGTCTACATGGACAAGGGTAAGCACTTCTATGTGCGCACGGATGTGGATCGCAAGTTGGTTCGACAAGCTCGTTTGGTGCTCGACGACGCGTGGAAAAACTGTGAGGACTTCTTTGGCCCGCTTCCCGCAGGAGCCTTGCCGGAGCCAAGGGCGCGCGGTAAGTCAGACACTTGGCACTCGGTGGCCTACTTGTTCTCGGGCGAATCTAGCTACGTCGACTATGTCGAAGGCGTCGCGAACCCAGGCATCGAGAACACGCTTGGCGTCTATAGTCCTGTGCTGAAGCAGATCGCGGCTTGGAACCAGCCCAATGTCGAAGATCTTTGGGAGACCTTGCGGCACGAAGTCGCGCACCGCTACCTCGACCTGCAGATCGACAACGATCTACCGCGTTGGCTGAACGAGGGCTTGGCCGAGTGTTTCCAGTCGGCCTGGAACGAAGAGGGTGACTACGAGCCGGGGGGATTACTGCGAGACTCGCTGCACGCTCTGAAGGGCCAGAAGGATTATCCTTCGATCTTCGAGTTCATGACTCGTTCCGAAGAGGCCTTCCTGCAAGAGGGCAGCCTCGGGTATGCGCAGGCTTGGTCATTGATTCACTACCTGCGCTTCGGGCCGAGCGGTCCACGCTCGCTCTTCGACAACTTGATGGCTGGATTGCGAGAGGGGAAGGATCCACAGCTCGCAATCCGCGACGCTATTGACCTGTCGAATCTGACGACGATCCAGCAGGGCCTGGTAACCTGGATCAACGCGCGTTTGCGCGAGCTGTGAAGGCTATCGTGACCTTGTCACCCTCGCGCTCTTTGCTCTCGGGGATAGGCCCCGGCTCTTCGACCGAGAAGCGTCCATTCAGGTGTGGACCGTCGAGCTTCCAATCGTCGCTCTCGGCCTCACTCGTGATGCGCTGCATTAGATCACTGAAGTCGCGCCAGGTCTGATCCGTGATCTACGCATGCTCGTTATAGGCGACCCGCAACGAATTGGCGCTGGCGCCTGTCGCGTCACGCGCTGTGTTCGAGCCTGCCTGTAGAGTGCCACGCAGCGCATGGATACGAGTGCTGAATAGCGAGCGAGGTTGCAGCTGATTCGCAGCCTTCGATCGACCGGCGCGACCCCGAGCTCAAGATCGCGTCGATGCGCGCGACGGATTCTTCGCAGGGCTGGAAGGCCAGTTCTGTTCGCGTCTAAAAGCGCTCGAGCATCTTCTCCATTTGCGCATCGACATCGGCCAGGCTGGCTTCGATCCCACCCGGGGCGGGCAGCATAATGCTGGCCAGGCGGCGACCCAGTCGCATCGGCCGGCAATGCACGGACGGCGGGATCATCACGTTTGCTGGAGCTTGACGGAATCCCAGCCCGCGTGACCAGCATCATCAGTCGCGCGGCCCGCAGTGAAGGGCTGCTGGCGATTGCGGCGCGGCTGCGCGAGCTGCCCGACGAGGATCAGAAGCTGGTGTTGTATCGTGGAATCGCGGAATCGAGGAGTTGACCGCGGCGCAGGCAGGGCAGGTGCTAGGACTCAGCGAGGAAGCGACGGCGAAGCATTGGCAGAGACTCAATCAGCGCTTGCGAGGAGACGTGGTCTTAGTGAGCTTGCTGCCTCCAGCCTGAGCTTCACCTGCATCCGGCGATCCGCGCTGATCGCGTTAGCTCTGGACGTTCCTCGACAAGTGGGGCGCAGAGAATCCCATGGGGGGCTCAGCAGCTGTGCTCGCAAGGTCTCCAAAGACGGCTCCAGCGATACTTCGAGCGAGTCGTGGATCGCTGCCTCGCATGCCAATGGTCTTCCGAGTAGTTTGTCGCGATCATGAAGACGTTCATCTCACTTGTCCTCCTGCTCATATGCAGCGCAGGACTCTTCCTTTCTTCGTGCTCACCTGGTGAGCCCGCAGATTCGCCCGTAGATTTGGCCACAGATCCGGCCACAGATCCGGTCGCCGATCCGGCCGCAGATCCGGTCGCAGATCTGCCCGAGGTCCGGTACTACGTGATCTCGGACATATGACCCATGTGTCAAAAAGTAGTAGCCGCCGTGGGCGAGCTCGAAACAGAATTCACAGGACGCGTCAGCTTCAATGTCATCTCGGCTGAGGAGACGGCGAAGGCGACGAAGGATCTCGAGGCATACGGTTTTGCCGAAGCCAGGCACGGTCTAGTCGCCTTTGATGAGGCCGGCGAAGCCGCCGTGAAGTTGCCGGGTCATCAGTTTGGCAAGGACGAGATCAAGGCCGCGATCGATCAAGTTCTGGCAGCCAACTGAGAACAGTCAGTCCTCGATCGATCCGAATGAATCGATCGAGTCGGGCATCCCGTGGGCGGCGCATTGAGCCGCCCACTTTTATTCTGAGCACCAGTGACCATTCAAGCGATCCTATTCGACTGTGACGGAACTCTGGTCGACAGTGAAGTCCTCGGCAATCGCGTACTCGTCGAGTACGTGGCTGAATTCGGTCTGGAGCTGCGCTTGGAGGATGTCTTGGAGCGCTTCGTCGGTCGCAAGATGTCCGACTGTGTCAGCGAAATCGAAGCGCACCTTGGCTACGCACTGCCCGAGCACTTCGTGCCCGAGTTCCGACGCCGTATGGCGCAGGCCTTCGAGTCCGAGTTAGAGCCCGTGACTGGTGCGCACGAGATGCTGGAATCGCTGACGATTCCTTTCTGCATCGCTTCGAGCGGGCCGCGCGAGAAGATGGCGGTCAGCTTGCGCAAGACCGGCTTGGACGCGTTCTTTCCACAGGAACTGATCTTCAGCGCCTATGACATCGGCACGTGGAAACCGGATCCGGGCTTGTTCCTACACGCGGCGCAACAGATGGGGGTCGCACCGGAACAATGCCTCGTAGTTGAGGACAGTGTTCATGGTGTCACTGCAGGCGCCGCAGCTGGCATGTGCGTTGTGGCCTTTAGCTTGCAGGAAGAGCGTGCGCGCTTGCATGGCGCGGATCACTGTATTCAAGCCTTGTCGGAGCTACTCTCGCTCTTGGTCAAGCTTTCGATCTGATCAGTCGCCGCTCTTCTCTTCGCTCTCGGGTGCGCTCAAGTCCGCGCACAGAAGTTCTTCGTCGTTGCGAGCGAAGATGTGCTTGTGAGCGAAGGCTGGGTGTGACCAGACCACGCCGCCGCGTTGGCCTAATTGTTCTAGCGTCGGCTCGATCAGCTTGGCACGGCTGACTTCTTCAAAGCCCTCGGGCGATAGCTTGCCGATCATCAACTCGCCGCGTTCATTCAGCATGAAGGTCCGATCGCCATTCTGAATGAAGTGGATCGTTGCCCAGCGAGCCTTGGGGACCGCCGACAAGTTTTCCCACACGCGCTCGCCGTCGGATAGCTGCAAGCAACGCATCTCGCCATAGCTGTCGACGCCGTAGATATGGTTCTCCTGGATTAGAGGTGTCGAGATAATGCTCTGCAGGCCGTTAGTGCTGCGTTCATTCTGACCGACGCGGCGCCACAGTTCTTCGACAGCGAGCTCGTCTTGCTTGACTCGCAGCAAGATGCAGCCGTCATAGAAGCCAGTGAAGAAGAGCTTGTCTTCGTACAGGACTGGCGATGCGACGCCAAGTGGCATGCGCTTGGCCTTGAAGTCTACTTCCCAATGCAGCTCACCACTGAGCGGGTCGAGTCCGACGATGCGATCTCCGGTCCAATGCACCAACACACGCTTGCCGGCTTGATCGATTACGATCGGTGCGGAGTAGTTGCCTCGGTCCGGCAAGGCGGCCCAGACCTCATCTCCGGACTCGACATCGAAGCCCACTAGGCTTGTTCCATCGGTACCGGAAGTCGGGACGATCAGAATCTCCGATTCGATTACTGGCGAAGCGGTAATACCCCAGATCGGCATATCGATCGCGTAGATCTCGTTCAGGTCGTGCTGCCAGAGCAGCTTGCCGGTCTTGGCATCGAGTGCGTTCAAGTGGCCAGCGGCACCGAGGCTGAATGCGCGCCCGTCTTCGACAAGAACGGCACAGCGTGGACCTGCCGGATAGCTGATGCCCGCGTAGCTACAAGCGTAGCTGTGTGACCAAACGGCTTCGCCTGTCTTCCAATCGAAGCAGTGCACACGCTCGACAGCATCAGGCTTGGTCTGCCGGTCCGTGACATAAACCAGCCCGCCGGCGACGGTGGGGGATGCATAGCCGCTGCCGATAGGCACGCGCCAAAGCACATCGATCTGGTCCTTCTCAAAAGTGTCGAGGATGCCTTTTTCATGCCACACCCCGTCGCGCGTGGGGCCACGCCATTGCGGCCACTCGTCCTTGTCCTGTGCAAGAAGCGATGCTGATGAAACGATCGTGGCGAGTGCCAGGGTGCAAGAGAGTCGAAGCGTCATCGTGTGCATGCCCATGCTCGCGAGCTGAGCTCGCGGTCCGAAGTCGTGGTGCCTCCATTCCGAATGGAGATAGACGGCAGCCTAGCAAGTGTCGCACGATCCACCATGTCGGGAGTGCAATTGAGAGGACACGCAAGGGCGGTTCGAATGTGGAAACAGTGTCGTGCCGACCCAACCCAACTGACATGAAGCCTGTGCTTTCGAGCAATCCGGGTGACTACCGCTTTACTCGCACTGAACTCGTGCATGCGTTTGTGCGTGCACGTCCCAGCTACATGAGTGGGACTTCAGAGGTGAGTGAGGTCTATTCGTTTGCGCGCAGGTTGTACGAGATCAACCCCGAATGAGAAGCTACTTGCAACTGAAGGCCCTCGCCAGTCCCGACGAAGACTGCTTGGTAGACCTTGTTCGGTCGTCTCGGTTCGCCTATCTCGATGTTCGATAGCAGCGAGCCATCGCTCGCGTCCAGCAGCAAGGCGCGATTGAAGCCCGTCAGCGCAATGCGACCCTCGGGGCCAGCTGGACAGCGTACGGCGTCGCCGCGAGTGGGGATGCGAAATCTGGAGTGCTGCAAAGAGAGTGTAAGGCGTTCGGCGTGACTGATTCCTCGCATCTTGGTCAGAAAGCCGGATTCAGCGCTGGTACTCGAGCCCGGCGGGCGTCCGATAGAGCGATCGTGTCACGAACAGCTGCGGAACCGTTGAGCGGAGTCTGGGACTCGCGCATACGCGAACTCGTCTTGGGCTTGCGCGTCTTCTTGCACGGTCCATCGGAGCGGGCCACGAGTCAGGACACACAGCGCTTCGAGGACAAGCTCGAGCGGATTGAGCGCACTGGGCTCTCGGCCTTGCCGCGCGCTGCTGCGTTGATCGAGGCCATGCTTGCGAATCCATTGCTGCGTGCGTCTCAGATCGACCAAGTGTTGGGGCTCGCGAAGCGTTCGCACACCGGATTCGATGCCGCTAGCGAACAATTGCTCGCGTTCGTCTTTCCCGATGCGACAGGTATCGGTTCGCGTGCGTTATCCAATGCAGCGACAGAGGAACAGGCGGCGGCAAGGAAAGAGCTGCTGAAAAGACTCTCGCTGCTGCACGGGTTTGGATCCCAAACGGAGCCGGCGAGCTGGAGCATGCGCCAACTCTCGCTTGCGCGGCGAGCGCTGCGTCTTGAAGGTTGGCAGGTGCTCGAGGTGGTGGGCATGAGGCCCCGCATTCTGCGCGGACTCTGGAAGAACCCACGTCCGCTATGGGCCATGTGGGGTCCGCTGCTACTAGCCGCGATCGCTCTGTGGCTAGTCCATATCTGGGCGCCATCTGTCCCGCCCTGGATTGCGCTCGTGACTTCGATCGGGATCTCGTCCAGCGGCACGATCGCATTGAGCTTGTGGGCCCCGATCATTCCAGGCGTGCTGTGGTCGCCTTCGATCAGGCAGTGGCTGCAAGCAATCTACAGCGGAGACACGCCAGATGGTCTTGCTGTAAGTGCAATGACAGCAGTCGGCATCGATGCCGAGGCGTACTTACGAGCTGGTGAATACACGAGCGCGTCAGGCGCTGTCAGGATCCATAAGCTGGACAAGCGTGAGCTCGAACATGCGATCCAGTTCCTGACTTCAAGCGAGCGCATCGGCAACTGCATTGCGCTGCGAAACTTCGTCGCGTGGACCTTGTCCGCTTTCCTGACGGACGCTGCGGTGCAACTCGCGGATGTCTATTGCCGCGGTTCGTCGAAGAAACGAAGCCAGCGCGCGCAAGTCTGGATGGTGGCGGCGCAGCGCGCGGGGCGACCCGTGCTGGTCGTGAATTCGATCGAATGGAACGAACCCGGCTTGGCGTACTTGCCGCAGACCATGCCTGAGATCGTGCTCGCCTTGCAGTCCATTGCAGCGGATGCCGGCTTTCAGGAAATCGTGGTCGGCATTTCGGCGCACGGAAGAGAGTGGCTCGATGAACGCTTCCCTCAATCCGCGACGCAGCCTGGCATCACGAAGCTGCACGAGAGTGGCGCCGGATTGCGCTATCACTTCGACGCCTTCCGCAAGAGCTGGCGCTTGGACGGCTCGAAACTCGCCCCAGCCTATGTGCACTTGCCGCGCCGAAGCCTCTCCGCTCGTACCTACTCGTTGATCTTGTTCGCTCTGGCCAAGCTTCGCGGCCGTGATCGAGCCGCGCAATCCCACCTGGCCTCGGCCCGCGTAGCTCACAACGCGTGGAGCCTGCCCATAACGCCGTAACGTCTCAACGCAGTAACGTCTCGATGCGTGCGGCGACCCGCGTTCCGCAGCTCCCAATGAATGGACGGCGCTCACTTCCTGAAAAGTGAGGGCCGCCATGATTGAAGAGCATCCCGTCTTCGTTCGGAAGGCCCCCTCGCCTGCCGTCTTCGATCTCAGGGAAGGAAGATGATCGAGTGTCCGTCGCTCAAGTTGAAGCTCGAGCCACCACCGACCGGATCGCGGTACCAGCACTGGAAGTTCCAGACTTGACCGGCCGAGATCTGACCCGATGCCGAGGGCGGGCTTGTGTTGTCCAAGGCGTAGCTGATCGAACCGGTGATGCCCGAGTTTATGATCGGCAAGCGGTTGGTCGCGCCGCCGACACAGCGGAAGCCGTTGCCGAAGGGCGCTTGAATCTGGTTCGGACCGTAGAAGAAGATCCCGAACTGGCCGGTCGGCATTCCGCTGCAGGTCAGTACCAGGTCGTTGGCGGCGACACTGCTGGAACCGGTGGAGCACATGATTGCGCCGCTACCAGCCGAGTTGGGCGATGTCAGGCAGTAGTTCGTGCCGACACAGGCGGCGGGGGGAGCGACCGAGAGCAGCACAATGTCGGTCGTCGTGTTCGCACCGCGGACTGACAAGGTCTGGATGTCGTCGGGTTGGACGTTGCCACCTTCGGAGCGCAGTGTGAACATGTCGCACACGATGGTCGGGCCGCCTGCTACACGGTGGGCTGCAGAACTCGAGCCGCCGATGCACCATTCGGTCGTGACGGTTCCATCGGGATGCTCGGTGGTCTTCTTGTAGAACAAGGAGAATCTAGCGGTCGAGACGGCGGGGCCGCTCATGCCGCTTTGAGCGAAGACCATTTGACCCGCATCGAACATTTCGAGGGTGTAGGTGCTGGCTCCGTGGCCGTTGAAGTTCGGGCTGAAGAGCCATTCGCCGGCGGTCTCTTCGCAAGTGACGAGGTCGATGACGCTCGAGGCGCTATTGCTCTCGAGAGTGATGGTGCTTCCACTGTTGTTCGGGGCAGAGATCTCTTCAGCTTCGGCGCTGATCTCATTCTCGCCATCGGGCACTGCGATCGAAACGCCGTCACAACCAGAAGAGCCGAGGTTACTGACCTTCAACTTGCCACTCGAAGTGGTCAAGTGGACATCGTCGATGCCAGTGACTGTCGTGCCGAAGAAGCGCAAGTCTTCCGAGTCGACCGTGAACTGCGGCGGGCCAACAACGCGCACGCTGATGGACTCGACTGTTTGAATGGGGGCCGGCTGGCCGATGAACTCGACGATGTCACAGGGGAAAGCGGTAGCGCTGCCTGGCGGCGTGACGTTGCCGCCTGTAAAGCCGCAGAAGGAGGGGTAGTTCGGGCCACCGACCCAATCGGGTAGGAAGAGATAGAGCTTCTCCGGGATCTCAATCGGGATGTTGCTCATGCGTGTCGTGCCGGTGTTGCCGCCTTCGTCGAAGACGACTTGGCCGGCGTGCATGATACGCAGGCGGTAGGTCTGCTGACCGAGTGAGGAGAAGTCGGGGCGGAAAGTCGTCTCGTCGCTGGCCGCGTCATAGGTCATCGTCAAGCTGACGGGGAAGGTTGTCGTCGTTCCCGTTTGGCCAAGCTCACCATCGATGATGCAGGCTCCTTGAGGGGCGAGGCTCATCGTCGTTGAGACGCTGCCGCCTTGGGAGTCGCCGAGGTTGATGCGGACTCCATCCAACCCGCTCGATCCGATGTTGCTGACCGTCAGTCGTCCCGTGCCGTCAGGGGCGATGGTGCTGCTGCCAAGCGGAGAGTTGAGGAGACCGTCGAAGTGCAAGCTCTGGGCGTTCGAGACGCTGAACAGAGTCATCAATGCGGCGGTGGTCAGGCTGAGTTGGTGGGCGTACTTCATGGCTGAGGTCGATTCGTGGGGTTGATTCCTAGAGGGTTGAGTGGCGGCGACTTCCCCGCACACAAGTCCCGTGCTGCGGCGGCGGGGATGTGGGACGGCAATCAGTGGAAACCTCATGGAACTCGGGAATCATAGCTGACAGGACCGAAATGAGGGTTCTTTACGGGCAGCAACGCACTCGTAGGGCGGCAGGCGCCGATTCGATGACTGGAGCGGGAGCCGAGAAGACTTTCGGGACCCGCAGCGTACGACCGTAGACTGAGGCTGAAATCGCAGCACCCCCTCGAACTCGGGCCAAATACCGGATCGCGACCACCATGATCTCGCTAGCTCTCGCACTCTCATTGATGTGCATTTCGTCCGAGTCCGACGCCGCATCTGCGAAGCCCGCTCTTATGGCTGAGGTCGAAGCAGTGGACTGGATGTCCGACCCAGGCAAGGCCTTCGCACTTGCGGTCGAAAGCGGCAGGCCACTGCTCGTCATCTTCCGCTGAGAAGTCTGAAAGGACTGTGAGTCCTTCGACGGGCAGGTTGTCCGTCCTTCTTCTTCGCTACTACCGCTCTATCGGCGCTACGTGTGTTTGCGCGTGACCGATATGCGCGGTGTCGATCTTGAACGCTTTCCGTTCGACTTCGACCTGACCTTCGCGGCCCTCACGATGCATCCAGACGGACGTGTCTATCACCGCTATGGTGGACGAGATGAGCGCGATCCTGACCATTGGCTGACACTCGCTTCCTTCAAGAGGGTCTTGGAGCAGAGTGAGCAAGATCATCGAGCCTACGCGCAATCGCTGACCGGCCTGGTACGGAAGCCGGCTATGGGGCCTAAGACATCGAAGCCACTCCATATAGAAGGTGTGCCTTCCTATAAGAAACGCGACAAGGGCGCGTGCATTCACTGCCACTCGGTCCTTCCAGCGTTGTACGAGGAGCAGATAAAGCTCGGTAGCTGGACGGATATGCAACGCTGGCGCTACTCATCGCCGACTCGCATCGGCTTAGATCTGGACCGCGATGATCAGCAGCTCATTGTGCGGATCGCCGCTGCTTCGCCTGCTGCGAAGGCCGGGCTACGGGTGGGGGACCGCCTGCAGAGCTTCGGCTCGGCGATGGTTGTGACTGCGAGCGATGTGATGTTCCAACTCGATCGATTTCCAGCAGATGGAGGGCGTCTTGACGTGGAACTCAAACGCGGTCAGCAGAAGGTCGAGACGGCACTCGAGCTCGAAGCTGATTGGAAGCGTGGGACGCCGCTCGAGTTTTCCTGGCGCCCGTTCAAGTGGGGGCTCACGCCGGCGCCCGGCTTCGGTGGTCCACAGCTGGATCGAGATGCGTTGTTGCGGCTTGACCTGATCACCGCAGGACACAGCGCCAGCTTGCCCTTCGCCATGCGCGTCAATTACCTCGTCACTTGGGGAGAGAATCGCCGCTACGGCCAGGCGGTCATGCAGGCTGGCTTACGCAAGGGAGACATCGTGCTTGCCTTGGCCGGGAAGTCTGACTTCGCATCCGTGAACCACTTCCACTCCTGGTGGCGCTTAACACGCGAAGCCGGACAGACGGTGGCGATCGAGGTGCTGCGTGGCGAGAAGCGATTGACTTTCGAAGTAGACGTGCTTCCGTAGGGCGAAGCACGAGCGCCGGCTTGGCCTTCCTTCGGAGGCGCTGGTGACTCTCTCAACTCAGGGGCATGACCCCGAATCAACGACTCGAGGAGATTGCTGTGGAATTCAAGGGATGCAAAGTATTGGTCACGGGCGGCGGCGCCGGCATCGGCAAGGCCATCGCGGCAGCCTTCTGTGAGCGCGGTTCTGATGTCGCGATCACGGGCCGTCGGCGAGACGTGCTAGACAGTTGCGCTACCGAAATCGGCGCTTGGGCGATTCCGGGCGATGTCTCCAGGGAGTCCGATGTCATCGCGACCATGGAGGCCTTTATCGAGCGTCACGGTCGCATCGATGTGCTCGTCAATAACGCGGGTTACGGCTACTTCGCGCCCCTGGTCGACATGGACACCCAGCGCTTCGAGGCAGTCTTCGCGACCAACGTCACCGGAGCGATGATGATGGGGCGTGAAGCGGCCAAACATTTTGTGGCGCAAGAGTCGGGCAATCTGATCAACATCTCGTCGACTTCTGGCCTGAAGGGAGGGAAGAGTTCGACTGCGTACTCGGCCTCGAAGTTCGCGTTGCGCGGGATGACGGAGTGCTGGCGCGACGAGCTTCGGCCTCACAATGTGCGCGTGATGCTCGTCAATCCGAGCGAGGTGCTGACCGACTTCTCGAAGGTTGCGGGCTACGAGCAGGAAGCCTCCGATAAGAAACTGCGCTCGCAAGAGATCGCGGCTGCATTGATCGGTGTGCTCGAAGTGGATGCGCGCGGCTTTGTCCCCGAGTTCTCGGTCTTTGCTACGAATCCGTTCTGATGGCAGCGGCTGAGCCTGAGTCGCGCGTGGCGATCAGGCACAGTCGGGCAGTCAAGGTGAGGGGCCCTATCTTATGCGCAGAATTCTGATCGGCATCGTGCTCGTCGCCGCCTTGGTCTGGACGGTTGGAGCCGTGCGCTTCGCGTTGGCCTCTCCTGAAGAGCGAATTCGCATGCGCATCGATCGCATGGCGATCGGGTTCAACACGACCAAGATGGCGGGTGTGCTGGGTGGCTTCGCTCACGAGTATCGGGACGATGATCAGGAGATTGATCGTGACCGCGTGAAGGAGATCTTGCTGTACCTGTTCTTCCGCGAGATCGATCCGCTGACGAAACGATTCCGTTTGCGGGTCGAGGTTCCGGAGCCGGAATTCAGCGTCGAACTTGATGGGGCTGATCGATCGAAGGCCGTGGTTAACATGCGTGCGGTCTTTTACGAGCGCGACGGTGACAGTGAAGAGCTGTACTGGGACGCGCGCGTGACGGCCGATATGGTCGAAGGCGAAGACGGTTGGCAGCTTCTGCGCACGCGTAAGGTGAACCACTCAGACCGCAAGCGCTGAATTTCGGTTGCCCGCCGTGCTGGAACGAAGCTGACTCATCGAACGTCAGCTGCCCGGTGCTCCTTCTCTAATAGAAGTAGTACCGGGCAGCTGAAGATCGACGCCGGAGGCTGACGCCGGGGACCTGTCTCGCGACAGCGGAATGTCGGCTGGCGCGAAGCAGATAGACCTATTCGTCGGCAGCGATGCAGTACAGTGCCGTACGTCCACGTAGGAAGATCTCGTCGCCGGCGATCGCAGGCGAAGCGTCGAACTCTTCGTCCAGGATGTTGATCGCGACGCTCTCGAACTCTTTGCCGGCACGCACGACCTCGGCTGTGCCATCACGTCCGACGAAGAATAGGTGTCCACCTGCCGCAACCGGCGAGGCATAGGTGTCACCCAGACCCTTCATGCGCTCGGGGCCGTAGACGCGCTTGCCGCTGGCGACTTCGAATGCGGAGAGCAGGCCCGAGTTGGACTTCAGCGAATAGAACATGCCGTTGTAGGCAATCGGCGAGGGAATGTGCGGCGTGTCTCCTTCACTGCTCCACAAGAGGGCCTTGGCATCGGCTTTCATGTCAGCCTTGGCTTGCGCGAGAGCAATAGCGCGGAACGAACCGCGGCGACTGCCCGAGGACATCAGCAGAATGCCACGATGATGCACGGGGCTCGTTATGACACCCGAGCCGGTGCTTCCGCCGCGCGCACCGCCACGGCCCTGTCCGGGGCCGCCGCGCCCGCCTTCTTCGCCGCCGCGCCCGCCTTCTTCGCCGCCGCGTTCGGCGCCTTCGCCTCGTTGCGGCTCACTAGCCTCCGCGCTAGCTACTGCGCCAAAGCTCCACTGCTTTTCGCCCGTCTTCAGGTCGTAGGCGATCGTCTCGGCCGCGCCAATAATGACATGCGGGCCCGACTCGGTCTCGATGATCAACGGCGTGCACCAGGTCGTGGCGACTTCGCGCTCCTTACGCCACAGCTCAACGCCGGTGTTCTTGTTCAACGCGACCAAGAAAGATTCTCCGCCGTGGTCCCAGTTCATGACCAAGCTGTTGCCGTGAAGGACGGGCGAGGAGCCTTCACCAAAGTCGCGTACGATGTCCATGTCACCGAGGTCCTTCTCCCACTTCAGCTCACCCGCCATGTCATAGGCGAAGACGCCGAAGGAGCCGAAGGATGCGATCAAGATCTCGCCATCGGTGACCGGCGTTGGAGAGGCAAAGGATCCGTCGCGGTGTGTTCCTTGGTGCGGCGTGAGGGATGTCGGGACTTGCTCCCATTCGACCTCACCGGTTGTCCGATTCAGCGCGATGACGAGGAACTCTTGTTCGACGGTCGGCTCAGGTCGTCCACCAAAGCTGCCGCGTCCTCCGCGACCCGCGCCGCCCCGGCCGCGCTCGGGTTGGGCAGGTTGCTCTTCCGGCTCCTCGGCCTCTCCGATCGAGATCGCGCTCGTGACAAAAACCAAGTCACCCGCGACGACCGGACTCGATGTGCCCTTGCCCGGAATGTCGATTTTCCAGCGCACGTTTTTGTCCTCGCTCCACTCGAGCGGCGGCGATCCATCGGCGACACCATTGCCACCCGGTCCGCGCCAACCGAGCCAGTCCTGATTACTCAGGTTCGGGAGAGCGGGGACGAGAGTCGGAAGTGCGATCAGGGTAGCAGCCAGCATGGGAGTCTCCGGAGTAGGTTGCGGTTGTCGGACAGCCTAGTGAGAGCCTGCTTGGATTGCTGGCCGCCTCGAGGACATATCGCCAAAAGCTAGAGCGATGTTGGGAGTGGGGCGA
>JBLFWN010000069.1:0-34438 GCA_047611405.1 Planctomycetota bacterium | reverse complement strand
GGAGTTGTGGCCCCATTGACTTGGGGTGCTAAGCGCGAGGTCATGAGCAATATCCGGGAGGTCAGGAAATACAGAGCCATCACGAAATGAGATTGTCCCTCGCCTGGGGAGGGGTTCAGCAATTCCCGTTAGCTGTAACTCCTTCCAATATTCTCAGCCGGCATCACACCGGAGCTACTCGTCTCTCGGATGCACTGCCAGCGGGATTCTCGACCTGAACCCTCTCAAGGCCGAGCGAAGTACAGAATGCATCCACGATCAATTCACCAGGTGTGCCTTAGCTATCGCGGCTCCGGTGCGGACCAGCGTTGTCACCAAACAAGAGCGAAGCCCTCGACACATCATCAGCCACCCGGCGGCAACTCATACAAGCCGTGCCGACCACCAAGCAAGCGCTCCTGCCGCACGAGTTCATCCCAAACGCTTCGTGGATAGCGATCGGGAGGTCGTACGCCAACAATGTTCGACTTGCGTCCACCGCTCATCGGACCTCCGCCAAGTGAAGATTCTGCGGCCAAGATAGTCACCTTCAGGCTCTTGCGATAAGCCTTCATGGCCCGCTTGAGCACGGAACGATCGTGCTCGAGCATGTGCCGCTTACCAGAGAGCCACTCGTCGAGGATGGACTGCAGCTCTTCAGCATCTTCCGCGCCAATGGCGTACTCGACATCATCTTCGACCTCGCCGCACGCAGCCATCGCGGCTTGTGCGTCAGCCCAACTCGCAGCAGGCTCTCCTTCTTCCGTGGGAGCACTGAGTACGGAGACCAGAACGGTCATGAGCAATTCCATCTGGGGGTCAAACACAGTTGGACTATAGCGTCTATGATGAGAGCGGCACTGTCGTCAACGCACATTCATCCAGCATTCCCGGGTGAGATGCGCGCTGGCTACACCTGCGGTCAAGCCGCTTCTCAAGTCCGGCCCGCTTACAATCCTTGGCTCGCAACCCAGCGAACATTCCGAACGTGAATAGCTTCCTACTGATTCTTGCCGCAAGCGGTTCGTCCCAACTGGATACAGACTGAAGTAGGGAGCAGCGTCCTTCGACGATTTCCAGTCTTCTGACGAGCCCCTCGACGCCACGCTCGGTTCGAGAGATCATTCGGAAAATGACTCGATCGCATACCTTTCTGGTCATCCTCGTCGCCGCAGTCCTCATCCCTTATCGTGTTGGTGCATCGGCCGTAGCCGCTCAGTCAGACCCTAAGTCAGCGGAAAGGCAACCCGCAAGAATAGCTGGGGTCACGCACGCCGTTGCACTCACTGCAGACGGGAAGTTCGTAGCAGACGCACGCGAGAATGGGCACGTATGGATTCGATCTGCCGTCGATAGCTCGACGATACGGCAGCTCGATCCAGCCATGCCGGCACAGCCCAGATGCTTGGCCTTCTCTCCAGACGGCGTAGCCTCGCCGGCTTGGCGTTTGACGGCGGGTTGCTGCTTTGGACTCTCTCGAGAGACGCAGAAGTACAGGCTGCGTCCCCAATCCCGAAGGCCGCAACCGAACGAGACAATGGCTTCGAAGCCTCGCTCATGTGGTCTTCTCCTGGAGACCGTCTAGCGGTCCACGACGGTGCAGGACAGCCCACGCTATGCAAGGAGGATGGTGAGGTCCTTCTGAGGCTGCCTCGATTGCTTGGTCTCCTACAGATGAACAACTGGCTATCTCGATTCGAAAGAGCTGCTACGTCTTCGTCCTCGATCCCAAGACACTCAAGAAGACGTGGAGCAGCGATCACTTGGGTGCATACTGCGGCGAGGCGATGCCCGTCTGCTGGAGCCCGGATGGAACGCGCGTGTGGTTCGCATTCCTATGTGGGCAATCGGAGTTGTACTCCGTCGATCCAGTGAGTGAGCGGAACCCGACGACGCAACGCCTTGGACATCTGCCACGCTGGGCGGACAAGTTCGACCCAGCTGTGCCTGAGAGGATGAACTGCTGTTCGACAGAAGAGAGGATGCTGTCGTTCGCGGGATCGAATAGCACCCACTTCTAGTGCTTCAAGATCGCGTCCTCACCAAGACCGAGCTCTCCGACCAGTACAACATCACGCGCATCAAAGCCGAGTTCGACCTTGATCGTCTCTCCGGCCTCCGGCGCGAGAACGCGTTCAGCCACCCGCCCGTTCTCTTCAGGCACGTAGGCGACCAGCATCAAGTCGGCCTTGGGCGATATCTCGTCGAAGTGTGCCGTGCCTTGCACAGTCTTCTGTTCGCGGCGCCCGATTCGATCGCCTTCGCGCACGTCCGAGTAACTTGCGTCGAATACCTTGCGCGTCACTAGCACAACGGTGGCGGCGTCGATAGCCGTGCTGTTGCCGTAACTCAGACCAACGTCGATCGAGGCACTTGACGGCCGTTTGAGTTGAACAATCTCCGCTGGCGGATCGGTGCTATCAAACAGACGCTCGACTGCCGGATCCCAAGCGCCCTCAAAAATGACGGCGGCACCGGTGTTTGTCATCGAAGCATCGAGCGGTTAATGGCGCAAACGGACGAGGCCATCTGCCCCAGTCGCTTGGCGTTGCGTGGAGTTCAACATCGAGCGACCCTTGCCAATCGCAAGGGACACATAGACCTCTGCCACAAGCGCACCTTAGCCATCACTCACCTCGACGAGTACATCGATCCCGTAGTCGAGTTGGAGTTCCGTCGCTTCGAGGCTGGGATACAGCCAACAGGTGTTCATGCGCCCGTCACAATCACGCCCGTATATGCCGTATGCCTTGCGCGCAGGAGGCAGCTGAACGACCCCAACTTCCTTCGCCTCGCGTTGCGTGCCAAGCATCTGAATCAGCGTCGCGGACGGTGGCTCGCTCCTGGATTCCCCGGACAGCTGATCTGCTTCCAAAAAGAACAGGTAGCCGCCGGCGGCCGCGACCTCATCTGCCGTGACGAGAGAGACGCTGCAGCTGCGAGCCTCGTCCACCTTGGGAGCGACAGCCTGCAGCGACTCGCGCGCCAGCTCACTCTCATCGTCGCCGGACACCAATGCCTGCCCGAGCAACGGTATATGGCTCAGGATCGAATTTCCGTCTGTTGACCTGGCGGGCGCGTCCACTTCATTCCCAGTGGAGTCGACGGTCGCGAGATAAGCGACCAAACCGGCAAGAACGACTGCGATAATCAGAACGGGCGCGCCTCGAGACATGGAATCTCCGAGTGGGCCGAGGTCGGTTGCCATGATGGTGGCTCGCGATGACTCTGAACTGGAAAGCCGGGACACCTTGACGGCTCCAAGAGTGCGAGCAGACCTGAAGGCCCGCTGGCTCAGAGGTTCGTGATGAACAAGCGAGCATGCCCAGCCTCCCGTTAACCGTCAACTTTACGAGACTCGCGGCCGTTCAGGAATACGAAGACGTGACGCCCAACCCAGTCCGTCGCTCCTCTCAAAGAAGCTCTAAAAGCCACACTGGTCGGTCTATCTGCTATCCGCCACCGGGCTGAGGCGTGATTGAGGACTTGAACGATCGCCGGCACACATGCTGCCGCATCCTGATTGCCTTGCCGAGCAACTCGCGACCAAGTTCCCCACCTTCCTGGCGGCGAGGCCAATCGAGTTCGAGCACGATCGCTAAGGATTCAGCATTGATTCCAGATGGAGATGGATCTGCTGCTCTACACCGATACTCTGCGCGGCTCTCTTTGCCAATCTAGGAATGTAAACCCCCTTTGTTCGATCTCAAAAGTGGCACTTGGTTCGGTATCCGAACCGACCTCCTCTCGGGCCTGACTGTCGCGCTCGCCCTCGTCCCTGAAGCAGTTGCCTTCGCTTTCGTTGCCGGTGTCGATCCGCTGGTCGGCCTTCACGCTGCCTTCATAGTCGGCTTGATCACTTCCGTCTTTGGCGGGCGGCCAGGGATGATCTCGGGCGCCACCGGTGCGCTGGCTGTCGTGCTTGTTGCGCTGGTCGCCGACCACGGTATCCAGTACATGTTTGCCACCATCGTATTGATGGGCATGCTACAGATACTGGCCGGCTTGCTGCGTCTCGGCAAGTTCATCCGCATGGTGCCGCACCCTGTCATGTTGGGCTTCGTGAATGGTCTCGCGATCGTGATCTTCATGGCCCAGCTCGGGCAGTTCAAGACGCCCGATGCCGAGGGTAATTTGCAGTGGATAGATGCCACAGCACTGACGACGATGCTCACGCTTGTCGCAGCGACCATGTCAGTCATCTACTTCCTGCCGAAGCTAACGAAGGCCGTGCCGGCATCGCTGGCTGCGATCGCGGGCATCACGCTCTTGACGCTCGGACTCGGGCTCGAAACTCCCACGATCCTCGACTACTTGAAGACGATGACGGGAAATGCCGAGGCATCCCTAGCTGGCGGGCTGCCGACCTTCTCCATACCCATGGTGCCCTTCGACTTGGAGACGCTGTGGATCATCTTGCCCTATGCCGCAATCCTGGCATCGGTCGGTCTGATCGAGTCGCTCTTGACGCTTACGCTCGTGGATGAGTTGACGGAGACGCGCGGTCGTGGCAACAAAGAGTGCATCGCGCAAGGCGCCGCGAACCTCACGTGTGGCTTCTTCGGAGGCATGGGCGGTTGCGCGATGATTGGCCAGAGCATGATCAACATCAACTCGGGCGGGCGCGGCCGGGCCTCGGGAATCACGGCTTCGCTAGTACTGCTGGCAGTGGTGCTCTTCGCTTCTTCATGGATCGAGATGATCCCGGTCGCAGCCCTGGTCGGCGTGATGTTCATGGTCGTACTCGGCACCTTCGAGTGGTCGAGTTTCCGTGTGATGACTAAGGTGCCCGTGTCGGACGCATTTGTGATTGTGTTGGTGTCGGCTGTGACTGTCGCGACGGACCTGGCCATTGCTGTCTTCGTTGGCGTTATCATTTCCGCGCTCGTGTTCGCATGGAAGCACGCGAAGGTCATCCACGCGGTTTGCCACACGGAGGAGAGCGGAACCAAAGTCTATTCACTGCGCGGTCCGCTGTTCTTCGGCTCGAGTAAGAGCTTCCTCGAGCTCTTCGATCCGCGCAACGACCCGGCTGATGTCGTCGTAGAGTTCCTGCATGCGCGTGTGTCGGACCACTCGGCGATCGAGGCGATCGACACCTTGGCCGAGCGCTACATGAACCTGGGCAAGGTGCTGCACTTGCGTCATCTAAGCCCCGAGTGTCGTAAGCTCATGCGCAAGGCCGGCAACCTGGTCGAGGTCAACATGATCGAAGACCCGCAGTACCACGTCGCGACGGATGCGCTTGCTTGATGCAAAGGTGGGGCGTCAGGAACACTCCTTGACACCCCAGCATTCGTAGCGGTCCGCAGTAGGCCCGACGCCTATCGCGTTTCCGACATCACAGCTCAGGAGCCGGTCGCGAGAGACAACCCCGTCGCTTGAGCGAGCGGGGCAGGCTCGTTGTCCACAAGTCTTGGCGCAGGCTGGTAATTAGCGAGACGGACCCGAACTACGGGACATCAGCCTCCTCGGCCAGTGCTGCATGGCTTGCCAGCCTCACGAGTAGAGCACAGACCATCTCGCCGGAATCTATGCTCCAGAGGATCCTCAATAATCGCCCATCGAAATGGATGAAGAGGCCCTTCGCTCAGCTTCCTTCCTGGCGTGTCCTGATCAGGGCATGACACATGACGCGAGCGCATCTGTGACGATCAAGGTGACCGGTCAGCGTGTCCTGAATGAAGAAGTCTGCATGGTGTGCACAGTCACGGTCGACTTTGAGGAGGAAGTGGACTGGCCTCAAGAGGCAGAAAGCGCCCGAACGACAGCCGCTCCTGAGCTCGCATTGGAATCCTTGCGTTCCACAATCACGGCCTACCTGCGACGCGAACTGATGTGGAATTTAGCAGATGGCAAAGGGCGCCACCTCTCACTCGAAAGACCGATCGCAATCGCAATGGCAGGCCTCGCCAAGTCACAGGGTTCAGAAGAGGGCCGAACGCTTCAGTTGGATGCAAACTTCGAGGGTAGCGCGAGGTAGCTAATCGAGATCGAGCCGATCCTCCCTTAGCCATATAGCGACGGCGCTGAAAGTTCAGCACGCCATCGCTAGCCCAACCAGTAGTCCTCGCCGCGCAGGCTACAAACAAGAATCACTGTGAGCCCAGCAGCCAATCATTGGAGGGAGTTCGCTGTATGCCGTTCGTTCTGCGGTCATGGTTTCAGCAGAAGAACCGCACGGCCAATTCAGAAGTCCGATTGAAGCGATGTCCATAACAGCGGGCCAGCGGCGGAGCTTCAGCCTCGGATGTAGCACCTCCGGTCGCGGCCCGAGTCGTCTACTCAAACTCTAGGGAGTCGATGGCCGGCCTCAGGGAAGAGCAAACAGCGTTCAAGCCAGGCACCCTACGGCTGGCCTGCAGACGCGGTATCGACGTAGTGAAGTTCGTGGGTTCGACATCGACGCTCACCTGCAGCGCTAACGCAGCCGAAGCTGTTGAGTGCCGAAACTATCCTCTTCGAACCCACCCACTTTGCATCTGAACGTGGGCTCAGCCAGCTTCTCGTCATCGGAGGCGCCGCTTCGACTACTGAACCTCGACCATCCGGAGATCCTCCCATTCCTGCCCGCCCCGAGTGACGGCTCCGGGAACTTGGAGGATCGAATCGCCGACGGGTACACGCGCGTTCGACAGTCCATCCTCCCCCATCGGAACGATGGATCGTTCACGGTCACCTCTGCTTTGATTTCCACGAACGAAGCGCACTTGTCCGTGCCCGCCATCGACAGCTTCATTGACGAGCGCAGTCACAAGCGTTCCCTCCCAGTCAAACTGCGGGCCTTCCAAGTAGACTTCGCGCAGCATCTCCACCTCGGATTCACCGAATAGTGTGCCGACGAAACGCAAGTCCACCCGTCCCGGACGAGTGCTAAACACGAATCGTCCCTTGCGATCCAATTCAGTGGGCTCTTGCTTGGTCGGACCACGGGCATGCCGTGGGAAGACGGCTTCGACTTTCCAACCCGATGGCGGAATTTCCCCATCAATGAGTAAGCGCCCATGGACTGCAACATCCCCTAGGTGGCTCATGTCCACGTCGAGCTTGAGCGTCTGCCGATCCTCGACAAGCGCATTCCAACGTAACTGCATGTCCTCGGGATGCTGCGAGGTAGACAACAACTCAGTCCTCGCTTCAAGGAGCCTGCCCTCCACGCGCCAGTTGCCCGGTGTCAGCCCCTCGAACCGGTAGCGTCCATTTGCGTCGATCCTCGTAGAAGTCGGATAGCCATCACCACGCGAGGCAGCGACGTAGAGGCCAGCCGCTTCCATACCGGGCGGCGGCGTCACGCTTCCCTCTATTGCGCCCCCCTCCGTCATGTGAATGACAACCTCGCTCGTTCCAGAGGCCCGCGAAACATCAAGCTGAGCCTCGCCGGTTGCTAGCCCGTGCAATCGAGCTACGACGCCGACTTCGGTCCATCCTCGTTTCAGGGGAGCGACAAAGCGACCATCCGAATCCGTCACGACAGTAGACACACCGCTTGGGTAGCGGTTGGGGAAGCCTCCCGTCATTGCAGTGAAGCCCTGATGGCGCTGCATAGCAGAGACCTTCGCTCCTTCAACAGCTTCTCCGTACGCAAGTACCTGGCCGGTCAGCACGAAGCCTGGCGGTACGGTAATCGTCACTGACTCTGGTGCTGACTCATAGTCATAGGGCCCCACCTTCACAGAGCCGAAGCCGGCCTTCCTTACCCACAAGTTGAAGCGCCCGCCAGGGATGGTGATGTCCACCTGGCCAACCTCGTTGGTGTAGGACCATTCCTCGCCTGGCAGGAGCCGACCTTCATCATCAGTGTAGCTAGAGCTATCAAGCGCAAGCGGCATCATGCTTGCGTCGTATACCGGCTCCCCACCCGTATCGGTAAGTGTGACGGACAGAACGCGTCGAGGCGTGAGTCGCAACTCGACAATTTCGTCCCGTTTGGCGGTCAACGGTTCACTCGTCCCAAGCTTCTCTGTTGTGTCGCGCGCAATAATATCAATGGGCGCATCACCCTCGGCGATGATCGCGAACCGTCCAGCTGCGTCCGTCAGGACGTGGCCATCTTGCCGATTGCCATCGGAGAAAAAGTCGACGCGAGCATGAGAGGCCGGACGCCCGTCAGGCTTGATAACAAAGCCCGCCAGACGATGCTCTGGTCCTACTTCCTCGATGATGATGCGACCTAGGTCAGTCAGACCGCCCGCCGTGATGCTGAGCGGCTCCGTCAACGTCCAGTAGTGGCCGGGTGCATGTGCCCAGAGCCTTACACGTTGGTCTTTGTCCTTGGCCTCGACTCCAGATAGCTTGAAGCCACCATCGGACGCACTCATCGTTCGAACTCGTGCTGCATCTGAATCCGGTCCCTTGACCCTAAGCGTGTCAGGGTCCTTGGTAATTACACCTGCGCCCGCACGCAGAGTTGCGTTGGGGATTGCTCGCCCGTGGATGTCGACAACGATCCCCAGCAGAACTCCGCCGGCACCGAGATGGATATCACCAAGGTTGGTGTCTCCGTGTAGCAGCGGCTGATTGATCACGAAAGCAGTCGCACGCCCATCAGCGCCGGCAGCGAACATCATGTCCAAGACATCCGTTCTCCACTTTCTGACCGAGTCGTCACTCAGCCTGAGAAGCACGCGGCCACTGTTGTCACTGAATGCGACGCTATTCGTACCGCGAGCGCGCCCGTCGGGATGAATCGAACTCAAGCTCGCGCCTGAGAGCGGCCGCATGTCCTCTCCGAGGATGCGCGCCCGCACTGTGGAAACCGCAGCCGTCGCTTCGATCGATGCGCTGGTCGCCTCGGCGCCAGCGACGCCGGAAGCTTCAGCCGTGGGCCCAACTCGACCGCCTTCTTCACCAGCATCACGAGCTACGAGCTCGGCGTCCATGTCGTCGGGCCCAACAT
The DNA here is from genome assembly GCA_047611405.1 of Planctomycetota bacterium. Lineage (GTDB taxonomy): Bacteria > Planctomycetota > UBA1135 > UBA1135 > JBLFWN01. The sequence goes on along the minus strand of JBLFWN010000069.1, from coordinate 25,563 downwards.
CACTGCGCACAAGGGCAGCAGAACCGTCAGAGGACAGATCAGTGGGGTCGCCGAAGCCAGTTCCAATGACGGTGGCAGCAACAGCGATTACAGCAATAGTCGCAACGGCGACCTTGATAGATGTTTGCATAGTCACAATCTGTGCGGTTCTGCCAAAGACCGCAGCGCGGCTGGATCCTGCCGCAAACAAAAATGCTCCAAGTGCGCTGTGTCCATTGGAACTGCGGGGGTATTGCAATCGCACGCGCTCAAGCCCACGAGCAATTTGTGAACGCACGGTGCCTGCAGACGCTCCACTTATCTGCGCGATTTCCTTGACGCTTAGACCCTCATAGAAGCGCCGGATCAGGACGCGGCGATAAGGATCGGGCAGCTCGGCGACGCGCCGAGCAAGGTCTTGTTGAAGCTCGAAACGCTCGAAGACTTCATCGCCACGTAACGGCTGTGAGCCAAGCTGCCGTACCGCCTGCGCTTCACGGTCTTGCCGCCGAACGTCACTCCGAATGGTGCGCCGCGTCAGAGAGCTCACGACCTTCGCGAGCCACGGCCGGAGACCGAGTTGAACGTGCGGACGTTGCTCTAGCGCGAGCACTAGCGTGCTTTGAGCAATGTCTTCGGCAGCCGCTTGATCATGCGCCAAGCGCTTGGCTAGCGAAAGAACCCATGTGGCCTCGGCGAGCAAGGCGTCGAGGTGCGGATCCGGGGGCGTGTTGGTTGAAGAGGACACAAGCCTATTCCCCCGCAGTCACGAATTGCGTGGCGGGTAACCGAGGAAACTTCTCGAACTCGTCGAAGTTGATTTGGGTGGACCTCATGGATGCACAGCTTAGTGAAGGGCGGGATTGCGTTGGTAAGCACCCCGTGAAGACCAACTCATGCCGATATTTGAGAGCTCATCCATGCAACAAGGGCGTTCGGAGCCGTGGCAATGAATCCGGCCGTGATCTACATGCCCAGTTGCGTGCGGTGTCACTTCTCGTCGAACGCGCCTGCCGAATGTCCGGCATGCCTGCCAGCTCGTCTGAGAATCACGCTGGGCTATAGGAGCCATCACCAAGGGACAGGCGCAAGCGGCGATCCGAAGGGCCGCGCTCAAGTACTTGAAGCACATCCAAAAACGGGATTGCACTCGCTCAACGGACTCTCAGGGATCGCTCTATTTCTCGCCCAAACCCCATGACCGAGAGATGCTCGCCATAGACCTCGACAACGGCATACGAGGTGTGCCGCGTGTCCACCATTCCCTTCAGCGTCAGGAAGTGAATCCCATCTCGAATGGCGTAGTTGCCGGCGTGATTGTGGCCGTTCATATATGCCTTCACGCAGGAATAAGGCTCGATCAGATCGAGGAGCTCATTCGCGTTCCAGAGGTTATGGTTAGCCTCGGGGAACACAGGGAAATGACAATAGAGAATCACCTTCTCGCTTGCTGCTTCGGCTCTGCGCAGAACGGACTCTAGCCACTCGAGTTGCTTGCTGCCGAGGGCACCGTTCCACACGGGAGCGTTGGGAACATGCTTGCTGTGGAAGTCCAGTGCGGCCGTGTGCTCCGCGCTCCCCTCGATGTGTGCGTAGAGGCTGATATCGTTTCCGTCCAGGACGACGAATCGCCAATCATCAACCGCGAACTCATAGTAGTTGGATGGCAAGCCAAGCTTTTGAGGAACGGATGCCTTCAACTCATCGGCTACCGAATAGTCGTGGTTCCCAAGCACGTGGTACTTGTCGCACGTGAGCGCATCGTAGATCGGGGCCACTACATCGAAGCTCTCGAAGCCTCGATCGATGAAGTCTCCCAAGTGCACAACATAAGATGGGGCTAGGGTCTCGAGGTGGTCGACACAGGCCTCGAGCTTCCAGCGCGAGTCCGCGTACTGGCGCACCCCCCTCGCCGGCGCTGCGCAATACTGGCAATCCGCGACGACACCGAATGCGAATCTCTTCGCATCGACAGCGCGCTTGTGGGGAAGTCGCGCAAGCTCGGCAACCACAGGATAGTGATCAGAGATCGCTTCCAGATCTTTGGACTGCAGGATAGTGGCCGAACGTGAGCGTCGCGCCAACTGCTTGTCTAGGAAGATGAAGTCAATGCGTTGCCGCTTCGATTCGACATCTGCAATATCCGTGGACCACTTCGGTATGGTGATAGGCGAAGGGCACGAATAGAGAGAACCGCGATCGAAGCGATGCACGACATCGACTAAGCCGGCCGTTTCGACACTCCTTATCGCATCGAAGCGAGGCTCGAATGACTTCGATGCCAAGTAAGCGGAGTCCTTCTGGGAGTGCGAGTTGAAGTCTCCAAGGATCGCAACTTGCGCGCCCGCATCGATGCGCGACTTCACCTTTGCCAAGACACTCTCAAGCTCGTGCTCCTTGCCAGGCCAGAAGTGCACAACGAAGAACTCGATCCCGTGCGTCTTGCAGTGCAAGTATCCATGATGAAAGCCCTCGACACGGCGTTCGAGTACTTCAATCGGGGCTGTCGAAGTTAGCCCCATAGCAAAGCCTTGCTCCTTCTGCAGAGCAGAGTGCGGGTGCCCGAAACTGTCAGCCGTACCCTGAAGACTCTCCGCCGTGAAGCCGTTCAGCTCTTGCAGCGCCAGCACATCCGCATGCTGCTCTCGAATCCATTGCGCACCTTCCTCGATTGAGCGTCCGTGGTTGAAGCCATAGAGGACGTTCCAACTCACGATTTTCAGCCGATCTGACGGACTCGCCGGTGCTGGCGCCGGCTTCTCTTGCCCTTGTAGAGGCGCTAGAAGGAAACAGGCGACAAGACTTAAGGCGGCAAAGCACTTCATGAACCCAAGCATATCGTCTCACTGAAGCTGAAGTAGCCGCAGGACACACGGATGATACTCGCCCGTCTACTCGGGCTGGATGAGTCGTGTACGTCGTCCCACCTAGCTTTGGTTGGGTCGGCTTAGAGTTCGAGCAGCCCGCTGACGCATTTTTATTGCCACAGGGGCAGCTCGTGCCGCAGCAGCAAGGCGTTCGCCATCCCCACTGTGGGTCTGTGAAGGCAAAGACGTAGACTGTGCCTGCTGATTGAGCGTGAACGTCCGATCTGGATGGCGCACCAATCAAGACAGTCGTGGCGTTCACCGCTACGGATCGTCCGGACTCATCGAAGCTGAGTCCGGTGCTGGGCAAGAGCTTGGCCAATTGCTGGCCAGATTTCGCTTCGAACCCATAAGCAACACCGGAGTCGACTCGATTGATGAACGGTATCGGTGCGCCTACAACCAACAGGGTCTCGCTCAAAGCGATGGCTGAACCGAATCTCTCGATAGGCTTGGGATCGTCTGGGATAATCTTCGCGATCCGGTCTCCGCCCGCGAGGTCAAAAAGGTAGACGGCGCCCGAGTTGATCCCTATCCCATCCTCGATGGCTGCACCGACAGCAGCCACGATCGAATTCATGGCCACGGATTCGCCGAACAGAGGAACGAGGAGCTGGGCGTCGGGCGCCCAATCGTGCAGCCAGTAGCCCGTTGACAAGTCGAACAACTGAGCTTGTCCAGTATACGTCCCGTCGCCATTGGGGCGCGGCGCTCCGACCATGATCATGGAGTCGGTAACAGCTAGGGCCGTTCCTAAATTGTCGCGGCTGATTGGATGGACAGCCGGCAAGATTTTCCTCCTCAACGACGCCCTGCTCAGGTCTAACTGATACACAGCTCCCTCGGCAGGAGTCACTTCAACGTTGCCAATAGCAGCGATCAACACATGGCTTCCACTGATGGTCGGGGGCTACACCGAACAGAGCCCCGTAACTCAGTTGAGGCTCGCTTGGCTCAGCCTCCTCCATGCCAGTTGTCGTGTCGAAGAGAGCGGCAGCGCCTTGGCAGTTGGCCTGAGTCCAAGATCCGACGACCGTTTTCGCGGTTCTCCATTGCGACCGATTGTCCGAAGTAGCCATGCACCTCGGTATTGCTGTAAATCAGCTTCTGCTAAAGCGTCCCCTGTGGCATGGCGTAGACATAGGCCGCACCCAGGTTCAGTCCAGCGACTTCATTGACGTGCGCGCCGATGACAACATGCGCATCATCCAATGCGATCGAGTAGCCAAACATGTCGTCCACTTCTACGTCTGCAGGGCGCAGCAGAGATGACTCGAAGATGGTCGTGCTTTGAGGACTTGCGAAGCTGAGCAGTGCGAGGAGACCGAGCATGGGTACCGGCATTACGAGGGAAGCGAGTCACGAGATCACTGAACGGCTCGAGGGTCGCCCCGTGGTTCGGGCAGCGATGCATCACGCTTTGGCGCAAAACTATCACAGCCTAGCAGCCCGTTGATAAACAGCGATTCATGGATTGGTTCCCTCGAATCGACTGACAAGGCGCCAGGTTCTGCGCATAGTTGCGCGTTATTCGTAGGTTCTGGCAACGCGGACAGGCGGTTCGAGGGGGCCGAGACATGAAGCGCTGTTTTTCAACGGGCTGCTAGGGTTGTTCGAAGAAGCTGGTCGCGAGGAGCGCGGGGCCCTCCTCAAATGGAACGAAACCCGCAGCCCCCGCAATGCAGATCGGCTCGAAGTTCTCGATGGACTTTTGAAATTTCTCATTGCGACCCGCGGTTTGAACGAAGCACAGGAGCTTGCGTCGCAAGGGTCCGCAGAGGCCAAGGAGCACTTCAGTAGCGAGGACCCTAGAACTCTCACCTTAAAGCTGCATGCAGTTCAAGTGACCTATCTAGTCGGGGATATGCAAGACGTGGAGGCGACCGCACGTAAACTTGCCCAGAGAGCCCGGATAACGCTTGGGCCTTCGCATCCTGTGACCATTGCTGTCCTGACTCCAACTTCTCGACCTCATCCTTAGCCAGGAATGGGAGGAGGGTCGCTAGGACATCTAGAGTCAGGGAAGGCGGAGGAAAGTGACTGAAGCGGTATGCCGGACGCCCTCCGCCGGATCCTGGCTCAAAGCGTTTGTAGCCATACGTCGATACGCTCGTCGCTACCACCTAGATCGCGGTAACGCTCGAACTGCGTGCGCGCCGCGGATTTATCTTCGCCGTAGACCATTTGCAAGATGCCCAAGTCCAAGAAGGACGTGGCCTCTTCGGGGTCGGCTTCCGTGGCTTTGGTGAAGCTGACGATGGCTTCGTCGAAGCGTTCGAGGCGAAAGAGGGCCAGGCCGCGGTCGCGCCAGGCAGCTGATGGCAGGGCTAGGTCTTCACTGAGTGACAAGGCGTCGTCGAGGGCGCGGATCGCATCCTCAAAGCGTTCCTCTTCGAGTAAGAGCTGACCGAGCAACATGGACGCGGCTGCGGCCGGCGCGATTTCAATGGCTTGTTCGAGGGCCGAGATTGCATCGGCGCGGTCCTCCTCGGCGTGCAAGACACCCTGCAAGAGTTGCAAGTCGGCGCTCTCGGGAAAGCGTTGGACTGACTCTTGAATCAAGTCACTCGCATCCGAAGTGCGTCCCATATCGATCAGCAAGCTGGCCAGCATGCTGCGTGAATCCACGTGCCCAGGATTCAGCCCGATCGCTTCCTTGAGCTGCTTCTCCGCGTCTTCGAAGCGTTCCAGCGCAATGTAGGCTTCGCCCAAACCGGACCAAGCTCGCCAATAAGATGCGTCCGCGCGCTTGGCGCGCACGAAGGATGTCACGGCTTCGTCGTGTTCGCCGCGCCGCAGGCGCAACATACCGAGTACCGAATGTGCCAAGACTTCTTCGTCGTCGATTGCGATCGCGCGCTTCAAGAAGTCCTCCGCGTCTGCATCGCGACTGTCGATCATCGCGATCGCTCCCTTGCCGGCCAATGCGAGCGCGCACGCCTGTTGCATCCCGACGGCCTTTTCGAAGAGCGTGTCCGCCTCGTCCCAAGCGCCGCTCTCCATCAAGATCCATCCGCGCCAAGCGACTACATCCGCGTAGCTCGGATACAGACGCAACGCTTCATCTGCGTCGGCCATCGCGGCATCTTGATCGGAGCGAGCGGTATAGATCAGCGCGCGCACGAGAAAGGCCTCGGCGTCGCGACACGGCATCTGCATCGCGTCCTCGATCGCGACCAAGGCCATGTCGGTGTCACGCTGCCGCAACGCGCGGCGCGCATCGCGCACCAGCTGCACATAACGGTTCTCGTCCGCGCTGCGGTCTTCGCTGGTTAGCATCGACACCAAATCGACCGAAGGACGGCTGACACCATCGAGCAGTCCCGATTGGCTCAACACAACCAACAGCAGGACTACTACTGCGCCAAGCGCGAGCCCGATAGGTGAGACGGGAAGATTCCATGATCGTCCCTGCTTGCGCACCTTGCGGTAGTGATCGCGCCGCACGGACTCGAGCCCCTCCAACATTTCGTTGGCAGTCTGAAAGCGATCGTCAGGACTTTTGGCCAGGGCGCGCACGATCCAGGCATCCAGGTCGGCCGGGATGTTCAACTCGGGGCGCGTGTCCACCAGAGAAGGCGGCGGCTCGGTCGTATGCTTGACCAGGATCTCCGGAATCGAGTCGCCCCCAAAAGTCGGCTCGCCGCTGAGCAACTCATGCATGACCAGCGCGGTCGCATACAAGTCCGAACGCGCGTCGACATCCTTGCCCGCGCATTGCTCCGGGGACATGTACTGCGGCGTGCCCATGATGCGGCCCGTCTGCGTCACCAAGCTTGCCTTCAACGGCACGTCGACCAATTTGGAGAGGCCGAAGTCGAGCACCTTGACTTGGTCACGATCCGCACTGGGCAAGATCATGATGTTGTCTGGCTTCAGGTCGCGATGGATGATGCCGTGCCGGTGCGCCTCGGCTAGCACACGCAGCACCTGCTGGATGATGTCGGTCGCGCGATCGACATCGATCTTCCCTTCTTCGCGCAGCAGCTGGCCCAAGCTGCGGCCCTCGACGTACTCCATCGCCAGATAGAAAACGCCGCTCTCGTCCTTGTCGAAGTCGAAGATCTGGATCGCGCCGGCATGCGTGAATTGCCCAGCAGCGATGCCCTCACGCTGGAAGCGCTGAATCGATTCGGCCGAGACGTACAGGTCGGGGTGCAGGACCTTGACCGCGACGAGTTTCTTGAGCGAGGTGTGCTCGGCCAGGTAGACCGTGCCCATGCCACCGCTGCCCAGCTCGCGCACTACGCGATACTTATCGCTCAGTGTGTGCCCGATCAGGGACTGTCGGCCCGGTTTGGACTCTCCGAACTTCGTGCCGCACTCGGGGCAGAAGCGGGCGCCAATCTTGGACGCATGACCACAATGAAGACACTCTTGCATGGATGCTCGGACGAACCAGTGGTGGGAAGAGTCTGGCTCGACCCTCATCCTATCGATCCGACACTTCGGTACGATCGTCGGGCCCGTACATTCCCGGCGACAGCGGATCTCTATTCCGGAAGTACCTGGAGCGTACGCTGCGCTTGCTAGGCTCGTCGCTCGCAAAATCCTCGGTCTCGACCCTCCCTGCCCCACTTCTCCGCCAAGCCCAACGTCATGACCGAACCTCCGGCCGGCCAACTGTCCGTCAGCGTCGCGGCGTCGACATCGAACCTCGGCCCCGGTTTCGACATGCTGGGGCTCGCGCTATCGATCCCGCTCCAGGTGGAGGCGCGCATCACTGACGGGCCCGTCAGTGTGTATGCGGATCGTGAAGGAGAGGCGCGCACGTGGCCGTCGCCCCCGCATGAGATTCTGATTGAGGCCTATCAACGCGTGGGGCGCGAGCTGGGTGTCGAGCTGCCAGCCCTCGCGTTGAGTGTGCGTTCAGAGATCCCGATCGGCCGTGGACTCGGAAGCAGTGGCGCAGCCATCACCGCCGGCCTCTTGCTGGGTGAGCATCTCGCGCGGCGTGCCACTGCGGACGCTTGCGACCGTGATCCGAATCGTACGTTTCTCGTTCAACTCGGCGCTGAACTCGAAGGTCATCCGGACAATTCGACGGCTTCTTTGTTGGGAGGAATGACCCTGGCGGTCCCGCACGCGGAGGGCATTCGCGTGTTGCGGCCCGAGCTGTCACCCGTTCTTGGCTTTAGCGTTGCATGGCCGGCATCGCCTCTTCCGACCCAGCTCGGCCGCGACGCGCTCCCCGATGTCGTGCCGCTCTCCGATGCGATCGAAAACCCACGTCGGCTGGCGCTCCTGCTCGAGGGTCTGCGGACCGCAGACCCAGGGCTCGTCACGCTCGGGGCACACGACCGCTTGCACGAACGCTTCCGCCTGCCACTGATTCGCGGGGGTGCCGAAGCGCTAGCCGCGGCGCGCGAAGCCGGTGCGTACGCTGCCATGATCAGCGGCAGTGGATCGGCTTTGATTGCGATCAGTGCGCGCGATGACCGCGCCGCGATAGCCGATGCGATGCGCGAGCCACTCGAGCGCGCGGATGGACCAGCTCATGCGCGCCCGGTCGAGGTGATGCATGAGGCGCCGCGTGTAGCGGAGAGCTGAGCCGCGACGGGCGGTTCTACAATTCAAGCGTAGCCAGCAGAGGAAGAGCGGGGCGCGGGCCGTTGAATGCTGCGCATCAACGCGGGCCGTTGAATGCTGCGCATCAACGCGGGCCGTTGAATGCTGCGCATCAACGCGGGCCGTTGAATGCTGCGCATCAACGCGGGCCGTTGAATGCTGCGCATCAACTCTCACCACCGACAGTTGAAGCTCCCGGCATGATCATTTGCCTTCAACATGCAGCTCGCATTTTTACGAGCGCTGAGTACGCCCGAAGCCGCACATACGCGGCTCCACTAGCGATACCGCCCTACCCCAGCGACGCGCCTCGCCGCCGCTCCGCTCAGTGCTTGTGCCCGTACCCGTCCAGGCGCGGCGCAAACTCCGCGGCGGAACGCACGTCGAGCGCGAACTTGGCCGCCTTCTTCGCGTTCTCGATGTCGATGCCCTTGACCACAGCCAGGGTGTTACGCAATGCCACCGGAGCGACGGCGATGCGCCGGATGCCGGCCCCGAGCAACAGCGTCAGGTTCGCACTCGATGTCGCGCTGACACCGAACACAGTCAGCGGCTTACCGAACTCTTCCCCGATCGCGACCAGATCCATCAGCGTGCGCACGACGTACGGATGCAACCTGTCGAAGTACTCCGACAGGTCCGCATTGTCGCGGTCAGCTGCCAGTAGATACTGCTGCAACGAGTCGAGGCCGACCATCAAGAAATCCGCTTCATCGGCGAAATGGCGAGCTCCAATGACCGATGCGGGAGTTTCGAGGATCACGCCAATCTGCGCATCACGTGCATGATCAATGCCGAGATGCTCGAGCGAATGCCGTTCCTCGAACAGGATCTCGCGCACGCGCCGCAATTCGCCGCAGTCAACAGCCTTCGGCACCGCAATGCGCAACACGCCTCCGGCCGCGGCACGGTCCAGCGCGTTCAGTTGGCGACGCAGTGTCTCCTCATTGGCGAGCAGTGCGCGCACTCCGAGGCGTCCCAAGCCAGGATTGCCTTCGGGTTGTTTGTGCAGATACGTCAGATGGTCGCCGGAGTCGACATCTAGCAATCGGAAAGTCACGCTCTCACCCGGTGCGTGCGTCAGTACGGCTCGGTAGTGAGCTTCAAGCGCGTCCACTGAAGGTGGCTCGCGATCGATGCAGTACAACAATTCGGTGCGATAGAGAGCGACCTCGGGCAAGCCGATGTGAGCGCCACGCTCGACCTCCGGCAAGTTGCCGCAGGCGGCGACAATCTCTATCTCGACCTCGTCCTGAGTCTTCGCCGGAAACTCGGACCACGTAGGCGGCGAGCTGTCCTGCGCGTGCTGACTCGCCTCGCGACTCTGCTCTAAGAACTGTTCGCGCACCGTATCTTCGGGACGCACGCGCACGATGCCCTCGGTCGCATCGACGATCAGGAAGTCTCCATCGCTGACCTCGTCCAGCAGTCCCTCGAGCCCGGTCAAGGTCGGTATGCGCATCGAACGCGCCAGCACCGCCGCGTGCGAGGTAATGCTGCCCGACTCGGTCAAGATGCCGCGGACGCGTCCACCCGTGATGTCGAACATGTCGACAATCGACAGCTCACGCGCGACGAGCACATGACCCTCGTTCGGCAATTGCGGCTGCCCACCCTCGTCATCGGATTGCTCGATACAACGCAGCACGCGAATGCCAACGTCGCGCAGGTCGACGGCGCGCTCGCGCAGCATCTCGCTGTCGACGAGTTGGAAGATGCGATCAAAGTCCAAGATGACCTTGGCGATCGCGCCGTCCAGCGACATCTGCTCGCCCAGGATCAGGTTCTCGACATCCGACAAGAAGACCGAGTCCTTCAGGTACGCCAGATGCGTGTCCAGGATGCGGACCTGGTCCGGCGGAACGTGGTTCGAGAGACGCTCGCGCAGCTCCTCGAGCTGGCCCTTCGCCTCGGATAATGCGCGGTGAAAGCGATTCAGCTCGCTCTCGATCTGATCGCGCGGGACCCGGCGGGCACTGACGCTGCTCAGGTCCATCTCCTGCCGGAACGCGGGCCCCATGGCTAAGCCAGGGGCGACCTGCATGCCTCGCAGCAGAATCGGGGCCGCAATCGGGGCGGGTTCGGGATCGGATGTCGCGTGGACTTGGTGATCGTTGCTCATGAGAAGCGCCACAGGTGGCCTGCGACTATCCTATGCTGCCCCCGAGGCCCGGCGCGAGGGTCTACCGTGCTCCTGTTTCTCATGTCAAACAAGACGATGCCGATGCTCTCGCCCCGCCTCCGACGAACGCAGCCTGTGCTGACCCTGCTGCCTGCCCTGCTGATCCCTCTGACGCTGATCCTGGCTTGTGCCTCCTCATCGGCGGCAGCCCTGCCGCAAGAGCCAGAAGCGGCTGTCCCGAGCCGTCCAACCGAATTATTCGACATCGTGCGCGTGGTCGATGGCGACACGGTTCACATCCAGCGCGCGGGCGAGGTCGAAAAACTGCGCCTGCTTTCGGTGGACACCGAGGAGAAGCTCAGCGGGCGGGGTGGTTCGGCCACCAAGCCTGAGACGGTCTACGGCGAGGAGTGCGCCTTGTGGGCGCAGAAGTTCTTCGCGGAGCTGGTAGACGAAGGCCAGACTCCGCAGATGGGACTGCGCTTCCCGGATGGCCTGGAGGAGCGCGACGTGTACGGCCGTTTGCTGTGCCACGTCATCTTGCCCGACGGTCGCGACTTCAATCTGATGCTGGTCGAGCTTGGCAAGAGCCCCTATTTCAACAAGTACGGAAACAGCCGCATCTGCCACAAAGCCTTTGTCGCCGCGCAAAAGAGTGCGCGCGCCAAGCAACTGGGCATCTGGAACCCGAGTACAAATAAGTCCGAGGATCCCGAGGCCGAGATCGCGGTGCGTCCCTATGGCCGACTTCTTCCTTGGTGGCAGGCACGAGCGGACGCGATCGACGGATTCCGAGAGCGAAAGCAGGCAGAGGGGGAAGGCGCGCCTCCGAGCCGCCTTGTCGCTTCTGATATGGCCGATGACCTCGAAGCCGCGCTAGCAGGCGACGCACCAGTCGAGGTCTTTGGTCAGATCTTTCGCATCTTCGACGAGGACGACGGCAGTCGCACTGTGCTGTTTCGTGCGACCGACAAGGATCGCGCCCTGCGAGTGCGCATCGCAAAGAACCAACTGGCGGCTCACGCAGCCTTGGGCCTGGATCAGACGCTCGAAGAGTTCAAGCAGAACTACCTCTATGTAAAGGGCGCACTCACAAAGGGTGAACGCGGGTTCGAGTTGCGAACAAAGGGGGCCCAAGCCTGGAGCAAAGCCGGACCTGAACCGCAAGGAGCACGTGATTGAAGCGCCCTTGCCGTACATCAGGCTAAAGATCGTCCAAGCTCACATCCGAGGTAGGGGCTACTGCGCTTCGGAGGCTGCTTCCGTCGCAAGACACCCGGGCCAAGCGCCAAGTCCCCTACTGCAAGTCATCGTGACCACCAGCCTAACCATCGACCCGAAGCTCCTCGATTGCGTGATAACGGGGACCGAAACAGGCCTACAAATGGCTGGTGTCAAACCGCCTCCTGTAGGTGCAACACGCTTCTACTCCACTCACCGAGACATCTCCGTGATCGTCGGCTTGTGTGGACAGCAGAGCGGTTCAATGACGTTGAACATCTCGACGGCCGCGATGCTCTACTTGACGGGCAAGCTGCTGTTCGAAGAGCAGACGGAGGTGTCGGAAGAGAACTTTGATGCAATCTGCGAGATCGGCAACATGATCGCCGGCTGTACTAAAGAGGCCTTGTCCGAAAACGGCTTCAATGTCACGAACATCTCGGTGCCCTCGCTGATTCTGGGTGCCAACTACAGCGTGTACTACACGCGCGGCGTCGAGACGGTCTCGGTCGAGTTCGAGCTCGAGGAGATCCCGGTCACCTTCCAACAGGATCGCTTCTTCTCAGCGACGGTTTCGCTGCTGCGCCAGGTTGCCTGATATCACCGCACGCGGAGCGTCTTCGTTGACGCTCTGATCAGCATTCATATACAGGACGGCCGCGCTAACGAGCGCGGCCGTATATTTTGGTCGCGGATCTCGCGCGCCGACTAGCGATTACCGTGCGGAGTCGGCACTTCGGATCAAGGCTTGGCAGCGCTCGAGTTCGACGGGGCGTGACACATCGCCATCTTGCTTGGTCGCCGTCCCCACGATCGCTCCACCGGCGATGCGCAAGATCTCGGGCAGAGTCTCGGTTGTCGCGCCCGATCCGACCAGCACACGTTCGCGGCCCACGGCATCGGCCACGCGCTGCAATTCATCCATCGATGTCGCGCCACCAGTGCCCGCCCCACTGACGATGACTGCATCCGCCAGACCGCGTTCGATCGCGTCCAGGGCTTCGTCTTCAATGCGTGTGTTCGCCAGCGGCGCTGCGTGCTTCACATGCACATCCGCCAAGATCTTGATTCCCGGGGCCAGTCGCGCCCGCTCGCGCACGAGCTTAGCCGCGCAGCCTTGAATCAGGCCCTGGTCAGTCACGGCCGCACCGACGAAGACGTTCACGCGCAAGAAGGATGCGCCAGTAGCGGCACACAGTGCGAGCGCGGCCCGCGCATCATTACGCAGCACATTCACGCCCAACTCGAGCCCCTCGTCCAAGGCACGGATCTCGTTCAGCGCGAGAGCCATCACGGCCACGGTCTCGGGCGGAACGCTGCCCGCGTGAAAGGGCACATCCCCGAAGTTCTCGACGATCACACGGCGGAAACCGGCCTCGACGAGGGTCACTGCGTCCTGCCGTGCGGCACGCAGGATGTCCGGTACGGAGCCCTGATACCCAGGCGCGCCTGGCAAGGCTTTGAGATGCACGACGCCCACGAGCGGCGGGCCATCGATCGAATTCCACATCGCGGAGAAGTTGCGGTCAGAGTTGCAAAGGATTGGAGCGTGAGCGGCACCGAGGCTCGCACGAGTCGCGCAGCATGCGAAAGCCCCCTACGAGGCCAGAATCCAGCATCCCAGCCAAGCCGGTGCCTGGCAAGCGTGCCCCGCTGTTCCGTGCACCTTCTGCCAGCCTCGCGGGTCGGCCGGGCCGGCGGAACCGGGCCGGATGGGCCGGCGGAACCGGCAAATTCGCGCCGTTCGGGCCAGCAGAATTAGGAAGCAGCTCCAAAACCGGTGCGCACTCTGGCCAGCTACCGAGCTCTTGGAACCTTTTTGGTCGCTGCAGCGTATCGTCTCTGCAGACGCCCATTGCAACCGAGTCCCGCCGATCTCCACTCATGCGCCTCCTAATCTCGATCCTCGTTCCGACGATCAGTTGCCTCACGGTGACTTCCGGCTTCGCGCAAACGGTCCCTGGCCCGCCTGCGGCCTCGCAGTCAGCACACAAGCGCAGCGCGCCCTATCGGACCGTCGACACGATCGAGGGCGAATGGGTCGACCTGGTGCTGGCCCCTGTCCGGCCGATCGAGCGGCTTGCTGACGGGCGCATCGTGGCATTGAACAACCACGACAGCACCCTCGTCGAGTTCGACGCGAGCGGCAACTTGTTGCAGACGATACGCCTTCCGTGGGGTCCGGTTTCGATCGCCACGATGCCGGCCGGTGGCGGTCAGCCCGAGCGCGCACTCGTCGTCTGTCGCGGCACGCATTCGCTGGCGGTCGTCGACATGAGTGCCGGCCAGATCAGCGCGTTGATTCCGCTCGAAACCGAGCCTGCCGACATCGTTATGCATCCGGCATCAGGACACGCCTTCGTTTCGTGTGCGGGCAGCCGCAACGTGCTTGAGATCGATGTCGATGCACAGGCCATCGTCGCAAGCTATGCGATCCCGGCGCTCGCTCCGAGCTTCCTCGCCCTGGACGGTACCGATGTACTCGTGGCACCGATGACTTCGGGCAATAACTCGATCGCCGAAACAGGCTCGTTGGTATTGAATGCCGGACCGCGTCGCGTGCTGGACTTGGAAGATCCGACAATTGCCGTGCAAGGATTGCCCGATCACGACCTGTTCCGCATCACCCCTGGCGGTCAAGCCGTTGCAGTCGCAAGAGACATGGGCGCAGTCTTGTTCGCGGTCGGCAAGAACGAGTCCACCGGCGAGGTCTGGCAGCTCGGCACCGAAGCTAACAACAAGGACGCGCTGCGCATGGGAGAGCCAGCGATCCAAGGCGAGATCGTGTTCAACCAAGTATCGCTCGCGACTCTTACACCTGGCTCCGTCGTGGCCCCCTCTGCGACCTTCAACCTAGACGACACCGATCCTGTCACGCTGGGTGTCCAATACGACAGCGCACGTTCCGTGGGTCAGCCCTACGCGCTGGATTTCGATGACGCGGGCAATGGCTACGTGGCTGGCCTCTTGAGTGACAACCTCGTGCAACTCGACTCGAGCGGCGGATTCTTGCGCGAGTGGGACACCGGCTCGATTCCGCGTGGAGTGATCGTTGCCGGCGACGGTTCCAGCGCGTGGGTGTACTGCTGGGGGTCGAATACGATCGAAGAGTGGGACCTCGGTCCCGCAGCGCCGACCTTGACGCGCACGTTGGATCTGGGCTTCGACCCGACACCTGAGTTGGTCGCCGAGGGCCGCAGATTGTACTTCTCGGGCGAGTTCTCTCAACACCACAACGCGTCGTGCAACAGCTGTCACATCGAAGGCGATAGCGACTTGCTGATCTGGGATTTGTCCAACCTGCCGCGTGACGATAAGGGTCCGCTGATGACGCAAACGCTACGCGGCATCGCTGACACACGGCCTTACCACTGGCGTGGCGAACGCGACGAATTAGTGGACTTCAACGAAGCCTTCGTTGGTCTACTCGGCGGCCCCGAATTGGATACGGCACCTGGCAGCGAGTTCGACGCCTTCGAGGCTTACGTGCTCTCCATGCAGCAACCCGCGACGCCCGGACAAGATCGCCGGCGCGTGCTCTCGGACCGAGCTCAATTCACGACTCCGGATGGAGTCGCTCATGCGGGCAACGCCATCCGCGGACAAGACCTGTTCTTTGACGGCAACGCGATCACCGGCTTTGGGTCATGTGCGACCTGCCACACGATGCCGCTCGGCACGAACCACGAGATCGTGCTAGATGAGCCCGGACTCGAGAACGCGCGCCAGAATCACTTTGTCGTCGCTCCCTTCAACGCGCTGTGGCGCAAAGAGCAGCCGACGATGCACAACATCGAGCTGACGAACGGCGTGATGGAGGAACGCCCGACGATCGGTTCGGGCCCCTCGGTCGCAGGCCTGAAGGACAGCATCCTGGACTTCGCGCGCATCGATTTATTCGATCACAACGACCAGGAGGATCAGGACATCACGGCCTTCCTGTTGCAGCACGACTCGGGCCTGGCGCCAGGAGTGCACTTGTCATGGCTCTTGAATGCATCGAATACGGCACACAGCGCGGCAGATTTGACAAACTTTGCGCTGCGGCAGGCCGTGAAGCGCAACATCGACCTGGCCGTCTTCGGCACGGTCGACTTGGGCGCGGGGGCACGTGAGCTGGCGTGGTATTGGGATCGCGAGCTCGCTCTCTTCCTGCCCGAAGACTCCACGGTCAGCGCGCAGCCCTTGTCCTTCTTCATCGCCCAAGCCATGGCCGGTACGGGCTCGAACACTTTCATCGGCATGCCGGTCGGGATGGCCAAGAGCTTCGCAGTCGATTCGGATAATGACGGTCACTTCGATCTCGACGAGCTCGCGTCCGGCACCAACCCCTTCGATGCCGATTCGGACAATGACGGAGATCCGGACGGACATGAGATCGCCGAAGGCGGTGACCCGCTCGACGATCAAGTGCTGGCAAATGACTCGACAGCGCCTTCGCTGTCAAACTTCCGCCTGGGTTGGATCACGACTCGCGCTGCGAAGGTTCACTTCGACACGGACGAGCCGGTGCGTGTGGATGCCAATTGGACTGCCGGCAATGCAAGTGGTGGCATCTCCTCGGATCGCTTTGCTCGTGTGCACACAATTCAGTTCAGTGAGCTGAAGGAAGGGCGCGTGCACCATCTGGAGCTGACGCTAACCGACCTCGCGGGGCTGCAGACGATCGTCCCAATACCGTCCGCAATGACCGCGCTCGATCTGGAGTTCGCGAGCGACGTAATCTTCCGTAACCCGATCGTGACTGTGCTACAGAACTCCGCGGGAACCCTGCGCTATGAGATCAGCGGTAAAGCGGCCTTCAAAGGCGGCGGCAACGCGGCTGGCTTCCAGCTACGTGTGAATCGACTGCTGAATGGTCAGCCGATTTCCGGCACCGTTAACGGCACGACCGCCGGCGGCAATGGGATCACGACCGTTACGGTCGAGGCGAGCGGCCTCTCGGTCGGTGACGAGCTCACCGCAACTGTCGCCACTCTATTCGTGCCCTCAGCCAACACAGGTGTGTTGTGGAATATGCCGCGTACGAATCCGAACAACATCGAGTTCGACCTGACCTACGACGGCACCGGCCCTTGATGAACGAGGCCTGCGGGGAGTGCTCTTTTGAGGCGAGCGCTGCAAGCCGAAGCCGCCGAGCGTGCTAGCCCAATAAAATGCCAAGGGGACCGTTCCATTGCTGGATCGGTCCCCTCTTGTATGCATTCGACTCAGTTCGAGCCGGCGGCGAGCAGCATCAGTTATGCAAACTGATGACACTCTCCGCTCAAACGCCTTCCCACTCTTCGCCGTAGTGGAAGGTGATCTCTTCGGTGGGCTTGATCACGCGCAGCGCAATCAGCTCGTCACCCATGAAGATCGCGTTCGGCTTGCTCGAGTGGTTCGCGAATCGAAGCTCATTCTTGCCGTCGATTCCAAACATGCTGTCCTCGTCGTCATAGCACCACAAGACGTAGGTCCCATCCTTCTGGGTTTCCTTGCCTTCGTAGACGCCAATCAGTGTGTCCTTGGCAATCTTCTCAGTTGCGAAGATGCCCTTCCCGTGGATCGGGCTTGTCTTCACTTCGTACGCTATCGTTGCTTCCATGGATGCTCGTCGTCTTGTCGTATCACTTCGAAAACTGGAGTGAGCCAGTAGAGGCTCAACGGAGTCGGGAGAATCTATCGAACCAAAGTGCCGCGTCCACTACGCACGATCCATTCTTTAACAGGTCGAGCTATTGATCCTTAGTCCTTCGGCAGATTCGCGACCGAACCGTAACTTGCACTCGACCCAACAACTAGCAAGCCGTCACCACAAATCGGTAGTTCGTAGAGTGAGGTATCCAGGCGACACTTATCCCAGGATGATTCACTCAAGCAATGATCGCTTTTGCCATTAGGTGCGCCGGAATAGCGATCAGGATCGGAGTCTTGGCGGGAATCGATGCTGGAGGTCATCCGCGAGCTGATTCGACGCATTCCGAAGGCAATGGGGTCGCCGCAATACTGCTACCAGGCCTCGATAAGCAGACTTGATCCGGCCTCTTGTCTTTCGCACCATTCTGATACGAGGAGAACTCACCCTCGTCAGCCTTCCCAGCTCCGGAGCCTCCGATCTATCCCGCGTGTAGTCAGTCATGGCCAAGAAGAAGTCAGGTGCGAAGCGTCACCGGCGCTCGGATGAGGAGTTGATCGCCGATCTCAAGACTCGGATCGACGAACTCAAGGCACGACAGGAATCGAAGAAGCTGATCGACTCACCGGCAATCAAGGCCACGATGGCAGCGATCAAAGAGATCGACAAGGGGCTCGAAGCAGCGGCAGAAGAGGGCGACAGCCACCTTCGCCATGCACTCGCGGATGCCCGGCGACCGTTATCCAATCACCTGTCGTCCCATGGAGTGAAGCTGCCCAAGGCGCGTCTTCCGCGTGGCCGCAGGCCAGGATCTGCGCCGCCTGCAGAAGAGGACTGATTCGACGATTCCTGCGTCGATAGCGTGCTTGCAGCCACTTTTTAGTGCTGCCAGGCCCCTCGGCGCCCTTGCCACGAAGACGCAATCCGGGGAGCCGATCGCAAGCAAAAGCAGCCGACGCGGGCCTGATTAGGACTGCGTCCAATGACCCTGGGCCGCTCAGCAAATACAGATTCCTCCACATTGAGCGAATCTGAGGCCTCTCGAATCGCAGAGATGGCTTCCACTCAGACGCAGCAGGTATGCGGGCCTTTGGGCACGGCTGCTTGTGATTGACTTCGCCAAGAGCCCATCTCCGCTACTGTATTCCGCTACTGAATCCCGCTAATGTCACCCGGCCACGTGCAGCGCCCGGTTCACTGACGTTCGCAACCGATGCCCACCGACGACGAGATCGCCAAGCGCCAGCAGGCGACCCTGCCGGCTGACAAGGCCCGCGCCATCTTGTTGGTTCGGGCCTTTGAAGAGGCGGATCGTCACGGCAGCTTCCTCTCTCCGGGAGAGCGCTCGCAAGCGACCCGCGTCGCCCGCTTGCCGTCGGGTCCGCCGCTGGACGCGGCTGCCGAAGGCGAATTTTTGGCCGCCCGGGCGCAGCACCTGCTGCCGACTCTCGAGGCGCGCTCCCCTTTCGAGCTGCGCAGCCTGCTGGAGGGCTGGCATGGACCCAAGCCTGCCTGGTTCCTGATTCCGGCGGTGCTTCTCGGATTGTTCACGAACGCACTCGGCCCTTCGCAACACATCAATGTGCTTGCTGTGCCTTTGCTCGGTCTGTTGCTTTGGAATTTTGCGGTCTACGCCATCGCACTCTTAGGTGTCCTTCGTCATCCACGTCGGGCGGCTCGTGGCGAACGTTCGAGCGGTGCCTTGATTCAAAGAGCGGCAGGCAGCTACCTGGCCTTGTTGTGGCGCAAGTTGAAGCGCGGTCGCTCGCAGGACACGATCATTACGACCGACGCAACGACGCGCTACATCGAGAGCTGGTCGAGCCGCGCGCTGCCGATGCTCAGCTCGCACTTAATCGCCGGCTTGCACTTGGGAGCCGCAGGCATGGCCGCCGGTGCTGTTGCCGGCATGTACCAGCGTGGCCTGTTGTCGAAGTACATGGCGACCTGGGAGAGCACCTTCCTCTCCGCGGACGCGGCCGACCTCTGTTTGAAGATCATGTTGGCGCCGGCCTCGGCCTTGCTCGGTCTCGAGCTGCCTTCCGTGCGCGAATTCACCGCGCCGGAGGTCTATCCGGCCGCGGATTGGATTCACGCATGGGCGCTGACCGTTGCTCTTGGGATTGTCGTGCCGCGCATGTTGCTCTGGAGCCGAGAACGCTTCCGCGTGCGGCGCTTGGAACAACAGGTCAAACTTCCTCTCGGGGGCGAGTACTACCGCGCGCTGCTGTCTCCAGATCGAGGCACGCGCAGCTCGGTGCGCATCTTGCCCTACAGCTATCGACCTGAACCGCGCCGCGCTGACAACCTGCGCGCGATGATGCACGACGCATTCGGCGCGCGAGCTGAGATCCAGATCGGGGAACGACTCGAGTACGGAGCCGAGCTCGAAGACTTGCCCTCGCCGCCCGCCGGCGACATCGGCCAGGTACGCATTACCTGGATCCTATTTGCGCTGGCGCAGTCTCCCGAACTCGAGGTTCACGCCGAGTTCTTGGTCGAGCTGCGGCAAGCCTTGGAAGCTGGCGAATCCATTGGTGTGATCATCGATGCCTCCAGCTTCATGGATCGTCTGCATGATCTTCCGGAAGCGGAAAGGCGGCTCGAAGAGCGGCAACGTGCCTGGGACCGCGTGGTGCGCGAAGCGCGCTTGGAAGCACAGCATGTCAATCTGGACGAGCTGGCGTCGAACGAGCAGGTCTCTCAATTGCCGAGCGCACTCCACTCCGACAGCCAGACCATGGAGCGTCCGGCATGACATGCGTAACGCTCAGCTTGGTCTCCCACACCAACGTCGGCAAGACGACTCTGGCACGTACGTTGTTACGTCGAGATGTCGGTGAGGTGCTCGATCACGCGCATGTGACTGAAGTCGGCGAAGCTCACGAGTTGATTCGCGCTGGCGATCATGTGTTGATGCTGTGGGACACGCCAGGCTTCGGCGATAGCGCTCGGCTCGCGCGTCGGCTGCGCAAGCAGGACGGTGGGTTAGGTGCATTCCTGGCGGACGCTTGGGATCGCATCCGCGATCGGCCATTGTGGTGCAGCCAGCAAGCGATTCGCAACATTCGTGAAGATGCGGATGTCGTGTTGTACCTGGTCAATGCCTCCGAACACCCAGAGGACGCGGGCTATCTGACGCACGAACTCGACATCCTCGAATGGATCGGCCGCCCAGTCATGGTGCTGCTGAATCAGACCGGTCCCGATGGCGAAGAGCCACGCTCGGTCGCAGCCTGGAAGGAGCACCTGGCCCCCTGGAGCTGCGTGCGCGAGCTGCTTACGCTCGACGCCTTCTCACGCAGTCCACTGCACGAGGCAGAGCTGCTTGACCATGTCTCCGAGCATCTGGACGGAGAACAAAAGAGCGCAATGACCTGGCTGGCGCGTTCGTGGCGTGACCGCAGCGAGGCTGTCTTCGCAGAATCGATCGGTGCCCTGGTCGAGCATGTCATGCGAGCCACACGCGACCGCGAGAGCTTGCCGCGCCGCTTGGCCTCCAAAACCGAAAAGGCGGCGGCGATGGAAGCTCTAGCCGCTCGACACCTGCGTTCCAAGCGCGAGTTGGGCGAGCTGCTAATCGATCGTCACCAACTCGACGGACGGCCCGCCGCGGACCTCAAGGAACAACTCGCTGACTTCGAGTTCGAGGGCGATCAAGAGTGGTCGTGGAAGCGCAGCGCCATTTTGGGGAGCGCGGTCTCAGGCGCACTAACTGGCTTAGCAGCCGACATCCTTAGTGGCGGACTCAGCTTCGGCGGTGGACTGGTCGCCGGCGGACTAGCCGGAGCCTTGGGAGGCGTCGGGCTGGCACAAGGCGTGCAGTACTTCGGAATGCAGGGCGAGCCGGCCGTCGGTTGGGCGAACGACTTCTTGGAATCAGCCGTGCGCGAGGGTCTCGCGACCTATCTGACCATCGCACACTTCGGACGAGGTCGCGGTCGCTTTGAGGGCAGAGAGAGCCCACTTGTCTGGAGCCGCGCCACGGACCGCAGTTGGAGAGACAGCGAAGCTCGCGGGCAGCTCGACTGGAAAGCGGGCCGGGGCGACGAAGAAGCGAAGCAGCGCGAGTTCACTCGACGCTTGCGCGGCACGATCTCTCTGATTGCAAAGGAACTGATGCGCAACGGTCCGCGCGATCAGAACTCTTTGCCATCGTCACAGAGCGAAGCATCGCAGCGGACCAAGAGCTGAACTTGCTCGCGTGCCACGCCGCTGACCTCAGGTAGCGCGGCCCATATAGAGGGGCAGCCGAACACGCACTTCACCCTCGTCGTCGGACAGGCGGCTGAGGAACAGCTCCCCTCCTCCGAACAGCAATAGGGTGCGTGCCAACTCGACGCCGACCCCGAAGACCTTGGTCACTGAGCGCCGCTGGACGCCGTCCTGCAACACGCCGGCTTCGAAGACCTCAATCTCGTGATCGGTCGGGCACTGCCCGCGGTAACGCATCACGACATCGACAGTATCCTCGTCGATCGAGCCGATGCCAAGCCGCACGCGCTCGCCATCCTTGGACCGTTGGCAGGAGTTCGATGCAAGTCGTGATAGCACCACGCTTAGCATCTCATCGTCACCATGAACCGAGACCGTGCTGCCCGGTACGCCGATGTCAACTTGCACTCGCTCGGGCCCGACCTCGGCTGCGCAAGCGATCAATAGCCCTGACAGCGCGACTCGCCCGCGAACCTTGGGCATCGCACCCAAGCGTGCACGCGTCGATAGGCGGAAGTCATCGAAGAGCGTGACTATGTGGCGCGACGCAACACGGATGCGCTGCAGGTACTCGATCTGGCGCTCGCTGACCTCTCCCGCCAAACCGTCATGGATCAGCGAGGCAAACTGTTGCACGACCGTGATTGGTGTGCGGAACTCGTGCAAGCTGTCAGCGATGAAGGCGTCGTCGACGCACGACGGGCGAACGGGCGAATCATCGGTCTCGAACTTCCCGGATCGCACAGATGCAAAGCGTGTCCAACACTGGTCAGCCCATGCGCGCCAATCACGCTCCTCCGTTGGCAACTCGGACGGGCGCAGAGTGAGCTCGCCCACGAGACTGTGTGGCTCGGAGGCCGAGGCTTCTCCGACCCACACCAAGGGACCGAGCGCGCAAGAGCGCAGCAAATCGATCCAGAAGGCCGAATCCGCCTCTGCCAAACTCGAATCGAGCAGGAAGAGCGTTCGTCCGGAGCGGGCGGCTCGCTCGAGAGCAATGGCCGGATCGTCAAAGCGTATAGCGCGCAGCCAGTCGTAAGACTCAAGGCTGGAGCGCCAATCAGCGTTGGCATCGGGCCCAGCGAGCAAGGCGACGAGGATGTCGTCAGTCGAGATAAACTTCACGTGTGTGTGGGGGGGGGGGGGAGGTTGACGGTCAAGCAAGAACACGCACCGCCAAGTACGAAATCGCACCTGCGGGGGGCTATTCTTGAAAGCAGTTCACGCTAGTACTGGCTTCCTACGCGTGGTTTACCGCTCACTCTCGCTACTTGAACCTGACCCGGTGCATGCACGCAGCCCAAGACGCCCGCTCGAACGCAAACCACACAACTCGCCTGCCTTCCTGGCTACGCTCTTGGTTACCTACATGCTTCCTATCTGGATCGAATCGGATTCAAACATAGAGAGCATGAGGGGGAACGAGCTCGCCTTGTCGCTCGTGCAGAGCCCCATTGCTCGCTGCATCGCAGGCGGCACGATGCATGCGTCGATGCAAGGGATCGGCTGTACGCAAAGCAGGCACCCTCGCGTCAACGAAGGTGCCTGCAAGACTCTCTCACCTACCGCTCGCAGGGTTGAGTCCAGCGCGGTATGGAAGTCAGGGAACCCAGACGAGTGCCACTCCGTTCGTCAGATTCAATCCCTCGGGCCGGCAGTAGTTGGCCGGGTCGCGGTACCAAACTTGGTAGTGCAACGTCTGCCCTGTCGCGAGTACGGAACCGCACAGGAGTCGTTCACCGAGAGTTGACCATCTCGGTAGCGAACGAGTGGGCGCTTAGGGTCGCTCGTCGCAACGTACATGGCACCGTCAAGCGTCAGTCGACTCTCCGGCCGTTTCATCAGCGCCAGAGGCTTCTACTCGTCGAGATCAGCCTCTCTCGACTTGTCAGAGGTGCCCTTCTTTTCGGCTTCCCCAGGCTCCGCCTCCTTGACGATGGCCACTGCTTTCGGAGGCTGTGCTTGTGAAGGCTGTGCAGCTGCCGAGACCAAGACCACCGAATGGCTCGGCGTGCCCTCCGCATTTGCACTGAGAGCCCCGCTGACCGAAGGCGACGCGCAACCAGCTAGTCACGGACCACAGAGCGAAATGACAACACCAGGAAGCAGCGGTTAGGGGTTCTGCATGCACATACTTACGGTGGCGTGCTACGCGTATTGGCACGAGTTCCAATCCATCGCACGCCCTCGCGCGAGTTACCCGCAATGGAGTTCGAGCTTGCACCGCGAGGCCGAATCGGGCGCACCCGCGTCAAGTGAATGAGCGCCTGAGTAGGGTAGCTACAGGCTGGATTGTGTCGCCCGCGTGAATAGGCTCAGTCCAGCACTTCGCCACGGAGCGTTGGGAATACGCGTCCGACCTTGCGCAGCAGGTACTGGCCATAAGTACCCTCGAATCCGTGAACGCTCTCGCCATCCCAGCGCTTGGCTGAATCGCCCGCGCTGGAGACTCTTTCTGCAAAGGGTGCTAGTTCCGCATCGAAACACGGATCAAGAAAGAATGGCATCGAGATGCGACTCTGGCCCGTCGGTGCCACGACGCGGTGCGTGAGCGAGTGGCAACGCCCGCCTGTTAGCCGCTCCATCATGTCGCCCAGATTGCACACGAGACTGCCTGTCACCGGAGGAACATGGACCCAATCCTCGGTTCCTGGTCGGCGCACCTGCAGTCCGCCGGAATCGTCCTGCCACAGCAAGGTCAACAAGCCGTAGTCACTGTGAGCTCCGACTCCCCACGAGTCATCGTCAGCGTGGCATGGGTAGTGGAAGATTCGAAACAACACCAACGGATCGCGAGTAAAACTGCTTGCGAAGAGGTCCGCTTCTGAGCCGAGAGCGACTGCAATCGCGCTTAATAGTTGCTGTCCGATTTCGGTCAGCTCACGCATGTAGGCCTGCACTCGAGTCGCGAAGCCATCAAGCTGCGGATACAAGTTCGCACCATACAGCGGCGTCTTTGCCTGCACGCGCGGATGAGTTGCATCGAGCTCAGCTCCGAAGTACAGCCCCTCCTTATGATCGGGTGCACCGGAGGTCAGCTCGCGGCCAAGAGGGAAGTATCCTCGCCACGCACGGCCCGCCAGCTCCATG
Source organism: Planctomycetota bacterium (assembly GCA_047611405.1). Lineage (GTDB taxonomy): Bacteria > Planctomycetota > UBA1135 > UBA1135 > JBLFWN01. The sequence continues at coordinate 884 of JBLFWN010000069.1, read as the reverse complement.
CGCAGCGCGTGCTTGTGCTCGTCATCCAAGGCGAAGAAGCGTCGGCTCAAAACTTCGAGAGCGCGGCTCTGCTTCTCATCGAGGCCTGTGTTCTCGAGATAGAACACGCCCCACTCGCGACAGGCGTGTGCCAAGCGCTGAAAGTCCCCGCGCGGATCACTCTGCTCCTCGCCCGCAAAGATAGCCGCGCTCAGACTTCGCAGGTCGAAGCTGGGGATCGTCGCATCGTCGTACGTCACGCCCAGAGCATAGCGGCCTGCTCAGTTGTCAGGGGGGCGAGCCGTTGAGCGACACTCGCTAGAGCCCGCACTAGCACCATCCGTCTGCTCCTGACAGCTCTCAGCTCAGGTCGATCTAGCGCCTGATTGTAGGCAGTGGCAGGCAGTGTGATCGCTGTGCCAGCGGGGCAAACCACCCTTCTAGGGTCCGATAGCCGCGCTTCGGGGAGCTCAACCTCCCCTCGAGTTTCCAAGAGAATCCATATTACACCTACAAGCTTAGCCGACCAAGCTTGCCAGCCGACACATGAACGCACCCGTCCCACAGACCGCGAACTGGCCATCCTGAAAGTCCCCTATGCTGGCGGCGAATGCACGGTTCGTCAGGTCTATGAAGCGCTGCGCGACGAGATCTCGATCGTTCAGAACACCGTCCAAGCGAGCCTGCGTTACGAAAAAGCTCACCTGTTGCAGCGTCACCCACGTGCCAGCTCTGTCGCGGCTCTCACCGCGCCGCTCTTGCACTGGCTACTCTTGTGCTTATGGCTCGCGAGCGAACTCCGCGCAGAGCGCCGAATACCTTGCCGGCGACATGGCGACTCATGACGACGACAAGCGTCGCTACGTCGAAGAGTTGCTCACACTCGCTCAATTCTCACCACGAGC
>JBLFWN010000068.1:0-35193 GCA_047611405.1 Planctomycetota bacterium | reverse complement strand
AAAATTCACGACGCCCTCGCTTCCTCGGACAAACGCAAGCTGATCATTGAGGGCGCGGGACACACCTTTGGTGCGGCCCATCCGTTCCAGGAATCGAACGCAGTCCTGGATCAAGTGATCGACACCAGCGTGAGCTTCCTCGCCGAGCAGCTGTTAGGCTCGGGGAATTGACGCGCGCGTAAGCACACGCGACTGAGCAGGATGCAGACACTCAAGAAACTGGCTCTCCGCCTGGCGATCTCGCTCGGCACGCTTTTGCTTCTCGCGATCATTGGCGAGGCCGTCACGCGTTCCATGGAACCGGGCTCGTTCACACTGTGGGACACGCGTCCGTACACGCCGCATGAGACACTGCGTCATGTGCACATCCCTGGCTTCGAAGGGCGCTGGGATGGTTCATGGTATCAGATCAACTCGCAGGGCAATCGCGGGCCCGAGCTGGAGCTGCAGGACAAGGTCAAGGAGTACCGCGTCGTTTGTCTCGGTGACTCGTGCACCTTCGGCAAGGGCGTCGACGAACCGGATTGCTGGCCGCGACAACTCGAGAGCTTGCTGCAACATGAAGCAACGCAACGCGGGGCTGACTGGCAACCCAAAGTCGCTAACCTCGGCATCAACGGGTTCTCCGGCAAGAGCTACAAGCGCATGTTCGAGCAGCGCGGTAAGCAACTCGAGCCGGACCTGGTCGTCATCGGCTACAACCTGAACGACTTCCCGAACGCGATACGGGCAGTTGATGTGGCCGTCTATGGCAAGCGTGGACTGCGCCAAGCTGTGCCGCGTGGCACGCGCGACTTCTTGGGACGCTTCGCGTTGTATCGCTATGCGCGCGCGACCTACTACGTGATGAACCAGGAGAAGGACTGGGCCAACGCCGAGAATTTCGCCAAGGGCGCCGGTGATGCCTCGCTCGATTCAGATGTCTGGATCGAGCAACGCGACTACTTGACGGGCATCCGCGACGAAGCGCTAGCCACTGGAGCGCAAGTTGCGGTCTTCTTGTTCCCGTACGAGAGTCAGGTCTATCTCGACAGCTACGTCGAGACTCCCATTCTCAGGTTGTCCGCCATGTGCGCCGAGTTAGAGATCCCATTCGTGGACCTCGCGACCAAGTTCCGCTCCGAGGCACGCAAGACGGACCCTCCTGCTGGCTTGTTCCTGCGCGGCGACCGTTACCACCCCAACCCGCATGGATATCGCATCGTGGCCGAATCCGTGAAGGATCTGGCGATGGACAAGGGCTGGCTACCTAACGACAACTGACTGTGTAGCGAGATCCAGAAGCCAGCTCCACACCCGACGTCATCACGTAGAATGGCGGAGAGCATCTCATGGCACGTTACAACCTCGAGCGTCTGGTCGGTCTGCTGCTCGTCTTGGGCTTCATGGCTCCAAGCTTGGTCGCGCAGCAGAGTTTGCATGCCAGCACGCTGCAGGGGCGCCAGTCAACGACGCGCGAGTTGATGGCACTGATCTACAAGCAGGGCGACAAGGTGCCTGTGCGCATCTTTGAACGACTCGGCGAGAAGAAAAGCGAGGAAGCGCTCGAGGCTTTCCGCAAGGCAGCCAAGTTGCTGGCGAAGGACGACAAGCTAAAGGCTCTCTTCGTGTCGGTAAGGCACTTCGCTGGCGTGCCCGAGTTAGAACCGGACGCGATCGACTTCTTGGTCGAGAGCGCTGCTTCGCGCAACGAATCGGAACGCATTGCTGCGGCGCAAGGCCTGGTGTACTTCGGTTTGCCTGCCGTGGAAAAAATCGAGACGCTGGCACGCTCGAGCCGAGACGAGCGCGTGCGACGCTTTGCTGTCGGCTCGATGATCCGTTATCTGCAGAACAATCCAAGCAAGAGCCGACTCGAGCTGTTGATGGATGTCTATCGCATTCCAGGCTCGGGCTCGCGGACCCTCCTGATCGAGTGCTTGTCTGCCTATGCGGACCCGGTCTCGCTAGCAATCCAGGGCCAGCGCATGAAGCAGCCACGCTTCCCGCGTGACATGAAGCTCGCAATTGTCGAGGCAACGGCGCGCCATGCGCAGCGGCAGCATGAAGCGCGCAAGGGAAGTATCGACGAGGATGTGATTGGCCTCTTGCGAACGGCACTGAAGAGCAAGGATGAGCTCGTTCAGTTGGCAGCGCTGCAAGCCTTGGAAGCAACCAATACGGGCGGGCACTTGCGCGACCTCGAGAAGCTTGCGGGAACGCGCGACCCGTCGTTGCGCCGTGCTGTTTTCGCTGCGTTGACCAAGCACCATAAGACAGAAGAGCATTGGCTGAAGAAGATGCTGAGCTATGCGAACTCGCCTGATGTCGACAAGCGTTGCGCTGCCGTGCAGCCTTTGTCACAGATCTTAGGCGCGCGTGCGATCGAAGCTCTGACCGGGATGGTCAGCGACAAGCATCATCGAGTGCGCCGCCTGCTGTTCCCAGTCTTGACCTTGCTGCGTGACCCGGCCTCGGTCGCGCCCTTGATCGCACAACTCGAACAAGAAGAGAGCCGCCTGCGCGGCAGCTTGCGTCGTACGCTGATGCGCATCACCGGCGAAGACCACGGCTCTTCTTTCCAGCGCTGGTCGGCTTGGTACGCATCGCAATCCAAGCCCTACGTCCCGCCATCGCTAAAGACGGTGGTCGAGCTGGAGCGCAAGCGCGCTCACAGGCGTGGCGCCCAGGTTACTGAAGCCTCTTTCTATGGCATAGAAGTGGAGAGCGATCGTGCCGCTTGGGTGCTCGACATCAGTGGGTCGATGGCGGCTGAAACTCGCGACGGGTCGACGCGCCTCGAAGAGATGAAGCACCAAGTAGGCGCAGCACTCGAAGCCTTGGCTGACGGCGACCTATTCAATTTGGTCTTGTTCTCTGGCGGCGTCTCCAGTTGGCAAGACGAGCTGATCCCGATGAGTCGGCGCGCGCGGCGAGAAGCGACCGACTTCCTGCGGGAGATCCAAGCGCGTGGTGCTACTGCTATCTTCGATGCCCTCGAGGCCGCAATCGAAGACCCGCGCTTAGACACGGTCTATCTGCTCTCGGATGGGGACGCGACAGCCGGAACCTTGGTAGACCCCGCCAGTGTGCGAGCTGCCGTGCGCGAGTGGGCACGCCGTAGGTCGCTGACGATCCATTGCATCGCAGTCGGCGCGGATCATCCGTTGCTGCGCGGGCTCGCAGAAGATACCGGCGGGCAGTACCGTCGTGTCGACTGACTCGCACGCCAGGCTGCCTGCCCTCACCGTCGGGTAAGCTGTCCGAGTCTCCACACTTCAACCGCAGCTCTCATGTCGCCGATTCTGGTCGCTCTTGTCTGTCTGGGCTCCTTGTACCTAGGCTATCGCTTCTACTCGCGATTCTTGTCGGAGCAGATTTTCCAACTGCGCGCAGACGAAGAGGTGCCCTCGGTAACGCACGAGGACGGCGTCGACTTTGTTCCGACCAAGCGTGAGGTGTTGTGGGGGCATCACTTCTCGTCGATCGCGGGTGCGGCACCGATCTTGGGCCCGGCCATGGCGATTGTTTGGGGCTGGGTACCGGCGCTGATCTGGGTTGTCTTCGGCGTGATCTTCATGGGCGCGACACACGACTTCGGTGCGCTGGTGTTGTCGATGCGACACGGCGGGCAGTCGGTCGGAAACTTGGCTGAGCGTTTCATCGGACCGCGCTCGCGTGTCTTGTTCCTGATCGTGATCTTCTTCCTGATCTGGCTCGTCGGCGCTGTGTTCGCCTTCGCCATCGCTAACCTGTTCACCGCTTTCCCAGCCAGCATCTTGCCGGTGAACTTGGAAATCCTGGTTGCGGTGGGCATTGGCTTCTGGGGCTATCGCCTGAAGAAGTCTTTATTGCTGCCGTCGATCGTCGCGTTGATCGGCCTGTATGCCGTGATCTTCGGCACAGCCAGCGGAAGCTTGTGGGTACCCACAGAGGGATCGCTGTTCGCTAGCAAGGATTTCTGGCTGATCGCGTTGATGGTGTATGCCTTCGTAGCTAGCAGCCTGCCGGTGTGGGTGCTCTTGCAGCCGCGCGACTTGATCAACAGCCACCAATTGGTGGTTGGTCTGAGTGCGTTGTACCTGGGCTTCTTCCTATCGAACCCCGAGTTCCAAGCGCCGGCGATTGGCGAGTTGGACTCATTGCCGGCGATGATCCCACTGTTATTCGTGACGATTGCGTGCGGCTCGATATCGGGCTTTCACGGACTCGTCAGTTCTGGAACGACAAGCAAGCAGTTGAGTTGCGCCACCGATGCGCGCCCGATCGGGTATGGAGCCATGATCTGTGAAGCTGCGCTCGCAACTCTGGCCACGATGGCGGTAGCGACGGGCAAATGGGCGGGTGACGCGCACAACAGCGCCTGGCAATTCATTGAGACCCAGAGCGCTTCCGCAGGCGACGGGCGCATGCGTTTGCCTCAGGTCGGTGAAGCGCTGCAAGCCTTCGTCAATGGATCAGCTGGTTTCCTAGAGAGCATCGGCTTGCCGTACGGTATCGCAGCCACGGTCGTCGCCGTTCTAGTGATCTCTTTTGCGGCGACGAGCTTGGATACCGCGTTGCGCATCCAACGCATCGTCTTGGCCGAGCTCGGTGCGACTTACAAGATCAAGCCGTTGCAGAACCGTTGGATCGGTGGCGCTGTGGCGTGTGGGTCCGTGCTCGCGTTGATCTATGCGGACTACGACCAGGGCGCAAAGAGTCTGTGGCCAGTCTTTGGTGCGACGAACCAGGTGCTCGCGGCGTTGACTCTGCTCTTGTGCGCGTTGTATCTGCGAGCCATGGGCCGTAAGACGCTGGCCTATATCTTGCCCGCGTGCATCGTCATGGTCGTGACTTTTGCTGCGATGGGGATCCAAGTCACGCGCGATATCGCGGCCGGCAAGATCATGGTCTCGATCGTCGGAGGACTAATCGCGGTGTTGACGCTGTGGGTCGCGCTCGAAGGCGCGCTGGCGTGGCGTCGAGGAGAGAGCCCGAAGGCTGAGAGCTGAAACGAGAGCGTTGCCCGTTCGTAGGCGGCGCTCGTCGAGTCTGATCAAGCGCTGCGGCAAGCGCCGGCCCAGTAATGTCGGAAGCAGCGATCTTGGATGCTGCGCACGAAGCCAAACGCTGCGTAACAGTCAATCCGAGCGACGCTGTTCAACGCCGCGCTGGAACGCTGTGCATCGATGCGCTATCAGGCTTCGATGCGGCGCGCCGACAGACTCTTTCAACTCTTGCGTGGCGGGCGTGTGCACACCGTAGCCAAGCTGGCCAAAGAGCTAGAGGTTTCCTAGCGCACCTTGTACCGCGACGTTCGCGACCTAATCGAGAGCAGTGCTCGAGTCGTGCAACCGCTGAGGCGATCCTTCTGGGGCCAGAGCTGGACTCTGCTGGCTTGGTGTGAGTTGTGCGATGATTTCCGCACCTTCAGGCCCGACCGGATGCACGCGGTCGAGCTGCTCGACGACACTTTCGAACCCGTCCCCAAACGCGACCTCGAGACATGGCCCGTCAAGATGCGCGCACAATTCCCGTAGGACTGCGGCCAAGTCCGAATGTGACGCCGCGCAGACTACAGTGCCATCGGTGTCGCTTCCCTACTCGTGCAAGTTAAGGAAGGGGTCCGGCGAGGGCTGGATGAAGAGTGAGTGGCGGTCGGAGTCACGACCTTGTTCTTCATCAGCCCTCACCGAGACCGACTATTTCTAAGCCAGCCAGGCGCGCAAATTTTTGATTACCTATTTCCATACGGCATGGGAGGGGTGTGCCCTTGCAGCCGGGAGTAGACCGCGAGCGCTCCGCGGGGATGAGCCGTGTGCTCTTCGATGGCAGAGATGAGCGCCAAGCGCGGAGCGCCGCCCAGTACCGGACCTGCGGGCAGTTGCACCATGAATTCTTCCGGGCTCTTACTGCGAATGGTCTCGATGGCTTGATGAAACGCCCGTTCGACCCATTCGCGTGCCTCGGCCAGACTCGTGATGTTCACGACATCCACCGCATGCTTTTCAAAGTCCAGATCGAAGCCTTCATCGCGAAACGCACCTTCCATATACCAGTCGACTGTCTGTCTTACATGTGCGACGAGTTGAGCGGCCGTATAGGTTCCATCGACTGGTTTGAACTTGGAGTCTTCCTCGGTAAGGACGGAAGTCGAGCGGTTGAAGAATTGTTGAACGCGTTGGAGTTGCTCTGCGAAAATCTCGGGGGGTCATGATCGGTGAGACGGTTCGTTGGTAGGAATGGATGCCGGCGGTGCCGGTGCGACACGTGCAGTCTCTCATCACCCTCCTGACAGCGTGCTGTCAGCAGATGCGCGGGAAACCTGTCTCGAATCGGACCGCCGGCGGGTTCTCCAACGCAGCTCCATGGGGAGCCGCTTCGTCCACCCTTTGGATGCATCCAGCACCAAAATCGGGCCGTCTACTTCCGGAATTCCTTTTGCGATTCCCGAGCGTGGGTCGTAACAAGCATCTGAGCACCTGGAGGCCTGCGCGGCTACTTGCGCTTGTGCGTGGGGTGCAGCCTGCGTTCGATGGAAGAGACTTCAGACTTGGTCCAATCGGTCTGTCGCGAAATTCTGACGAACCGCGAGCGCTTCCAGTTCTCAGGCGAGAAAGGTTTCCGACGCTGGCTGTACACCTCGGCCCAGCGCAAGGTGCCGAAGCGCGTCGAGCACAACCACGCTCAGAAACGAGATATCAGTGCGAACGTGCCCTATGGGGAAGGCAGCAGGAACGCGCGCGAAGGCGCGATCCTGAACAGCTATCGCAGCATCTGTACGCCGAGCTGTGCGCTCTCCTCACAGGAAGAGGTCGAGCGCATCGAATCTGCCTTCGACGAGTTGACCGAATCGTCTCGCGAGATCATCACGCTCTGGCGCTTGGTCGGTCTCTAGCACAAAGCCATCGCCGAGCGCACGGAGGGTGCCGTTCGGATTGCGTTGTATCGCGGACTCGAGCAACTCTCCGAGATTTTGGCTCGCGGCTGAGTTCGAGGACCACAGAGTGTCGCCGCCGGTCGTAACTCCGGATTGGATCGAGGTCGACGAAGAAGTGGTCGCGCCTTGGCCTGGTACCTTCCAAGGGTGCCTCGTCTGCGCCAGGAAAACACTACGTAGACACGTGAGCCAATCCTCGTCGAGCGCCGCGGATGAATCAGCCTCGTGTATGATCCTCGACCCGTTTAGGTCCATCAGGATCGACCGGCGAATGCGTGGACGAACAGCAACAAGCAGAACAACGAGGCGACGCGAATAATACGCCTGAGAGCGCGACGGCAACGCCCGTGGTCAGGCCGTCTCGCGTACGCAAATGGCTGCGCCGAACGTTGATTCTGTTCGTGGCCGGCATGTTTGCATGTGTGCTGCTGTACCTCACGCGCGCGCATACGGCGCATCCTCTGCTCGCGCGTTTGCTTGTGTACGCGGCGCCACGCTTCAGTTCGTATCGGGTCGATATCGGGCGCATCGACGGAGATTGGATTCATTCGCTCACACTGACAGATATTCAGCTCGAGGGCGGGCCGGATGCGGGATTGCGTGGCTGCAAAGCAGGGCGTGTCTCCATCCAGTTCAAGTTGTCCGCTCTGCTGGACGGCGATTGGCAAGCCGTGTCGCGCATCGAGGGCGAGAGCATCAATATTGACTTGAGTCTTCCGCCGAGCGAGCAGGCACAGGAGTCGGATACCGGCTGGGCTCAGCTGCCTGAGCAGCTACCGAGCATCTCGCTAACCGGTGTCGACTTCCGCATGACGCAAGGCACATCTGTCACTGCGCTGTCGGGCGCGTCTCTGACCGTCGAGGATCGCGCTGGCGAAGACGTAGCTCGCCTGCAGTTTGTCGAGTTGTCGCTGGGGGACGGCGAAGGTGATGTGCGCCTGCGTGATTTCGAATTGGATCTGGGCTATAGAAAAGCAGACATACGAATCGACAAGTTGCGAATCGCGGGCCGAGACCTCTTGCACGAATCTCGCATCGACCTGAGTGCGCTGGGGGAAGGGACTTTCGATACTTCGCTCGCGTTGGCGAACGTCGGAGGTCCACTGCAGGTTGAGACACGCATTGCGGCTGGACAGTTGCATGCTGAATTCACAGGTACCGGCGTCGAGGTCGGAGAGCTCCTCGCGCCCGTCGATGGGTTTGATTTTGGAGTGCACGCTCGCACCGACTTGAAGGCCGTCTTGGACTGCCCACTCGATGACTTCAGCGCGATGACGCTGCGTCTCGAGCTCGATGCGACACAGGTGCGCTACTCAGAGTGGAGCGCCGATGCAGTTGTCGGTGAACTCGTCGTACGCGATGGTGCCGCGACTCTGCATCGTCTGGAAGTTATTGACGGCCCCAATCGCTTCACAAGCTCAGAGTTACAGGTCCCGCTAGACTTGGAAGGGGCCGATGCTCTGCGCCAGATCTCGGGTGTTATGCAAGTCGAGTCGCGCGACATTGCGCGCTTGATTCATGGTCTGAGACTTCCCGATGGCAGACAGGTTCCGTCACACGTGCTCGACCTAAAGGTCGAACTGTCAGGTGGCTTGGCTCTGATTCAATCCGGAGCACTGGTCCTGCCGGATGGTTCTATCAATGTCGCCGCCGGTGAATTTGAATGGGTCGACACGGTCGAAGGTAAGCGCGTCAACTTGGAGCTGACGTGTGCATTGGGCGACATGAGCCCGCTGGCCGACATCCTGCAGAGCGAGCCATGGCATGGCAGCTTGGAAGGCGAGCTACAGATCAGCGGGCGGCTCCCAGCATTGATTGGGCAAGCGACCTTCACCGGATCGGAGGTGACCGCTGCAGGCTTTCCACTGGGAAGCGTGGTCTTGGCGGCCAGTGGTACACGCCAGAAGGTACGTGTTGAGTCCTTGCGCGCGGACGGTGAAAAGCTCGACTTCAAACTCAGTGGGGCATGGGACATCGCGACCGGCCGTATGGAAGATGTGTCACTCAGTGCGGGCATGGAACATCTGGACGCGTGGAGTGAGCTGATCGATCCGGGTGGACGATTGGAAGCCCAAGCCACGCTGTCGGGCGATCCGCTGTTCCCAACGGGCAGCGTTACGATCGATGGCTCCGACTTACAACTCGGAGGCGTAGCGCTGAAGGGCTTGCGTTTGGAGGCGAGCTCCGACGCGGGTCACATCACGGTGCAGCGCTTGCGTGCCGAGAGTAAACGCGGAGAGTTGCTAGCGACACTCAAACTGAAGCTGCCCCGCGCTGACGAACCACTGCGCGTGATGATGCAGACCTTCTCGATCATGCAGGGCGAGAACGGACTGAGTCTCGAGCAGCCGGTTCGCGTTGAGTTTGGCGACGGGCACTTGCGCATTGATACGCTCGAGCTTTCGGGAGCGGCAGGCCAACTCAGGGTGGATGCTGACTTCGACGACAAGCAAGCTTCCTTCGATTTGACGAGCCAGGCGCTGGACCTGACACCCTTCTTCATCGACTTGCTCCCAAGTGATGCGAAACTCAGCGGCATCAATGCCGAACTGCATCTGCGACGCACTGCCACAAGCTTGTTCGCGAGTGGAACAGGGACGATCACCGAACTGCGTTTGGCCAGTGGGGAGCCGCTGCGCGAGTTACAATTTGAAGGTTCGTTGGACAATGGACGAGTCGAGATGTCACGCCTGCTCGTGACATCGGAAGGCGCCACACTGATCGACGCCGAGTTGAGCCTGCCCTTCGATCCTCTTGCAGAACAAGCTTTGACTGCCGGTGACTTGACTGCGCGCGGCGTCGTTGCGTGGCCCGAGAGCCGAGTGTTCGAGCTCGCTTGGGGCGGGGACTTAATCTCTGTCGAAGGCAAGATAGATGCCGACATCGAATTGAGTGGTCAGTGGAAGAACCTGCGTGGTCGCGCAAAGATCGCCGCACCCGCCGTGCAACTGTCGCCTAGGGCCGCGATCGAATCCTTGGTGCCCGGTCCGATCAGTGTGCGCTGCGAGATCGTGTTGGGTGACGAGATCCGAATCGATGGACTCGACCTGTCCGTGCCGGAGCGGGGCGCTGTTTCGTTAGAGGGCAGCTTGGGCGCGCCCTTGGATGTGATCGCATGGACGACTCGCGAGGACGCGGGCGATGAGGCTTCCCTCTCCAGCTTCGAGTCGGCGCCGCTGTCACTCACAGGACAGATCGATATACCCGACGCTAGCTGGCTTGCCGAATTCACCGAAGCCGTTCGTCGCCTCGATGGGCAACTCAGTGGTGATGTCACTGTCAACGGCAGTCTGCACCAGCCCGAGTTTGCCTCGCGCCTCTTATTGCAAGATGCAGGGCTGCGAGTCGGAGGCTTGCCGCAAATTGACAAGCTACGCGTCGAACTCGCCTTCGAAGAGGATGTGCTGAGGGTTGAGTCCTTCGACGGCGAAATCGGTGCGGCACCCTTTCAATGTCATGGCGCGATTCAGTTCGAAGCTGAGCAGCCGGTGGTCGACTTGACCTTGCAAGGCGACAACTTGCTCTTGGCAAGGAGCGCCACGCTGCGCTTACGTTCTGATCTGGACCTGAAGATCGAAGGTCCGCTCGATCAACTGCTGACCTCGGGCAATCTGCGCCTACGACACAGCCGTTTGCTGTCAAACATTGACTTCCTGGCTTGGACTGGCGGACGCGGCGGCGGCATCGAATCGGTGCGGCGTGGCGTTGGCCTACCATCTTTTCAAGAGCCGCCCCTGTCAGACATGCGCTTTGACTTGCGCGTCGAGACAGGTGAGCCGTTGGACATTCAAGGTAACTTATTGTCGGGAGCTGTACGCGCGGATATGCGCATCGGTGGCACGGGCCGAGTCATGACTCCTTCCGGTCGCTTGTTTGTTGACGAGAGTCTGGTGCGCATCCCCAGCGGAACACTCACAGTGCAGTCGGGCCTGATCCAATTCGATGATCGGAATCCCTTCGTTCCTCGTGTCGAAATCCAAGCGGACATGCGACGCGTCGGCTACGACTTGTTCGTCAACGTGTCTGGGCCGTACGACGAGCCCGAGATCGAGCTCTCCTCTTCACCTAACTTGGCGCAAGAAGACTTGCTGCACTTGTTCTTGACCGGGCGATTACCTGTCGAAGACAGTGCCTTTGGTCCAGCCGCGGAGTCCGTCACGATCTACATCGCGAAAGACCTGCTAGGTAGGCTTGCGAGCGGTTCAAAGCTCGACGACGATAATGGTGAGTCACTCGTTGATCGCTTCGAGTTCATCAATGGCGAAGAGATTTCGAAGGGTGGCGTCTCGACCTTTGAAGGCAAATTCCGGATGCTCGATGGGCTGATGTCCGAGCGTGACTCGCTGTATCTGGTGGGCGAGCGCGACGTGTGGGAGCACTTCAACGTCGGGGTCAGGCTCGTGTTCAAGTTCCGATGAGTGTTCGTCTTTGGATTCTCATGCTCGTGCTCGCAGCCGGCTGTCGTTCGACACCGAGTGGCGGAAAATTCGCTCCTCAGCAAACGGACGATGCGGTAAGCGAACCGGCTGAGCTCGCGCCCCTTCCTTCGCGCTGGAAAGTGCGTTTCCGTGGCAACGACAGCATCTCGTCCGACACCTTGCGTCAGGCAATCGAGTTAGGAATCCAAGACTGGATTGCGAGTGACTTGGCGGAGGCTTTCATCGATGACGCAGCCTTTGATGTCGAGTTGCACTACAAGAGTCGCGGCTACCCGAAGGCCCAGGTTGACTACGCCCTCGCGCAAGAAGGCGAGCGTGTCACTGCGACCTTCAAAGTGATCGAGGGGCCCTATGCTCTGATCGAAGGCATCAAGAGCGAAGTCATTTGCGTCGAGGGCGACAAGCCTGTCTTCAGCCGTGATGAAATCGCAGCTGTCTACGATGGGCCGATTACCGGGCTATTCGGTCTTGGCCTGCCCGTCTTCGTCCAAAGTGATGTGGACGATTTGCCGGACAGCATCGCGGGTGCGCTGATTGACCGCGGCTATGCGGAAGCAAAGGTCGAGGCGCCGCAAGTGAGCTTTGACAAGACGGGTCGGCGCGCACAGGTTCAATTGCGCATCACGCAAGGGCCGCGCTATTCGATCGGCAGCATAGAGTTGGCGGAGGGTGTTGTCATGCCGGACGAGTTGCGTGGCGGGCATCGGGATGCGATGCAGATGATCGCAAAGCAGGATGTGTGGTATCCGCGTTTGCCTTTCGAACTGCAGGGTTTGCTGTACGACTTGCTGGCAAAAGCGGGTTTCCCCGATGCTCGTGTGGAGGCGCACCCGATCCTGAACGAGGAGCACCACGTCGTCGACCTCATGGTGCATGTGGTGCCTGGCCCGCGCGTGACCATTGCAGATATTTTGTTCGAGGGCAATGAACAGAGTCGCGCAAGCTTTCTTCGTTCGCGCATGCGCCTAGAAGTCGGGGCGCCCTTCGATAACGAAGCGCTGCGGGACAGCGTTCGTCGCTTGTACAAGACCGGCCTCTTCGGTCGTGTCGACGCCTCACTCGAGAAGTCGCAGGACAGCGAACGTGACCTCGTCGTGCGCTTGGAAGAGCTACCGACGCTCGAACTGTTCATCGAGCCTGGCTGGGGTTCGTATGAGGAAGCGCGTATCACATTGGGTGCACGTGAGAAGAACCTTGGCGGTCGCGGTCTGCGCTTGACCGCTGAAGGAACGCTCGCAACGCGTGCTCGTCGCGCGCAGATCGCGTTGACCGATCCTTGGTTTCTGTCGCGAGAATTGATCGGCGGATTGTCCGTATCGTACAAGGAACGCGAGGAACCGTCCTTCACTCGCATTGAGTCAGCGATCACACCCTCGGTCACCCTCGAATGGGGCCGGCGTGACTCAACGAACTTAGCCTACAGGTTTGAGGAATCACGCGCAGTCGATGTCGAAATCCTGAGGGTAGTGGAAGAGATTGACATCGATTCAGTCGGCACCTCTTCGATCATTGTCACTCAGGAGCACGATCGTCGTGATGGGATCATTGCACCTGTTGGCGGGCATACTATGCGCGCGAGTCTGGAGTTCGCTGACAACGCGATTGGTTCTCAGTTCGACTTTGTGCGCGGCCTATTCGACTTCGAGCACTATCTGAACGTCCGAGAAGGAACGGTCCTAGCGAGTGGATTCCGAACGGGCGTTATCCTGCCGTACAACAACGAGGAAACTCCGTTGCAGCAACGCTTCTTCAATGGAGGCGAGAATACGGTGCGCTCCTTCATGCAAAGCCAGTTGGGCCCCAAAGATACGGACGGAAACCCGATCGGTGGTGAAGCCTTCACTACTGTGAACCTGGAACTACGCCAGGATGTCGGCGCGACCCATGTTCAGGTAGCCGCCTTCATGGACGCAGGCAATGTTGCCTTGAGGCAGCAGGAGTACTTCGACTTCCGCGACCTCTCCTACGGACTGGGACTTGGCCTGCGCTATATGTTGCCGATTGGTCCGTTGCGATTGGACGGAGCCGTGAACCCGGATACCGATGATGGAGACGAAGAGTTCGTTCTTCACTTCGCGATCGGGATGGCGTTCTGAACGGGGAAAGTCGCCGTCGCGCGAGGCCTTGCATTCCGCGCTTCGTAGGAAACCAGCGCCTGTTCAGGCGCGCGAATAGGCTTCCTTCAGCCACTTCTTCAGCTCTGCGTTCTTGCTTGCCTTGTTGATCTTCAACCACTGCGGCATCGTATTGCCGGTCTTTTCCTTCAGGTTGGCCACCATTGTGGCTTCCATTTCTTCGGGTGTAGGCATGGGGCTGTCTGTGGTGAATGTCGGGGCAAGCAAGTGTGTGTGGCGGCGTCTCCGTGAGCGGAGCCGTTCGCGTCCGTCAATGGCCAGTTCTCGGTCAGGCAGCGTTTGGGCGATAGCGGTTGCATCAGTTTGAACAGCAGGTACAGCATGCGAATGCCGAAGCTCGGTTTGCCAGTGCTCCAGCACGGAGCGCAGCGTGTTCGCGATCATCGTGCCGCTTTGAACCATCTGCTTGGCAGTCTTTGTACCGGTCGGCAGCTTCTCGATCGTCAGCGTGAAGGTCACGCCACCTTCGGCCGGCTCCAGGTCGTAGGTGACCGTGCATTCGGGGTCATCGAGGTTCGTGAAGCGAAAATTATGGCTGAAGCGCTTCAGCGGAATCACCTCGAGGATCTCACCAATGACCCACGTGTACTTGTTGTCCGGCGTGCGCATCGCGATGCGCGAGCTCGCTCACATGCATGCGGTTATTGAAGAAGGCCGGGGTGGGTTGATTGGTGCGGGTGATCTCGTGCCAAACGTCTTCGACGCTGGCTCGAATGAACACCTGGAACACGGCGGGGGTTACTTCAGGCCGCTTGGTTTTCTATCGAGTCGGCGCGCGTCTCCAAGCGGGTCTTGATGTCAGCCAGTCTCGAGGACTAGAACTGGCTGTACTGCGTGTTCCTGCGGTCATAGATGAGCTGGATCGGAACGGGGTTGAAGAACAGGTGGCGCGTGCGGCCTTTCTTCTTGGAGAGCAGCAACCCGCATTCCTCGAGCACCTTCAAGTCCTTCATCACCCCGATGCGGCTCATTTCGAAGTGAGACGCGAGCGCCTTGACGCTGAACGCCGGCACCTCGACCATGAGGTCGAGCATGCGCCTACAGGCGGGATGGACCAGCAAGCGGCCCAGTAGTGACCTATTGGGGGCCCAGCAGAGCCTCAGAGGCTACTTTTTTGCCTCTGGCGCCGTATGGGTGGTCTTTTCAGCGAGCCCGCAAGACGACCTGGAACGCCCCGTAGGTCTTCTCGTCAGTCCGACAAATAGCCTCCAGCTCTAACATTCCGGCCGGGAAGCTCACGTCACTAAAGCTCAGCTCCGTGGCTCCCGCCTCGGCCACCCCAATCTGAGCAGTCTCGCAACCCGTTAGCAACACGCTCGCGCGCTGCCCTTCGCGCATCAAGCGCACAGTCACATCCCAACGAGACTCACGTTCGGACCGCAGCTTCCAGGTGCCATGTGAGAACCTGACCCACGTTCCACCGGCCTTTGCGCGCCAGTCCTGGCGAGTGAGCGTGACCAAGTCTTCGTGCTTGGCGTCGAGCACGATGCGCGGCGGCGCGAAATTGTCAACGCGCGTGTGAGAGACGTCATCCCACCAATCGATGTAGCTTTGGTGCAGGCGCTCAACGACATCGGGGTATTTGCACGCCACCTCGGATTGCTCGTAGGGATCCAGCGCGAGGTTGTAGAGCAAGAAGGTGGGCTCGCCCTCGAAGCCCTTTCCTCCGAAGCCGGTCGGGTGCAACAACTTCCAATCACCCAGCCGAACAGCCATGTGCTGATAGAGTTGAGGTACATCTCCACGATGAACCTGCGTGACGATCGGCCGCTCCGGCCAGCTGGCATCCGCATCGAGCATGACCGGCCATAGGCTACGCCCGTCGAGTGCTTGTTGCGTGGGCGCATCAATGCCACAGGCCTCAAGTAGGGTCGGCATCACATCGATGTGGGCCGAAATCGTGTTCTCCCGCCGGCCCGCAGCAAGCTTGGCAGGCCAATGTACGAATAACGGCGAGCGTATGCCGCCTTCAAAGACCTCGGTCTTCATGCCGCGCAAGCCCGAAACGTAGCGCTGCGAGTTGGGCCCGTTGTCATTCAGGAAGACCACCAGCGTGTTATCGAGCCTGCCCATCGCCTCGAGACGTTCGAACAAGCGGCCGATTCCGTCGTCGATCCCCCGAATCATCGCATAGATACGCGCTTCGCTGTCGTCGTACCAATCGTCCTGCAAGGGCTCTCCGCGCTCGATTGCGTAGTCCTCGGGCGAGGGCTGCAGTACCCGCGTCCGTCCATAATGGTCGAGCGGCACTTCTTTCAGTGGCGTGTGTGGCGCATTGGTCGCGAGGTAGCAGAAGTACGGCTCTTCGGCCTCGACCTTGTCCTCGATCCACTTCATTGCTTCATCGAAGTAGACATCGGTGCAATAGCCTTCGTACTGCTGACCCTTGCCGTTGCGCCACAACATCGGGTCGAAGTAGCCGGAGTAACCCGGCTCATCCGCGGGTTGTCCGATTCCGCCTCCGCGATGGACGAGCGACTCCTGAAAACCCTGATCCATTGGGCGCATCGGGTAGCAATCACCGAGGTGCCACTTGCCGAAGATCGCGGTTGCGTAGCCTGCATCGCCAAGGGCCTCGGCAATCGTGACCTCCTCTGGTTCCATCATCGCGCGCCCAACCCAGGTGTCGACAACGCGCGTGCGGTAGTGATAGCGGCCGGTCATTAGCGAAGCACGCGTCGGTGCGCACACCGGACTGACGTAGAAAGGGTCGACGCGCACGCTGCGACGCGCCATGGCGTCCAGGTGCGGGGTGCCGATGATGGGATTGCCGTGGATCCCAAAGTCCCCATAGCCCTGATCGTCGGTCATGATCAGGATCACATCGGGCTGATCCGCGGCCGAGCATGGAGTTGGCGTGACGGCCAGGGCTGTGATCAAGGGCAGGCAACGAGTCAGGCACCAGAGCATTCGTCTCATGGGAGTGGCGTGGATCGGCTTTATCGAAGACACAGGGTCGGTCGAGGTGCGGCTGACGGGAGGGGCAGAGGGATGAGCTTCCGGTTCCGGATACGGGGAGGCAAGGGAGGCTGACAAAGATCGAGCGGGTCATCGGCAACCTGACCCTATTTAGAACGGTTAACCCCTCCCTGACCTGGGTGGGGGGGCGGTGGTGGGTTGAAAGAATAAGTAACCCGGTCCCGAGGTGGGGTGTGACCCTCACAAGCCTCAGCTCCCCCCCTCGATGCACATCCTCGCGCCTCATCTCCCGCTCTCCGCTTGCCCCCGCATCACCCAAGCCTCATCCTGAATCCTGCAACTGACCGCACCATGACCGAAGCTCGACTCCTCTGCGTTGGCGATATGCATCTCGGCCGGCGACCTGGCAGTTTGCCGCAAGATGCGCCGCGTGATGTCGGCCCTCGTGCGGCATGGCTGCGCGTCGTCGATCTCGCGATCGAACTGCGCGTCGACGCTGTGCTGCTCGCCGGGGATGTCGTCGATTCACGCAACGGATACATGGAGGCTTACGGCGCTCTACGCAGCGGCGTTCAAAGACTGCGCGAGAAGGACATCGATGTCGTTGCCGTCGCAGGTAATCACGATGTCGAAGTCTTGCCGCGCCTCGTGGATGAGCTCCCCGACGTGCATCTGCTCGGGCGCGGTGGCACATGGGACAGCTTCGTGGTGCGACGCGGGACAGATGCGGTTGCTCGTATCATCGGCTGGTCCTTTCCGAAGAGCAGCTTTGAAAGCAGCCCACTCGACTCACTGACAGACTCGCAGCGTCGCCTGCAATTCAACGATGACGCCAGTGACGATTTGCGGACCGTCGGCTTGCTGCACTGCGATCTTGGTGAGACCGGCAGCGCCTATGCTCCCGTAAGTGAAAGTGCTCTGATGAACGTGGGCGTCTCCGCCTGGTTCCTGGGCCACATTCACAAGCCGTCGATCGCTGATGGTAGTCGGCCGATAGGCTATCTGGGATCGCTACTCGGTCTGGATCCAGGCGAGCCAGGAGTCCATGGGCCGTGGCTCGCGGAAAGTGCCGTAGCCGGTTGGCAGCTCAAGCAAATCGAGTGTGCTCCTCTGCGTTGGGAGCGAGTCGATGTCGATATCTCGGACTGCAAAGACACGGTCGCGATCGAGAGTGCACTGATGCGTTCGTTGACCGAAGTGCATGAGCGCATCACCTCCGACTCTGTGTTGCTCGTCGGAGTACGCCCGCGTTTGGTTGGTGAGACAAAGCTCTCGCCGTCTGAGGTGCGCAGTGCGATCTATTCAACGACACAGCAGGAAGAGGTGCGGCACAATGACGTGCTGTACTTCTTCGACAAGGTCGAAGACGAGTCACGTGAGGTCATCGACTTGGAAAGTCTAGCGCGTGGGACTGATCCTGCTTCGTTGCTTGCGCGGCGCCTGAAGACTCTCTTGTCCAAAGGTGACGGCTACCAAGAGATGATCGGCGCGGCACGTGCCCAAATGCTAGCCGCCGTCTCGCATGGCAGGTTCGCAGCACTCGGCGCACTTGATCTGGAAGATGAGCACGTGCGCAAGGCATTGATACGAACAGCACGTCGTGCACTCAGCGAATTGCTCGCACAGAAGAAGGCCACAGACGGAGCGCAGACTTCACAGGAAGGGGCGCTCGCGTGAGGATCGAACGACTCGAATTGCGAGCCGCGCCCGGGATGCGTGCCGGTTTCTCGTTGGATGCGCTTGCAGCAGGCGTCAACGTAATCGTGGGCCGCAACGGTTCGGGAAAGTCGACTCTGGTGCGCGCGGTGCGTGCGCTGCTTTGGGAAGAGGAAGCGTTCCGAGGCGACGTACGATCCAAGTGGGTGCATGACGGTGGAAGCTTTGATGCCTCGCGCGAGATTGGATTACCTCCGCAATGGACTTCGCACCTCGCAGGCGCGCGTGCGCCGTCTCCACCGGACGCTCGCTTCCGTGCTTGCTTCACTCTGTCCGTCGATGACTTCCTGCGAGATGGAACGACGGATGCCGAAATAGCGGCCGAGATTCGCCGCGAACTATCAGCAGGTTTCGACCTCGAGCTTGTGATGCAAGCCGAGCGCGCGCGCACCGCATTGAAAGCAGTCGCACCTGCCAAGAGCCTCGCGGCAGGGCAGCGCGATGTGGTGCGGATTCAGGCCGAGCATCGCACGCTCTTGGCGGAGGAGCGCAAAATAGGGGAGCTCAAGGAGCGGCGCGAGCAAGCCAAAGGCGCGCGTGAGCGCGTATTGAAACTCGATCAAGCGCTCGCTCTTGGTACGGAGCGCGTCGACCTTGCTAAGACGCGTCTTGAACTGTCGGAGTACCCGCAAGGGATGGATAGCTTGCAAGGCGGCGAGGCCGACCGCATTGCTGAGTTGCGCTCCCGCATCGCGCATGCCAAGAAGGCCATGGCGAAGTTCGAGAGCAAGCGCGACGAGGCACGCGCGAAAATTGCGCACGCGCAGCTCGCTGATGTTCTGGATCCAGAGCGGCTCATTGCCCTCGAAAATCGCGAAGAACGTTTGCGCGCGATCGAGCACCGCTACGAACAGTGGACGGAAGGCTTCGCGCGAGCAGATGCTTGCCTGGAACAAGCGCGAGCGCAACTCTTCGAGTTGACCGAGGGCGCCGAAATCACAACAGACTCCAATAGCTGGGACCAGCTCGAGGAATTGCTGCGTCAACGTGATGATGCGAGCGCGCGCTTGGAGCGAAGCCCGGAGGTTGACGATTCAGAGGAGGATTCAGGTCCGGAACCAGCTCTTGGCGTGAGCGTCCTAGTCGCGGGTGCGCTACTCGTCGCCCTCGGTGTCTATGGGGTCATGACGATCTCTCTCGCCGGTTGGGGGCTCGTGGGTGCAGGACTTGCGACAATGCTGTTGGAGCTGAGGAATCGCAGCCTGCAACAGAACGACCGACGAGCTCGATCCGAGCATCGCCGCGGACAAGAAAAGCAGCGTCGCCGGGACTTCGAAGCTGCACGCAAGGCCCACGAACAAATCGAAGCTGGCCTGGCGAATGCATGTCGCGCTCTTGGATGGAGCGGCAGGCTGGCAACTCTGTCGCTTCAGCAACTGAGCATCCGCGCACGTGAGCTCGTAGTAGCCGAAAAGGAAGCCAGCTCCGCAGGCGCCTCACTGACTTCGGCGCGCTCCTCACGCGAAGAAGAGCTACGACACGTTCAGACTGAGCTCGCAGCCATCGATACCGATCCGGTAGGCGATGTCGTCGAGTTGCGCAGGGTTCGCACAGAGATGGCGCGACGCGACGTGCAACTCCGAGCGGGTCGTAAGGATGAAGCTAGCGCGCTCCAGCAATTGGCAGAGGCGGGGCGCGATTGGGAGGACAGTTGCACCGCGCTCACTCAGTTCGTGAATGATTCTGGTCTGGAAGACGTAGACGATATCGAGCTCTCGCACCGGTTGAGTTTGCTCTCTGAGTATCGAGAGCTACGCGCGAGTGAACTGGCCAGCGTGCACACAATCGCACGCCACGAACAGAACCTCAGTGACCATCCTGAGTTCGAGTCGATGAGTCTCGAGAGTGCGCGTGAAGCCCTGCGCACGTGCAAGACCGAGCTAGCAGAGATTGGGGATGTCGATCTGCAATTGGTCCGCATCCAAGAGCAAGTCAAGAACGCACGCGAGGGCAACGATCTCGAGCAAGCTCTCGCCTCCGAACAACAGCTGCAGGAAGCATTAGAGGAAGTGCGGGACGACTTGATGGAAGCTGCCTGCGCCAACTATCTGCTCGACTCTGTCCAGGTCGAGCATCGGCAGCACGCAGAGCCCGACATCTTGTTGCGCGCATCGAAACTCTTCGAAGGCTTTACGTCACAGGCGTATCAACTGGGAACGCCGATAGACGCTAGCGACAACAAAGCCGGCTTCAGCGTACGCGAGACGGAAGGTCCGCTGCGCCGGCTCGAGGAACTGTCCAGCGGAACGCTGTCGCAGCTTCAGCTAGCGCTCAGGCTCGCAGTCGCACAGGGCCTCGAAGATGAGGCCGTGATGCCGATCCTATTAGATGAAGCACTTACCAACTCGGATCCGGTTCGCTTCAGCATGATCGCGCGCAGCCTGGGGCAATTGGCAGAGCAGGGTCGACAGGTGATCTTCCTTTCGTCCGACCGGGATGATGCAACACGCATCGCAGCCGCGCTACGTGAAGATTCGATAGCGGCTCCCAAGCTGTTCGACCTCGACGAACTGCAAGCGCACGCATCCGCAGCTCCCAGTCTGACGCACACGCCCTTGCCGGTGATTCCTACTCCGGTCCAAGGCGAGAGTGTGACTGCCTTCGGCGAGCGGTTACGGGTACCGCGCTTGGATCCATTCGAGGGCGTGGATGCTCAGCACTTGTTCTATGCGTTCACTCACGACCTGAGTGCGATGTCTGGCTTGCTGCAGGAACGGGTCGATACCGTTGGGCAGGTGCGCCTGCTACTCGACAAAACCGGAGTTTCCTTGCTCGACGTAGCGCAGCGCCAGCGCTTCGACGCGACGCAGGCCTTGATCGCGACTTGGTTTACGGCCTACCGAAGCGGGCGCGGCCTTCCGCTCACCGCAGCCGTGATTAGGGAAGGGCCCGTCTCCGCTACCTTCCAGGATCGGCTGATCGCGGTCAGTGAAGATCTTGGTCGGGATGCGCACGCTTTATTCATCGAGCTGAGCCGCAAGGGTTCCAAGCGCGATGAACGGCTCAAGGGATTCAAGGCGAGCAAGGTTGAAGAGCTCAAGACTGACCTCGAGGCACGCGGCTGCTTCTCGCCCGACACAGCGCTCGACAGTGATGAGTTGCGCGAGCGTGTTCTGCAGACTGCAGAACCATGGATGCGGCAGGGAGTCGTCGAGCGTGAGGATGTGTTTCAACTCGTGAATGCACTGGCTCAATGGTCAGGACTTGAAGCGTCGAAGTCTGCGGCGATCACGACCGGCACGACCACGAGCGATTGACTCGTTATCTTCAACACGATGACGACACCCCGCGACGTGATGTTCTGCGATTCGCCATGGCCAACCAGAGCCCTTCTTTGTTGGATTAGTCTCTCGTCTGCATGCCTGTCCGCTTGCTCCGAGCAACCCTTGGCCAACGCAGGTCGAAGAGGCCTTACGGTACGAAGCATCGCAGAACTCGTTGCGTGCGAGCCCGACGAAATCGATCTGGCCACAGCTGCGTTGGTGATCGCGAAAGAGCTGGACCCGCAGCTGGACATCGATGCGAAGCGGCTGCTGATCGATGAGCTCGCGCGTGGACTGCTCACGCACGCGAAGGACGCCAGAGCTGCACAAGATCAAGCGGACTGGATCCTGTGGTACTTGCACGCGGACCAAGGTTTCCAACCCGGCGAGAGTCCCTTTCCTTCACCAGGACGCTTCATTCACGACGTGCTCGATGCGCGCAGAGGAAACTGCAGCGGGCTCTCCGCGCTGTACATGAGTGTGGCGGAACGTGTTGGGTGGGATCTGCAAGCCCGGCTTGCGCCCTTGCACGTTTTCGTGCGTTTGACAGCTGAAGGAGAGGCCATCGACTTGGAGCCGACAGTTGGCGGAAGCTACGTCGAAGGTGGCCTAACCGAGATGTTCTTCTTCAGCGATGAGCAGCGCAACGGAACGCTGATCTACACGCGCCCGATGAGCAAGCATGAGCATGTCGGTATGATGCTCTCCGAGCTTGTCCGACCGCTGTTGTTCGAAGGCCGGTTGGATCGTGCGCTCTTCGTTGCTAAACATGGCGCCAGGCTGGCTCCCCGATTGCCAGCGCCCAACTTGGCACTGGCATGGGTGCATTCGGAAAGGGGCGATCATAAGCAGGCGCGCGACATGGCCGATCTCGCTATTGCGGCAGACCCGCTCAGCGCGAGTATCTTGCTGCGTTGCACCGAGATGGCTTTGAATTCTGATGATTGGACTTGGGCAGCAGAGTGCAGCAGCAAAGCAATCGCAATCGCTCCCACTGAACCAACGGCTCACATGCGCATGGCTGAGGCTCAGCAAGGCTTGCGCCGGTTTACGGAAGTGATCGAAGCAGTGAAGACAGCACGCGCGCTGCCTTGGACCGACCTGCATGAGACGCAACAGTTTCTATTGGCGGTAGTATGGAAGTCGCACGACCAGTTCGAACATGCCGCCTTGTCTATGCTCGGTCTCGCTCATGGGTCGATCGCGATAGACATGGAATCGAGCGCAGACGGTTTGGGGGACGGGACGACTGTGATCAACCACCATGAGGCCATGAGGCACTTACACAAGGCAGGCGTCGCACTAGAGCTCGCTCGTTCGTTCTCGGATCGTGAGCACGACGCGACGGTACTGGCTCGCCTGCCGTTGGCTATAGCCTCTGACGAGCAGCACGTAGACGACGACTATCGAAGCATGCGCGCAGAACTTGATGCGCGTCTAGCGAGCGCGAAGAGCGAAGCTTCCGACAAGTAGACTCTGCACTCGGAGAGCGAGCGCGCTCGAACTAAGCGCTCTCTTTATCGAAGCGCTTCGCCGCGCGCGCCCGCGCTCGTCACTAGAGATGAGAGCAAGCTGCTGCCCGACTTAGCGACCTCGTCCAGCGCCCGCTCGAACGAAGCTTCATTCGCTTTGGATGGCTTGGTGAAGCCACTCAGCTTGCGAACGAACTGCACGGCCGCGGCCCGGACTTCTTGCTCGGTTGCCGGCGCAGCGAAGTTGAATAGCGTCTCTGTGTTGCGGCACATTATGGTGTGTGGCCGTCTACTTCACGACCGCTTCAGCGGAAGCTTCGGCATTGAAGGGTAGCGCTGTGCCGCCTTGGAGGCTAAGCCTTTCGTTGATCGTGCGCAGGTGATGATCGACCCCAATTTCGGCTCCGGGTTTGAAGCCGGGTGTCGTGATGACCTGCGCCAGTACGCCGCCCAAGCCGCGATGCACGGTACCGCGCGGCATATACACCAAGTCGCCCGTGGTAAGCGGGTGCTCTTCCATCAAGCCCGCAGCGGTGGCGGCATCGATGCTGGCTGAGTTCTCGATGTCCTTTGTTCGATTGCTCGTCAACAGTCGCGAGTCGGGATTCGCATGCTGCACCAAATAGAACTCGTCGAAGCCGCCTTCGATCGGATGATAGTGCGTGAAGGAGTCCGTGATGCGCACGCGGTGCGCGTTCAGAGCGTGATAGATGTAGGGACCCTTCTCTGGCAACCAGGTCAACAAGATGCGGCGATAGGCACCATGTTCCGTCGCACAACCGCCCGGCGTGTCCGTGATGCTCGGATCCCAATCCGGCCGGATCCAAGTTGGCAACTGCGCGGGAAAGGCCGTGGGCGTGACGAAGCAGAGCAAGTCAAGTGCGGAGCTGAGTTCGAGCTTCCTGCCCTCGATCAGCATGATGATGTCTCCGACACTGACTTCCGAAGACTCCTCACCAATATTGGCTGTGGCCTCGCCGCTTTGGACGAACACGATCTGACGAGTTCGCCGCGGCGCCAACTCCGTTGCGCCTCGGTGATAGAACATGTCGTAGCCCGGGTTGGATGCGACGAAGGCATTGGCCAAGGCTTCGAAAGCCTCAACGTCACCTTCCTCACTACCTAAGTGGGCGATCAGGACTTCGCTTGCGCCTGGGGCGATGCTGAGCTGCATGCCACAACCGACCGAACCCAACACAAACGCTGCTAGTAGTAATTTCTTCAATGGGGACCTCGCCCCGAATCCTACTCGATCCGGGTGAGGCGGCAGTGCGATGACGGCTGGCTAATGATGCTCAGCGGCGGGCGGGGCTCATCCCGCAGCGTCTCGCATAGATAGCGGTATCGCAATCGGGCTTGGCTCTGCCAGAATGCCTGCGCCATGACCCTTCCCGCTGTTTTCTTGTGCATCTGCGTCTCGACACTCCCGGTCCCCGTGCAGAAGGGCGTCCCGAACATCCGTGAGCAAGAAAAGGCAGTCACTGCCTATCTGCACCTGGACCCGCACGACAAGGAGAGCTGGGCCGAGGGTGAGCGCATCTTGGCCGGACTGGATTCCGTGCCCTTCCCGAAGGGATCGCGCCTGCGCGGATGGACCAAGTTCCTGGATAAATGGCGTCGCAAGGAAGCGAGTAAGCTGCCCGAGAAGGCCGGCGAGTACTTCGATTTGGCGGATGGAACCAGCGGTCGTTACTTCATCGACGGTGAGCTGAAGAAGCCGAAGGGGCTGTTCATCGGCATGCACGGCGGGGGTGTTGGATCAGGTGACGCTTCGTCATCGCACAGCTCCTACACGCGTGCGATCGAGGATCGCGACTGGATCGGGATCTTCCCGGAGGTGATCGAGAAGACCGAATGCGGCTGGACGGACTCAGGCACGGAAGAGTGGGTGCTCTCCCTAGTCGAGCGCGCGTTGGACACTTTCGACATCGATCCCGACAAGGTCTACTTCGGCGGACATTCGATGGGCGGCTACGGCTCGTGGGTGCTGGGCGCACATCACGCCGATCGCGTCGCAGCCTTGATGCCGTCCGCGGGTGCACCGACGCCGATCTACGGCGCCAGCGGAAACGTCATCAGTGTGCAGAAGGGTGTCGTTCCGAATCTGCGCAACGTGCCGATGTGTGTGTTCCAGAGCACGGACGACCCCAAGGTAGGCCCCGAAGCCAACCAAGCCGCGGTCAAGGTCGTCGAGCGATCGCGCGTCGAGTGGGGGGGATACGAGAATTTCGAGTACTGGGAAGTGTCAGACAAAGGCCACGGCTGGCCGGAGGGCGGGCCGGATGCTCTGGTCGCAAAGATCGATCAGTACACACGCGACTCGCATCCGATCAAGGTCGTGTGGCAGCCGCGCATCGATTGGAAGCGCCAGTTCTATTGGTTGTGGTGGGACGCGCCGGAGCTGCGTAGCACCGTGGTTGCGGAGGTCGATCGCGAAGCTGGAACGATCGACATCGAGTTGACGCGCGGTGAGGGCGAGGGCTTGCACGTACTCTTGTCCGAAGAACTGGTCGACATGGAGCGCGAAGTGACGATTCGAGTGAACGGACTCGATCGCTTCCAGGGCGTACCAGAGCCCAGCTTCTCGGCCTGGGTGCGCACCTTGGCCTATCGCGATCCAGGTTTGCAGTTTCCGTGTCGCGTCGGGCTGGCCCCGGAGTGAGGAGCTCGGGCGTGAGGCTCTTGTCCCAGGTCGGCCTGGCGGTTCATGGTCCCGGAAACAGCCTCTGAAGGCCACCCAATGAGGATTTGGACCTTTCTCGCTCAGAGTCCAGAACAGATCCGCCGCCCGATTCCACTCTCCATGGAATGAAGGAACGCATCCTCGAAGAGCAGTACCTGCGCTATCGCGACAGTGGAGATCTGACCGCCCTGGCGGCAGTTTTCGATGCCGTTGCCCCGTCGCTCGGGCGCCTCGCGCAGCGGCTTGTTGGTGATGCTTCGCGTGCGGATGACCTCGTCCAGGAAACCTTTCTGACCGCGCTCGAAAATCCCGCCGGCTTTGATGCCAGCCGAGCCTTATTGCCGTGGCTGATGGGGATCCTGGTCAATCGAGCGCGGGTGGTTCGGCGCGTGTCGCAGCGCGACACCAGCTTCGAAGGCGATGTGCAATCCGATGCGAGTAGCCCACAAGACGCAGTGGCTTCGAAGAAATTTCGATTGTCGGTTGAGCGAGCGATTCAGTCGTTGGCGGCCGGTCTACGGAACGTCGTCGAAGGCAAGTTGTTGTCGTAGCCCGACTCGCAAGAGCTGGCGGCCGAGCTGTCGATCTCACACGGCGCGTTGCGCTCTTGACTGCATCGCGGCCTGCAACGAATCCGCCAGTTACTGCCGCCGAGCTTCGCGACCGTGTTTGCGCTCAGCTTCCTGCATTCCAAAGGCCTAGCACAGGTGCGAAGCTACGTCTTGAGTCATGCGCTCGCGAAGGGCTCTGCCGGTGGAACCAGCATTCGTTCGGGCGCGTTTGGAGTTAGAATTCTGATCACGTCGAATAAAGCTGCTGTATCGATCGTCGCACTTACGTTGCTAATCGTCTCCTCGGGCGTCTATCTCGTGAACTCGCTCGAGAGCGTGGGCTCCGGGAGCACCGAGGCACGTGTAGCACTGACGCCCGAGCCCGCTGTGCGAACCATCATCAGAGCTGATGACAATTGAGTTCGCACCAGAGAGCAGCCATGCCATCGGTGGTGTGCGCATCACACCGCTCGAGGGCGAGACGCCCGAGTTCGAGGTCAAAACTAAAGTTGGCGGTGTTTTCGGCAGTACGAGCTTAAGCGGAACTTCGCCGATGAGCACTTTCAGTATCCGTCTGCCCGCGCTGCCGATGGTCATGACCGTGGGCGGTGGTGAAGTGAAAACGTACAAGGAGGTCTTGCCGTTGGGTCAAGGGATCAACAGTGAGGATCCGAGTGTCCTCGTGCTTCGTAGGCGTTGAAGTTCTGCGGGACGATTGGGCGGTGTTCCAGTCGGCGGCCGGCCCCAATGTCCCGTACCCGAACGGTCGAAATGTCGAATGGGTCAGAACCCCAGACTCGAGTTCACTTTTCTTCTCAGCGATAGTGAGCCGGTAGATGCGGGTGAACACCGAGCTTCTCGTAGTTGAAACCACTGGCAAGAGGTTCGTACTCGCCAATGATGGCCACGCTCGAAGTTGGATCGATCACGCCTTCCAGCTCGAGACACCAGTACGCGGCGTTAAAGAGAAGCCTGCGCATACCTGCACTCTGGAAGTCCTTTGCACTACCCATCGTCGAATGAAAAACGCGCGCTGGTAGCCCCTTTGCTCCAGTCCAACTCGTGACCCAAGCAACCGGTAGTGGGATAAGCTCGCTGTTGACCTCATCGTCGTGCTGCCTGCCCATCAAGGGTTGACCCATCAGCAAAGGAGTGCATCGATCCGGAAGCTGACCGTCTTCGGGGTAAGTGCGGTAGACATCCGAAGGGCCCCAGACATCACGCACGCCTCGTAGCACCGCATGTGACTTGTGCTCCTCAATGATGATCCCGCGCGTGGAGTCCGCGTGCCAACGGCCGTGGTGACCCCGGAAGGAACCGCCCAGCACATCTTCGCCGAAGCGAATCTTCTTGCCGTTCAGCTTGTAGTCGAAGCCTATGAAGCCGTGGTTGGCTGTGCGCAATGCAATAACAGGCTTGCCTGAGTCGAGGTAGCTATAGATGTGCTGCAGCTGCTCATCCGGCAGCGTGATCAGGCGGCTGAACAAGATCATCAGATCAGCCGAGGCGAGGTGCTCGATGCCGGGGATGTCATGCTGCACGCTCTCGTCTTCCCAGCGAATCTTCATGGTCGGGTCGACCATGCGTTCCGCATTTAGGCTGAAGAGCACGGTGCAGTGAAAGCCGTGATGGGCGGAGAGCGTGCGCGCCAACATCGGCAAAGACTGCTCGCTGCGGTACTCCTGATCGGCTGCGATCAACACGATATGCTTGCCGGCACCGGGGCCTTCGGCTCCCTCATAGCGAAGCCACAGTGGACTCTCCGGTACGGGGTGCGGTTTTGCAGCGGCAGCGGCTTCATCGGCCGAAGGTGTCGCGGGCTCTTGCGTGGAGAACGCATGTACAGGCGTGGGCGCCAGGGAGAGGAGTAGCAGGCCCGCAGGTAAGTAGCATCGAAGCTTTGCTCTGGTCATGGCATCTATCGTCAGCATCTCTATTCACTCGTCGACTCGACTCGCGATCGCATCCGGAAGATCGAAGGTCCTCGCGTCGACGGCAGCGTACTCAATTCGGTCGAGCTCCTGGGTAACGTCGACATGCCGGACCATTCGCGCCATCGAAGCCGTGAGCCGGGCCTTCGGCGATTTCGAATGAGATGTCGCGCGTCGAGCAGTGGGGGGAACCTTGCGCGACCCCTCAAGCGGAGGGCAAGCGTGCTCATGACATCTCTCTTTACTGCTGTTCTGTCGCGGCTCGCAGTCGCGCTTCGAGTTTGGCCGCGTCCACTCGCCGCAAGCGGGCCAGCTCACCCTCTTTGTTCAGGTGCTCGCCCAATTCTCGATCGCCCAGGCCGGAACTCAGCCCCGGCCGATCCGATACGCAGGACCCGCGGAACAGCCTGGTCAAAATGACCTCCTCGCGCTCGAGCTCCAGGTGGGCGCGCTTGACGGTGATCTCGCTAACGCGCAATGCAGCCGCCAGCAGCCCAAGGGGTAGCGGAGAGTGGCCCGCGGCCCAGTCGCCGGCTGCGACGCAGGTCCTTGATCTGGAGCTAGGTGGGCCTGTTATCCGTTGATGACAGCTCGATAGGCCAGTGTATATCCTCCTACAGCGTTGTCTCAGTAGGCATCGCCGCGGCAAGCTTTATCCAATTGGAACTGCAGCCAGCGACAGAATGCGCGCTGCTGCCACCTGCTCGCGGGGCCAAGCGATAGGCTGCGGGGTGATCCTGCGCCCCGCGCCATCCAGACTCTCGCCCCAAGCCGACCGACCCATCCATGACCGACCTAACCCAGTCGCCCGCCACCGAGCTGCGCGTCGTCAGCCTGCTCCCCTCGGCGACCGAGATCGTCACCCTCGTCGGCGGCGAACCGAACCTGGTGGGCATCTCGCACGAGTGCGATTGGCCGCGCTCGATCCAGGACCGGCCGCGCCTCACTTCAAGCAAAGTCGACCTGTCGCCCAGCTCACTCGCGATCGACCTGGGTGTGCGCGACCTGCTGAAGAAGGCCTTGGCGGTCTATGATATCGATACCGAGCAGCTCGCTCGTTTGGCCCCCGACTTCATCGTCACGCAGGACCTGTGCGATGTGTGCGCCGTCTCGTACGAGGATGTCGAACGCGCATGTAATGAATTGTTGCCGAACACGAGCATCGTCAATCTGCATCCGACGCGCTGGTCGGAGGTCATGGACGACATCCAAAAGGTGGCCGACGCTTTTGGAGTGAGTGAGAGGGGTCGCGCGGAGGTCGCTCGAATCGAAGAAGCCAAAGCCGCGATCGCCGCGCGCTCTGCGAAGCTGGCTACGCGACCCAACGTGCTGACGATCGAGTGGATCGACCCGGTTATGATCGGCGGCACATGGATGCCGGAGTTGGTCGAGGCCGCGGGCGGTCACGCGCTCGTCACAGCTTCCGGCGATCACGCGCCGACGCTGACGACCCTCCAGCTCGAGGCCTTGGATCCCGCACCTGATGTGGTGCTGATCAAACCTTGTGGCTTCAAGTTGGAGCGCAGCTTCAGCGAACGCGATGTCATCGACTCGCTGCTGAAGCGTATGAGCTGGCCGGCCATCGCAAACGGATCGGTTTGGATTGCAGATGGCAACGCCTTCTTCAACCGCCCCGGACCGCGGCTACTCGAGTCGATCGAAATCTTGGCCGCATGCATTCACCCCGCTGAGTTCGCTGACTTCGCCGAGCAGCATAGTGAGGACTTCGTACACTGGAGCGGCGATGCGTGAGAATCGCCGCGAAGTGAAGTCGCTTCGCCGGCGGTTGGCTTCGCAAGAGGGAGCAACGCCATGAAGTACGGTCACAGTGATTCAAGCATCCCCGCAGAGGTGATGGCCGCGCATGCGGCAGCGATCACCCGCGGAGATGCCGACTATGTTGATCCTCTCAGCGGCTACCGCGTCATGACCAGTAAGCGGCTGCTCGCGCTTGGTAGTTGTTGTGCCAGTGGTTGCCGCCATTGCCCGTACTCGGCCGATGAACAACGCCGCGCGGGGCGGAGCTGGATTCGCCCGCCAGAGCCCTCTTGATGATTCTCCCGAGAAAGCCCTCAAGCTCTAAATACGCCTAGTGATGACCACTGTTTCGACACCTGAATCCGCGCCCTTCGCTGGCCCGATCGTCTTCTATGACGGCGAGTGCGGAGCGTGTAATTGGGGTGTGCAATACTTGTTGAAACGTGATGCCCAGGGGCTGATGCGCTTCGCGGCGCTGCAGGGCGAAACAGCCAAGGAGCGGCTGCCGGCAGCTCTGGTGGCGGACCTCGACACGATGGCATATGCCGAAGGAGGGCAACTCTGGACACGTTCGACGGCCCTGCTACGGGCTGTCGCGGCTACCGGAGGAACTGCCGGATTCGCGGCGAAGCTGGCTCTGCTGCTTCCGCGGGTCCTGCGCGACGTGATTTATCGCTTGGTGGCGCGCAACCGCAAACGCTTCGGGCTCGAACAGTTCTGCCGATTGTTGGGATCTGCTGAACAGGTGCGCTTTCTGCCGTAGGAAGAGCGCCCAGGCGCGGCGCTCGATTCGTAGCCGGCGGACTGTCCGTGGACCTCAAGCGTTCGCCGGTTTGCTCGAAGATCGAGCCTTCTCAGGCAGACAAGTTCACTCTAGCCGTTCCCATCGGAAGGACCGTTCGCTGGCTCTACCAAGGGCGCGCTCGCTGCCTTCGCAGCGGGTGCTGGCTTGAAGAAAGTCACCAGCGTTCCGCCAACCGCAGCCAGTGCGATCCCGGCAAAGAACTGCCAACGCACGCCGCCGATTCCGCCAGCGGGAGGATGCAGTGTCATCGTCACGACTGCATTCACGATCGGCGCGCCGGCGAAGATGATCGACATAACTACGGCCGGTTGACCCTTGGCGCCGAAGGCGAGAAGCACGCAGAAGGCACCGACTGCGCCGACGGCACCAGCGATCAATGACCACTTCCAACCAGCGGTCGGCATATCCCAGTTGCTGCCGTTGGCGAGCAAGAATCCGGCGGGGGCAAGCACCGCGATCAACACGTACGCGACGCCGACCATGAAGAAGGCTTTGTAGCGACCGTTGACCGGATCGCTCATGCCGACTTGACCCATGTGCAAGAAGACGCCGTAGAGTCCCCACGAGGCGACGGTCAACAGCGCGAAGGTCATCCAGAGGTTGCTGCTTCCAGTGGATTCAGGCATGGATCATTAGGGGGTAGTTGTAGCGGAAGGTGTGACCTGGATCAGGTCAGCAACTTCCGCGGGCATGTCGGCGGAACGCATAGCGTCCTCGCCTTCGGGGCGGATGACGTGCACGACGACGAGCTCACCTTTGGCGATCGGCGGGCCGGTCGTGTGCTTCGAGTCGGAGGAAGCAGCTTCGTCGATGACGCGGAACGTGAACTCGTAGCGCAGCTTGCGTGATGACTTTTCAACGACGAGCAAAGTAATCTCGAGCAGCTCTTGGTAACGCGCCGGCGTCAGGTAATTGCAGGTGGCCTTTACGCGCACCCAGCCAAACATCTTGTCCGGACCGTGACCGTGCAAGGACAAGCCATGAACGCGAAAGAACTCGTGCTCGGTGGCTTCCATGTAGCGGAAAAAGTTCGAGAAGTGCGCGATCCCGGCCATGTCGGTATCGGCGAACTCGACCCGTCTGCTCGTCTTGTATTCGTGCACCATGGCGCTATGCGCCGACTCGGCCGGCGCTGGCGGCCATCCTACAGACGCTCGCTACCTGCTGTCCCATTTGGTCCGCGTTGAAGTTGTCACGTACAGCTTCGAGTCCGCTCCGACGAAGCTCAGCCAACTGCTTCGGGTTGCCCAGCAGGGCCTCGAGTTTGTCAGCGAGCCCAAGCGGCGAATCTGGGTCATACAAAAGGCCCCCGCCGGTCGCCTCGACGACCTCGCTGAAGCCGTGCATGTCGGGTTGGACGACAGGAACGCCGCAAGCCATGGCTTCCAATAAGTAGAGTCCGAAGGACTCGCCGTAGCGCGCTGGAACGGAGAGCACGGTCAGGGAGCGCAGCAAGTCGATCTTCTGGGCACGCGTCATATTGGCCCGGAACTCGACATCAGCCTCGGCGCCCGCGGCGCGAACGCGCCCTCGAAGGTCGGTCAGCAGCGCTTCGTCCTCTCCCAAAACGACCCCGCCGGCCAAGAGGCGCAGGCCAGGAATGGAAGCACGCGAGCGAAGCTCCAGGAAGGCATCGACGAGCTCGGGCAGGCCTTTGTCGGCGCACATACGCGCCAGATAGCCAATTGTAGGACGTTCGGGAGCCGACTCAGCTGCTCCGAAGTCCCTGACATCGATGCCGTTAGGGACGACCTGCATGCGACTCGGATCGATGCTCATGCGCTCGCCCATCAAGCTCGCGGTGTAGCGGCTGACCGCAATGAACTGACTAATGTCCTGACCTCGCTCGCGCAGCGTTTCCCAACAGGCGCTCGAATCCTTGGCCGGAAGCGAATCGAGGAAGGGCGCCTCACCCTGCAGTGTGCACACGACCGGGCAGCCCAAGGCTTCCTTCAAGCGGCGTGCAAGGCCAATCAGCATCACGTTCGAGAGCAGCACCACATCGGGCCGCTCTAGCTCGCGCACCCAACCGATCAAATCGTCCAATTCGCGCGCTTGGCGCCCCTCTTCACCGCGCAGCATGGACAATGTCATCGCACCCAGGCCGGATGGATCGGTCATGCCCGGTCGCCTAGACGCCCAGCGCAACAGGCGCGGGGCATCCAATGCCTTGGCTAAAAAGCGCGGCAGACGTGGCAGCCACGGCGCAACCTGCTGCAGGTACATATTAATGCCGCCCATGTGCACCGGCGTCTCCTGCGGACCCTCCTCCAGCATGAACGGAAGGTAGAGCGGGAAGATCTGCGCGTCATGACCGGCGCGCAGCAGTGCGGCCGCCAAGTCATTGTCGCGCAGGCAACTGCCGCAGTAGAAGCTGCCCGTGCCTGGCGTCAATTGCAGGATGTTCATCGAACGGCGTGCGCGCCTACGGCCTATCAGACGTAGCGGTCTCCGCAATGATGATCGAGGAAGAAGGGAGGCAGCAGACGATCGATTTGCATCAGGCCATCCTCGGTCGCGCGTAAAGTGCCGCCGTCGACGATCAAGAAGCCGTCGGCTTCATGCTTGGCCAGGATGTCCGCATAGCGTTCGCGCGGATCGATTCCGAACTTCTGAATGAAGTACTCGAACTCGAGCTCGCCCTGCTTGACCTGCAGTACAAATTCACGAATGAAGCGTTCTTCCGCGGTTGTCTCGTACGTTCGGGAAACCGGCTGCTCACTGGCCAAGACGCGCGAGATGAAGCCCTCAAAGGCCGGCTCGTTCTGGTAGTGAACTCCGCCCAAGTGCGAGAAGGAGGAGACACCCAGGCCAAGCATGTCAGCCCCGTGCCACAAGGCGTCGCGATACAAGAAGCGTGTATCCTCACCGCGACAGGCCGTGTATGCACTGCTGCGATGGTAGCCATTCGCAAAGAGTTGCCTGAACAGCTCGGCATGCCAGCGGCGCTTGGCCTCCCAGCTAGCGACCGGCGCGACCTTGGTGCCGGACTCCTTCATGCGCTTGTACATCGTCGTGTTGTACGGCACTTCCATCTGATAAACGGTGACACAGTCAGGCGCCATTTTCAGGGTGCGCTCGATGCAATCCGCCCAGTTCTCTTCCGTCTCGCCGATCATGCCGGCGATCAGGTCGATGTTGATGGCTTCGAATCCGACTTGGCGCGCGAAGCCATAGGTGCGATGGATCTCGTCCGCACGATGCGCGCGGTTATTGAGTTCGAGCACCTCGGGATTGAAGTTCTCGACACCCAGGCTCAAGCGCGTGACCCCGACTTCCTTGAGCGCCTCGATCTTGGCGAGCGAAAGAGTACCCGGCTCGCACTCGTAGGTGATCTCCTCGACCTCGCTCATGTCGATGCGATCACGGAGTGACGCAAAGATCGAGCGCATCTGTGCCGCGGACAGATAGGAGGGCGTTCCGCCGCCGAAGTAGATGAAGCGCGGCTTGCGTCCTTCAAGGTAGGGGCGCTTCACCAAGCCATCCAGCTCGCTGACCACCGCGCCGAGGTAGCGCCGGATCTCGCTGGAGTTCTTGTCGGTGTAGACCTTGAAGTAGCAGAAGTCGCAACGCTTGCGGCAGAACGGGATGTGGATATAGATCCCGAGCGGGCGATCGTCGATCGGCGGTGACGACAACACCTGTTCCACCGCGGGCAATTGCTCGGGTGTCCAATACGCGAAGGGCGGGTAGTTCGAGATGAAGTTATTCCCGACTGTCGTCCGCTCTTCTTGCTCTGGGCTTTCTTGAGTCATGTGCTG
Organism: Planctomycetota bacterium; assembly: GCA_047611405.1. Taxonomy (GTDB): domain Bacteria; phylum Planctomycetota; class UBA1135; order UBA1135; genus JBLFWN01. The sequence goes on along the minus strand of JBLFWN010000068.1, from coordinate 859 downwards.
TCACCGGCGCAGCGGGCCGCTCATCGAAGAGCTGCGTGCCGGAGCGAGTGATTCTACCCCGCGCAATGCCACGTGCGCCCGCAGCAGCGCAGCTTTGGCGTAGTTGTTGCACTGATCCAGGAGTGCTCGGGCGACTGGGCGGCAGAAGTTGGTCCCGGATACCCAAAGAATGGGCGACTCGCGCTACCCATGCAGGGCAGTGCTGCGCGGATCAGACCAGCAGACGGAAGAGCTCTCGGAAGGCACCCGTGTCGATCGACCTCGGATTGAAGCGCGCCGTCCATTGCGTGCTGGCTTCTTCTGCGAGTGCGGTCAGTTTGTTCTCGTCGACAACGGCGGCCGTCAAGGGTGAGGGCAAGCCGGCGAGTTCCAGCAACTGTTCCATCCTCACCGCCAAGGCTTCGCAAGCCTCGGCTTCGCTTGTCTCTTGCGCCGCGAGCCCGCCGGCCACGGCAAGCGCGTGGTACGAAGCGGCGGCCGTGCTGTCCTGCGCGTTGTAGCGAATGACATGCGGCAAAGCTGTCGCGACGGCTTGTCCGTGCGGCATGTCAAAGTGCTTGGTCAACGGGTTGGCAATCGAGTGTGCAGCACCGAGCATCGACGCCTCAATCGCACGGCCCGCGATGCAGGCAGCGCGCAGCATGTTAGCGCGCGCATTGAGATCCTCGGGCTGACTCAGAACGGTGGGAAAGGCGTCATTGGCGAGAGCAAAAGCCTGCAGTGACAACGCGCGCGATTCCTCCGTTCCAGCCGATGTGACCGCCGTCTCAACCGCATGACCGATCGCATCCAGGCCGGTGCAAGCCGCGACGTGCTTAGGCATGCTGAGGCTCAATTCTGGATCGAGAATCGCGATGCG
>JBLFWN010000067.1:0-35354 GCA_047611405.1 Planctomycetota bacterium | reverse complement strand
CACCATCACCTTCGGCCCCTAACCGAAGGTTTCGGCCGTCTGCGGCCGATGGGGCCGAAGGTGATGGTGACGGGCAGAAGGGTGAGCGCGCGCCTTTCCTGCTTCGATCCTGAACCAAAGCGCCACCTCAAAGCCACTAAATCACAGGACCCCCCCCTCACCGCCGCCGATACCACCGCGCGCGCCCCACCCCATGCGCAACCAACACTCCATCGCGCTCCAGCTTCAAAAACGCACGCCGTGCACGCTGCCGTCCCACATTCATCACACGTGCAAACTCATCCGAACTCGCATCCCCCCCAGGGTCATCCGCACATCCCCCGCGCTCTTCAACCCAATCAAGAATGCGCCGCTCGAACTCGCCACGCGGCTTACGGCGCGAAACATGCGCACGCAATGCAACCAAGGTCGCACCCTCGGCGGCACGGTTCGACGCGCCGACACGCACCATCACGCGCCCATCGAAACACTGCGCATGCGGGCGGTCCGCTGACAGCGGCACCTCGCAAATCACGACGCACGCCCCACCAACCCGGACGCGTCGCAACTCGACCTCCACCGGCGGCTCCACCTCGACCAGCGCGACACTACGCAAACGCTCCTCCACGCCAGCCGCGTCCGAAACGCCACATACTTCACCGCGATCACGGACGCCGATCAGCAGCAAACCGCCGCTGGTGTTTGCAAAGGCGCCCAGGGTCCGGGCGATCTTCTCGTCACGCGGCAAGCCGCTCTTGAACTCGAGACCGCGGCCTTCGCCCTCGCCAATCAGCGCCAAAAAATCAGCCTGCTCGCGCGAGTCTGATCCAGGGCAATCTGGCTTCGAGGATCGATCTGTCACGATGCCACCCGGCTCGGCGCCATCACCTCAGTTGACAACCGGCGCATCCACGCGCGGTGCTTGTCCGCGCAGGACGCTGTTGTCAGAGAACAGCTGACTCTGGTCGATGACAGGCTTGGCCATCAGGGCGTCCACATCGATCTGCCCGGACTGGGCATATGCATCGATCGCGTTCTGCCAAGTCGTTAGACGAATGTGCTCTTCTGGTACGCCTTCTTTCAACATCAATGCGGCGGTACGCGGGACCGAGAGCGGATCGGAGACGCCCCAGTCAGCCGAACTGTCGACGATGATGCGATCCGGGCCGTACTGTTTGACGATCTCGACCATGCGCGCCGATCCCATTTTAGTGTTGGGGTAGATCGTGAAGGCGGCCCAGGCGCCGCGATCGAGCACCTCTTTGACGGTCTCTTCGTTGTTGTGATCGATGACGAGCTTCTCCACCGGCAGGCCAACTTCGGCGGCGACATCGAGCGAGCGTGAGATGCCAGCCTTCTTGTCGCGGTGCGGCGAATGGACCATCACGACCATGTCGTTGTCCTTCGCGAACTGAAGCTGCCATTGGTAGGCGCGCTCTTCGGCAGCAGTGATCTCGTCATAGCCGATCTCGCCAATCGCAACGACGCCCTCCTTGAACGCGAAGCGCGGAATGATCTCGAGCACTTCCTTCGCGAGGCTCTCGTTGTTGGCTTCCTTCGAGTTCAAGCCGATCGTGCAGTAGTGCGCGATGCCAAACTGCGAGGCACGGAAGCGCTCCCAGCCGACGATGGACGAGAAGTAGTCGATGTAGCTCCCGATGCGCGTCCGCGGCTGCCCCAACCAAAAGGCCGGCTCGATCACGGCGCGAATCCCTGCCGCAGCCATGGCCTCGTAGTCGTCCGTGGTGCGGCTGGTCATGTGGATGTGGGGATCGAAGAAACGCATGCTCAATTTCGTGCCTGTAAGGCGCGCCGAAGTTGTCGGTCGCGCCGAGTCGTTGGAGGAACCGCCGGTCCGTGAACCGTGGGTCGTAGGTGAGGTAAAGAGTTTCCGTCGTCTTCGGTCGGCGCGCTGTCGTGCACCCACCGGTGAAGGGTTGAGATCCGACTCAGTTGCCAGAGTTCATGTCACCGAATGCCGTTTGGTCGCAAGCGCCTTCCAGGGCGGCACTCATCTGAGCCCGACGATCGTCATCGGCCTCACCCTCGAGCAACTCTGCGAGTCGCGCCGTATGACCGGCACGGGCCAGGCCCAGGCTCGCGGCTCGCATGCCGATTGTATTCGAAGAAGCGATCTCGCGTTCTAGAGACTCGATCCCGCGCTCGCCGCCATGCTTGCCGACGCAGAGCCAGAGCTCCGGCTGGATATCGCGCCCGGCGCTGCGCCGCTCCTCGACCAAATCGAGCGCGATTCGGGCGAGCTCGGATGAGAGCCGCGTATCCAACCCATGTACGCGCCACAGCGGGGCCCCGATGAAGATGGCCTTGATGCACAGCTGGTTCCAGGCGATGTCATCGAACTGCTTGACTGGATAGGGCGTATCGCAGGCCACGGCTTCGAAGACCGGAACGATGTTCGTGCGGCAGCCTTCGGCGGCACGCAACAAGAAGCGCTCGGGCTGAGGCAAATGCGCCAGGCTCTTGTACATCGCACACAGCTCGCCATCGTCGGCGAACTCGAAGACGGCCTCGATGGCGGCTTGCGCGCCCTCTTGCTCCAAGTCTGTGCGCGACAACAGCAGTGCGATGCGCAAGCACTCGAGAGCAGTCCAGCGCTCCGGTTTCCAGCCGGGAAGCAACTTGGCCGCGCCCGCGCATTCCACCTCGCTCGGGGTCAGTCTCCCGCGCGGAGCGAAGCGGCTCGCCATCGAAATGAGGCCGGCGAAGGCGGCATCGTCCATGCCGCTCGCAATGCGGTCGGCACTGGACGCGTACCACGCGCGGCCTTTGTCATCGAGGCGCGACTGCAGGATGGAGTCGAACCAGGGCTTGGTCGTCGTCATCGGACTGGCTCAGCGCGTACGCAGGCCTTCGGTGAGGGAGAGGATCAGGAAGCTAGTCGAAGAGGCGATGTAGGAGGTCGAGTCGATGAAGTCGTTCGTTCCACCACTGGCCCACTGCGTGCGAATGAGCGTCGGCCGTAGGCGTTTGTGCCAAGCCGCGCGCTCACCCTCCGGCAATAGCCCGATCGCTAGAGACGCATAGTAGTGACCGAAGAAGTAGAAGTAGCCCGCGTTTGCGTAAAAGCCCTCGTGCGGAATGGGACGCGTGCGGACGTGGTCCAAGAATCCGTGGTACTCGAAGAAAGCGACCAGCCCCTCGCGCACTCTGTCGACGGTGATGCGCTTGACGCCACCCTTCACGAGCGCCCAGTTGCAAACCTGTGTGCGGCCGAGACTACCCTGGATCAGATTGATGTGCTCGACACCTGTAAGGCGTGTCGTGGGCGTCAGATCATAGGCATACGCGCCTCGCGGAAGCGCGCAACGCTCGACGTAGCGCACGGCACGCGCTATTTCGCGTTCCGGGACCTGCCAGCCCAGCTCCTTGGCCTCGAGCAAACTGGGAATGACCAGGGCCGTGCAGAAACTCGTGGCCCAGGTGGGCTGCGTCAGGAAAGGAGGATCGTCGTAGTAAGCCCACCCGCCCGTATCCGCTTGGTAGCGCTCGAGGGTCTGATGAAAGGCCTCGCCGCGCTCGCGCAGCAACTTGGGCCATCCGCCACGCATGAAGCGATCGTCGGTCGACAACTCGACACAGGCCACGAAGCCGTAGAGCGCGCTCCAGATATGGTCGATATCCCAATCGCTCGCTCGAGCCGGAATGCGGGTCGTGCACAACCACCGCACGCCGCGATCGAGCGCGATGCGCCGCTCGGGAGTTTCGGGAACGCCTGCCAGCGCCATGCAAGCCAACGCACTGCTCGCGGTCGCCCAGGCGTAGTAGGTGTCGTGCGCGAAGCCGATCTCGAGCACGGAGGGCGTGCGCATGCCCCACGAACCGTCCTCGCGCTGATGCTCCAGCAAGTAGCCAACGGCTGCACCACGCGCTGTGCGCGCGGCATCCGCACCACTGAGTGGATCGTGCTGGACGACATCCTTTGCTGCTTGGGGCAAGGCAGTTGCCTGCGCCAACGCGCAGAGGCACGACAGACTGAGAGCGATCAGGGCAGGCATTGGATCACCCCTTACTCTCGAGCTTGTCGATGGCCTGCTGCAAATCCTGGACTTCCTCCCCTAATACTTCGAGCTCGTCCTCCTTGCGAAGCACATCGAGTTCGCTGCTCTGCAAATCCTTGCGGCCCTCACGCTCTTGACGCTGAACGCCTGCTCGCGCCTCCTCTATTTCGAAGTTCATGTCGCGCGCCTTGGCGACCAGCTCTCCCTCGAGAACGCGGCGTGACTTGAATCGAGTCAGCTCCAATTCACGCTCTGCAAACTCCAAGCGCTTCTTGTGTCGCCCCACCACCGCATCGCGCGCCATCGCCTGCTCCTCTTCGGCGTAGATGGCCAAGATCCCATCGAGTTCCTCGCGCGCCTCTTGGACGCGACGCTTGGACTTGTCCACGGCCAACTTCTGAGTCTGCTGTTCGAGTGGTTGGTCGAACAGCGTGAATTGCTGCAGCTTGCCCTCAGCGACGAGCAACTTATGCCGCGCCGACTTCCCTTCGGCAACCGACTTTGCTTGACCTATTTCCATCCCCTCGACCGCAATTTTCAACTCGACTTGGGCGTAGCGAAGGTGCCGCGACTTCTCGTCGAAGGCCTTGCGCTTCTCAGCCAGATCCTCCTTACGCTTGGAGGATTTCTCCTTCTTGCGCTTGCTAGCCTGGTCAGCCTTGCGCTTCTTGTCTTTGGCAGCTTTGTCCGCCGCCGCCTGCTCTTCGGCTGCCTGATCTTGAACCGCCTTCTCCGCTTCGCCCGCTGATGGTGCCTGCGGCGGGGCGATGGCAGTTGCGCCTAAGGTCGCCGGCTTAGGCTCAGGTATTGGCACAGGCGTTGGCTCTTGGGCAGCAGGCTCCGAGTCCGAGGCACTCTGTCCACTCTGATTGCTCCCAACCGGCAAGACAGCCGGGGCGCTGGCGAGAAGCGCCAACGCATCTGATGTCGGAATACCCGCGGTAAGAATCAGGCCGAGGAGAAGGGGTGTTCGAAGGCTCCGGTAGGACATGGACTGGGGCTCGGAGGGAATTGCTGGCGGGGATCAGGTTCATTCGCCTCCAAGCGGAGGCTCGCAGCACGTCACCATATCAACTCACCCCCTCGCTCCGTCGACATCGACCACGAGAGGTGAAATACTCTGCGGCTCGGCGAGCGGGACCGTCCCCCGCCATCTCTCCCCCCACAGGCCGAGGGCCCAGAGCCTTCGCACGCAACGAGTCCGACCATGACCCACGGCGTCTTCCGCTCTCCTCCCCCCGTCAACGAGCCCGTCCTGGAATTCGCACCCGGAAGTCCGGAGCGCGCCAGTCTACAGGCCCGACTGAAGTCGATGGCTGCGGAACAAATCGAGGTTCCGATCATCGTTGGTGGCCGCGAAATCAGGACCGGTCGCACCGCCGACATGATCATGCCACACGACAAGGCTCACGTGCTCGGCAGCTATCACAAGGCAGGGACCGAAGAGGTCCAAGCCGCGATCGTCGCCTCCGAGGAAGCGCGTACAGATTGGCAGGAGTTGCAGTGGGAGGATCGAGCCGCGATCTTCTTGCGCGCCGCCGAGCTGCTGCGCACGACCTGGCGCGACACGATCAATGCCTCGACGATGCTCGGGCAGTCGAAGACGGCCCACCAAGCCGAGATCGATGCGGCCTGCGAGTTGATCGACTTCTTCCGCTTCAATGTGCACTACATGGAGCGGCTCTACGGCGAGCAGCCCGAGTCCGCGCCGGGCATGTGGAATCGCCTCGAGCACAGGCCGCTGGACGGCTTCGTGTTCGCGATCACGCCCTTCAACTTCACGTCGATCGCGGGCAACCTGCCGACCGCGCCCGCGATGCTCGGCAATACGTGCCTATGGAAGCCGGCCTCGACTTCGGTCCTCTCGAACTACTACTTGATGAAGATGTTCGAGGAGGCGGGCGTGCCGCCCGGCGTGATCAACTTCTTGCCGGGTTCAGGTGGCGAGGTCGGAAACCCTGTCGTCGCGGATCCCCGTTTGGCTGGCATTCACTTCACTGGTTCAACCGGAGTCTTCCAGGGCATTTGGAAGAGCATCGGCAACAATATCCAAAGCTACGGTCAGTATCCGCGCGTCGTCGGAGAGACTGGCGGCAAGGACTTCGTCTTTGCGCACCCGAGTGCGCAAGTCGACGCTTTGGCGGTCGCGCTGGTTCGTGGCTCGTTCGAGTACCAGGGACAGAAGTGCTCCGCTGCCAGTCGAGCGTACATCCCGCAGAGCCTCTGGCCTGATCTTCGCGAGCGACTCGTCGAAATGACCAAGAGCTTGAGCATGGGTGACGTGCAGGACTTCAGCAACTTCATGGGCGCTGTCATCGACAGCTCGTCCTACGCAAAACTGAAGGGCGCCATCGATATGGCGCGCAATGACTCGGCAGCCGAGATCGTCGTCGGTGGCGACTGCAGCGATGAGCAAGGCTTCTTCATCTCACCGACGATCGCCAAGGTCACGGACCCCAAGCACGACTTGATGCGCACCGAGTGGTTCGGTCCTCTGCTGACTATCTTCGTGTACGACGACGCGCGCGTGGACGAGAGCTTGGACTTGTGCGCGACCACATCCTCATACGCCCTGACCGGCGCCATCTTCGCGAACGATCGCGCCGCGATCAGGCACGCCATGGGCAAGCTGCGCTTCGCAGCGGGTAACTTCTATATCAACGACAAGCCGACCGGTGCCGTTGTCGGGCAGCAGCCCTTTGGTGGCTCGCGCGCGTCCGGCACCAATGACAAAGCGGGATCTATCCTGAACTTGATGCGTTGGGTATCCCCGCGCACGATCAAGGAGACCTTCGTCCCGCCGACGGATTATCGCTATCCGTTCATGGCTGACGATTGAGACGAGAGGCGCGGCCGCGGTTGCGCCCCAAATTGCAGACAGAAACAGGGGCGCGCTGCCGGAAGGCGGCGCGCCCTCTTCTTATTCCTGTCGGCTCAACCTGCTGACCATCGCAAGAGGGCCTGCTTGTCCCTAAACATGGACCAGAGACTCCGAGCCAAAGGGATGGAGTTGTGCTGACTCCGTATGGCCCCGTTGCGCTTATCATGCCGGGCCTTGGAGGTCCCGATGATAGTCCGCAGCATGATCCCGTCCGTACTCACAATTGCCGCCCTCGCCGCGTCGCCGCACACCGCGCACCACGATGCACACGCGACGGCGGTGTCCCCGTCGGCTTCAGGCCCCGTGGCCTGGAACGATTCGCCCTCGACGGCTGACATCGAGGCTTGGCCTGAATCCGATCGCGACCGGCAGAAGCTCCTCGAAGCGGCCCTGATTGCCGCAGTCGATCCTGCACAGCTGCGCGTCTTTCACGACCGCATCGCGAGCGAACCTCACGCGGCTGGCTCGCCGGGTGACCAGCGCGTGATCGAGAGCTTGGCGACGCTCTTCATGGACTTCGGACTCGAGGTCGAGGTACACCCATTTTGGACGTACATCTCCGAACCGGTGTCGGGCAAACTCGAGATCCTGACACCGGCAGCCGTCGAGTTGCCGATCAGCGAGCGCGCGATCGAAGGCGATCCGCATTCGACCGGCGGCGGGGATAGCTTCGGATGGAACGCTTACAGCGGCAGCGGTCGCGCGGAAGGAGAAGTCGTCTACGCCAACTATGGACGACTCGAAGACTTCGAGCGGCTGGAAGAGCTCGGGGTCTCGTGCAAAGACAAGATCGTGCTCGCTCGCTACGGCGGCAACTATCGCGGCTACAAGGCGAAGTACGCAGAGGCCGCCGGCGCTGCAGCCTTGGTCATCTATACCGATCCGAAAGATGCAGGATGGGGCCGCGGCCTGTCGTATCCCGAAGGTGGCTACTACAACGAGTCCACGATCCAACGCGGCTCGGTCAAAGCGCTCCCCTACGATGGCGACCCGTTGACACCAGGCCGAGAGGCTTCGCGTGCAGCCGAGCGCCTGAACGCGAACGATGTCGCGCTGCCGACAATACCTGTGCAGCCCGTCGGTTGGGGCGCAGCGCGCCAGATCCTCTCACAAATGAAAGGTGCTGGCGCACCGCAGGCTTGGCAGGGTGGGCTTGATTTCCGGTATCGCCTGACTGGCGGACCAGAGCTGACGATTGCAGTCGAAGTGGAACAGAGGCGCAGCCTGGTACGCAGTGCCAACGTAATCGGAACCTTGCGTGGTACGAGCGCACCCGACGACTTCGTACTGCTCGGTGCACATCACGACGCCTGGTTGCATGGAGCCGCAGACCCGACCGCCGGAACGATCACCGTCCTAGAAGCGGCGCGCGTGTTGAGCCAAGCGGCACAAGCTGGCTCTCCCCCAGCGCGCTCGATTCGCTTTGCCGGCTGGGGAGCCGAAGAGCATGGCATCATCGGCTCGGTCGAATGGGTCGAATCGCGCACCGAGGAGCTGCGCAAGCACTGCATCGCCTACTTCAACATGGACGGTTCGGCCATGGGGCCGAACTTCAACTCCTCAGCATCACCGAACCTACAGGCCTTAATCGCAGGCGTAGCGACGCGTGTCCCACAAGACGCCGACGACGCAGAACCGCGTGCGATGGCTAATTGGTCTGCCACGGGTCAACCGAGCTTCGGCGACATGGGCGGCGGCTCGGATCACGTTGGATTCATCGCGCGCGCCGGCGTGCCTTGTGCCAGCCTCGGAGGCAGCGGTTCCAAGGGCAGCTCGTACCACTCTTCGTATGACACGCTCGCGTGGTACCGGAAGATCGTCGGAGATGATTATGCATCGGCACGCTTGGTCGCGCGTATGGCGACCCTGTGCGCGGCGCGTTTGGCAAATGCTCCAGTCTTGGGCGTGCGGCATTCGCAGGCAGGAGCGGCTACCGTCCGGCACTTGACGAATATCACGGCTCGTGGGCGAGCTCTGGGATCTCTGGCCAAAGGGGACGCCGTCGTCGCGAGCGAACTCTCGCCCCTGCATGATGCTGCCGATGCATTCTTCGCGCGCGCGAGTGAACTCGAGTCGCGCATGGCGGCCGCGCTGCCCGTGCTATCCAGGAAGGAGCGCGCGCAGCTCGATGGTCTGCTGAAAGCTGCGAGTCGCACGTGGCTCGAAAAGCGCGGACTCCCGGGCAGGAATTGGTACCAGAACCTCTACGCGGCTCCGGACGAAACATCGGGCTATGCAGCTTGGATGTTGCCCTTGCTGCGACATGCCGTGGAATCAGGTGACGCGAGTGCGATCGAGAGCGCGGTGCAGCGCTACCAAAGAGTCTTCACTGAATTGAACGGACAGTTGGATTCAATCGCTGCTCTGCTCCCTGAACCGATGAAGGACGCATTCGAGCGCCCGAACTTCGACGCGTATTGGAACTTCGGCGATGCAGCCGGGACCGAGGCCAAGTTTCGCGAGCTCTTGCCCGAAGCCGAAGCCAGTGGCGATGCGGAATACCACGCACAGCTGCTCAGCCAAATCGCACGTACGCACTCGTTGCGCGGCCAGTTCGACGAAGCGCATGTACTGATCGACGAAGCGGAAGCCCTGCTGGGCGACACGCTGCAGACAGCCCACGTGCGCTGCCAACTGGAACGCGGCCGCAGCTTCCGCTCTGCGGGCAAACACGAAGAGGCGAAGTCGATGTTTCAGCGGGCGCTTGAAGGAGCACAAAAGCTGGGCGAGGAGTACTACGCAGTCGATGCAGCTCACATGCTTGCCATCTCTGGCGATGCGGAGCACAAGCTGGAGTGGAGTCGACGAGCCGCGGAGATTGCCGAGGCGTGCACAGATGAGCGTGCGCGCGGCTGGCTGGGTCCGATCTACAACAATCTCGGCCTGGCCCACCTCGAAATCGAGCAATGGGACGAGGCGCTCGAGGCCTATACCAACGGTCTCGAGTTCCGTCGCTCACGCGGAACAGACACGTCGATCGCGCGATGGTGTGTCGCCCATACCATGCGCAAGATGGGCCGCGTGGATGAGGCGCTCGAGTCCCAACTCACGCTGTTCGGCGAGGAGTCCGAGAACGAGGATGGCTTCGTGCGCGAAGAGATCGGCGAGTGCCTGTTGACGCTTGATCGCGTAGAAGAATCGCGTCCGCACTTCGCACGAGCTCACGAACTATTGTCGAAGATCGCTTGGGTCGCCGAAGACAAGGCCAGGATCGCGCGCTTGCTTGAGCTTTCCAAAGAGTTCGACGACTAGGACTGGTGGCTCAAGCGCTCCGCACCGGGGACACGCACGACAAGGTCAAGACTCGCGGGGTGACCAGCTTCAGTGCCAGGCGCCCGCACAAGCTGGGCGGGAGGACTCGCGCTTTGGTCTCAGTCCTTCGCGTCGTCCGCACAGTTTGCCGTGTGCGAACCCTCGTCGCTGACGAAGTCGAGCCGAGCGAGATACTTGACGTTGACGCTGCAGTCCTCGCCCTCCGCTAACATCAATCGAAAGGGCCCACCGAATCTCGCGGGGAGGGCCTCGCCGTTCAACGCGTACAGAATCAGGCCGTGCGTGAGCGCTCGTTCGATCGCCAGGTTCGCGGTGAAGGAACCATCGTCCGATTCAACATGAACGAAGCGCGCCTCGCCAGTCGGCATCACCAGGTCTTTGAGGGCTGAAAGGCGCACGGCCGCTCCTTTACGTCCATCCAAGATCCTGCCGACATCCTCGATTTGGTGAATCGCATCGACCGCCGCCAAATCGTCGATTCCCAACTCGAGTTCGCGCGACGCACATGCGCCGCCAATGCTGAGGGTGTTCATGATCGAGTCGAAGAAGAGTCATGCCGCTCACCTCTCAGGCGACGCGGCGGGCTGATCATGATAGCGCTCGATCTCGCTGAGCGAGCCTAGTTCGCTGCGCGCTGCAACGAAAGGAGGGGCCAGCCGCAGATCGGCTCGCCCCTCCATGATTCTCAGATAGACACGACTTGCGCGAATCTGTGCAGGCTACTCAGCCGTCGACTTGCTCTAAGTCGATGGACAGGGCTGCCGATCCGTCGACCTGGAAGTACTCGAGATCGAGCTTATGCAGGCCCGAGGTCAACTCGAGTTCGATCACGTGCTGCGCCGCCTGGCTGTGCCAGCTCCAGTCATCCAACACAAGATCGTCGTCGATGCTAAGCCGCAAGCCGTCATCGCAGATCACCGTCAGGCGATACAAGCCGCCGGCTTGCAAGGACACCTGTGTGCTGGCAATGAGGCCGAAGCGATCCATGCCGACCTTCTGGCGTACGCGCGCTTCGCCCCACGGATTGCGGAAGTTGCCGATCGTCTTGCGCTCGGCGTGCTCAAAACGGCGCGCGCGCCAGACATCGATCTCGCCGCGCGGATCATTCTCCTCGCCCCACTGAAACCAGACTGCGTCCCAACTGGCGTGCGCCAATGCACCTCCTGCGTAACGCACAGAGGGACGCGGCTCGCCACCACGGAAGTCCCACGGACCCCATTCGCTGGACACGATCGATGATAGGCCCTCGAGTCTCGAACCCGCGTGCTTGAACGCGCGCTGCTGTCCCGGGGCCGCGGGCGCAGTGAAACGCCTGGCCTCGACCAGGCGCGGCGGTACGGAAGCATCCCAGCGAAGGATCTCGCTGCCAGAGATATGGCCGCTGGGCTGGGAGCCATCTTCGCCATGAAACAGAACAAGCGCCTCTTGCTCATCCAAAGATTCTTCATCCTGAACGCTCAGACCATTGACGTAGAGCCGCGTGTTGACCGCAGGATAGCTGTTGTTTTGAAACACGAGCTGCGAGCTTTGCTTCAGCACGATGTCTTGATCGTTCTCGTCGAATTGATTGCCGACCACGAAGTGACTGCGTGATGTCGTGTCGCGATGTTTACCCCAAGCGCCCTCGGTGTAGCGTTCGTTGTCGGTCAGCCCGAATTCGACACCCATCTGGTCGTTGCGCAGCGTGTTGTCGACGACCAGGAAGTCCTGTGAGTGCAGCAAGGAGACACCCGGACCGCGCACGTCTTCGATCACGTTGTCGGCGATGACCCCAAGCTGGCAATAGCGCGCGAGCACTCCTTGCCCATGGCTGCCCGACAACAAGTTCGCGATCGCCGTATTGCGCGAGCTGAAGCCCCACTCCATGCAGGCGCCAACCGCGAATCGCAGATCGTTCTGAAACATCAGGTTGCGATCCGAGCCACCCGAATCGAGCTCCCCGCGCGTAAAGGCATGGCCTTCCGACAGGTCTTTACCTCCAAGAACAACAATGCCACTGCTGCAATGAGTCGCGCTGTTGGAGCTGATGATGTTGTCACTCGAGCGCTCGACCAGCAGGATCCCAGCCGCCCCTAGCCCCTTCCAATACACGTCATGACTGTAGCCACGCACCGCGTAGTCCAGAATGTTGTGCGCGATTTGATTGCGAGAGGACTGGTAGAGCGCGATCCCCCAACCCGAGAGGAAGGAGAAGTCACAATCGCTGACTTCACAGCCGTCGGAGCGCACCAGCAGCACACCATTCTGTCCGTGTCGGCCGCTGCAATCGCGCACGACTACGTTGGCGGAATCGATGACCGATACGGCTGCACCATAGTCGGCCAGCCATTGGCGCCCATCGTTCGGTATGCGGACGAGTTTGTCCGAGGAGGATGGCGCTGAGACGGTCGACAACAGGCGCTGGCTGTACCAGCCCTCGAACTCGACACCATCGAGCGTCACGTCGCGACAGTTGTCGATGACGATGCACCCGAGATAGCCACCGATCCTGCCGCCCCGGATCGTCACTCCATTCGATCGACGAATGACGATGCCGTAGCCGCGGCACGAATTCGTATCCGTGCTGAGCGCACTCCCGCGCATCACGACTCCGGTCAGGTCGAGCACGATGTTGTTCTGATCCTCGATCACGATGACGCCGGCTTCACCGTCGGAACCGCGCGCTTCGCGCTGGTACTCGCCAGGTTTCACCCGTGTGTCGCCACGAACTTCGAGCACCGGGCCCAGAGCCGTAATCGGCATCTCAGGCACAGCCTCGCTGACCTTCTGAGACGCACGCGCCGAAGCACCGCTCGCGCAACTCCAACAGAGCCCCGCCATCAAGATCCCAGCCAACGCGATCGAAAGTTTCATCACCCTTACCCACCGAAAAAGGATTACGCCACCTCCCCACCAGGGGAGCCCAATGTCAGATCGGCCGCTGACTCTGGAGAACCAGAGCGGATTGATAAAATCGATTGAATTGGCGAGTAATCCAGAGCGGCTTTGCCCCCGAATCGAGCCTCAGGCGCTTTGAGCGCCGAGCTAGCCCTAAACTGCCATTCCAAAACTCGAACGCGCCAGCGGCGCCCCGTATCCTGTCCCCGCCTTATCTGACCGACGAACCGGCCCCTGTACCCGACCTCATGCCTCCCTCAACCGGACTCTCTCTTCGCCCGGGAGTTCCGATCTGCCAGACCGACCTGCCTCTCGATTGGTACCAGGAGGAGTTCCGTCCGTACGCGGAGGAGTACCTGGCCCTGCCGGACCGCACGCCAGAGAGCGTGCTGCCTTGGCTAGACAGTTACATCCGCCCGGCGCAGGATCACTTTGGGGACAGCCTCTTGTTGCTCGCGCACTTCTACATGGGTGGCGAGATCGTCAAATTGGTCGAGCGCTATGGCGGTGCCGTCGCGGATAGTTACGCGCTGGCGCTGGCTGCGTCACGCAACGAAGACAAGCGCGTCATCGTCGAGTCCGCCGTGCACTTCATGGCCGAATCGATCGCGTTGCTCGCGCGCCCCGAACAAGATGTGTGGATCACCAATCCAAAGGCGGGCTGCACGATGGAGATGCTCGCCAAGGACTACATGGTTCTGCCCGTCGCGGATCAATTGATCGAGCGCTACGGCGATGACTTGATGGTCATCGCGTACATGAATACCTCGGGCCGATTGAAGGCATTGGCTGGGCGTACGGGCGGTGCAGTGTGCACCAGCTCGAATGCGCACAAGGTGGTCGCCTGGGCGCGCGCCCAGGGCAAGAAGCTGTTCTTTGTTCCGGATCAGCACTTGGGTCGCAACACCGCTCACAAGCTTGGTCTGAGCCAAGACCTGCTGCTCGCCCTTCCGAACCCCGAGAAGCACCCCGGTGGCTATCGTCTCGACGATGGCACGATTGAAGGCGGCCTGGACGCACTCGACTCATCCGAGATGCTGCTGTGGGGTTCGTACTGCGGCGTCCACACGATCTTCGATGTTGAGATGGTGCAGTGGTGGCAAGAGCGCGGCTGGCGCGTCCTTGTTCATCCAGAGTCCCGGCTCGAAGTCGTGAACGCCGCGGATGGATCGGGCAGCACGCACTATCTGTGGAACGAGGTCATGAGCGCTCCGCGTGGAAGCAAGCTTGTGATCGGAACCGAGGGACACTTCGTACGCAACGCGCGTGATGCAGGCTCCGACCGCGGCGTCGAAGTACGGCACTTGGCCGAAATCCCCCAAGCGGGCTCCGGCATCGCTGGGTGCGGTTGCGCGACGATGAGCCGCAATGATCCGCCGCATCTGGCGGGCATGCTGGATCTGCTGCGCAGAGGCGAGGCACCCGACCTAAACCGGGTCGAAGCGGGCGATTCGGTCGACGAGAGCACGGGTCGGCGCGACCGCTTAGAGAGTGATGAGCGGGCCGAGCTGACCCAGCAGGCAAGGCTCTCGCTGGAGCGCATGATCGAGATTACAGAGGCCTGACAGCGGGCGGTCACGAAATCAAACTGGAGTCGTAAGCTAATTCGGACCGATCTCTTTTCAGGTAACAGGAGAATATAATGTGGCGCAAAATGCTCTGGTTGATCCCGATTGCGGGGCTCGTGATGAAGTTCAACTTCTGCTGAGGACACCCCTTAGACTTGCTCGGTTCGGGCATGCTAGTTGGGGGAGTCGTCGTCGCAGGCATCCCGGCAGCGATGAAGGCTGAGTCTGGCGATGGAGCCGCATCCAAGGATTTGTAGTCTCTCGAAGTGGATCGAGGGATTTATGCGATTCGAGGCTTGGGCTGGCCTCGACCCATTACCTCAGCCTGAGTCATCGCTGCGATAGCAACGAAGACGGGAGTCTTGACTCATTCACGCAACGCACTTCGCAAGCGAAGTGCGTCAGCGTCGCGAGGGTTCAGTACGAGAGCCTTGTCCAGAATGGCACGCGCCTCGTTTATTCGCTCTTGGTCGGCGTAGATCGTCGCCAGATTCACGTGCAGCGTGACCGAGTCGGGACGATTATCGATCAAGCTTTCGAAGAGGCCCGCCGCCAGGTCGAGCCGTTCACGCTTGCCGAGCACGACCGCGATGCGATTGATCGCCTGCGGCGCATTGGCGATCAGTTGGCCTGCCAAGTGCCACCAAGCCGGCTCGCCCTTCATCTGCGAGAGCAGCAAGCCTTGAGCCAAGAGTTCGGGGTGACCTGGTGCGACCGCCAACGCAGTTTCGAGCGCTTCCGTCGCGAGCTCCGGCTTCCCCCACTGCTCCATCAGCTGGACCAACTTCAGCATGCCGCGCCATTGCTCCGGCCCCACGCCCAGTCGCTGAACGGATTCTCGAAACCAGGCCTTACCAGAGGCATCGAGCCATGAAGCGGTCACAGGGTGCAGACCGACAGGAGTCGGCGCGAACAGGTGCAAGGGCGCCTCGAACTCGAGTCGCATATTCCAATCGGTGTGCACGCCTGAGCCGATGTTGTCAGCCCAAGATGTCAGAGCCGAGTCACCGATCAATAAGTGGCGGTACAGCAGCGAGCGCACGTCACTCGAGTGAAAGTATTTGTCCAGGTCCGCTTGGATCGCGGGTACGGACAAGACCACCTGCTGGACGGAGTCAAGCTCGGCTTGCGTTGGCCAGAGGTCCTGCTCTGATGCGAGCAGCATCGTGTCTCCATCTGTAAGTACGAGCAGCACGGTGTTGGGAAACACTTCGGCGACAGTGCGCAGCACAAGCGCATATTCCTGCACCGTCAACGAGTAAGTCTGGATCCACTGCCCGAGGATGCCGTCCTCGTTCAGGCGCGCCTTCACGGCCAGATAAAACTCGTGTGTAAATAAGTTCGCGATGCCCGCCATCCACGGGTTCGATGGCTCGGTCAGGATTAGATCGTAGGTACGAGTCGTGCCCAACAAGTGGCTACGACCATCATCAATGATCATCTCAAAGCGATCCGACGCCTCGGGTTCATGGTTGATCGATCGAAAGTAGGCGCTCGCTTCGAACACCGCTGGCTCAATCTCGACGCAATCCACGCGGCGCGTGCCGGGGAACAACAGACTGGCTCCAGCTGAAGCACCGCTACCGTGACCGATGACCAAGATGTCGCGCGCATCGGGAATCATCAAGCGCGGCAGATAGGCCGTGCCCAGCTGAGTCAGCTGGTCCGACTCATAAGTGCTCGCATCGACCTTGCCGTTGACTCGCAGGTTGACGTGGCCATCGAGCTCAGTCACCAGCACATCGCAAGTTGTGCCCTCACGATGAAAGAGCACATTGTCGACGCTCAGGGCCTGAACAATGTCCGGGCCATACAGGTATTGGCCGAGCCGAGTCGATAACCAGTCGCGCCGTACAGTCGAGACCACCAGCAAGAGACAGGCGCCGCCAATCAATGCCGTGCGTTGCGCACCGATGCGCAACCCATGACCACGCAGCAACAGAGTCGTCGCGACGACATAGCAAGCAGTCGCGAGCAACACAGCACCGCCGGCGCCGAGCAGGCGAAACAGGATCCAGCTTGTCAGCACTGCACCGAGCGTGGTGCCAACAGTGTTGTAGGCGTAGACGCGACCGACAGCGCGCCCGGCGCCCGCGGCCTTGACTCCGGTCAAGTGCACGAGCAGAGGGAAGAGCACGCCGCTCGCAATCGACGGAAGCAACTCGACCGCAGCCGAGACACCGACGCACAGGCTCGCGTTGAAAGAAGCTGACGAGCGTGCGGCGCGCAGTTCTCCGACCTGGGCCGCGAGGTAAGGCAACGCGGCCTGTCCAGCCCAGACGCCCAAGACCAACATGAGCGTCGTCGCGAAGAGCCATGACGCGAGGTCGGAGTCCTCGCGAAAGCGCGCGCGGACAATTCCGCTGCCGACACCGATGCCAATCAACACGATCATCACGACGGCCGTGAATGCGTAGGTCGTGCCTCCCAGAAGCAGCGCAAGCTGGCGCGCCCAACTCATCTGCAATAGCAAGGCGCCTGCGCCAATCAATGTGGCTGCCCATGCCAAGCTCGCATTCAAGCGAAAGGCATCGATCGCGGGCTGGCCAGGCTCTCGCTCGGAACGCATGCGTAGGCGTGCGCCACGGCCGAGCCAAATCGCGAAGCTCCCCACGACCATGTTCAGCGCGACGGCTCCCATGTGTGTGTTCGCCAGTCCGAAATTGGGCAAAAAGTGGAAGCCCGTCAGGTAACAGCCTGTCGCCGCGCCAGCCGTATTGATCGCATAAAACCAACCTGTAGCGCGCGCCAATCCCTGGCTGGAGAACTGTCGAACGAGCAGCGGTAGCGTGGCCCCCATCAACATGCACGGAGGGCCCAATACGAGCGCACTTACCGCGAAGCGCAGCAAGGTGTAGACGATCGGCCACTCCTGCAAGCCTTCGTGCCAGCGTGCCGTCCAAGCTTGCAATGCTGCGAGTTCGTGCGGGACAGCCAATGCGAGCACCGCGATCCCGATCTCGAACACGCCATACCAGGCCAAGGGTGCGCTCGTACGATCCGCAAAGGCAGACAGCAGGCGTGCTCCAAGACCCAACCCGAACAAGAAGCCAGCCACGACAGCAGCCATCGCGAAGCTCGAGTTCCCCCACAAATGAGAGAAGCGCTTGAACCAGATGACTTGGTACGCGAGCGCAGTTCCACCCGAGAGGAAGAACAGGCCCGAGGCCAGCGGCGACGCCGTCAACTTAGCTTGAGTGCTGGACACGAGGTTAGGCGCTAGGCCCTGACCCAGTGCTTGCTGCTAGCCGAGGTGAAGTCACGGCGATACGCCGCGGAGCGATCGGATCTGGACCTGGTCCGTGATCCATCGAAACTCGCTCTCGCGTCGCTCGCAAGCTCATCAAGCGCGCTCGACTTCCCAGACCTCAGTGCCGAAGAAGTCCCACGGGATGCGACCTTCATCACACTCATCGCCAACCGAAAACTGCACGTTGACGAAGTAGATAATTTGGGACGGCTGTGCCGGCCGCAGGTTCTTGCAGCCATGCGCGACGCCGGGCGGAATGCGCACCAGGCAGGAGTTACCGTCACCCAGAACATGCCGTTTGACGAGTCCCTTCGACGGCGAGCCGTCGCGCACGTCCCCGAGCACCAGCAGGATTTTGTCGCCCGGCGGGACAAACCACACATCCGTCTGGCGCTTGTGCAAGTGGAACGCTTTGATCGCCAGCGGCTCCATCACGCTGTAATTGACCTGGTGTACCGTGAAGCCAGGCACGAGCGTGTGGACGCCCTCGTCCAATCGCCCGAGCTCGGTCATCGACCCACCATCGTCGTTGAAACGCCGCAGCGGGATGATTTCGACACCCTCGATTTGCGGCTGACCGCTGTAGTCTTGGACGCCGTACTGCGCCTGGGCGGCATCTGTGAACTGAGTCATGAAGTTTCTATGAGATAGGAAGCGGAGCCGGATCAGGCCGTGAGAGTACGAGTTGGCCTCATTCTGTTCCACAGCGCCGCTGCAGTATGGTCCTCAGAGGCGCAAAGATGCTCGCGAGCAGCCGCCGGGTACGCTCGATCGGATTTCTGAGCGAGGAGCTGGCTAGCGGCCCGCCCTAAGAGGGCAGGTTCATGGATCGGTTTCGCCGGATTGACTGGCGAGGCGCAAATTGCACGCACGGCTGGATGCCATTCGTGGGTTCTGGGAAGGCAGCCAGACGATTCGGAAGACCCGCGGCATGGAGCCGGGTTTCGGGGCCGGCTGCAAGCGGGGCGCCCCCAAACAGCGCCTCGCGCAGTGCCTGGCATCGACGCTGATCAAGGCACATACAGTTCCTAATGCTTGCGAAACCTCCAAGAGCAGAGCATTGGGGGCCGTCCTGCAACGCGGAGCTGCGTTCGATGACTAGTGCTGCCTGAGCCGTTGTTTTTCAACGGCCTGCTAGACGGGATTCAGCATCGGGTCGGTCTGGGGTAGACTCCCGCGCATGCCGACACGCAAGGATCCGCAGCCCTGCCATGGGGAAGTAAACCGCCGAGGCACGGAGCCTTCGGGCGAGCTCGTGCATCGTTCCGTGCAGGACGTGCACGGATTGGATCGCTTGCTGGAATCCTGCCTGCCATCCTTCGGCGGCGGCTACCTGAGACGCACCTGGACTTTGCTCGACGAAGCGATTGGTCGCGGCGTCCCGATGACGCTGGCCGTGGCCGGCCCGGTGACGGCAAGCGGACAACACCTCGCCTGGCTGAACCCCTTGCTCGAAACCGGATGGTTCTGTCTCGTCTCGACCACGGACGCGGTCTGCTATCACGACGGACATCGCGGCCTTGACGATGCCGCCGAGCACCCCTTTCACACGGTACCGATTCACGGTGCGGATGGAGACCTGCGCGACGAGCGAACGATTCGCATCACCGATATCGGGTTCGACGAAGACGTGCTGCTCGGCCAAGACGCCTACTTGAGCGCGTGCCTCTCCAGCGACGAGTTTCAGCGTCGCATGACCGGGACCGAGATGCGTTATCTTTTGGGACGGCGCTATGCCGCGCAAGAGAAACAGAATGGTGCGCCCGAAGGCATGCTAGCGCTCTGTTCGCGCAAGGCGATTCCGATCTTTGTCGGCGCACCCGCGGATGGCTCTGTCTTCTTGAACTCGATGAAGCTATGGCTCCTCGCGCGCGCCAAACGCGTGGAGTACAAGTTCGAGCTCGACATGCATGCCGAAGTTTTCGAGAGCTGTGCCTATCACTATTGGGGACAGAGCAAGAGTCAAGCACGCGCACTAGGGACGTTAATCCTGGGCGGAGGCGTACCCAAAAACTTCAACCTGCAACCTGAGCCAGCGCTGTCTCAGATCCTCGGCCTGGAAGAGGTCGGCGGCTACGCCTACGACATCCAGATCACGACCGCACCCGTCACCGACGGCTCGCTCTCCTCATGCCTGCCCGCCGAGGCAGTTACTTGGGGCAAGGTCGATAAGAACTCCTATCGCGCGACCACGGAATCCTTGCCGGCCGACTACTCGATGGTGATGCCGATCTTGACCAAAGCATTGCTCGAGAAGCGCGAGCGCTTGCGCGCGCTCGCAGCTGAACTCGGTCGTGAGACCTTGCTTGAGCGACATCCTGAAGCCCAAGGTTATTTGCGCGACGACACGGGCTATCGCCTCTACGAACAACGCGACGACTTGATGCAAGAACTCGAGTCCGTGATCACGGTACAGCACGACGCTCTGGAAGAGTCCTGCCACTATCCACTTGCCCCGCTTGAATCATGATGATTGAACCTGAATTCGAAATCGGCCTCGTTGACGATACTCCTCTGCCTGAGCCCGACGAGGCAGAGCTCTCCGAAGAGGAGGGCGTTTCTGAGACTGAAGAGGGCGCTGAAGAAAAAGAAAAGGAAGAGGAAGCTAAGCCGGCTTTCATCATCGAGGGTGCGCGCTCGGCGCGTGCACGCTGCAAGACGTGTCGCAAGAAGATCGACAAGGGCGCGCTGCGCCTGGGGATCTTAGTCGTCGGCCCGTACGGCCCAGGTCACATGTGGCATCACTTGAACTGCGCAGCGGGGCGGTTGTTCGACAAAGTGGAAGAGGCCTACGCGGTCGAGGCTTGGAAGGAAGCAGCTGAAGAGGTCAAGGTGCCGACACTCGACTCGCTACGTCTCCTAAAAGAGAAGGCCGTCGAGAAGAAGGCGAAAGCCAAGCGTCCGCCCTATGCCGAACGCGCACCTTCGGGTCGCTCGAGCTGCAAGCACTGCAGCGAAACGATCGAGAAGGATGCGTGGCGCATCGTGATGGGTCGCGAAGTGCAGTTTGGAAACCAGGTTCGCACGCAACCTATTAATGTCCTGCCGGCCCACGTGCCGGAGGTCTTGACTGAGGAAGATAGCGTCTCCAAGGTCGACGACTTCCATCAGGCGCTCGAGCAAAACAGCAAGCTGGAAGAGGCAGACCTGGCAGAGGTCCTGGCCGAAATCGGTCCGCTGGAATAGGCCGCGACAACGCGCTAAGAACGAATCGGGCTCGCATGTCGGCGCGAGGGCCATGTTTAGCGCCCTCCCACGAGTTCAGTGAGGGTGTGCGTGCAAAGGCCCCCCCCCACTAAAGAGTTCATCGGTGGTAGGATCCAAGCTATGCCTTGCCGCCGGCTCCTGCGCTCAGCCAGTTCTCGAATGGGCCCCGGTTCGTTTCAACCAATTCTCCAGGAGGACTCATCATGCGGCACACTAGCCGTAGTCTCGTCGCATCGCTAAGCGCGTCCGCTCTGCTCCCGCTATTTCTTGTTTCAAGCTCACCCGATGCGAGCGCCCAAGCGTTCACATTCGTCGAGCGCAACGGACACGCGGGCCTGAACATCCCGATGAACGGCGGCAAACCGGGAGCCGCAGTCGAGGACTTCAACGGCGACGGCTGGATGGACATCATCATGTTCGGCATGACGAATGGCCGCATGCGTCTCTTCCGCAACAACGGGCATCGTATCTCGCAGGGGGCCCAGATGAGGACCTTCTCAGATGTGACGGATATGCTGATCCCGCAGGGCAACGAGCCCAACTCCGTCGGCATCATCTGCGACTTGGACAATGACGGAGACCAGGACATTCTAGCCGTCCGTCGCTACATGAGCGCCGCCTTCCCGGAGGGTGATCCCTCGGACACAGGCCTCATGTACTACGAGAACAACGGAGTGCGCTTTCACCGCGGAAACTCCGACTACAACCTGGCCCACGATCCGACGCGCTCCGGCGGAATCGCGGTTGGCGATGTCGACCTCGACTCGGATTTGGATATCGTCTTCGTGCACAACAACGGAACGGGTGGCCCGGGTTTCTTCATTCGCAACGAAGGCGGATTGAACTTCACGGATGCAACGACAGCCTTCGGGGCCGATATCGCGACTCCGAACCGGTTCTTCCAGCCCATGCTCTGTGACTACAACGGCGACGGCTGGCCCGACCTGCACATCGCCATCGACTTCTATCAGGACATGCACTGTCACAACCAGGGGGGCATATTTGTCGATGTCACGCAGCAAGTCAATACGACGCACGGCGCCTCGGACATGGGCGTCTGCACTGGCGATCCGGACAACGATGGAGACATGGACATCTTCTCGACAAACATCAATGAGGGTTGCTTGTACATGAACGATGGCGTCGGCAACTTCACGGACGAAGCCGACCAACGTGGAGTCGGAACCTTTGGTCCAGGTACGACAATCGGTTGGGGAACTGGCTTTGCCGATCTCGACCTCGACGGTGATGAGGACCTCGGCTTCGTAGCCAACGTTCAGTCCGGACGCATCTGGGCCAACCAAGGAGATGCGACCTTCGTCAACCAGACGAACGGTTTGAACTTGATGGGTGTCGCGATGATTCCGTTTGACTATGACAACGATGGAGACATCGACATCTTTATCATGCGGGGTGGCACCAACAACCACTGTTCGCTCTACGAGAACCAGACACCGCGCGACGGTCGCCACTGGTTGACGGTCGATCCTGTCGGCACAACCTCGAACCGCGACGCGATCGGCTCAAAGGTACAAGTCACGGTCGGTAGCACCACGATGACGCGTGTCATCATGGGCGGCTACTCATTCAAGTCCGGCCCGCCGCACATCGCCCACTTCGGTTTGGGTACGGCGACAACGATCGACGAACTGAAGATCACATGGCCGACGGGCGCGGTGCAGACCATGCAAAACGTCGCGGTCGATCAGATCCTTCGACCTGTCGAATAAGTCGACCCTGATTCGAGAACAAGACGGCCGAAGGGCAAGCTTGCTCTCTCGAAGCAAAATCCAGCAGACCCGTGGTGTCCAAATACTCGGTCGCGGACCAAGTTGGGCCTGAGCAGTGACTTGCATCCATCCGAGCAACGGCACTTCGGACGTGGTCGCTGAGCGAGACGCACATCTCCCTGTCCCTCCTGAAAACGTCGAACACCTTCTGTGGGCATCGTCAACAGGGCGATCATAACGGAACGAGAGGCATGGTGATCACCGAGTTGACACACCTCCCCCCCCACTGTCTTCGACTTTCGTTTTTGGATTGTGCTCTACGCTGCTCGCGAGTACCGATGGTGCAGCCCACCGAGCACTGGCTTGGCAATCACCTCCCCTCTAGCTTGAACTTCTCGCTCCAGTGGTGCGTTCCCGTCGAGCGAGTAGTGAGTGCGCGACTCGTTGTAATAAGCGATGAATCCCCGAAGCGTTCGCAGCAAGTGCCGCTCGCTCAGCGGGATGATGTGATCTGTGCACTCGCGTCGTAGCGTGCCGATTACTCGTTCGACGAAGGGGTTTTGCCAAGGCGAGCGCGGCGCCGAGATAAGCTCTTTGATGCCCAGCGCCTTCACTTTTTGCCGGAACGCCCAACCGAAGATCTTGTCACGGTCGCGCTGGAGGAAACGTGGTACCCAACCATCGCCGGGGAATGCCTCCAGTAGCTGGCGAGCTGTCCACTCGGACGTTGGATGCTTCGTGACGTTGACTAGCAAGATACGCCTCCGGTCGAGCGGCATGACCACGAAGCAGTACAGCGCCTGGAACGTTATCGTTGGGACGACGAAGAAGTCGCAAGCGGCGGTCTCCGACATGTGGTTGTGTAGGAAGGTCTTCCACGTTTGATCGGGCTGCGTTGGCCGTCGCTTAACCATGTACTTCGCTACAGTCGACTCCGCGACCTCGTGACGGAGCAGCACGAGTTCATGAACGATACGCGGCGCTCCCCATGTTACGTTCTCTTGCGACATGCGCCTGATCAATAGGATGATCTCCATCGAGATCGGTGGGCGACCTGGCTTCGCCTTCGACTTCCTGCGCCAGTAGTGCTTGAAGCCCTTCCGATGCCACTTGATGACCGTGGCCGGTTGCACGAACACAAGGGCGTTACGCCACTCCTTCAACATCCGCATGACCGTCAACCAGAAGATCCGGTCACCGTCTTTGATGTTGGGCCGATTCACGCTTCGCTTGTAGACGGCGAGTTGATGACGGAGCGCGATGTTCTCAAGGACGAGCTGGCTGCGGTCCTTGGCCACGAGCTGGAGCAGGTTGACGATCAAGGCAATGTCGGGCATGCTCTGATGATCATCACGAACGGCTGATCGCGCAACCAACCCCGATGCTGGTTGTTCTGAGGCCTCCTCGAACGGGCCTCAAGGGCTGGTTTATGGTTTTAGGGAGGGACAGGAGTAGGTTCAACCTTGGCCACGCGGTCTAAGGCTAGGGCTCGCCACTACAGCCCTCAAGGACGCTGCCCTGCTCCCGGAGAGCACACCTGTCATCCGTCGAGCAACCAAGCTCGAACCCGCTCTCCCAACCTCCTCCTGACGCCGCTCGAAGACAGGCGCGCCGTCAGTCTCAGCTTTCGAAGTCGAAGGCCATCTGAGGAGATTGGCGTGCGGACGCAACTGGTGCAGGATCGGTTGGCCGGCCGCGCTTTCGCATAATTTTACGCATAATGGGCGGGTCAATAATTAGTGAGTTCAGCTCCCGTCTTCATCCGCCCTCGAGGGCCAACAACAGTCTCGGTTCACCTGCAGGTAGAAGCTGTTTCAAGCGCTCACGTGCACAGGCAATTGACTGACTCGATATACTGGCCTTCCAACGTCAATGGAGATGCGTGCTAGTGCAGAAGCCAGTTGACAAAACATGTATCGCCCCCCCGATCGAGAGCCTGTGCTTTCCTTGGGCTCGACAGTGACACCCATGAAAATTGAACGAGAACTCAGCGTCTTTGCTCTGCTCCTACTCGGCTCATGTGGAGCCGGCGCCGCAGCTGTGGTCGGCGCGACCTCAGGCAACACGGCAAAGACCAACGCCGACCCTGCGCTGGTGTCTCTGCGCATCTTCGGAACGCGAACAAGTCCCGCTGTCGTCGAGTTCAACATCACGGATCCCGAGTCCGACGCGACGGAGGTCGAGCTTACTTACCTAGCACCAGATGGCACGACAGGAATAGCCACTCTGATCGAGGGAGACTTCACCGAGCCGACCATCGAGGAAGATGCTTGTTCTGTCGATAGCTGCCTTCGCGGTGATACTCGTATCGATGGACTGGCGACGAGTCCCGACGGCACGCGGCACCTCAAACTTTGGGACTTTGCAGCGGATCCTGGCCTCGGTGAAGCGCTACTCAAAGACATCAACTTGCAAGTACGTGTCGGCGGGGGCACGGACTCAGCCAGGGTCAAGAATATCATTGTCGACCTTGGCAACGATGCACCTACCATCGATCCCATGACTGTCGGTGATGGTGCGGGATTCGATCTGCAACTCGAGTCATCAGGCATTGTCCGTATTCCTCTACGAGTGCTCGACAGCTCAGAAGACGACGTCGAGATCCGTGTTCAGTATCGCGTGCTCGGTGAGGCTGGCTGCGAGCTGGTCCTAGCCCGAGATGCGGAACTAGGCGATCCTGACGAGATAGGTCCTGACCCGCAGGTAGATACCCAGGGAGGCTTGATCGATGATGGCCCTTCGTTGGAAGTATTCTTCTGGGCGACAGACTTCACGCCCCTCGATGCTTCCGCATGCGGGCTGAAGAACCTGGACCGAGAGGTGGAATTGATCATCACCGCCTTCGAGACTCTGACGAATCCGGACGATGCACCGCTCACCTCCGAGACGCTAGTCATCAGCGGCATCCGCATCGACAATAATGAAGCGCCCGTAGCCGCGCTCGGAGCTGACGCCTTCACACTTAGTGGGGACGAGAGGTTGGGTATCGCGGTACCGGTCACGGTGCTCGACCCGGAAGCAGATCATGTCAGCCTCGCCCTACAGTGGACACTGGAGGGTAGTGAGTTCCCTTCACTCGACGGGATGACTGCCGAGTCGTTGGCCGCTGCGGTGCGAACTCCAAGTGAGCGATTGCGACTTCAATTGGCAACCGAAATCTCCGTCAACGGCGGCGGCCTGATCGGTTCGTCCAGTGCTGCAAACCGAGTGCGCCTGCCCGAACTCGCCATCGGGGCCCTCCACTTGCACGCATCCCAGGGGGTCATAGGTCGAACCCTCGACATATTGGGTAGCTCGACCGAGCAACGCGACCTGAGTGAGGATTGGGAGGTCGATCCCTTGGTTGCTCCTGTCGCTGCCATACCCAATGGGGATGGGATCTCGGCTAGTGTGCTGGATGTCGACTCGACGAGTGGCTGGGTATTGACTGATCTGGACTTGACGCGTGGAATTTCAGCGAAAGGCGCAAGACCGACCGCAAGCGGCAATGGGGTGCCCACTGCTGTGGCTCTGTCACCAAACGGTCAATTCGCAATCGTCGCTTCTATGAGTGGTCCGGAGCTACTTCTCCACCAAGTCGAGCGTAAGAGCGCTGCCGTGCAGTCCACACTACAGTTGTCCACATTCGGAGTGAGTGCCAGCGCAATGATCGCTCTCGACCCTGCACGCGCTGTCGCGGTCGTAGGGAATGAGATCCTCGAGTTCGACCTCATGAACTCGACATCAAAGGTGCTCGCTGAATTCACCTCTCCGATAGGCATCGTGCAAGACCCAAGTTCGCACGCTCATGTCTATGTCAGCGATAGTGCAACGGACACGATTACGAGACTCAATCGAATCAATGGCACGTTCACGCAGCTCCCCATCTCAACGCGTGCGCTCGAAGAGCCAGGCTTCATGGCTGTCTCTCCCGAAGGCCGCACACTCTTCGTCGAGGCGAAGAGCGCGGCGGGTCGTGCCCTCTATTCCATTCCGTTGGGTGAGGCACTCGATGGCTCGCCAGAACTTTGTATCGACGACCTGCCGGCTCCTGCGAGCATGATCGCAACTGGGGCTGAGGGCTTGATCCTCATGGCTCACCCACTAGCAGGAAGCCTGAGTGCAGTCGGGGGCATCGAGCAACGAAGGCAGATCATCTCTTATGACCCCGAGACGCAAGAGGTTTCCGTCGACGAAGGCTTCAGCCCTGAGCTGAGCGATCAGCATTGGCAGATTCAAGACCGAGCAGGGAACTTGGTCGCTACAGAGGATGGCATCGAGGATGTCTTCATTTGGGATTCGGGCGACCTGCCACTTGGAGGACCCGTTCTGCTGCGCATCGTTCCATTCGACGAAGAAATCGGTCTCGGCTTCGCGATGACGGTCGGTCGAGATCTTCCTCCGGACATGAGCGCAGAGATCACGAGCATCGAAGGCGCACAGCGAATCGTGATTGCGGACGCCAACCATGATGGCTTGCTGGATCTTGTCAACGACAACTTGAGTGTCCACCTCCAGACGCCCACTGGAGAGATCCCCTCGATCGGCGAGCCTGCGATCGGAGGACAGGACTTCGTAGTTGCTGCCGACATTCAAGCTGATGGTGATATGGACTTCCTGACTCGGGAGTCTTCCGACCTAGCGGTCAAGTTGATGGAGAACGGCTTGAATATCTCCACCGTGCTTCTGAGCACTCTCGATTATCCGAAGACAGTGCTCGCTGCTGATCTGGACCGAGATGGAGATCAGGACCTCGTGGTGGCAGAAGGCTTCTCGACATCTAGGTTGACGATTTTCGAAGGGACATCAGAGGGCTTCGCCTCGACGCGGCCGACCACGGTGATCACCCTCCCGAGCGCTTTCGAAGTGGCAAGCATCGTTGCCATCGATTTGGGAGGACCGGACAGTTCACTCGAGATCGTAGCCAGCATGGCGAGCTTCTTTTCCATCGATAGTCAGCTGTATCGTCTATCCAATGAAGGTGGTCGCCACCCGTTGGACTACTCCATCGATCGCACTCGAAGTATCCATATATCAGACGGGTCAATCGCCACGGCAATTGATGTCGTGAACCTAGACTCAGACGGCGTACCCGACATCGTCATAGCCTACGACAGGCTCGACTCAAGGTTCGACCCGGGCCAGCTGGATCAAATTCGAATTCTGCGCGGAGGTGGAGACTTCTTTGAACTCGGACTCGGAACCGTGTTCGAGTTGCCTTCAGGCAGTCCCACTTCCGTCGATCCTCTTTCCATGCTGACGGCAGACATTAATGGCGACGGAAAGCTGGATATCGTGACTGGGGGAAGCGCGATTGGGCCGGGTCCTACAGGAACATTGGCTGTGACGATGCAGAGACAGGATGGCGGTTTCGACCCGCCCCGCCTCCTATCGCAAGAGCCTGTGAAGTCACTGGCTGTCGCTGACATCGACGGCGACGGCCGCGTCGAAATCGTGACCCAAGCTGAACTCCATCGCCCTGCCCGCCCAGGCTTGTTCGATGAAGGCGATCGGATCTTCGATGAGTTTCCGGCAGGCGAATTCACCCAGGACTTCGATCGACTGCGCGTTGGACTTGGAGATGTCGACAAGGATGGCCTGCTTGACGTGTTCATCAGTGAATCGAGAGGGGACGCCTTCGCTCATTTCGACTTTCACGTGCTACGTCAAACGTCACCTGCTCGCTTCGGGGCTGCGCCCTTGAACATGCCCCCTTCAGCTACCGGCATGGCGCTCGCGATGGTGAACGGGGACTCTTATCCTGACCTCGTCTTGGCTTCGAGCGAGGGAGGCTTACGCATCGTGTTGCAATCGCCTGATGGCGATGGCCAATTCGAGGAGGAGATCTCCGTCGCGCCGGTGCTTGGAGGAAGCAATCTAGCGGAAGGGCCGAAAGGTTGCGACCTGATCGTGCACGACTTCGACGCTGACGGCCAAGTCGATGTTGCCGTCGCACAGTCACAGGACGGAGGCGGCATCTTGCTGTTCCTACAACCCGATGGAGGCTTCAAGGCAGATTCTACGCCTGACGCAATCGTCGGCGCGGGCATATTGACCGGGGCCTTGACTGTCGAAGCGGCCGACATCAACGGAGATGGGCGCATGGACTTGATCAGTGGAACCAGTAGGGCGTTCGTGACACCCGAGGTTGACGAGGTACTGATATTCCTCCAGCCAGAAAATGGCTTCAGTGGCGCCCAGACACCTTCGGTTCGCCTGCCAGGCGGACCGTTCGTACGGTCAATTGTGGCTCGCGACCTCGATGCTGATGGACGAGTCGACCTGACAGTCCTTTCATCTGATCTCAGCAACGAACCCGAGTTGCTCTGGATCTTCAAGCAGAGCGGAGAAGGCGCTCTTGGCTTCGAGGATGGTCAGCTCCCCGATCAGCGCCTCCCAAGCTCCGTCGGCTTTACTCAGGGCAAGGGCTTGGTCGTCGAAGACTTCGACGAGGACGGGAGGTTCGACATTGCCGTATCGGAATTCACCTCACCGGGTTCCGGCTCGATCAGCATCTACCTGCAGGGCAAACGTGGAGACTTCTCGACAGCACCCGATCAGGTCCTCTCGACCCCCTTCCCTGTCGATGGCCTCGTCGGAGCAGATGTCGATGGCGACGGGACGATCGACTTGGTAGCTGCTTCCGCCAACCAGAGCCAAGGTGAGATTCGCGTGTTCTACGGGAGCCATTGATCGCAGAGACCAATTCGCACTTCTTGTGCGGAGAAGTGTCCGGCATCGTATCTTAGTATTGTTCGCAAAACCTTTGGACGTAAGCAGGGCTTCCCTCTTCCCGAAGGATGCTTCGTCAGTTGGGTCAAGGACTGGCAAGCAGAGGAACAGCCGCAACTTAGCTGCGGCCCTTGGCTCGTTGTGGCAGTGGCCGTGATGGCCGTGAATGCTACCGGGTACGAGTTCTACTCCGACTCGACGTACGAACCGCCCGCGGATGTGGTTGGCCTGACGGAGTTCCGCGAATGGTGCCCATTCGATGTGAGATTCCACGAGAGCTACGTTGGCCTCGATCGCTTCCTGACAGCGAATATGCCATCGCCAGGTTGGATGCGAGTCGGCGATTGCTGTTACGTATTCAATGCGGAAGGCGACCTCATCGGCTTCACTCTAGATAATTTGAGTGATCCGGCATTCAAAGGGCCATGGAGTGGTGGCAGAGGCTGGCGCGTCATTGATGACGACCGCTTGGATCACTGATCCGATCGGCGGTAAAGCCAAACTCTCAGGACTAAAGTAGGAAGTGGACGAGTACCTATCACTAGCACTTCCTCTGGGCATCTGAAGGAAGGCGGCAAGCGGAAAGTGTTCCGTCTCGGTACTCATTCTCGCCTGCAACTTAGGTCCGGCACGGATAGGTCCTGCTAGAGTAAGGGCGAGCGATGCCCTAGTCGATTCGCCTCGCGGCCCTTGTCAAGAGACCCGATTCGTACGACGGCAAGTCACAGCTGAACGAAGCGGAACAAAGAAGTGATGAGTGAGGACAACTCAGAGCCAGAGTTGACGACCGCGCACGTGCGTCGTGCTGTCGACGGGGATGCCCAGAGCCTGTCGTGGCTGGTCGAGCGTTTCTCGCCACTGATGTATGCGGCAGCTGCGAATCGTCTCGGGCCGCAACTGAGGGGCACTTACGATCCTGCCGACGTGGTGCAAGATGCCTGGGTGGCGGCGCTGCCAAAGCTAAGCGGGCTTAAGCTGCTAGGACCGCGGGCGACGCCAATCGTGCTTAAGTACCTATCCACCACGGTCGCCAACCGTGTCCGCAAGCTTCTCGAGCGCCAACACCCCCGGCAGGCCCGCGCCGATGGCAATGACAACGACCTCGAATTGCACGAGGATCCGATGTCGGGCATCCTGACGAAGGCGGTGCGAGCCGAAAGCAAGAACCGAGTGCACCGCGCCCTTGAGGCGATGCGCGAGCAATATCGCGAAGTCGTCATTCTGCGCGGCATCGAGCAGCAGCCGCTGGCGTCGGTCGCTGCACAACTCGGCATCGATCCGGGGACTGTGGCCGTTCGCTACCACCGAGCTCTGAAGTTGTTGAAGCAACACTTGCCTGACTCTGTATTCGCTGACCTGTACGACACCGATTCCTAGCTGCAGATTCCCAGCTGGCATGGGATTTTGATTTCGACAGCCGTCAAACTCAAGACGAGAGGCGTTGGAGCTACGCTCAGGTCGGAAGGAAAAACTTCGGACCACGGAGCTACCTCCCGTAGCCCCAACGAGGCCTGACTTCGAGCGCCGACCGAACGGATCCGTCGCTGTGCGTCCTGACGCGGAGCTAAGCCCGATTGGGCCCTCGCGCTCGGCCCACTATCGCCGAGCCGCGCCCAGCTCTGGTGAGTATGCCGCAAGGTACTCCATTGCCCGCTGACTGAGCAATTCCCCGTGGCGGCGACTTCGATCGCAGGCACCAGGGCCATCCAGAAGCCCTTCGCAGTGTCGCCTGACCGTCGCCTTGTCGCGACCGGCGGCGGCCGACCTAGCTGCTGAGCGCGGCGTGAAGGCCAGCGGACTCGTGCGCAGTCCATCCAAACGGCGCCTCGCGCATATCCTCGCTAGGAGCCTGGTGCTCCACAAGAATATTCGAGTTTGCCGTAATCGCGGCGTCCCCCGCGGGTCTGCGGGGTGAGAGACGAATGCAAGCCAGAGTAGATCGATGGAGCCGGTAGCCAGTTGCGAGCGCCGCACGCGATCCCTCTGCCCGCAGGGCCAGCTACGCCTCGTCTCGTGACCACAAGTGGGCCGCCCAAAGCATCTTCACATCCGTCTTTGACGGTGAATCAAAAGCCAATCCAATGCGAAATACAAACCCTTTGATTGTGACCACTGCCCTTGTGGGCCTGGTCCTCTCCTCAATCTGTAGCGCCGACGACTGTACTGGGGACGTGGGCGAACCTGTAGTGGGAAGCACCAACGATTACTGCAACGGAGACAAGCCAGTCATTACGCCTGGCTTCTATTGCGGCATGAATGTCGAGACCGTCGGCGCGGCATACGTAGATGAAGACTACTTCACAGTCGTCCTGGTTCCTGGGGACGTGATGCGCGTCACGGCTTACTTCGACGACGTTGATGGTGGAGGAAACATCGACATCTTTCTGTACGACCCAGTGATCCTGCAGAACCCGTGCGTCTCGCTCCTGCCTGCAGTGGCGGTGGGCGGATTCTCCACCACTTGCTCCGAGTCCTTCAATTACTGGAACCCCTCTTTGTTATCGACCACTGAGGTCGTAATCCGCGTGAACATGAAGTTGGGACAGAACGCCTGTACGAACTATGACCTCCAGGTCGAAGTCCAGGGCAATGGGCAGGGTGAGAGCTACTGTGGTTCGTTCTCGGAGAACTCCGCTGGCTGCGGTGCTGTCTTGCACTCCGAGGCCGCGTCGTCTGGCTCTACCGACTTGATCGTGTGCGGCTTGCCCGCAAATCAGGCCGGCATCTTCTTCTTTGGCTCGAGCATAGGGAACTCGTCGCTCGGCTGTGGGACGCGCTGCATTGGAGGGCCAGTCACGAGGATCATCCCTCCCTCGTTCTCCACCGCAACCGGAACGGTGATGCGCAACGTCACTCTGCCGGCCTTCTCCCGCGTCCAGTTCTGGTATCGCGATCAGGCTCACTTCTTGACCTGTGGCGCTTCTCACAACCTGTCCAATGCGGTCCGCCTTCCCTACTAACTCACGCTACCGATCAATGTGGACAGCCCACCCCATTGCTCCGCCGGAAGCGGATGCGATGGGCTCTAACACCAAAACTGGAGCCAATGTAATGTCCGTTCAGAATGTCTTGCCTACACGAATGAGCACAACCGGGATGGCCGCGATCGCGGCCGTGATCGTGAGCATCAGCGGGATCGCGAACTCGCAAT
Source organism: Planctomycetota bacterium (assembly GCA_047611405.1). Taxonomy (GTDB): domain Bacteria; phylum Planctomycetota; class UBA1135; order UBA1135; genus JBLFWN01. Next base: position 2,708 of record JBLFWN010000067.1, on the reverse strand, counting down.
GTGACTGTCCCACCGGCACCTCCGAACTCTTGTCTCAGCCGGCCAACTACTCGTACATCTCCGCGTCGGAATCAGGGGGCCCACTTCCCTTCGTTGCGGCCGATCAGGTGGTGCTTCCTGCAGTGGACATTGGTCAGCTCACAATCTCCGCGCTGGGCGGTTTTTACCACCCCACCGGAACGACTGGCATAGATAACAACTTCACGCTAGTCATTCGTAACGACGCCAGCGGCCTGCCGGGGACGATCCTCTACAGCGAAACCAATATCAGCGCAATCGCGGCTCCGACAGGGAATCAAATCCCCGATCCTCCCTTCATCCCAGGCGTGGATGAGTACTGCGTCACTATCACGCCAATCACGATTCAGAACATTCCCGCAGGCACCTACTGGTTTGAGATCTTCCACAATGCGGCGAGCCCGAACGATTTAGCGTGGTACTGGGTAGCTGGTGACTCGGATACCACCAACGGACTCCCGGGCGCGGCCCGCTCCAGCGCCTCGGCTCCGGGGAGCGCGTGGTCCGCTTTCCCCTTCGACTTCGCGATGAACATCTGTCAGTCGTCAGTCGATTCGCACGGTCTGTACACCGTGGCGGATACAAACGAGCTCATGCGAGTCAATGTCTCAACCTGCACCGCGACAGCCATCGGTGTGACAAGAGACACCCCCACGGGCACCGTGCGCAGAATCCGCGGCCTGGCGTATGACACGGCACACGAGACTCTCTACGGGATGACGCGTGAAGGAGACCTCGTCACGGTCGATCCGCTCACTGCCCAAACGAGCTTCGTGACTTCGATCGCTGGCATCACCGGCGCGCCGGCCACTGAATTCTGGAGCGGCCTCTCCATTGAGTCCGGTGTGTTCGAGGAGACCCTGTACACGACGAGCGCTTTCGGTGGGCGCGAGCTGGTCCAGATCTCACTCATTCTGCCCGGTCACTTCCCGTTCGCCGCGGTGATTGGAAGCACGGCCCACTCCAGCGGATCGGCGCTGCAGACCCTAGGTGTCGCGATGTATCCGCCTACGGCTCCTCCCACCGTGGGCAATCCGTTCCTGGGTAGTCTCTACACCGCCAACCGCAGCAACATGAACATCTCGGAACTCGATCGACTCACCGGAGAGCTGACCTTCCCCATGGGCAACCACACCATGGGCGTCAACAACCCGCAGGCGATCACCTTCCATCCGGAGACCGGAGTGCTGTACTCGATTCACGACCACTCCGCAGGCAACAACAACGCAGCACTTGCGACTTATGACTTCACGGCCGAGATGGCCACGACCATCTGCGTGCTTCCCTTTGGCATCGTCGAGAGCGTCGGCGGCGGGAACGACACCTACGGCTGGGGAGGCTTGGCCTTCATACCCAATTGATGTATTGATTTTGCCTAAGACAAGGCTCATTGCCGAGAGGTGCACTGGCGAGTCCGACCTTGGCACATGGGTGACACTTCGAATGGGAAGGGAGGTTTCTTGACGAGATTCACAGGGGCGCTGATGTGTTCCCCATGTGCCCGGTCAGAAGTGTCACCCATGTTCCGGGTTGCACCTATCGCAGAATGACTGGCGCGCAGTACATCCCGCCACCATCCAACTCACGTAACGCCATGAGACTTCATCTGCTTGCAGGTCAGCATAAGGTGTTAGTCACATCCCTCAGCCCCCACAATTCCATCACGCAGTTGTGGAAGCCGGGGAAAGGTGAGCGACACCGTATGCGGCTCGGAAAATCAAAGCGGAACCTGAAGGTTCTCGCGAATTAGAAGCGGCCCCCGCCGCGATTCGCTACGACGCCTCGTTCGCCGTTGCATGCTCGATCATTGAACAGAGTGCACGGTGCAGGCCGGCATCGCTGATTGAAAAATATCGAGAGAGTTCTCAGAAAGATTGCATCCTAGAACCCATCGTTCTTGAAGCGTCTTCATCTTCGCCAGCGAATTCAGGCCAGTGTCAGAGATCCGAGTGCCGCAGAGATCGAGCACCTGCAATGGAAGCCGAAGTAGATGCTCCAATCAGAGATCCGATTTTTCCGTGTGTGCGAGGTGGAGGCCAGCGAGGCTAGGGATCTCCGAGATAGCGGCCAAGCCCTTGTCGGAGGCACCGGATTCATTGGCAATCATCTTGATCAGATCGGGATATCGCCTGAATATCTGAAAGGTGTTGTCATAACCGTCTTGCTACCCCTGCAATGGATGCGTCCTGCATCGGCTCGAAGTCAAGTTCCGGAACCTGTCCCTTAACGCTCGGCGATGGCAGCGCGTGACATGCGTTGATCACCCGTCACGCCGCCCGTCGGTAGTACTTCAACATGCCGCCGAGACTCTCCACGCATTCGATCTCCCCAGCTCCGATTGACGCGCTGGTTTCAATTCGCAGCCTGTCGAACCCTTGGTCAGCACGCTCTGTGTGATAGTGCTCAAGATAAGAAGTAGCCGTCTCTCGAAAGCGCCGCTCACCGAAGAAGACCATCTGGTCCGTGCATTCTGATTTGGTCGAGAGCACGAAACGTTCATGAACTGCCAGGCTTCCGTGTTGAAGGATTAGAGACATTCAGCCAATCGAGGGCAACCATGGCGCACGTCGCAGGTCCTCTTGGGACGAGGTCATACCGACCTCCCTTGGAGACCCTTTGTCGATGTTCGTACCCCCTTTCTGTCCACGCTCTGACTGCCGCAACCACAAGTCGCCCAAGCCACGCTTCTT
>JBLFWN010000066.1:0-36018 GCA_047611405.1 Planctomycetota bacterium | reverse complement strand
CAGTCGACTTCACAGTCGTCAGGCGTTCCGTCGTTGTCGCAGTCAGGCTCGCACTCGTCCGGGATACCGTTCGCGTTGCAGTCGGCGAAGGTCTCACAGTCGTCGGGCGTGCCGTTGTTGTTGCAGTCGACTTCACAGTCGTCCGGCGTTCCGTCGTTGTCGCAATCGGGCTCACACTCGTCCGGTATTCCGTTGTTGTTGCAGTCGGTTATCGACTCGCAGTCATCCGGCGTCCCGTTGTTGTTACAGTCAGCTTCGCAATCGTCGGGCGTGCCGTCGTTATCACAGTCGGGCTCGCACTCGTCAGGGATGCCGTTGTTATTGCAGTCCGTGATGGACTCGCAGTCATCCGGTGTGCCGTTGTTGTTGCAATCGGTCTCGCAATCGTCGGGAGTGCCGTCGTTGTCGCAATCGGCTTCGCACTCGTCCGGAATGCCGTTGTTGTTGCAGTCCGTGATGGACTCGCAATCGTCGGGTGTGCCGTTGTTGTTGCAATCAGTCTCGCATGCGTCCGGCAGACCATCGTTGTCACAGTCCGGGTCGCACTCATCCGGGATGCCATTGCTGTCGCAGTCCTGGCTGGTGCCGGAGGAGATGTCGAGCGCGTCCTCGAGGCCGTTGTTGTTGCAGTCGGTGATACCCGGAGCATCCGGTCCTAATACCGATGTGGTCAGCGAGCTCCGTGAGCCGGGCTTGAAGAGGTCGATAGACGCGTTAACCGTGCCGGGGGCAGCATTGGCTGTGAAGCCGAAGTTGAACAGCGTGCCCCAGCGCAGGGCATTGGCATCCTGGTTCTGGGCGTAGGTTTCGGATGCCCAGCGAACGACGCCACCAGTGGAGGTGAAGGCCCAGTCCGTGTTGCTGAAGGGGTCGCCGCTGTGGTGATTGACATCGCGGAAGAACACGCTAGTCGGTGTCACTCCGGCCGGGAGCGGAACCTCAAAGGCCTGCCCGCATCGATCGGAGTTGAAGTTCTGAACCGCGTACTCATAGCGGTACAGTCCGCCGCCCAAGTCCGTGGCCTCATAGCCGACGAAGAAATAGCCGTGGACGCCAACGCCTCCTTCGTCGGTGTTCTCGGCCTCATTGACAAGCGCACCGCCAAGCGCCTGCCATGCAAATATGGCGGGGTCGAACATGTTGACCGCACCGTTGCCCGACAAGTTTCCGTTTCCGTCGACGCTTACCTGGCGCCACGAGGCGTTGTTGCGTGCGAGACCTTCACTGTGGTCATGCTCGGAGATGTATTGTGACTCCGCGATCAAAGTGCCCGTCAGCTCGCTGTCCTGCACTTGCAAGCGGCCGTTGATCGTGACGGGATCACCCGTCGGTCCCGGGTTGCCGACATAGGTGCCAGTTGTGGCATTGACCGAGCGCTTCGATGCGCCGTTGTCACCGTCATTTAGGCTGGCGCTGTAGGTGTCCGCACAGCCGATGCCAAGCGTCGCGCAGCTCGTGGTTTGACAGGTGCCGCACGAGTTCTCATTGACGGCACAGAAGCCGTGCTTGAGGAAGCTATAGCCGAGCTGTTCGATCCGTCCGTTCTGGACGCGGAACAAACTCTGTGCGATGAGCGGGTGATTGTTACCAATGCCCGATTCCCAAATCACCACTTCGTCGCCGACATTGCAGGATGTCGTCGCGAAGGAGTAGGCACGGATGGCGCCGGATGTGCCGTAGTTAATGAAGTCGTTGTTGCCGACTCCAGAAACCGCGATGTCGGGACCATCGACGGGCGGCACGATGATGATCGGATCGAGCGTCAGGTTGCCCGTGCCGTTGCTGCTTGAGTTATAGCCACCGATTTGGACAAAATAGGTCTGACCCTGCACGATCCCGGCCACGTCGAGCTTGCTCGAGTACCCGCTGCAACCCGGACCATCGTCGTTGCAACCAATCGGCGTCAGCGATCCACAGCTTCCGATGTACAGCGCTAGCTTGGAGTCATAGTCCGCATCGTTGCAGGTCGAGAGCGTGTAGTCACCCGACGAATCGGGATGCCACTCGAACCAGATGTCATCGTGCATGATCTCGCCGAAGTTCTGGCACATGCCTGAACCTGGCTGAACGCCGCTGCCGGATGCAGCGTTCGTGTCGAACGGCCAAACACCGTCCCCAACGAGAGGGGCCTGATTACAAGTGTTCGCGGTGTTCTGGGCGGTCGCCGTTCCGGCGATAAGCAACAGAAGAGCGGACGCGTAGATACGAGGACGCGCGTACTGCATGGCAGTGAGGGGAGGGCAGCGAGAGTCAGGAGGAGAGACGAGAACTCCTCCACCGTACACGAAATGCAATTTCGTGTGGGCTCGTGCAGGGACTGCTGCACTCGCCGCTTAGTCCATACCCCGTTTTGCAGGCCGGGCGTCGATTTTTTTTTCTTCAGAAGTATTTGTTGAGAGCTGGCATGGATTCTGTGGCTACCACTGGCCCTTCGAGCTCGTGTTCGATTGCATAGCAGCAATCAATTCCCGTTGTTCGCTCTCGTTTGCCGGTCTCGGTTCGAAAGTGAACGAGGCCAGAAAATCCAAAGAATCCATGACACGCGACACACTTTTGCAGCGCCGAACGCTCCTGCTAGGAACTCTTGCCGGCTCTACGGGACTTGTCGCTAACGGGCAGGCAGCCGTTGCGCGTGCAGCAGTCAAGCAAGAGCCAGACACCGAGCGGGGCGTCCGCAAGGGACGGTTGCAACAGTCATCGGTGCATTGGTGCTATGGCGGCCCGCTCGAGGAGCTTGCCAAACTGTCAGCTGAATTGGGCCTCTCCGGCATCGATGTCGTTCACCCAAAGGACTGGAGTGTCTTGAAGAAGTACGGCTTGGTATCGGCCATGACACCCTGCATGGAGCGTGGATACGGAATCGGTAACGGGCTGAACAAGAAAGAAAATCACGAGGGCCATCTGGAGCTCGTCAAGGAGCGCATCGATGCCAGTGCCGAGGCTGGCTTTAGGAACGTGCTCGTGTTTTCCGGCAACCGTGAGAGCGGCCTTTCAGACGAAGACGGACTGGCGAATTGCGCAGAAGCGTTGAAACAAATCGCACCCTATGCCGAGTCCAAAGGCCAAGTCTTGTGCATGGAATTGCTGAACTCTAAGCGCGATCACAAGGGCTACATGTGTGACCGTACGCATTGGGGCGCGGAGCTCGTGCAGCGTGTTGGCTCAAGTGGATTCAAGCTGCTATACGACATCTACCACATGCAGATTCAGGAGGGCGATGTCATTGCGACCATCCGAGAATTCAGTGACAGCATCGGTCACTACCACACGGCCGGTGTACCGGGTCGCGGAAACCTGAATGCCAAGCAAGAGCTAAATTACACGGCCATCATGGAAGCCATCGCCGAGGCTGGCTTCGATGGCTATGTGGGGCAGGAATTCATTCCGCAGGGCGACAAGGTTGCAGCGCTGACCGAGGCTGTCGAGTTGTGTGATGTCTGAGATCGCATCCCAGGCCGCTTCGCCTCCGTTAGCACACGTCTTCTGATGGAGGCAGCGAAGGGTCAGTCTCTGATCTCGGAGAAGATGGCTCGATTCTCGATCAGTTCGAGCTGCCAGTCGCCGAACTGCAGACGGCTAGGCTCGTTGCGGCTTCGGCAGGCGATCTCGAATCCGGTGACGCGACCCGGCTCGCTGGAGTCTTGGATGTCGAGAACAAAACGGGGGCCCGTGAAAGCGATCCCCGTAAGTGTCACCTCGCGCACGTATCCGAAGGCTGCAGCAACGGTCTCAAGGTGCGCTTTCTCCTTGGAATCTAGCGTCAAGTGAATGCGATCCACGTCGCGAAACAGCTTTTTGTCACGCTGCACAGATTGGCCCAGCGCGGCTGAATAGCGTTCGATCACAGAGGCTCGCGCGATATCGTTTTGTTCCGGAGCGAGCTCCTCGTGCCAGGACTTCAAAAAATCAGTTTCGTACTCGAGGCTGAACATGCTCAGACGCGATTGCATATGAGCGGCTTGAATGCCCAGCAACTTGAACCAAGCGTGCGGCTCACCATCCAAGTCGCGGGTGACTGGCATTGCATAGCCTTGGACTTTGGCTTCCTCCAGCTGTTTGGAGATCCGGTGCGTATCGCCTTCGCGTTCCAATCCAAAGGCGATGCCACTATCTCCGAGTTTGAAGCGCTCGTTCAGACCCGGCTTCAATAACTCGAAGTAGGTGTGTTCGCCGTAGATGTACAGACCCGTATAGGTCATGTCTTTGCGCACGGTCGTGCGCTCCTCGACGACCGCGAATGTCTTGCGTAGATCTGGCGACCTTAGCAGCGCTTGATAAGTCTCCAGGCTCGGAACGATGTACAGGTGGTTAAGACTGACACTCACGGGCTGTGCTTCTTGCCAGCTCTTCTTAAAGTCAAGCAGCTTGTCCCAGACACGGGCATCGCGTTGAGCAGGGGACACCAGCGACAACAGGATTGTCTTGCCTGGCCGCTCCATCACATGGATCTCTGCGTTCAAGTCAAAGGCTTCGCCTGTGACGAATGCATCGTAGGCGTGTACGGTTCCTGAGAAGTGCGATCCATCCAGTTTGATCTTAGCCGTGATCGCATCGACATCGATATCGAAGCGCCCCTTTGCGACGGCACCACATAGCCCACGATAGTAGCGCTCGAAGAAGTCATTCAAAAAAGCGCCGTCGATGCGTGGGGCATTTGCTATCTGAAGCGCGAAGACGTACGTGAAGTAATCCTCGGCGGCGGCATCGAACATGCCAGGCAAGAAGCGCAACTCTTCGAAGCCGTCGAGGTCGATGTCCGGCGCGAAGGTCAGCGGGAAGTCAAGACGCTCGAAGCGCCATCCCTCCGGCGCGACTGGCAACAGCGTGGGTTCGGCCTGCGGCAGAGCGAGCGGAATCGTCAGCAGGGCGAAGAGCATGGAAGAACCTTGATCGAGTAGGTTGTTGACCGGGGAGTGGAGCGCCGGATGAAGAGTTTTATGTGCGGAAGCGCAGCATCACGGGCCGATTTTTTGCAGCTCGACCAGGAAGATCAGCGTCGCATTGGGGCCGATCTTCGGCGGCGCACCTCGGGCGCCATAGCCGAGCGCAGGGGGAATAACGAGCCTAATCGATCCGCCCTCTCCAATTAGCTGCAGTCCCTCGGTCCAGCCGCCAATTACCTTATTCAAGGGGAAGCTAGCTGTACCTGGGAAGGACGCATCGAAGGATTTACCGTCCGTCGTCCAACCGGCGTAGCGCACCGTGACGAAGTCCGTGGCATCGGGATGCCAGCTTCCACCGGCCTCGAGGATCTGATAGCCGAGGCCGCTTTCGGAGACAGTTAGATCACTTTCGACCGGGGCCACAAAGGCCGGCACTTTGGAGCGAAACAGGTTCAGTAGTTTGCCAAGCATGCGCGCGAGCATAGCGCATGCATGCTCGCGAGCGCAGATCCGCTTGTCAGCAGATACGCAAAGGAGGATCGGTTTGAGCCTATGCCCGTGCCGGCGTTCAGCACTCATACAGCCGTTGGCTACGCAGCGATGCTATAGAGGTGTAGGCCGCAGACGGTTCTTGGCAACTGAAGCCCAAATGGACCTCTGCCGCAGCTCCTGGGATGACGGTTCCCGGAACTCCGACTGCAATCTCCGGTTTACGGGGCTTTCAAGTCTAGCGGCTCTCGGCTCACGTTGAGATTACGTGAGTGCCTTCGCCATGAAGCTGCAGCGACAGAGGGTGTGTCTCCGGTACACCCGCCAGGTCCGGCGCGCTGCATGATAACTACGATGATCCATCAACGCACTCGCTTCGCTGTTTGTATCGCCGCCACCTTCGCTCGCGCCCAAACGGCTATCGGGCTTCCGCAATTGGAGTGGCCCGGTTGGCGCGGGCCGCTGGACGACGGTCACGCCGAAGCGAAGGTTATGCTACCCCTGGAGTGGAGCGAAAAATCAAACGTCCGTTGGAAGGTTAAGCTGCCTGGGCTCGGGAACTCTTCGTCAGTCATTGCCGGTGATCGAGCCTTCTTGACAGCTGCGATCGAGCTAGAGATACGGGCCCGCAAGAGCACCGAGGTCGTTCCTCAACCCGGGCCACCGAACGCGGACCATCGTCATCAAACTATTGTTCTTGCGCTCGAGCGTGCAACGGGTGTGAGGTCTGGCGAACCGTGGTGACGGAAGGTGTTCCGCACGAGAGGGGGCACAAGGCGAGTTCGCATGCATCCGCCACCTTGCGCTGCTTGGGCAATCGACTCGTCGCATTCTTCGGATCGCGTGGCTTGTACATACTCGACATGGACGGCGAGCTGCAGTGGTCCAAGCCGCTAGGTCAGATGAAGACGCTGGCCAGTTTCGGTGAAGGCTCTACGCCTGCCGTGCACGAGGACGCGATCATTGTGCAGTGGGATGAAGAGGAACCATCCTTCGTCGCCGCCTTCGACTTGAAGATTGGGGACGAGCGCTGGCGCAGCTCCTGCGCCATTGGTTCGAGCTGGGGCTGTCCAATCGTAGCCGTAGTCGATGAGCGATCCCAAGTCATCTTGACTGGATCAGATGCGACTCACGCCAATGACTTGACGAGCGGAGAAAAGGTCTGGACCTGTCCCGGGATGCCCAAGGATCCCGTCAATAGCGCCCGGCTCTGCAACGGACTCGTCTATGTCATGAATTCCTTCCAGGGTGCCGTGATCCAGGCGATTGATTTGTCCAAAGCGCGCGGAGATGTGACCGAGAAAAAAAGCATTGTTTAGGTCGTACATCGTGACGCGTCCTATGTGCCAACGCCGCTCGTCGTCGATGGACTCTTGTTACTACCTATGTGACAGCACGGGGCGCTTGAACTGTGTCGACGCTGCGACTGGCGAGGCTGTCTACTCGGCCGAGAGACTAGCTGACATCAAGCGCCTGCATGCCTCGTCCATGGCAGCTGCTGGCCGGCTGTACTTCACGGGTCGTAGAGTAGCTGTTGCGTGGTGCAGGCTGGGTGCGAATTCACAGTGCTGGCAACAAACGAATTAGACGATGTCTTTGACGCGACGCCTGCTTTCGTCGGATCCGATCTCTTCCTGCGTGGGCGCAGCCACCCATATTGCATCTCGTCCCACGTGGAGTGAATGGATTCGTGGCCGTTACGGCTTCTAGTAAGGGTCCGTTATGCCCGAACCATGTGTCTCCACATTCCGCGCGCTTGGTTCGAGAGCCACGAAACAGCTGGTGGCTCAGTGCTTGCCAACTTCGCTGATGTACCCACTTCGACAGAGGATGCGGTCCATTCGGGCAGTGCGTTACCTGACTTCCGTGCGCCGGAGGCGGCTTCAGCTTGTCATCACGTGATTGATCGTGGAGGATACGCCCGTGAACACTATCTCCCTGCTATTTGCCGTCGCGTTAATGCTTCATGTCGCCCCGCCAGTGAACGCTCGAGGCGTCACCCGGACGGCTGGTGACGAAGTTCAGTATGGCCGAGACATCCGCGGAATCCTCTCGGATCGCTGTTTCGAGTGTCACGGTCCTGACCCGGAGACGCGCGAGGCTGGATTGCGCCTGGATCTGCGCTCTGAGGCGACTCGTGATCTGGGCGGCCGTGTTGCTCTGGTCCCTGGAAGTTTGGAAGAGAGCGAGTTGTGGCATCGCATCACAACCAAGGATCAATCCGAAGCCATGCCGCCCGCTCACGCAAAGAAGGCCGCGTTCACGGCCGATGAGCGGGCCGTGTTTGCGCGCTGGATCGAAGCTGGAGCGGAGTACGAAGATCACTGGGCATTCGTGACGCCTGTACGACCTGAGTTGCCAACCGTTCGCGCTAGTGAGTGGGCACGGAACCCGCTCGATGCTTTCGTGCTGGAGCGCCTTGAGGCAGAAGGCTGGTCGCCATCTCCCGCAGCGGATCGTGCGACGCTGCTTCGGCGTGTATTCCTGGACCTGACGGGTTTACCGCCGACGGTTGCGGAGCTCGACGCCTTTCTGTCCGACGAATCTGATGGCGCCTATGAGTCGTGGGTCGACCGATTACTGACCCAGGAGCCTTATCGTTCACGCATGGCCGAGCGCCTAGCGACGCCGTGGCTGGATGCGTCGCGTTACGCGGACACATGTGGCATCCATCAAGACAATGGTCGCCAGGCCTGGCACTGGCGCGACTGGGTGTTGGCGGCGTTGCGTGACAACATGCCCTTCGATCAATTTGTCACTGAGCAACTGGCGGGCGATCTCTTGCCGGATGCGACAACGGCACAACGGGTAGCCAGTGGTTTCCACCGCAACCAGGTTACGACGGACGAGGGCGGCGCGATCAGTGATGAATACTTGGTCGAGTATGCCGTCGACCGTGTCAACACGACCGGTGCCATCTTCATGGGGTTGACGCTTGGTTGTGCTCGTTGTCACGATCACAAGTACGACCCGTTGACGCAGGAGGACTTCTACGGACTCTTCTCCTTCTTCAATTCGATCGACCAACCCGGTCTGTACTCGCAGACGCAGGACTCGAATCGAGCCTACGAGCCATTCGTGGAAGTTCCGAGCCCCGAGCTGGAATCGAAAATGAAGGTCGTGGATGCGCGCTTGGCTGAACTGCGCGAAGCGATGGATGCACCTTTGCCCGGAGAGGATCGGGCGCGCGAAGAGTTCCTGACAGGCATCAGCCAAGACACCGGCTTGGACTGGTCCGTCCCGCGCGTAATCGAGGCATCTTCGTCCGATGAGCAGGTCCGCTTGGACGTGCAAGAGGGCGAAGTCGTCGTCGCGAGCGGTCCGATGGCGGCGGGCGAGGAGTACACGCTCCTGCTCGAGTCAACGGCGCGAGGGTCACGCGTGCTCCTTCTCGAAGCACTGTCGCTAGCGGAGGACCAGCCTGGTGCCGGTCGAGCGGACCATGGAAATGCTGTCCTGACCCAGGTTCGCCTCGAGTCGCGTACGCTTGAAGGTGAATGGAACGAGGTGCCTCTCCAGTGGGCTTGGGCAGATCACACACAAGCGGGCAGGGACTTCGAAGCCACGAATGTGTTGCATGCCGATGCTCGTGGTTGGGCTGTGGATGGGAATGAAAACGCTGCGGCGCGTACCTTGCTGCTCTTGAGTGAAAAAGAGTTCGGTGGATCAGGCAATCCGCTGCTTCGTCTACGCCTCGAGTTCCGCTCTCCCTTTAGCTACCACTCCCTGGGTCGTATGCGCGTGCGACTGTCTCCCCTGGCTTCGGCTGTGCGCCTACCGGTAGCATTGGGCAGGTGGTATTCGTTGAAGGCCTTCACTCCGGCAGAGGGGCAGGGCCGTGCTCACTTGTACGACACTGCTTACGGGCCAGAGACTGTTACTGAGCTGGACCTCCAGCAGAGCTTCGGTGAGGGCGAGGAGGCTCGCACGTGGCAGTTTGAGGACCGTTTGGTGGACGAAGCCGTGACCACCCTGGCTGGTGGCCTCAGTGCAAATTTCATCGGTCGCACGATATGGTCACCTGACGAGCGTCAGCTTGAGGTCTCGCTTGGAAGTGACGATGGGTTGATCGTTTATCTCAACGGCGAATCTGTTCTTGAGCGAAGAGTCGATCGGGGAGCAGCTCCGGATCAAGACCAGTTGACCCTCTCGCTTCGCAGAGGGCGTAACACGCTGGTCATGCGCATCGTGAATACGGGCGGCCCATCCGGCTATTACTTCCGTGCACTTCACGCAGACCAGGTACTGACCGGGGAGCTTCCGTCGAGCTTACTGCCCGACGATGCAGTGCCGATCGAACAGGTCGCGCAGTTGACCCAAGAGTGGCGCCGCCGTTTCTTCGCGAGCTATCGCACGCTTGACGATGAGGCGCAGTTAAAAGCCGCCGAGCACACGCAGCTCCTTGCCGGAATTCCACGCGCGATGGTGATGAAGGAGCTGGGAACTCCGCGCCAGAGCTATGTGCTGATGCGCGGCCAGTATGATGCTCCTGACATCACGCGGCCTGTCGCATCGAACACGCCTGGATTCCTACCGCCTTTGCCGGAGGGAGCGCCGCAGAATCGCCTCGGGCTGGCTCAATGGCTCGTTGCTCCGGAGCATCCGTTGTTCGCGCGCGTCAATATCAATCGCCTGTGGCAGATGATCTTCGGCAACGGGATCGTGCGCACTAGTCAAGACTTCGGCCTGCAGGGCGACTGGCCAACTCATCCGGCCTTGTTGGATTGGTTGGCCGTCGAGTTCCGTGAGTCGGGTTGGGATGTGCATGGCATGCTGCGCAGCTTTGTGACATCGAGTACCTATCGTCAAGCCTCGCGCGTGCGGACCGAGTTCGCAGACATCGACCCGGACAACCAGCTCTTGTCCTATTATCCGCGCCGGAGACTGGGTGCTGAAGAAATTCGAGATGGTGCCCTCTTTACCTCCGGCTTGCTCGTCGAGCAGCTAGGTGGCCGCAGCGTTAAGACTTATCAGCCGGCTGGCTTGTGGGCTGAAGTAGCGATGCTGTCCTCCAACACACGTCGCTTTGTTCGGGATGAAGGCGACGCCTTGTGGCGTCGCAGTATGTACACCTACTGGAAGCGAGCGGTTCCACCGCCGTCGTTGCAGACCTTCGATGCCCCAACGCGCGAGTCGTGTGTGATCCAGCGTCAAATCACCAACACACCTTTGCAGGCGCTCGTCTTGTGGAATGATGAGCAGTACGTTGAAGCCTCGCGGGCGCTGGCGCTTCGAACGCAGGCAAATGCCGATGGTGACCGTGCACGCCTTATTTGGCTAGTGCGGACGTGCGCGGGACGAACGCCCGACGCCGTCGAACTCGATCTTCTGCAAGCGGGCTTGGATGAGTACCGACTGCGATTCCAAGATGATCCTGAAAGCGCCGAGCAGCTCAGCGAAGTCGGTGAACAAGCCGTGCCGGTCGATACCGACCTGGTGCAGCTCGCGGCATGGTCCATGCTGGCGAGCGCGGTCATGAACTTGCACGAAAGCCTGACGGTGGATTGATGCAGAACCCTATTGAAGCCAGACAGCTCGAGTTGACACGACGCCGCTTCTTCCAAGGCTGTGCTGGAGGAATCTCCGGCGCGATGGGGGCGGCTGCGCTGGGTAGCCTGCTGCCATCGCAAGCATTGGCTCGAGGTGCATCGGCGCGTGGGCTCGACGCTCTCCCGATACCCGGCGCGGGTACGCACTTCCGTCCGAAGGCGAAGCGCGTGATCTACATGCATATGGAAGGCGCGCCGAGTCAGCTGGATCTGTTCGACTACAAGCCAGGCCTGCGCGACCATTATGACAAGGAACTACCGGACTCAGTCCGGCAGGGGCAGAGGCTGACGGGCATGACCAGCGGGCAGGCGCGATTCCCGATCGCGCCTTCGATCTTCGACTTCAAGCGCTACGCTAACAACGAAGATGGCGTCTGGATCAGCGAACTGATGCCGCACACGGCCAAAATTGCGGATCGCTTGTGCTTCGTGCATTCGATGCACACCGAGGCGATCAATCACGAGCCCGCGATCACTTTCTTCCAGACAGGAACCCAGCAGCCGGGTCGACCGTCCTTTGGTTCATGGATGAGTTATGGCCTGGGTAACGGGAACGCTAACCTGCCGGCCTTCGTCGTTTTGATCAGCCAGGGCTTTGGCAATATGCAGGCGCTCTCGGCTCGATTCTGGGGCAGTGGCTTTCTTCCCGGTGAACATCAGGGCTGCAAGCTGAGGAGCAGTGGAGATCCTGTCTTGTACTTGTCCGATGCGCCCGGGTTACGGCGCGCGGACCGGCGCAAGATGCTCGACCTGCTTGGAGCAATGAACGAGCGCGAGTTCGAGCGCTCACTCGACCCTCAGGTCGAGACGCGCATTGCGCAGTACGAGATGGCGTACAGAATGCAGATGTCTGTGCCCGATCTGGTGGACCTGTCGGATGAGGACGAGGCCACCTTGGAGATGTACGGCCCCGAAGTTCGCAAGCCCGGTACCTTCGCTTCGAATTGCTTGATGGCACGTCGGTTGGCGGAGCGCGATGTGCGCTTCATTCAGTTGTACATGCGCGGTTGGGATGCTCACGGAAATCTGCCGACAGAAATTCGGGCCCAGTCGAAAGCCGTTGATCAGCCACAGGCTGCACTGATCCTTGACCTCGAGCGACGTGGCCTGTTGGACGACACGCTGGTGCTGTGGGGCGGCGAATTTGGCCGGACCGTGTATAGCCAAGGACAGCTCAGCGAAACGAACTACGGTCGAGATCACCATCCACGTTGCTTCACGATCTGGATGGCAGGCGGAGGCGTCAAGCCGGGAGTCACGATCGGCAAGACCGACGATTTTGGATACAACATCGTCGAGAATCCGGTCGATGTTCATGACATGCACGCGACCCTGCTGCACCTATTGGGCCTCGATCACGAGCGGCTCGGCTTCCGGCACGAAGGCCGCGACATGCGATTGACCGATGTCTTCGGCCGGGTTCGTCCCGAGCTTCTTGCCTGACGGCTCGCAGATTTATTCTGATCTATATCGAGGGTTCTTGGATTGCCTGACTGCGTTGCCAGGTCCATCGCGGGGTGCTCCACTTTGTGCGGAGCTTAGTGCTCTGCGAGCCAATCCGAAGTTCTCCATTAATGAACCGGTCGACTTCAACATGCTGCTAGGACAGGTTCGCTGCTCGCCTCTCATTCGTTGACCCTTCTCGGACTGTCATCACATGTTGCTTTCGATCCTTGCCAGCTCCGCGCTGCTCTAGTTCTCTTCAACTTCGCGCGACTGGCCTACCTGGCGTGGCCCCGGTGGTGACGGCGTCTCAGCTTCGAATGGCGCGCCTATCGAATGGAGCCAAGAGACGAACGTCAAGTGGAAAGTGGCGCCGAACCAGGCGGCCAACGGCAGTCCTATCGTGTCAAAGGGTCGTGTCTTTTTGACGACTCCTGAGGATGATGAGGGCAAGGGTCGCTCGCTGTACTGCTTCGAGCGCGAGACGGGCAAGCAACTCTGGGTGCAGACGGTCGGCTTTGGTCGCGTGATGCCTACGCACAAGACGAATTCTTACGGCGGTTCGACACCCGCTTCGGATGGAGAGTGGGTCGTCGTCTGGCACGCATCCGCCGGCTTGCATTGCTATTCGCTCGCGGGAAAGAAGCTCTGGAAGCGTGACCCCGGCGAGTTTCGCGATGATTGGGTCAATGGCACCTCGCCGGTCTTACGCGACGGCAAGATAATCCTGCACACCGGACCCGGTAAGCGCGAATTGGTGACTGCCCTCGACATGAAGAGGGGCGAGACGCTGTGGGAAACAGACGAACCGGACTTTCGAAGCACAGAAGACATCGGAGCGTCGCGCCGGGTCTTGGTGCACGCCGTTGAGCAGCGGCGCGCCCGGCAAGGGGTTGTCGTCTGCGACCACGCGACACGCGTCGTAGGCTATTCGCTCGCAACCGGTGCGATCGTGTGGACGTGAAAGGCATTGCCGACAAGCGCGGTGACCTGATGTATTCCTCGCCCGTGATCGCGGGCGAAGTATTGGTCGCTGTCGGTGGTTGGGAAGGGCCGACGATGGGAGTACGTCTAGCAGCCCGTTGAAAAACAGCGATTCATGTCTCGGCCCCCTCGAACCGCCTGTCCGCGTTGCCAGAACCTACGAATAGCGCGCAACTATGCGCAGAACCTGGCGCCTTGTCAGTCGATTCGAGGGAACCAATCCATGAATCGCTGTTTATCAACGGGGCTGCTAGGTGGCAAGGGCGATGTGAGCGAGAGTCATCGCATGTGGCGCAACGCTAGCCAGATGAGCAACTGTGGCTCGGGCGTATACGAGGGTGGCCACGTTTACGTGCCGGACATGGGCGGGATCCTATGGTGTATCGACCCAATCAGCGGCGAGGCCAAGTGGAAGGAGCGCGTGGCGCGCGGTTCGACCTGGGGCTCGATCGTGCGCGCGGACGGTCGCATGTTCATGATGACTCAGCGTGGAACAACAATCGTCTTCGAGGCGAGTCCTGAAGGCTTCAAAGTCATCGCCGAGAACGAATAGGACGAGGCGACGAACTCGACTCCAGTGATCGGTGCGGGCGAGATCTTCCTGCGCACGCACGAAGACCTATACTGCATTGCCGAGCAGAAGTGATCATGAGCTGTCGAGGCCGGATGGGCGATTTGCAGCCCCCGTCCGCTTCGTGCACGGCGCTGCGCCTCAGCCCTGATTGACACGAGCCGTCGATAGCACACGCTCGAGACCGCTCGTCAAGGCCTGGACTTCATCGGGAGTGTTGTAGTGCAGGAGGCTCGCGCGAACGACGCCGCCTCGCTCGTGCAAGCCAAGGCGATCCATGGCGCGCCAGGCATAGAAGTGGCCGTGCCGCGTCGCGATCTTGTCGCGCTGGAGTTCGTTCACCACCTCGGGTGCGTCGAAGCCTTTTACCGTGAAGGTGACTGTTGGGACGCGATGTTCAGAGTGAGGGCTGGCCGTACCAATTAGTTCAACTGATGGGTGCTGGTCGAGCCACTCGAGCAGTGGGCTAACGAGTTGCTGCTCTTGCTCTGCAATCCTTTGGAAGCTGCGTGTGATCGCAGACCGCACGCGCGCGTCATCATCACCGATCTGGATCGGGTCGCTGCTCTCATCGTGATGAGCGTCAAGAGCGAGCAGGTAGTCGACGATACCGCTGACCGACGACACCGCTTCGTAGCTTGGGTTGCCTGGCTCGAGCCTCCCAGGTAGGGAGTCATGCGGCACGAAGAAGTGATTCTCGGAGGCGGTCGTCTTCAGCACTTCTCTGCGGCCAAACATCACGCCCAGGTGCGGGCCGTAGGTTTTGTACAGGCTCGCGAAGTACACATCGGCTCCGAGTTCCTGAACGTCGACGCGTCGATGGGGGGCGAATGCAACGCCATCGACACACGACAATGCACCTGCCGCTCGGATTCGCTTCGTGAAAGCACTGACATCGTGGATCTGACCGACGACGTTGGCGCAGTGCGTGAACGCGACCAGCTTCGTGCGCTCGCTCAACACCTCCTCCAGGCCTTGCATCTCCAGAGCAGCTGTCTCCGGATTCATGCGCCATTCGCGAATCTTCAATCCATGCTGATCGGCAACACGAATCCAGGGCCCGATGTTGGCTTCATGGTCCAGGTCGGTGACGACGATCTCGTCACCGCGACGCCACTGGCCTGCGAGAGTCCGAGCGAGCTGTGCGACAAGCTGAGTGGAGGAGGCTCCGAATTGGATTTCGTCAGTTTCACAACTCAGTAGGTGCGCCGCGGACCGGCGCCCTTCGCCTACTGCCTTAGATGCTTCGAGCGAGGCCGGGTAGTCGGCGCCAAGCTGCCATGGCAAGCGAGCCATGTGATCGCGCATGCGGTCGATGACAGCAAGGGCAGGCGCGCTGCCGCCTGCGTTGTCCATCAAAGCCCATGATGATTGAAGAGCGGGGAAGTGATTTCGGATGAATTTGAGGTCGAGCACTTGGGGACTCTATCAGGCTCGCAAGGGAAGGTCCTACCCCTCTGCCGGGAGGACGTAGTCATGCCTCTATGAACGAGGTGGGGTATCTACCCCTCTTCCAAGCCGCGGCGGTTTATCTAGCCTTATTGAATGTCAAATTGGAACCACCCCCGGCTTGTCTCCCGCGCGGAAACCTCAGCAGAGCGGGCAGTAGCGGCTTGTGCCGGAATGCTCCGGAATTGCCTTGTGGGCCAAGCCTTGCCCCTGATTCTTGGTCGAATGTTGTGCCACGCTGGACGTAATGGGCTCGAGACTTTCATGCTTTACCATACGCCCAATGCGCAATTGTGCATCGTTCAGTTACCCTCTCAGAGGGCCGCTAGGTAGGGACGCGCAATTCGATATTACCCGGATGACGTTAGTCGAGAGTGCCGCTATCCAGAGTACGTGGCATGAACGGTTCGGAATCGAATCAGAATCTAGATGCAATTATGGGTCCGAAAGTCACCCTCAATCAAACCACCTCGAGCCTCGTGGCGCTTGCCGCTTTTGCCATCGGAGCCTTCTCCTGTGGTTCTCCGCTGCGTTATCCCGATCAGGGTGCCGAGCCATGGGCACAGGTCGATAGCATCGACTTGACTCCTCTGCTCCGTCTGGAGGAGTATGCCAAGCTCGATCGTGAGGCTGCGGAGCTCGTTGCGTTCGCGGCCAGGCAGCGATGGTCCGAGGAGTTCGAAGGGTTCGAGTTCCAGAGAGTCAGTCGATTTGCCTCTGGCGGTCAGGCCTTCTGGATATCGATTTGGCTGCACCCGCTCTCTGGACTCGACTTCATGCTGATCCCGGGCGGCCAATTCATGATGGGCTCGCCCGAGTTTGAGAGCCAGCGCGCAGAGGACGAGGGTCAGCATGCGGTCATTCTCGATCCTTTCCTCATCGCACGCACTGAGTGTACGCAAGACGCCTACGAATCCGTCGCTCGAACCGCGGCCATGGAGCCCACGCCTTCGATCTATCGCGGCTCGGGTGACCTGCCTGTTGAGAACGTTTCTGTGGAGGATGCCGATCTGTGGTGCCGTGAAGCAGGCCTGATTTTGCCGACCGAGGCGCAGTGGGAATACGCCTGCCGCTCGGGCACGCGCAAGTCTTTCTACCGCGGCAGCACGTTGACACTAATGCAGGCTCGCATTGCCATCGGAGAGGATGAAGAGGCACCAACTCTCGCGGTTGGAGGCTTCTGGCCCAACGCGTTTGGATTGCACGATGTGCACGGCAATGTGTTCGAGTGGTGCCGCGATAGTTACCTGTCCTATGACCAGCGAGTCACGGTGGGGACCGGGCAGAGGATAGGGGAATCCGCCTATCGCGTTCGGCGCGGTGGTTCATACACATCCGATGCAGCACACGTGCGGTCCGCAAGTCGCGATCAAGAAGACTACAGTCGAACAGGTGAAGGCTTCCGACCCGCGAAGGATCTGCCGCGCTGAAGCGGGCGTGAAACACCTACTAAGGCTCGAGCTTCTCTCTGTGCCGACCTGACGCGCGAGCGTGTCTTAGATCGAAGGCTTCTCGGCTTTGGATCCGGCCAGGTGGAGCGCAGCGTGCACGAGAGCGCCCAGCGCTGCACTGCCATCCACCAATTCGCGAGACTCTCGCTTCGCGAGGGGCGCGACACGTCGCCATCACTGGAAGGTGACTTGAATTGCGTCGGATTGGTCGAAGGAGAAGCCGCCCGCAATCGGGTCACGGAACCACGCTTGGAAGTTCCATGTGTTGCCTGACAGGATGATTCCCGCGGGGGGCAGATTGTTAAAGTCGACAACCTGAGCAAGCACATTGCCGGACGCGGTTATCGGCGGGTTGATGCGGATGATCGGGTCGCTGGGCGAACCGACACAGCGCGTTCCGTTGCCAAAGGGAATGCCAATGCCTCCATTGGTTTGCCCTCGACTATAGAAGAACAGCCCCGTGTCATTCGGAACAGGAGCGGCCGTCAGCACGAAGTTGTTGTGTGCGATGACGTAGTCGCTATTCGAGCCGATCAAGGCCGGGAAGCCGGTCGAGTTGGGTGTCGAGACGCAGAACCGGATCTCGTTCTCGCACATATCCGGAACTCCGTTCCCATTGACATCGAGGTTTAGCCCCGACGCAATGTCACATGAGTCAGGGATTCCGTTGGCATTGCAGTCTTGCGTGGCACCGATCGCGATGTCGCACTCGTCTGGCCTCCCATTGGCATTGCAGTCCAAGCTCGTGCCGTTCGCGATGTCCGTCGTATCGAGGACGCCGTTTCCGTTGCAGTCCACAAGCGGAATCCGAATCTTGGCCTCAGTCCGCGTGTTGCCAGAGATCGTAATCCACGGGCCGTGGGGGAAGTGCGGATTGGAGGTCGCGAGTCGTGCTCGCCAATGGTGCAAGCCGGGATTCAGCCCGGATACGGTCTCATTGAAGACCAAGCCCGTGCCGTTGGAACCAGAGTCGATGCTGCTCGGTCCACGTCGCAAGTCCGTAGCATCAAAGGGCAGCGCGACGCTCTTGCTCTCCCACTCGATGTGCACGTCGCAGCGACCCGCGGGCAGCGGACTATTGCCGATGCGTTCGATCTGGATCTGGTAGCTGTCAGTCTGGTCGGATGCGCCGCGCAGCGCAATGGGGCTAGATCCCGATCCTTTTCGTTGTTGGGGGGCACGCGCAGGTGCGCCGCCGCCATTGCCCAAGTGCAGGAAGGCTAGGCCCTCGTTCGATTGGCCGGCGTCGTAGAAGTGAGCGCCTGTTACGAGGTCATCAAAGCCATCGCCATTGACATCGCCGGCGCAGCCGACCGCGTTCCCGAGTTGGGCGTTCCACTGGACGCCCTTCAGGCGCCAGTCGAAGCTCTGCGACAGACCACTGCCGGCTCCGAGGAAGACATAAGCAGCGCCTTCATCAGCTTGCGAATCGTCGAACAAGCGTGCGCCAACCGCCAGGTCACCAAAGCCATCACCGTTCACATCGCCTGCGGCCGCAACGGCATAGCCAAAGCCACTGCCCGGTTGGTCACCTGAGGTAAACCAGCTGTGGTCCAGCGCGAGGCCCGCAGCAGATCCGTGATAGACGAACACGGCACCTTCATTGACCAAGGTGTTGTCGTATAGAGCGGCGCCAATACCGACGTCGCTGAAGCCATCGCCATTGACATCGCCGATGCCGGAGACCGCGGCGCCGAAGAGGGCAAAGGCTTGGTCGATTTCGGCGGTCCAGTCGGGAGCCGCGTTTAACCCAGCTGGGGAGCCATAGTAAGCATAGCTGCGACCCTCGCCGATCTGGCCGCCGTTGTAGAGGGCCGCACTGAGGACAATGTCGCAGAAGCCATCACCATTGACATCACCAGCACCTGCTACGGAATAGCCGTACTCCGCGGATTCCTGGTTGCTCTCGCCGCTCCAGCTATGGATCGCGTTCAAGCCGTTCGGAGAGCCAAGGTAGACGAATGCGACGCCTTCGTCGATTTGACCCCGGTCGTATAGGTGGGCGCCGACGATGACATCGTGATAGCCGTCGCCATTGATGTCTCCGGCACCTGCGACACAGCTCCCGAACTCTGCCTCTAACTGGTCGCCTTCGGCAGTCCACTCTGGGGTCGAGAGCAGTCCCGTAGACGAACCGTGATACACGAAGGTCTTGCCTTCATTGACGTGTCCGCTGTCGTAAGAAGGAGCGCTGATGATCACGTCTGCGTAGCCGTCACCATTGACATCACCTGCTCCATCGACCGCACCGCCGAATCCTGCAAGCTCTTGATTGGCTTCGCCGATCCAGTCCGGTACGGGCGACATGCCTGAGGGTGAGCCATGGAAGACAAACGCGCGGCCTTCGTCGTTCTGTCCGCCATCGAAGTCCGGCGCCCCGATGATCACATCAGAGAAGCCATCGCCATTGACATCGCCTGCGCCATTGACCGAGGTACCAAAAGCGGCACCTTCCTGATCTATGGCGAGAGTGAGGGAGGCCGATGCCGCCAATCCGCGGCTGCGGCCAAAGAACAGGAAGACCTTCCCCTCGTCAATCTGTCCATCGTCAAACAGGCGTGCACCGACGAGCACATCGCCAAAGCCGTCACCGTTCACGTCGCCAGCGGAAGCCACCGAGCAGCCAAAGGAGCTGTCGACCTGATCGCTGAACATTTCGAATTCGTGCGCTGGTGAGAGGCCTGCGCTCGAGCCCAGGTAAAGGCGGAAAAATCCTTCGCCAGCAGTCGCGCGCGGAAACTGCGGCGCGCCGACCAGGACATCTGCATAGCCGTCACCATTGACATCACCGGCTGTCGCTATGGAGTAGCCAAAGGTGGCATTGGTGGCATTGGATTCGACCGACCATGTCGGCACGCTATCGGGACCATTGGGGCCGCCCAGGTATACGGCGGCGATGCCTTCATTGACCTGAGGGCTGGACCAATTCGGGGCACCGAATCCGACATCCGCGTAGCCGTCGCCGTTGACGTCACCGACGCCGGTAACCGAGTGACCGACAAGTGCACCTGGGAAATTCGCTTCGGCCGTCCATGCAGCGCTCGTTCCCAATCCTGTGCTGCTGCCTAGAAAGAGTGATGCGCGTCCCTCGTCCAGTTGCCCGCCGTCATAGAAGGGGGCACCAATTAACACATCGTCATAGCCGTCGGCGTTGGTGTCACCCGCGCCTGAAACAGAGAGTCCGTACATTGAGAATGCTTGATTGCCCTCACTGAACGAGTCGGGCAGGTTGCGTGGGCCCGTTGCGGAGCCATGAAACACGAACACGGCGCCTTCGGAGTTCTGGCCAAATGAGATCATGGGCGCGCCGATGATCAGGTCGTCGTAGCCGTCGCCATTCACATCGCCCGCGCGAGCGACCGATGTGCCTAGGCGCGCTTCGGCGATGTTGGCCTCGAAGCTCCAGGCTGGAATCGATGCCAGTCCATTGGCCGAGCCATAGAACAAGTGCGCGGCCCCCTCATTGAGTTGACCGTTGTCATAGGTCGGAGCTCCTACCAGCAGGTCGTCGTAGCCATCGCCGTTTACGTCGCCTGCACACGAAACCGAACCCCCGAACTGCGCTGATGCACCCGAGCCTGATCCTGCCCAATCTTCTGTGGACGAGAGGCCACTGGCTGTTCCGTGAAACACCAACACCAGTCCCTCGTTCACATGTGTGCCATCGAACTTCGGCGCCGAGAGTGCGATGTCGCTGAAGCCGTCGCCATTGATGTCGCCAGCTGTCGAGAGTGAGAGGCCTAGCTCGGCACCATCTTGATCGCTCTGATGATCCCATCCGAGATCACTGAATGTTGGATCGATGAATACTGGATAGATCGCTTCGCGATCGTCGACCAAGATGCGCAAGCCGCTGGGTGCAGGAGAGAAGCGAGTGTCAAGGTCGCGCCCACTCGCATCCCATGCACGCAGGCCGTCGTAGTCGAGGACTGCAACTCCGTGGCTATTGACCCAAGTGATGCTTCTGCCATCTGCTGCAGGCAGCGCGGACAGATCGCCCGTGATTTCCAGTTCGACCCAGACCGACGTGTTGCGGTCCGTGCCGCCGAAGGGCGGCGCGTGCAAGGTCCATCCTTGCTCGATGCCGCTCGGCCGGTTCTCGATCCACTCAAGCAATTCCGTTTGTTGCTGCTGTGCCCGGTTGCCATGAGCCTCCCAGCCCTTGTCACCGATCGGCAGTTGGCGTCCGTCGCGACCAATGGCGCATGTGCGGAGGCCTAGCGAGAACTGTCGATTCGAATTCGGCAGGCGTGGAACAAGATGCAGCCCTGTCGTGGAGACAGTCACCCGAAGGTTCTGGGTACGGTTCGGCGCACTCCAGCCATCCGTCGAAACGGTGGCGAAGCTGTACTCCAACCCCTCGATCGTCTGGCCTACTTCAGAGAGCCAGCCGGGGGCGGGAGTTTCGGTCTCTGGAATCGCGGAGGACGCGAGTGCAGAGACGCTGAAAATGGAAGCTACGACAAGCGAGAGCGCCGGAGTCTTCATAGTTGCGAGGTGAGACAATTGGTTGCGTAATTAGAGAGTTGCGCCCTCTGATTTGGCGAGTCGGATATCCATTGGACACAAAATGCGACTTCTTGTGTTGGCCTTACTTTGCTGGGCAATTCGATTTAATTAGGCCAATCTTCACAGCGTCCGGATCCTTCCGGGCTGATCCGGTAGTGCGCAGCCCCAATGCTGCGTAAAGCTATCCCTGTCAGGTCGAGCAGGCGGGCTCGGTGGGCGGAAAACACAAGAATGGGTGCGCCGCCCGGTCGGTGGACTACCCGGGTTTCGGGTGGTGCCAGGGCGGTCCTAGAGGGCGCGAGCTCAAGTTTCTTGTGGATCTGGGCCCTGGGGCGCGAGGGAGGCGCCCAGGGGCTGGCGCCGGGTAGGATGGCGCGCGCAGCGTGGCCCAGCCGGGCCACGCTTGCAATCCAAGGCCTGTGCCTCGAACTCAAACGATAAGGATTCAGATGCGAATCGTTTCGCCGGCTCACCTGGGAGCCCTGTTTTTGTGTGCGTGCAGCGGAGGCGGGGAACCTATACCCGCATTGTTGTCGGAGAAGGCCTTGCTCGAATTGGCTCGAGGCGTTCACCAGCGCGTGATCACGCTCGACACGCACAACGACATTTCTGTCTCCAACTTCACGGTCGACCGCAACTACTCGATGAAGCTGCGAAGCCAAGTCGACTTACCGAAGATGAAAGAGGGCGGGCTCGATGTGTCTTGGCTCATCGTCTACACCGGCCAAGGTGAGCTGAACGAGGAGGCGTATGCCAATGCCTACGAGACCGCGATTTCCAAGTTCAACGCGATCCACTTGCTGTGCAAGGAGCTAGCGCCCGATGAAATCGAGTTGGCGCTCACCTCCGATGAAGTGCGCGAGATCCTGGGCCGTGGGAAGAAGGTCGCAATGATCGGTATCGAGAACGCCTACCCCATTGGGCTCGACCTGAGCAACATCGAGAAGTTCGCGCGCTTGGGCGGCCGCTACATGTCACTGGCGCACAACGGTCACAGTCAGTTCTCGGATTCCAACACTGGCGAGAAGGACGATGTCTGGCTTCATGGCGGTCTAAGTGAGCTCGGTCGTGAGGCTGTCCACGAGATGAATAAGTGGGGCATCATGATCGATGTGTCTCACCCGTCGCGCGAGGCCATGGTCGAGATGGCAGAGCTTACGCGCGCGCCACTGATCGCATCGCACTCCTCTGCGCGCGCGATGAATGATGTCAGCCGCAACATGGATGATGAGCAGCTGGAACTCCTGGCTAAGGGTGGCGGCGTGGTTCAGACCGTCGCGTTCCGAAGCTACCTCGACACGGAGAAGGACAAGGCGCACCGTGCGGCGAGCGGAGTGTTCAAGGAGAAGTTCGCGCGAGAGGCGGGCTTCGAGCTGCTCGGTCGTAAAGCTGTGAGGGAGTTGGGTACCGATGCGCGTGAAGCCTACGACTTGAAGATGGACGACTTGAACAAGCAGATGGATGAGCGTAGGGACGAGATTGCGGCTAGCGCGCCCGATGTCAATGTCGCTGACTTCGTCGACCACATCGACCACATGGTTGAGCTGATTGGGATTGACCATGTCGGAATCAGCTCGGACTTTGATGGTGGCGGTGGTGTGGAGGGTTGGGATGACGCGTCTGAGACCTTGAATGTGACGTTGGAGTTGGTGCGCCGTGGATATGCGGAGGGGGATATTGACAAGCTGTGGAGCGGGAATCTGCTGCGTGTATTGGATGAAGTGCAGGCGGTGGCGGCGGTGATGCAGGCGGAGGAGTGAGGGCTGGCTTTGGCCGGCCCCCCCTCAACGACAACGCACAACTCAAGACCCCACGCGCCTCATTCCATCCCCCAACCAACCAAACTCACCCCCCCGCAAGCACCCCCCGAATCACCGCCACAACCCTCTCCGCCAACGCCACATTTCCTTCCTTGCTGAAGTGCACATCCGTGTCCTTCTGCATCCCGGGCATCCCAGTCAGCGCAAAGCCAAACAAGTCGTTCATCTCCGCACCCACTTCCTCGGCGACACGCACGCCAACTGCGTTGTATCGCGCTACGTCTTCCGGATCACGGTACGGTCGCACACCTCCATCGGGCACAGGTGTCGTCGTCGCGAACACCAACTTCGCGCCCGTGCCCGCAAGCTTCACTGCGATCTCACGCAACTGCTTCTCGTACAAAGCGAGCGGCGCCTGGTTCGTATGACTCGGATCATTCGAGTTCTTTCCCGTGTCGGGCATCACACGCTTCAAGTCATGCAGCCCGAAGTTGTAGTGGATCACGTCCCAACCTCCGCCCTCCATTGCGAGCCAACGATCAACGTGTTCGATGCCTTTTTTCGTGCCCGCGCAGTTCTCATTCTTGCCCTTCTCGTTCATTGCGCGGACAACAATGGCTTCGCCGGCAAACTGCTCACGGACATGGGGCGTGTAGCCCATTGAGATAGAGTCGCCCAGGATCAGCACGCGGTAAGGCTTACTCAGCGCTCCCGAGAGATCATCCGTCGTGGTGGTTTGTTTCGTAGGGCTGTTGCAGGCCGCGAGCAAGAGACTCGACAACACCGCCAGTAAGACCGTTCTCATGATGCCAAGCCGTTCGTCAGAAGTGGAGCCAAACATAATCCGGGGCCCAGACATGATAGCCATGACGCGGGCATCGAAAACCGCTCAACAGCGCCTTGTGCGCAATAACGGAACCTACAACCAGTGCAGTGAGCCCCGCTCGTAGCCTTAGCAGGAAACCCGCGTTGCGCGACGCCATTCGCGCTATGCTAGTCCACATGCATCCCGACGCATCCGATACGACCGGGCCTGCCCAGGCGACTGTCCTCTTTGCTCAGATTTGCTCGGGCGGAGACATCGAGCAAAATCTTGGAAGCTCCGCAGCAGATGCTGTGTTTGAACGCGTTGGGAAGGGATTGCTGCGTGAGGTCTCGCGCAGGTCTGGCCGGGTCGTGACTCGCATGGGGCACGAGTTTCTGTGCGCCTTTGCGGATCCTGTCTCGGCGGCGCGCGCGGCTGTTGCTTTCATGAACGACAATGCGATGTCAGATTCAGCAGGCCAAGACCCGCCGGATATGAGAATCGGATTTCACCACGGCGCTGTGCAGGTCGATGGTGATCGCGTATCTGGGCCTGCGGTGTACCGCGCGAAGCGCATCGCGGATGTGGGCAAGCCCAATCAGATATTGGTCGAGCATGAGTTGCAGCTCGCGTTGGATCGCGATGGGATTCAAACACGCGTGTTGGATTCCTTGAGGCTTCGCGGTCAGGAAGCACTTGTCGTGTTGCACGAGATCATTTGGAACGAACTGGACGCCACCGTCGTCCTCGCGCCACTTGGAAGCCAATCACTTGGGCCGGCTCGATTGATCCTCGAAGCTGAGGGCGACTCTGGCGGCACGGGCGCAATCGAAGTCGACGAGACGATCACTATCGGACGCTCCAATGGCTGTGGCTTGCAAATCGAAGTGCAAGGCGTCTCGCGTGAGCACGCCCGCATCCGCGGCGAGCGCGACCGTTTCTTCCTGGTCGATTCGAGTACGAACGGAACTTGGTTGTCGGGTCCACCGGGCAGCGAGCCGACTTTTGTGCGTCGCGATGAGCTGCGTCTCGGGTCCAGTGGATTGATCGGGTTGGGTCATCGTCCAAAACTCGGTCAGCCACACACGCTGCGTTACAGCATCGCCCGCAGTTGACCGCCGTTGGAGACTTGTCGTCTCCGCTCGGCACTCATTGAGCAATGAAGAGTCGTCACTTTTCGTACTTCGCTCTCATCACGCCTAAGTTGTCATGGAAATTTCCGAGCTCATTCTTTATCGGCGCACGGTCCTGGGATCTATCACACTCGCCCTGTGTCTATGGGGGCATTACCGGGCTGATCCGCGTCTAAGCGATCAGGCTGTTAGAGCCGGTACTTCATCGGCCGTAGAGCTGCGCGCACCTGTCGAGCGTGACAGCTTCAGCGTCGTGCTGTTCGGGGATCGTACAGGCGGCGACCAATCCGGTATGCCAGTCTTGGCCGAGGGCGTGCGCATGGCCAACCATCTGGATCCTGACTTCGTGATGACCGTCGGCGACATGGTTGACGGCTACAACGAGGAGGCTCAGTGGTTGATACAGATGAAGGAGTACCGCGACTACATGAGCGAACTCGATGCTCCTTGGTATCCGGTTGCGGGCAATCACGATGTCTATGCAAGCGCCGGCATCGTTGGTGGTCATCTAGCTGCCTATCAGCAACACTTCGGGCCGCTCTATTACTCCTTTGACTACAAGTGGGCTCACTTTGCCGTGCTGTTCACGGATGAGTCACTGTCTTTCAGTGACCCGGCGCGCACGCAGAACATGGGGCAAGACCAGCTTGAGTGGCTCACCGCGGATCTTGCGCAGACGGAGGCGACGCAGGTATATGTCTTCTTGCACCACCCGCGTTGGACCGCGCAATACAATGGTTGCAACTGGCCCGACATCCACGAGGTGCTGAAGGAGGATGGCCGTGTGTCGGCGGTCTTTGCCGGCCATCAACATCGCTGGCGCGATGACGGCCTGATTGATGGAATCCACTATTACGTCACCGCTGTGACCGGTGGCCATCAGCGTCCCTACCGTGAGTCTGCCGATCGGAATGTCATCAGCCACCTAAAGATTCGCGAGGACGGCTTCGAGATGGCGGTCATGCCGGTGGGGGCCGTACACGGCGGAGATGTCGTCCTCGGCTCCGAGGTCGACGATATGGAGTCATGCAGCGCGGGCGGATGGTGTTCCGTGAGCGGCACAGTGGTGGTGTCCTCTGGAATGGAAAACGAATCGCAGCTGGTGTTGAAAGTCGAGAATCCTCGCAACGAGGGTTGCCGGTTCCGGGTTGAACCCATCGGCCGACCCGGTTGGAACATCCGGGCCGAGCGTTCCGACCTTTGGCTTGAGGCTGGCGAGTCTAGCGAGCAGAAGCTGGTCGTCGTGACGCCTCCGACGACTGGAATGCCAGACAATGTGAGGATGTCGGTCACGATGGAGTACGCGCTCTCGAGTGGACTCAAGCAGCCCCTTAGTGTGCCGTTGAGTATCTCGGTCGAGTCACAGAAACTGATCGAGGCTGTGAAGAAGGCACCCAAGCAAAACATGGTCTTGCTGCTGGATGGTGCCAGTTCGGTTCGAGTGCCGTTGGCCTGGGATCACTCGGCCTTCACGCTGGAGTGTTGGGTTCGAGGAACCGCGCCCAAGGGCTGGAGTGGATTAGTCGCGAAGACTCAAACTTCAGGCTTTTCTATCAATTGGAACACGACGGGCGGCGACGGCCACCTGCGCCTGAAGGGCAGCAAGGGCTACACGGTTGTGGGGGCCGGGAAAGCACTCGACTGGGAGGACTGGAACCATCTGGCCTTCTGCTGGGACGGAGAGGAGGCACGTTTCTATGTCAACGGGGAGCTGACAGAGCGGACTCCGGCCGAGGGCGAGATCCTGGGCAATCACCACCCGCTCTACATTGGCGCCGATACGAATCACAGAGGCAATCCCGAGCATGCCTTCACGGGTGCCATTGACGAAGTACGCATCTCGAAGGTCGCGCGTTACAACGATAGATTCCGCCCGAAGAAGATGCACCGCGAAGACAAAGACACGGTGGCCTTATTCCACTTCGATCGCGTAGTGGATGGTGTTTTTCCCGATGCCTCCGGGAACCGGAATCATGGCTGGGCGACCGGCAAGCCAGTGCTCGAGCCCGAGACGGTGCGATGATGCCGGCTCGTTCTTGCGTGACGATCAGTTTGTAGGCCGAGACAGCGTCCACTCCTGAACGCCTGCTTGCAGGCGCAAACTATCCAGGGTGACATCGGCCTGTCCCTTGAAGCGCTCGACGACACTGACCACGCCGCCTTCGATGAGCGTCAGGTCCATGACAATTTCGAAGGAGCCATCGGGTTGCAGCCACAGGTAGTTTCCTGTCGCGCGACCCTGAGCGTTGCGGTGGCGTAGTTGCAAGTCTCGGCTATTCTCGGCCGGCTTGCCGGTGATCTTGCCGCGTACGATCGCAAGCGTGCCGACTTCTTCGAACATGAACTCCAAGGATTCAGGAGCAGGTGGGCCCTCATTCGGTACCTGCACCTCGCGATACCAGCTCGCTGAAGGAACCAGTTGCGTGCGGTGGCCAAGGTAGCCCTGCGTATCGAAGCGCAACCGATAGGTGCCGGGGAATAGTTGGATTCTTAAATTGCCCGCCTTTCGTGCCTGGTCATGTTGGCGCTTGCCATTCCACTCGTACGGGAGGCTTGACTCACCTTGCAGTTCGGAACGTATGGACAGATCGATCGGTAGGGCCGGGCCCCCGGGCGAGGAGCGCACGATGACATCGAATTCAACCGCTCGCACTTGCGTGACTTCGATATTGACGAGCTTCTGCTCGCCAGCTTCGAGCTGAATCACGCGGGGTGCGAAGAAGTTTGCGGAAGCGGGCTTAGGGGCGATGCTGTAGCAGCCAGCTTCCAGACCGTCGATCACACAGCGACCGCCTTCCTTGACGAAGGCAGGGTCCGACTTGATCCAATGTTCCTCTTCCCAGTACCAGACTCGCAGTTCACGAAGACCGCTGTCATCGGGCGTCGAATCGTGAAACTGCAGGTGCAAGCTCGCTCCCTGATAAGCGATTAGTTCGATTTCACGGCTCTCACCCGTACGGATTGTGAACTCGGCATTCGAGCGTCCACCAGGACTGTAGATGGCCGTCAGGTCGGCAAAGCCTTCGGAAGGGATAAGCACTTCATACGAGCCGGATTCGACCGAGATCGTCAAGCGGCCTTCAGCATCACAGTGTGTGCGTGCCACCGTCGGGCCCAGGCAACTGATCAACGCGAAAGGGGCGGGGCGGCCGTCATCGCGACTGACTTGAATCCGCAGCTCCGTGGAGTTCTCGACTGCCGCGCTGGCTGCAGGCGTCTCTACTCTGCTCTTCGTGATCGCGGCAGAAGGTGTCAGAGGCCGGATGTCCGAGTCTTTGGAGTCCGTTTCTGAACGAAGCTGAAGGGTTGCCGCGATTGGGGACACCTGCGAGAAAGGTGTTCTTACCAGCACCCACACCGTCAGTGCGGAGAGCGCAATGGAAGCGATGGCGATGAGGTGATGGAGTCGTCGGGCTTGCATGAATAAGGCCGAGGTTGAAGACCAAGGCTCGAAGAACGAATCCTGACGCGGAATGGGGCGCAGCGGAAGAGATCAGTCGGAGTCCCGGAGTCAGAGCGCTTCTTCGTGGGCCGTTCGTGGCGGTCGTTCAACGAGGTACTCAGGCTCTCACGTGCCTTCGATGCTTGCTTGACACTTAGATTGCTAAGCAGAGGTGAATGAACCGGCCAGTGCACTTAGATGGGAGAGAGGCGCCTCCTGCCCGTTAATAGAGGCATGTCCCCTGAACAATCCATCATGATTGTCTGCCTGCTCGCCTCTCTCCTGATCGCAACGTCCATCATCGTCATCGGGGCGTGGATGTGTACCAGGGAAATTGGGCCGCTGCGCAACGGACTCGAGCGTCTGGAGAAGCGGAGCGCGCCATCGACTTCGCCCAAGACTGCCGCGGCACGCCTCGTGAAAGAGTTGTCGGGTGTAATGCATCCATCGCTCACGGCTGACAGTGAGCGGCATCTAGATCAAGGATCGGCGGAGAAGGAAGTGCTCGCTCCCCATGCTGAGGACGGGGGCATTGCGGCGTCCGGCGATTCAGGCTCCGCGTTTGCGCATGGAGAGCCCAGCCCAATTAATGAGGCAGCTAGTGATGATGCGCGTGGAGCGCGATGCGCTTGAGCAGCTGCGGGACGAGGTGGATCTAGCGAGGAAAGCAGCTCGCCATATAGATAAAGCGAGCGAGTCCTGCCCTGCGCTTCGTGCAAGGCCCGGATCCCGCGCTCGAGCTCTGCCCGCAGAAGCTGCCAGCCGAAGAAGGCTTCATCCTCGCGCAGCCAAGCCTTGCGTTTGCCAATGGCCACAGAGCTCCCATCGGTAGCTAGTACGAGTTGGGCGCCGTGGATTTCTTCGGTCGCGACCCAATCGTCACGCACGCTGTCGGTCGCGAGCTGAGTTGGGATCTTCGGGAAGGGAATATGCGGTATCGAATCACTCGAGCAGGGCCCGTTACAAGGCTTTGCCTGAGTCTATCGGGGAAGCGGCATCGGGCGGTTTGTCGAGAGGTGACCCGCCGTTCAGGGGGCGCGGCGGGGCTCCTGGGCGTTAGATTGACTGGTTGAATGGCTCAATGGCGGCCCGCGCGCGGAGCTGTCTTGGCCTTGAAAAATGAGCCATCTATGGCGGGCATTCGAGTGGGCACGGCGCTGATCCGCACCAGTGAATGGCCACTATTTCGGGGCAGTCGCGAGTGCGGTTGTCACGGGGCTGTAGGTGGCGGGCCAGGCATCGATTCCCACTCGGGAAAGCAATTCCTACGAAACTTGTCAGCGTGCTTCCCAACGCCCTGCATCCGCCGTAGGGTCGGCGCCCAGCAGATCGCGGCTTCGGGTTGTCCAGTCGACACTCCGAGCCAGACCGCGTATGCAAATGCCCTATGCGTCAAGATTTTGAGCGGATGTCCTGCCAGACGTTTACGGCATTTCCACCTGGCGCTTCCCCACGCATGCTCGCAACGAGCCTGAAGCAGGAACGACGCAACGCGACGCCCAATTCCGGGTGCCGCAACTCTGAAATTTTCTGAATGCTCCGCGTTTGCAAACCTTTCCGTCCGGTCAGGTCATCTAGCGCTGACACCGAAAAGGACGAACCCCATGGGATCTAGACTTTACATCGGAAACCTTTCCTTCGACACCGACGAAGGCTCCTTGCGCGACGCTCTTGCCGCAGACGGCCGTGGCGTGAAGGAAGTCACCGTGATGATGGACCGCGAGACGGGCCGCCCGCGTGGCTTCGCCTTCGCCGAGATGGACACCCCCGGCGACGCCCAGGCTGCCATCGAAGCTCTCGACGGCCAAAACCTCGACGGCCGTAACTTGAAGGTCAACGAAGCCCGCGAGCGTCAGCCGCGTGGCGGCGGTGGCGGTGGTCGTGGTGGCGGCGGCGGCAGCCGTGGCGGCGGCGGCGATCGCTGGTAATAACCCGGTGATCTCAGACCAGGGGCGAGTCGCGGTTACGACCGTGGCTCGCTCTCTTTCAAGCATTCCATTCAAAGCAAACGAGGAGCAGGTACATCCGTGAAGCAACATTTGTATGTTGGTAATCTTCCCAAGAGCTACACCGAAGATCAGTTGCGCGACCTGTTCGCCGCCGACGGCCGTGAAGTAGAGACCGTGACCATTCGCATGCGGGCCAAAACTGGCAAGTCGCGTGGTTTTGGTTTCATCAAGATGGGGTCAGAAGACCATGCCATCGCTGCCGTAGGTGCGCTGAACGAGACCGACTTGGAAGGGCGGACCATTAAGGTTCGTGAGGCCTTCCGTGACACGCGCGATCGTATCGTGACGATCGAGTACGAAGATCGCGGCCCGATGCGCGGCGGCCGCCGCTAAGGCAGCCAATCAGAACTCAGTTAGGGCCGAGGATTTCCTCGGCTCGACGCATTAATGCGTAGACAATCGCCGGGGCTTCGTCCCGGCGATTGTTCGTTTCGGCCGGATCGCTGTGCAGATCGTATAGCTCGATCGGTTGACCGAGCTTGCGTGAGTCTTGTCTGTTCTTGTCGAACACGAGCTTCCAGCGCCCTTCTCGGATCGCAAACTGGCCCCGGCCGTGATGCATCAGCGGCTTGCGGGCATTCGTGCCAGACACAAGCTTCAGAAGTTCCGGCGCAAAGCTCACGCTGTCTTGCGCCTGCCCAGGCTGAAGCGGGGCGCCGACAATGTCCGCGATCGTTGCCAGGCAATCAACCTGTCCGATGGGACGGTTGGAGCGTTGGCCACCCTGGATGGCTTGCGGCCAGCGGACGAAGAAGGGTACGCGATGACCGCCTTCGTACACGTCGCGCTTACCACCGCGGAGGCCGCCCGCGGACTCGTGCTGATACAGCTGCGACCAGTCTTTGTAGTTGTTCTCCGGCCCATTGTCGGAAGTCATTAGCACAAGTGTGTTCTGCTCGTGACCGCTCGCCCGTAGCGCGCTCAGGATCTGTCCAATGCGATGATCCGTCTCGGCCATGAAGTCCCCGTAGTTGCCCATATCGCTCGTACCGCGAAACTCGGGCGCGGTGCAGTGCGGCAAGTGAGGGGATGTGAATGCAACCATCGCGAAGAAGGGATCCTGATGGGGCGCTTCAATGAACTCGATCGCGTGTTCGGTGATGATCCGCAGCGCTTCCTCATCCACGAAACCTGATGCGACCTCGATGTCCCTTTGGGTTTGCCGCTGGGGCTCGTATGGGGGAGCCATGCGGTAGTCGAGCGGCGGAGTCGTGATCTCTGCTGTAGGGAACTTCTTGCGCGTCCACATCGATGTGGGCTCGATGGCACGGTCGCCATCGAACCAGGTCAAGACGCCGAAGTTCATCGAGGCCGGAATGCCATAGAACTGATCGAAGCCCTTTTGCAGTGGGCCGTCGAGCACAGGTTGATCCCAATCCCGCCTACCGGCTTCGCCCGGAATCTGCATGCCCAGATGCCACTTGCCGAACAATGCGGTGCGGTACCCCGACGCGCGCAGGAGGCTGGCGATCGTGGTTTGCCCATCCTCGATCATGCAGTCGGCATCCGCGCCTAGCACGCCACTTCCTAGGGGTGTGCGCCATGCATAGCGGCCCGTCAATAGGGCATAACGCGAGGGAGTGCAGACGGAACCCGCGCTATGCCCATCCGTGAAGACAACTCCCTCGCGCGCGAGCCGGTCGATATGGGGAGTCGCGAACTTCGCGTTTGGGTTCATTGCACCGCAGTCCCCATAGCCCTGATCATCGGTGTACAAGATCAGGATGTTCGGCAGAGGTGACGCCTGCTCGGGAGGCGACGCACACCCCATAACCAGGAGCAAGTACAGGCAGATGCGGTTACTCATCGGAACTGTTTACGAGTTGCCCATGTCGTTGCGCTGACTCCTTCGATCCCTGCTGTGAATCGGAGCGTATGGTGCCGAAGTTGCAGCCATCGCGGGTCAGACTTTAGGGAGCTCGAAGCCTTCGCGTCGTTGATAATCCAGCCAGCCATTCGCCTCGGCATCGTCAACGAAGCGCCACGCTGCAGGATCCCAATCCAGCGGGCGGCGATGGCGATAGGCGAGATTAAGCAGGTGACAGATCGCGACGCTGCGCGCACCAACTTCGACATCACAGATGGGTGCGCGCCGTTCGCGAATGGCCTGCAACCAATTGTGTGCGTGGTTGTCGCTGCGCGGGAGGCGCTCGTCCTCTTCCGTCAGTTCATCACTCAAAATCGAATCGGGCACGGAGCTGGTACGCCCGCGGTCAACGTGCAGCGTCCCCTCGGTCCCGATGAAAGTAACGCCACTGGGGCCGCCGTGCACAAGCCGTGTACCATCGCTATAGATCACGGTCGCGCCACGTAGCGCTGCCGGATCGCTCGGTGGCTCGATGCGAACGGGTCCGGATTGATCCTGCTTAAGGGCCCACTGCGCGATGTCGAAGTGATGCGCTCCCATATCTGCCAGGCCTCCACCCGCATATTCCCAGTAATTGCGCCATTTCGGATAGTGGCCATGGACACCTCGCGGACTGAGGATGCTGTTGTACTCGCGTATGGGAGCCGGTCCGAGCCAACGATTCCAATCGAGGCCAGGCTCGGGCGGCTCAGCTGGAAGATCACAAGCTCGCGGAGGATCGCCGACACCGACGTGCACGGTCAGCACACGTCCGATGCGACCATTCCGAACGCGTTCGCAGGCGTCGACGAAGAGCTGCGAGAACTCCGTGCGCTGTTGGCTGCCGGTCTGGAACACGCATTGGCTCTTGCGTGCGGCTTCGATCGAGAGCTGCGCTTCGCGCAGGCTCAGAGTCAGTGGCTTCTCGCAGTAGACATCGAGCCTTGCCTGGCAAGCGAGCAGGATTTGATTAGCGTGCCAATGGTCCGGTGTTGCTAGCACGACTGCGTCGAGGCCTGAATGCGCAAAGAGCTCTTGGTACTCGACGTAACTTGCACAGTCCTTCGATTGATAGTGCTCGTCAACGCGCCGCTTCGCATCATCGCGGCGTTGCGTGTCGACATCGCAGACGGCGACAACGCGAAAGTCACCGATCGGCAAGAAGGACCGACTCAACAAGCTGCGCCCGCGGATTCCGATTCCGACGACACCCAGCTGGATCTGTTCATTCGGGGACTGGCGGCGACCAGGCAGCGACCAGAGCGCGGGCCCTGCGATCGCGGCGGTCATGAATTGGCGGCGGTCCGTTTGAGTCGACATGGTGGATCCACCTTAGCGATCGAGTCCACCGAGACGAAACTTCCTTCAAGCCAGCTCGCTGCCAGTCGTCGCGGCAGGATTCAGACTGGATTCGCGTCGCAGCGCTAGCTACGCGTCTAGCAGGCTCCTGCTGTCGATTTTTATCGAGACCTGGACTCGGACACGAGCTCGCCAAGCAGCCATTCAAGCGAAGACAGTCCTACTTCGCGCGGTCGTCAATCAGCTTCTGAACGCTCTGCAGCTTGTCATACGACAGATGCTTGCGCTGATACTTGTTCTCGAGCATCTCGAGCAAAATGAGCAAGTCGTCGAGAAGCGGCTCCTCGTAATCGGTCCATTCCTCTTCGTCGTCGCACCGCGCACGAAGGGTCCATTGTCCCCCAAATAGCTTGGCTTCGACTTGGCGTTTCTTGCCTTCCTCGGTGCGGGCTTTCCAGACGAATAGATTGCGAGTGTTCTTAGACATGGGCTGGTTCCGGACAGCCTATCCGCAGGCCACGGCATGCTGTCAGGCAATTCGCGGGACTCCTGTGGCGGAGCCGCAATTTTGCGCGGACTGGTTGCGCCGTGACCGCACGTGCCGTCAGCATTTTTCCGGGAGGGCTCACTTCTCCTGCGATGTAGGCTGGAGCGGACCGGCCGATCGCTCCTCCTCCGAGGTACGGATCGTCCGGCCGTAGCGCTCGGACATGGGCAGGAGCGGCCCGCCGTACGCCATCACTCGCTCCTGACAGCGCTCGCGCATGTCGCGCAATACAGCTTGGTGCTTCTCGCTCGAGGCCAAATTCTGGAGCTGGTCCGGGTCCCGTTCCAGGTCGTGCAGGAACTCGAAGGGCGGCAAGACATCGAAGTAGCGCGCATAGACGTACCGAGATCCGCGCACGCCCTCCCAGGTCAAGAGTGGAGGCACCGAGACGTGTTCAACGAAGAACTGCTCTCGCCAGTCAGCGGGGCGCTCGGCGCGAACGAAGGGAAGCAGGCTGCGCCCTTGATAGGTGGCGGGTACCTCCGCTCCGGCAAGATCCAATAGGGTCGCTGCGATGTCCACGTTCAAGACCAAGGCATCGGAGCGGGTGCCGCGTGCGCTCGGCTTGCTCCTGGGGTCGTGGATGATCAGCGGAACCCGGAGCGATTCTTCATAGTGCGTCCACTTGCCGGCGAAGCCGCGGTCGCCGAGGTAGTAACCATTGTCCGCGCTATAGATGATCACGGTGTTGTCGGCCAGACCAAGGGCAGCGAGTTTTTCGCGCACACGCGCGACCGCTAGGTCGATGCCACTGATCATCCGGAAGTAAGCACGCATGTTCGTCTCATACTTCTCAGGCGTATCCCAACGCCAGTGGAAGCGTGCGCGATTGATCGAGCGCTTCAGAAAGTCGGGATGCTTCTCATACAGCTCGGGGTCGTTCAGGCGCGGCGCAGCAATCGACTTGTCTTCGTACAGGTCGTCAGGCACAGACTTCGGCCACGGGAAGTGCCCCATCCCTGGCGATTTGTTTGCATCTTGAGCATGCGGGGCACTGAACCATAATTGCATCATGAACGGCTGATCAGGCTGCGCCTGTTCGAGGAAGCGCAGCGCTTCGTCACCAATCAATTGCGTCTCATGGCGCAGGCTGCCATCGCTCTGTTTCCTAAAGAAGGGATGCCCAGTGATCGAGCGGAATTCATCGAAGTGCGTGCTTCTTTCAAAGCCCTCCGGCATACGAGCGTGCCATTTTCCGAAGTGCGCGGTCCGGTAGCCCGCGTTGCGTAGCAAAGCCGGATACATCTCGTTCGCCACTTCGGAACGAACGGTTTCAATGCGGGTCGGTTGGCCGTGCGCGCGAACCGTTCTGCCGGTCAAGGTCGCGGCACGGCTGACCCAGCAGATGGGAGTCGTCACGAAGGAGTTCTCGAATAACACGCCAGTGTCGGCCAAGCTGTCGATGGCGGGAGTCCGTAGTACCGGATGTCCTTCGCACCCGAGAGAGTCATCGCGTTGATCATCAGCTAGGATGAAGACGATGTTCGGAAGGCGTTCAAGCGTTTGAGCCGCGAATGAGAGCGGCTGGGCTACGAACAGGGTGAGTGCTGTCAGGAGTCGCTGCATCGGATGGTTGGAAAGGCTGGCTGCGGATTCGATAGTCTTCAACTCGTTTCGAACGAGTGTGACTGCCACAATCCCAGTGTGTGCTGAGGCGATGCCGCGATCACGATCAATTGCATTCGAACACGAAGAGCTGACGTGTTTTTTTGATCGGAGCCTCGCTGAGAGCGATCTTGCGCACCTTCATCCAGTGCATGCGGAGCCTCGCTTCGAAGGGCAGTGCCGGCTCGTTGCTAGCGCGGCACTCCTGTCCGGGCCAGAGGACCACCTAGTAGAGCGCACTAAG
>JBLFWN010000065.1:0-36719 GCA_047611405.1 Planctomycetota bacterium | reverse complement strand
GCACCGTCGTCCGCATGCCCGTCGTCGTTGGTTCCGGTGGAACCTTCGAGTATCAGATCGACATGGTCGGTAACGGCCTTGCCGCTGGCGTCCATAACTTCCAGTGCTGGTACCGCGACCCGGCCGGTGCCGGTCAGTTCTTCAACCTGTCGGACGGCCTCGAAATCATACTGATTCCGTGATCCGCCCTCCGCTCGGCGATTGCTCAACGTGATTGTCGAGTCGGAACCGAATGCGAGAGCGGCGTCGGTTGCACCCAATCTTGGGTGGCAACCGGCGCCGCTCTCTTTTTGTATTGCGACTATCAGCCTCCATCCGGAGGCTTTGCCAGCCTGTTGCGTCAGTCGAACTCGTAGCCCAGCGGAACCACGACAATGCCCGAGGGAGATACGTGGAAACGCTCCTCGTCAGCGTCGCGGTCGTATCCGATCTCGGCGCCCTCAGGGATCTGAACCCACTTGTCGATGATCGCGCGCCTGATCTTGGCGCCGGCTCCGACTTGAACGCCGCTCATCAGGATCGAATCCTCGACGCTCGCGTCCCGATCGAGGCGTACACGATTCGACAGAATCGACCGCCGGCAGCGAGCGCCGGAAACGATCACTCCAGGACAAAGGAGCGAATCGACCACGAGCGCGCGGCGCTCTTCGTCATGGTCCGAAATCGTCTTTGCCGGCGGATCGTTGTGCCACAGCGTGTAGGTCGGCCACGTCTCGTCGTACAGGTTGAACTCGGGAACAGCGCTGCACAGGTCGAGGTTAGACTCGAAATAGGTATCGAGGGTGCCGACATCGCGCCAGTAGGGCTGCCCGCCGTTGCGATCCGTGAAGGGATAGGCGAAGAGTGCCGCATCTCCGATCATGCTCGGGATCACATCGTGCCCAAAGTCGTGACCGGAGTTCTCGTCCTCCATGTCGTCACGCAGGCGCTTGATGAGCTCTTCGGTCTCGAAGATGTAGATGCCCATCGAAGCCAAGCAATAGCCGGGCTTCCCGGGAATCTCGGGCCCCGTCTCGGGCTTCTCCTTAAAGGACAAGACTCTGTTATCCGAGTCGCATTCAAAGATGCCGAAGTTCGAGCTCTGCTCCTGCGGGATCTGGACTGAACCGATCGTAAGGGCCGCACCTGTCTCTACGTGCTTCCGCAGCATCTCGCCGTAGTCCATCTTATAGATGTGATCGCCGGACAGGATCAGGACATGCTTCGGGTGCTCTTCGTGCAGCGTTTCGAGGTTGTGCGCGATCGCGTCCGCTGTTCCGCGGTACCACTTTGAGTTTTGTCGGTGGTGCGGCGGGCGAACCGAAATGAACTGCTCGAGTCGTCGCGGAAGGAAGTTCCACGCGAAGCGAATGTGCTCCTCGAGCGAGAGTGCCTGGTATTGCGTGAGCACGAAGACGCGCCGCAAACCAGAGTGGATGCAGTTCGACAGCGTGAAGTCGATGATCCTATACGCGCCGCCGAAGGGAACGGCGGGCTTGGCACGCGTCAGGGTCAGGGGCTTCAGTCGTCCGCCTTCGCCTCCGGCGAGCACGAGGGTCAAGGTTTCCTTCAGCTCTTGAATCAGGGACATGAGAAGCGTTTCGTGGGCAGGCTGGCCTTACGGGATTGCCCATAGCATGCCTCGAAAGCGCAAAGTAGTCATGACTCTTCTGCCTACTTCGACCGGACGCGACAGCTTCATGTGCTTGTGCCATGAGTCGATGCTGGATTGAAACCCGTCGGGTCGAACGATCGACAAGCGCCTGCGCCCGAATCCCGTAGAAGGCACTTTGAATGAATGCGGAACGACTCACTCGAATTGATCATCTTAACCAGCGCAAAAGGTGAGTCTTTGCCTCTTGATCCGTACCCTACCGCGCTTGTTCTCGACGCTAAGAACCCTTGAATCGCTATGCCCGCCCTTTCGACGCGCGCTTCCATATTGTGTCTGTCGTCCGACCGGCAATCGATCTCGCCACAGCCGGACCCGAGTTGGATAACCAGTGAGTGGCTCGAGACCGATGGGCTCGGGGGCTACGCTACTTGCACTGCCTTGGGCGTGGCTACCCGGCGCTACCACGGTTGGTTGACCGTGGTACCCGATGGGTGCGTGCAGCGCCACTTGCTGCTCGCGCGCTTCGACGAGACAGTCACTGTCGCCGAGCAGCGCACCAGCCTTGGCGTCGCTAGCTATGGGGACGAACTCGCGAGCGACCAGCTTGACAACCTGCAGTCCTTCTCTGCACGGCCATGGCCGTGCACGGATTGGTCGTTTGCTGGTGTCGCCTTTCGCCGCGAACTGCTGCTTGTTGCTGGGCGTCGCACGCTGCTCGTGCGTTACAGCGCGAGCAAGGATTCCGGCGAGTCAGGTGATTCTGGCGAGCAGGGCGAGTCGGGCATCGAGCTTTCACTGCGGCCCCTCTTTCCGTTCCGCGAATCGGACCAGTTGACGATTCGCAACGATGCTCTCGATCCGAATGTTCGGACGACCGACTTCGGATTCTGCTATCAGCCCTACGAGTCCCTGCCCGAGGTCGAACTCCACTGGGGTGACGCACGGGCCGAGTTCCTATCGAACCCGGCTTGGTACCAAGGCATCACTTACGAGCGAGACAAGGAGCGCGGCTTCGAGTTCACCGAGGATCATCCTTCTCCGGGCCGCATCGAGCTCACGCTGAAGCCTGGAGAATCCGTAGTCATCGCAGTCTCGATCGACGAACTCGGGCACAGCCCCGAAGTACTATGGGAGCGCGAAACTCGGACGCGCACGGCCGAGGTCGAGCACAATGGTGGCCCGCAACGGACTGCGCGCATCAGCGCCCACTCGTACTTCTATCGCCGAAAGCTTGCTGTAGAAGGCGGTCGAGAGGCAGCGACGGGCAGCGATCAAGCCGATGGCACGCGCCTGGGCATCTTGGCTGGTTTCCCATGGTTTGGGGAATGGGGTCGCGACGCCTTCATCGCATTGCCCGGCTTGACGCTCGCGCGCGGCAGAGTCAAAGAGTGCGAGGAGGTTCTGCTGGGTGCGCTTCCCTTCGTGAGAGGTGGTCTGTTGCCCAATATCTTTGGCAGTTCGCCGGGGGACAGCCACTACGGTTCCGCGGATGCCAGCCTGTGGTTTGCGCGTGCCGTGCGCATGTGGGCGCATGCGGGAGCGGACAAGGCGCTGCTTAGTGACACCTTCCTGCCCGCACTCGAGGCGATTGCCGAAGGCTACAGCCATGGCGACGAGGCGCGCGCGTTGGGCCTCTTCGTAGACGAAGAGGGTTTGCTGCACGCTGGGCGCTCCGACTTGAGTCCGACCTGGATGGACGCCTTGATCGAGTCCGGGCCAGTGACGCCGCGTGTCGGAAGGCCGGTAGAGCTGAACGCGCTCTGGTATGGCCTGCTCGCGTTGATCGAAGAGTTGAACCTGACGTTCCGCAACATGACCCGCGCCAAGGAATATGGTGATCGCCGGCGTTTGATGCGTCGCCACTTCATGCATCGCTTTTGGGTCGAGGACGAGCACTACTTGGCTGATGTCATTCGCGATGACGGTACGCCCGACCTGAGCGTTCGTCCGAATATGCTGATTGCTGCAGCCGAAGCAGCCAGCCCGCTGCGCAAAGCCGAGCGTCGAGTCATCGTCGAGCGCTCGCGCGCCGAGCTGCTGACTCCCTTTGGCTTGCGCACGCTGTCGCCAGCGGATCCGGCCTATATCGGGCGCTACGAAGGTGGACCGCAGCAGCGTGATGCAGCTTATCACCAGGGAACGGCCTGGCCCTGGTTGCTTGGCTTCCACATCGAAGCCGACTTGCGTGCCTTTGGTTCGACGCGCGCTCGCCGTGACGAGCTATCGCAGCTTTGGGCGCCGCTCGAGACCGAGATAGCGAGCGTTGGAATGGGCCATATTGCCGAGGTCTACGACGGAGAAGCGCCGCAGCGAGCGGGGGGATCCTTCGCCCAGGCCTGGAGTTTGGGCGAGTACCTGCGTTCCACGGACATGCTGAGCCGGAAGTTGCGCTGAGACCTAATGCAACTTGGCATACGGGGCGGCAATTAAGGAGTCGTGAAGCCGGGCGAAGACGCTCACCTTTTCACGCACTTGATCTCGCCTTCTCGACTGTTCTCGGGTTGTCTACTCGCACCGAGAACGCGAAGCGGTGAAACTGCCGGTTGCGTAGGCCAATCAGCGTTCTCCGCCGCCCTCTGGTCGGCCGTAGATCGCACGGACGAGCACCACGAAGGGGAGCGCCTGATCGGAGCGCACCACGAGTCGAATGCGTGTATTGATGCTGGCATGGGAATGGCCGCCAAATGTAACTGGCGGCCTGGGAGTGACCGCCGCCGGGCTCGCGCGAGCCCTGGCGAGGCGTGGCATTTCCGTGTCGGTGCTGCTGCCGCCTGGCGTCTGTGATCTTGGCGCGGGACGCCGCTCTCGCTTCGAGACGGATGGCGTCGATCTGATTCCGACCGAACTGGTTGCAGCTCAATGTGCCCTCGACTTGGCGCCTACCTCTGGAGGCATAGCAGTCGGGAGTTACGAGAGCATCAGCTGGCGCGCGACATCGGACTATGCGGCCGCTGCTGCAGTCGTGGCTCGTCACGAAGCCTTTGACTTGATCCACGCGCACGATTGGATGACCTATCCGGCGGCACAAGCGGCCTCAGGTGCGAGCGGCAAGCCATGGTTGGCCCACTTGCACTCGCTCGAACTCGATCGAACCGCAGGGGCGGGGCGTGACACATCGACCAGCATCGAGGCGATCGAGCGCGAGGGGCTGCAGCAGGCTCCCCTTGTACTCTGCGTAAGCAAGCGCAGCGCGGCCGAGGTGTGCGCCGCCTACGCGATCGATCCGGCAAAGACGCGCATTCTGCATGGAGCTACTGATACAGGGTCCGCGCCACTTCCTGCGCCGGACGGTATGGATCTGCCACTGGTGTTGTTCCTGGGACGTTGCGAGCGGCAAAAGGGCCCCGACCTCGTACTGAGCGCAGCGGCGGCCTTGCTCGCGACGGGTCTGGACTTTCGCGTCGAAATGATCGGCGACGGCAGCATGTCGCGCACGATCCGTGACCAGATAGACGAATGCGGCCTCGGCGATCGAGTGCAGTGGAGAGCGAGCTGCACGCACGATGAAGTGCGCGCGGCCTATGCACGCGCCGACCTTGTCGTCATGCCATCCCGTTGCGAACCCTTCGGCTTGGTCGCATTGGAAGCGGCCCGTGCAGAGCGCTGTGTGATCATTTCGGAAGCGGCTGGCGTTCGTGAGGTCCTGCCAAGCGCTCCGGCGGTAGACTGCACGGATCATGCGAGCCTGGAACAATCGATGCGCTGCTTGATCACGCAACCACAAGAACGCAAACGCTTGGCGCGCGCGCTATTCGAAGAATCGAAGCGTCAAGGCTGGGACCAGCGTGCGATCGAATTGGAAGCGATCTATCAGGAGTTGGCGTCGTGACATCACTCGTCTTCTACTTCCAAGTCCATCAGCCGTACCGCCTGACGCATCGGCGCACGATCTTGCCC
This sequence comes from Planctomycetota bacterium, assembly GCA_047611405.1. Taxonomy (GTDB): domain Bacteria; phylum Planctomycetota; class UBA1135; order UBA1135; genus JBLFWN01. The sequence continues at coordinate 31,228 of JBLFWN010000065.1, read as the reverse complement.
GAGCATGCCGAGCGCGTCGGTTTGGAAGAGCTCGAAGCGCGGCCACTGTTCGACGATGAAGAGAACGAGCGCATCATGCGGCGCGTGGCCGACAAGTGCTACCTGCCGATGAACGCGGTCTTGTTGGATGCGATTCGAGCGCACAATGGCGCCTTCCGCTGCTCCTTCTCGATTTCTGGTACAGCACTTCAGCAACTCGAGGATTGGGCGCCGGATGCATTGGATAGCTTTGTCGAGCTCGCCAAGACGGGACACGTCGAGTTCTTGGCCGAGACATCGATGCACTCGCTGGCTTTCCTGGAGGATCCGGCCGAGTGGGAATCCCAAGTACGTTCCCATAGCCGCCGCATTCAAGAGGTGTTCGGCACACGGCCCACGACCTTTCGCAACACCGAACTGATCGTCACGGCAGATGTCGCGCGCCGCTTGGACACGATGGGTTTCAACATGTTGATGGCCGAGGGTGCTGAGGCGCTGATGGGTTGGCGCAGCCCGCATCACCTGTGGCGGCCCGACGGATGCAACCAGCTGAAGTTGTTCGCGCGCGACTATCCCTTCTCAGACGACATTGCATTCCGCTTCTCGAACCGCGAATGGGAAGCCTATCCCCTGTTGGCTGACACCTTCGTCGAGTGGCTGCACGGAGTGAAGGACAGCGCGGAGGCGATTGGACTGTTCATGGACTACGAGACCTTCGGTGAACACCAATGGGAGGACACCGGAATTTTCGAGTTCATGCGCCACCTACCGGACTACGTGCTCGGGAGCGATCGTTTCGACTTCGCGACACCGTCCCAGATCGCGGCGCGCTGTGAAGTCGCAGGCGAGATCAGTATCCCGCGGCCCGTGTCTTGGGCAGACGCCGAGCGCGACCTGACAGCGTGGCTCGGGAATCCGATGCAGCGCGAGGCGCAGGCCCGCCTGTACGCCTTGCTGCCGCGCGCGAGGGCCTTGGCCGGCAGCCGGCCGGAGGCTCTGCAAAATTGGCGTCGGTTGAGCACTTCGGACCATGTCTACTACATGTGCACGAAGTTCATGTCCGACGGGGATGTACACGCCTATTTCAGCCCCTATGGGGGCCCGCATGATGCCTTCGTGGAATTCATGGATGCTTTGAAACGCTTCGAGGCATCGCTCAGCCAGCCCGCCACGAAAGCGGCTAAAGTGCCGCCTCAAAAATCGCCCAAGAAGGCACCTCCTGCCGGCAAGTGAGCCCAAGGCCACTCGCACGGACAGCGCAGGATCCTCTCGCTTCATCGCTTTGGTGACCCGCGTCACTAGCTTCACCCACCATCGGTACGGACCGCTCCGTGCCCGCATTGCACCGTGTCTCAATCCTTCACACTCTTCGAACTCAGCTGGGAAGTCTGCAACAAGGTTGGTGGCATCCATACGGTGCTCTCGACCAAGGCTAAGACCCTGGTCGAACGCTTTGGCGACGATTACATAGCGATCGGCCCGTGGCTGCTTGGGGAAGAGGACCGACAGCTGCCCTTTGTCGAGGACCACAGTTTCGCGCCCTTCACCGAGTCGTGTCGCGCGATGGGATTGCCGGTGCGTGTCGGGCGCTGGACGATTCCGGGTCGCCCGCGCGTGATCTTGATCGAGTTCTCGAAGCTGTACGAGCAGAAGGACGATGTGCTCGCGAGCATGTGGGAGGACCACGCCGTCGACTCTATCTCGGGTGAATGGGACTACGTCGAGCCGGTGCTCTTCGGTTGGGCCGCAGGCAAGGTGATCGAACGCTGGTGGGAAGAGTACTTGGCCCCGTACCGCCGCCGCGCCGTCGTGCAAGCACATGAATGGATGACGGCGTCGTCGCTGTTGTATCTCGCGCCGCGCGTGCCGAGCATGGGAACTGTGTTCACGACACACGCGACGAAGCTGGGCCGGACGCTGTCGGCCTTGGGGCACTCGCCGGAAGACGGCCTGGGTGATCACACCGCGAAGGAGTTGGCCGAGACTCACAACGTAAGCGCCAAGCATTCGCTCGAGGGTGTCGCGGCACGCTCGGCCGATGTCTTCACGACGGTCAGCGAGATCACGGCGCGCGAGGCCGAGCTGCTGCACGAGCGTGTGCCCTCGCCCTTACTTCCGAATGGAATCGACTTGGATGTGATCGACGCGATCGCCGCGGCTCATCCGCGAGAGGTCGTGCGCCCGAGGCTTGAGCGAATGGCGCGCGCCTTCCTGGGCAAGCCCGTCGATGGCATGTTGCACATGGCCATCTCGGGTCGCTACGAGTACCACAACAAGGGTTTGGATGTGCTTTTAGAGGCGCTATCCAGGATGGACGCGGACGCGGGGCGCGGCATCGTGTTGTGGGTGCTGGTTCCGGCTGGTAACTCGGGCCTGAAGAGTGACCTGTTGGAACGCATCGAGCAGGAAGAACCCGCCCTTGGCGGGCCGATCGGGATTTCGACGCACCACTTATTCGAAGCGGATAGCGATCCGGTGCGCGAGTGTTGCCTGCGCCTAGGTTTGGACAACACCAGCGAGCGTCGTGTGCATGTCATTCAAGTGCCGATCTACCTCAAGGAAGGCGACGGCTTCTTGGACATGTCGTACGAGGCGGTGCTGCGTGCGATGGATCTGACGAGCTTCCCGTCCTTCTATGAACCGTGGGGCTATGCACCGCAAGAGAGCCTCGCGCTGGGTGTACCAACGATCACCAGTGACTTCGCCGGCTTTGGTCGTTGGGCGGACGAGCTCGGGCTGGGCGTTGGCGATGGAGTCACCGTGCTGCAGCGCATCAAGCGTAGCTTTGAAGATGTTGTTACCGGTTTGGCGAGTACGCTCTCGAACCTGGTAGCCGAAGAGTCCAGAAGCGATGAGCGCGTCGCAGCCTGTCGTTCCACGGCGCAACGCGCCGCGTGGTCGGATCTGATCAGCAATTACGAGAGCGCGTTTAGCTCTGCCATCGTAGCTATCGAAAAGCGCGGTGCGCGCGGCGTACCGCAGACGCGCCGACCCGTGCAGCCGCATCAGACTGACTCGACCGAGGGCAAACGCCCCAAGCTCGTGTCTTTTGATGTTGCGAACACGCTGCCCGAAGAACTGCGCGGCCTCGAGCGACTCGCGCAGAACCTGTGGTGGTCATGGGATACCGACGCGCAGACGATCTTCGAAGACATCTCGAAGACTTCATGGGAGACCAGCGGTCACAATCCTGTCGCCTTCTTGCAGCAAGCCTTCCGCGATGACTTGGAGGCCGCTGCCGCGGACCAGCCGTTTGTGGAGCGATTGAAGTCGGTCTTGGCACGCTTCGAAGCTCACTTGGAAGACACTCCGCCGAGTTGGCCGGCAGCTAATGGTGGAGTGCTGACGCCTACGCGTCCCGTGGCCTACTTCAGCGCCGAGTTCGGTTTGCACGAGTCCTTGCGCATCTACTCCGGTGGCCTGGGCATCTTGGCTGGCGATCACTTGAAGGCGGCGAGTGACATCGCATTGCCCTTGGTGGGCGTCGGGCTGTTCTATCGGCGCGGCTACTTGCGTCAACGCGTGACACCCAGCGGTGAACAAATCGCGCTCGAGCTCGAGAACGACCCTGCGCAATTGCCGATGCGTCTCGTTCGTGACGACGCTGGCGAGCCGATGATCATGCAGTTGAGCTTGCCGGGTCGAACTTTGCACCTGCGTGCATGGATCGTCGCGGTGGGGCGCGTCACTCTGTACTTGCTCGATGCTGATGTGCCGAGCAACGAGCCGGAAGATCGCAAGATCACACGTCACCTGTATGGCGGTGATTCGGAGATGCGGCTGTTGCAAGAGATCGCACTCGGGCGCGGCGGTGCGCGTCTGCTGCGTAGGCTGGGCGTGAAGCCGACGGTGTGGCACATGAACGAGGGGCACGCCGCCTTCCTCAGCTTAGAGCGCATGTCCTACCTCGTTCGCCGCCAAGGGCTGACGTTCGAGGAGGCGCGCGAACTCGTACGCGCGACGGGCGTATTCACGACACATACACCCGTGCCGGCAGGTCATGATCGCTTTGGCGAAGACATGATGCGGCGCTACTTCGCTGACGCTGCCGAGTGGTCCGGCGTGCCGTGGGATCGCTTTTACGCGCTTGGCAGGCCGCCGCAAGCACCGATTGACGAACCGGCGGACTTCAACATGACGCACCTAGCTATGGCCTTTGCGTCGAAGGTTAATGGCGTCAGCCAGCTGCATGGCGAGGTGTCGCGCGAGCTCTTGCAGGACTATTGGCCCGGTTTGCTCCGCAGCGAGATTCCGGTCAATGCGGTTACGAACGGCGTGCACTTGTCGACTTGGACGAACCCGGACTTGGCGCGCGAGTTGGGCGCTACGGATCGGTCGGTCCGCGGCGAGGACTTCCGCGATCATGCCAAGGGTCTCGATTCGGCACGCCTCTGGGACATTCGCCAGGCTGCGAAGCGCAGCCTGATGGAGGAGGTACGCGAACGTTTGCGGCAGTCGTACTTGCAGCAAAGCGACAGCCCGATCCTGCTGGCGCGCTTGTTGGAAGGCTTGGACGACGGTGCATTGGTGATTGGATTCGCGCGCCGTTTTGCGCCCTACAAGCGTGCGCACCTTGTGTTCAGCGATCGAGAGCGCTTGCGTTCGATCCTGGCCAGTACAGACAAGCCCGTCGTTCTGCTCGTTGCCGGCAAGGCGCACCCCGCTGATGGCCGCGGAAAAGAGATCTTGAAGGGCATTGTCAATCTGGGTCGCGAGGACGATTTCGCTGGCCGTGTGGTCTTCATCGAGGACTACGACATCGCGCTGGCGCGCAAGTTGGTGCAGGGTGTCGATGTCTGGCTGAACACGCCGACACGCATGATGGAAGCCAGCGGCACCTCGGGCATGAAGGCGTCCGCCAACGGAGCGTTGAACCTATCGATCGCGGATGGCTGGTGGCCCGAAGCGACGGACCCGCTCAGCGGTTGGACCATCGCAGGCTCGCGCTTGTACGAAGACCAGGAGTTGCAGGACCAAGCGGATGCGACTGCGCTCTATCGCCTACTCGAAGAGGAAGTCGTCCCGACCTTCTTCGGGCGCGATGCCGACGGCATTCCCCAAGCTTGGCTCGAACGCTCACGCGCCGCCTTAGCTTGCATCCCGCCCTTCTTCGACACCGCACGCATGGTGCGCGAATACGCCGAGTGCGCCTATCTGCCGCAAGCCGACGGCGACTTCGCTATGCGTACGGGCCGTTACGCGGGTGCAAAAGCACGCGCCGCTGAACGCTCCCGCCTGCAACGCGCCTTCGGCGGCGTGCGCATCCTCTCGGCAACCCTGTCAGACCTCAGTGATGTACGCGTCGGCGACCCGATCACCGTCGAAGCCGAGATCGAGCTGGGCGGCCTCTCGCCGGCCGATCTCTGCGTCGAACTCGTCCTGGGCCACGACACCGACTCGCTCGATCTGGCCTCGGCTCACGTGCAGAAACTCGAAGCCAGCGAACCGGTGAGCGATGGCCGCGCGACCTTCAAGGGCACCCGGCAAGTCGAACGCTCGGGCCGCTACGCCTATGGCCTACGCGTGCGCACGCGTTACGAGGATACAGGGCTGCAGCTGATGCGTTGGGCGTAGGACCGTTCTATCGGGGTATTGAACTCGGCTGAAGCTGTTGCCGGGAGTCAGCGGAGCCGCGCAGGTCCCTGGGGCACTCGCGCTTCCTACTGGCATCCAAGCGTGGAGCGAAGAGTTGCCTAGGTTCTTCTGGCGACCTCAGCCCTCGAAAGCTGCATGACAAAAGGGTGCCTGTATTTGCACGGAACCAGCTGAGCTCGTCGCTCTCACGACACGAGCTGCATGCTCGTGAAGAAGCTCGCTGCAGGCGAGCCCCCGAGTACTCCCACATTGTCTTCGTGTCTGACGCTTGCTGGGAGTACACGGGTATTCCCCAACCAAAGAACCAGCGTGAGCTCGCCGAAGGGCGCGATGTCGACGGTCAAACTGATGGACTCACCGATGCTCAGCTCACTTGCAGTCAAGACGCTTCCATTCAAGCTCACGGATGCCAGGCCGCTCAGTCCAGTGGGACTCAAGACGAATGCGAGCTCTGCAATGAGGCTGTCCGGCAATGGCGGCAGGGCGGCTAGTGCTTCTTCTTCGACGCCAAGAGCAAGCAGTGCCACGTCTCGCACGACCAGGAGTCCCACCACGCGGACATCCGTTTCGACAGGGAGAGTGTCGAAGGCGGCCTCGGTCAGGATCAGGCCTTGCTCGGCAACTCCAAGTGCGACGGTGGCGGCAAGAGCGGCTTGTGCGTTCGCGACTGCTTGCTCGGCCGCGGAGAACAACTGCCCGATTCCTTGCTGACTCAAGTCGACACTGGCCGAGCCGTTCAAGTCGGCCCCCCCCGCCGTGTGCTCACCGAGGAGTCGGACTTGACTGATCGGCGTGCTATAGGCGCCGTCGATGAAGATTCCTTGCGCGTCGATCCTAACGTCCGCGGCACCTAGATCGACCCCGCGAGGGTCAGGCGCCCATGCGCCCCAATGTGCCAAGCGGACAGATAATCGAAGGGGAGGCTCGCCTCCACGCCAACCTCGCCATCGAACTGCAAGGCCGGATGTAGATAGCCCATCAGCGTCCCGCTCAGTTCGTAGCCCGCGGCGTTCAAGCTCAGCGAGCCATCCACGCCGAGTTGCCAGGTCTGCAATCCGAGGGGCGAGGCAGTGAACTGTCCCTCCGGCATGTAGCCCGCCTCGTAGTGTCCGAGGCCGTTCTCGTGGATGAAGCCGGCTACGCGCGCTCGGTCACTCAGACCCATGGGGATTTCGTCGGGCAAGAATGCGCCGACCGTGCCGTCGACTTTGATTTGAATGTTCTCGATGTAGAGCTCACCGCTGAAGTCAATTTGCGTATCGAAAGGAGTCAGGTGCATCGCAAGACTGGCCTGTCCGAGCGGAAGGGTGATGCCCATGCCGCTTGCTTCGATTCCGACCGAGGCCTCGTAGTTCGCACCGATCGTGATGGCCACCGACGAGAGCATCGAGTCCAGCGCGAGGTAGAAGAATGGGTCGGTCGGATCGATGATCAGTGTCGCCTCGACTTCGGGCAGCTCGTAGCCCAAGTATTCGCCGAGCGCCTCGAAATTGACGCCGAGTGCATCCGTGAGTGGAAGGTCCAGCTCGACTCCCGCCTCGAAGTGGAAGTAGAAATAGGTTGGCTCCAAGAGCAGGTTCGGATCCAAGAGCGAGTAGTTCTCTGGTAGTGGCAGGACGCTATCGCCAGTCTGCAACACCTCACGCACGACCTCGCGTGTCGCGATCCCGAAGCTCGCGACTAGGCCGCCAGTGAAACAGGATCCGATTCCCGGCAAGGCGGAAAACTCGGGTCGTACCGTACTGATCACTTCGAAGTCGAGCGGACCATCGACTTGCATGGGCCGTCCCGAGAGGTGGACTTCGGGCAGTGGGAACTCCATCCACAGCGTCGACAGGACGACTTGCCCGTCTATGGTGAATCCGCCATCGGCTTTAGCCTCGAACATACCGCTGGGGCCCTCGATCGTCAGGAACTCGTGGAGAATCAAACGGCAGTAGTCACCATCACACTCGAGGCCATTGTCGGCGATCGCTACAGAAGGCAGCAGTGATAAGAGCAGGGGAGCTAGGCGGAGGTTGACGGTCGAATTCATTTTGATATCTCCTATGGGCCTGCGAAGAGGCAGGGTGCCCTTCATTCGGATCTACGCAAGGTGCTCCGTTCAGCACTCACGCTTTCCGCACATTCCCCATCGTTTTCCTGCACCAGCGATCCGAGTTGGCAACCGTGCAAATTTGATAGGGTGCGAGTCTTGTCTGCCTTCAATGAATTGTCTGATTCCGATTGGCCAGAGAAGCTCTCGCCTGCACCGTTGACCATGCACCTGCGTGACATGGTTGCCAGGAAGGCTGATGCGCGCGCCAGCGTTATTCCGTACTTGGTGTCTGAACTGAAGGTGATCGCGAGGGCATACCTGCTCACGAATCGGGCGGGGAACAGCTTGCAGCCATCGGCACTTGTCAACGAGACCTACCTAAAGCTGCTCAACGGAGATTGCCTGACAGTCGTCAACCGTGTTCACTTCTACGCAGTGGCGGCCAAAGCGATGCGCCAGATCCTGATCGATCATGTGCGCGAAAAGAGCAGCCGCAAGCGTGGCGGAGATCACGAACACGAGACCATTTCAGTTTCGATTCCAGCCGGCGAGCGGGCAGTCGAAGCAGTCGATCTACTCGACTTGAACAGGGCTCTCGAAGAGTCGAGTTCTATAGACGAGCGACAAGCCGCAGTCGTCGAGTTGCGCTACTTCGGGGGACTCGAGCACAGTGAAGTGGGGCAGGCGCTTGGAATCTCTCGCGCAACCGCTGAACGTGAGTGGCGCAGCGCACGTATCTGGCTTGGAACGAGAATGCGGCCTGGAGAGTGACGATGAGCAATGAGCGACATGTCAGAGTGAAGGAACTCTATCTACGAGCGAGCAAGCTTCCGGTTGGTGAGCGGAAGGCCTTCTTGGATCTCGAGTGCGCCAAGGATGCGAGCATTCGGGCCGAAGTCGAACGGATGTTGGCCTTCGAGGAGCAGCAACCCGGCTTCCTCGACGAGCAAGTCGAGGAAGGGCAAGACCCGCAGATGAGCGCGGGGACGGAAGCTATGCTGCAACGACTCGAGCAGCATGGCGGCCGGGAGTCGCGCTACGAAGTGATCGGCGAATTCGCCCGTGGAGGTATGGGAGCCATCTTGCGCGTCCGCGATCACGACCTGGGTCGAACCTTGGCTATGAAGGTCGTGTTGGGTCAGGCCGAGGCCAAGCGCAGCGGAGACACTCCTTCCGTTGACGAGAAAACCTTGGGACGCTTCCTCGAAGAGGCGCAGATCACCGGTCAACTCGACCACCCGGGCATTGTTCCTGTGCACGAACTAGGGCTCGATGCGAAGCGCCAGGTCTACTTCACGATGAAGCTCGTGCAGGGGAGTGACCTGAAGGCGATCTTCGATTTGGTGCGAACCGGAGTGGATGGTTGGAACCAGACGCGCGCGCTCGGAGTCCTCCTGAAGGTCTGCGAGGCGATGAGCTACGCGCACACCAAGCAGGTCATTCACCGAGATCTGAAGCCGGCCAACATCATGGTTGGTAAGTTTGGCGAGGTGTACGTGATGGACTGGGGGCTTGCGTACATCGCCGGACAAGAGGACAAGCAGGACATCCGAATTCGAAAGCCGGAGGTCGAGACTCTTCCCGTTCGGACCGACCGGCACGAAGACTTGGGTGGAGACTCGCCCTTGCTGACCATGGATGGAGATGTCGTCGGAACGCCGGCCTTCATGTCCCCCGAACAGGCGCGCGGCGCAATCGCTGAAATGGGACCGACATCTGACGTGTATGCGGTCGGTGCGATCCTCTATGAACTGCTGGTTGGGCACATGCCTTATGTGCCGACCGATGCGAGACTGAACGCCTATGCTGTGTGGGCCTTGGTCCAGCAGAGTGCACCGACGCCTGTTGCGCAGCTGGCTCCAAAGGCGCCCGAAGAGCTGGTCGCGATTTGTGAGCGCGCGATGCAGCGTGATGCCGCCGATCGCTATGCAGACATGGGCGCTATGGCGGATGACCTACGGGCTTTCTTGGAAGGGCGCGTCGTCAGCGCTCACCGCACGGGCATGGCTGTCGTGGTACAGAAGTGGATCGCACGGAATCGCATGCTGAGCATGGCGAGCGTGATCGCGATCGCCGGCTTCGGGAGCTCGCTCTTCCTTCGATCACAGTCGCAGCTAGAACAGCGAATCACCGAGCGCCTCACGACTATGGCTGAGCACCTCAGCTATGTCCCCAGCGGGGAGTCGATCAGCTACGAGCGGCAAGCTGATACTCTCTGGCCTCCGCATCCCGAGAAGATCGAGGAGATGGAAGCCTGGCTGGAACATGCGAGCGCACTCGTGAGTCACTTGCCGCGACATCGCGCCAGATTGGACGCACTCGCCGCACGAGAGCTGACGGATCCACTGGAGCAATGGGAGTTGGATGCGCTTCAGGGACTGGTCGGCGGTCTGGAACGCCTGGAATCAGGACTGCTGAGCGAGGATCACGTCGTCGATGGATTCGGTTGGAGCGTGCCTAAGCGTCTTCGGGTCGCGAAGTGTCTCCGCGATGGTCTCGCGGATGGCGGTGAATGGGACGAACGCTGGGTCGATGCCATCGAGGGCATTCGTCAGGAGCCGATCTACGGGGGGATGTTGCTGAAGAAGCAGACTGGCTTGGTCCCGATTGGTCAGGATGAGGCATCGGGGCTGTGGGAGTTTTGGCATGTCGCCTCCGGCGACGAGCCGATTCGCGACGATGGCTACCTCGATATCACAGGCAAGTCCGGGATCGTGCTGACCTTGATACCGAGTGGGCGTTTCCTCATGGGAGCTCAGTCGTCGGATCCAACTGGGGATCACTACGATCCAGACCCTGTGGGCGGGCAGCGAGCACAGCTCTACCCGGTTCACGAGGTCAAAATGGAGGCGTATTTCATCTCCAAGTACGAGATGACGCAGGGACAGTGGCTCCGGGTGCAGGGGGGGAATCCCAGCATGGATGGGGACAAGGCCGGGAACTCCAAGAAGCGGCCCGTCAACCTAGTGAGCCCACTAGATTGTGATCAGGCTTGCTACCGATTGGGCCTTGTCTTGCCCCACGAGCAGCAGTGGGAGTACGCGGCCCGTGCAGGAACGGACACCCTATGGTGGACCGGTGACGACCTCAGCTCAGTGCGGGAGAGCGAGTACATCAGCGATCCGTCGATCCCGGCTGAGGGGCTATCGCTCCTGAAGTCGCTCGAGGTGGACGCGTTGGTCGGGAATCCATGGGGCTTGCACCATGTTCACGGAAACCTTGTCGAGTGGTGTTCGAACGCGCCCTACGACTACTGGCCCGGCGGTAATGTTGCCGATCCCAGACTTGGAATTCGCTCCGCGCGTGGGGGTTCCTTCAGGAGCCCTCAGATCAATTCAACGCGTGTAGCCTTTCGAGGCACCAATGCCGAGAGCTTCAAGCTCGCCTTCATTGGTCTGCGTCCTGCCAGGGAGATCGAGAAGTAGCCGACTCTGATCGAAGCTTCAGGGGATGAAGGAGACCGAGAGTGCGTCCGAGAGGTCAAAGGCTGCGCCAAGGCCTGCGGGATCCCGGAACCAGCACGAGAAATGCCAAGTCGATCCCGGCAGCACCTGCGTGAGGGCCGTGGGTGGACTCGTGTTGTCGAGTGTGTGGCTCATCGCGTTGCTAGTTCCGTTCACGACAGGCAAGCGTGCGATACCAGTCGCTCCTGCGCCCACGCACAAGTAGCCGTTGCCGAACACGAGCTGGGTCTGCGCTGCGCCATAGAAGAACAAGCCGGGTTGATTGGGAACCGGGCTGGCGCTCAGGCTCAAATTGTTCGCGGCGATACTCTTGGATCCCGAAGCCGAAATCGTCGCGGCACCACCGGTGGAGTTTGGATTTGCTGCGCAGTAGTTCACACCGATCGGCTCATAAACATCAACGCGATCACTAGCCGTAGCTGAAAAGTGCCCCTTCCCACCTCCGAACAAGACTTTCCCGCCGATAGTGGCAGAGCTCATGAAGAATCGCGCTTCTGACAGCTGTGCGCTCGAGTCCCACTGATTCGTTCCGATGTTCAGCATGTGCACGACATCGGTCAGAGTGAGACTGCTGTCGTAGCCTCCTGCGAAGATCGCCGTATTGCCTATGGATGCTCCCGTAAGCCCACCACTCGCGTCGGGCAGAGTCATGTCAGACCAAGCCTCGGTTTGAGCATCATAGACATCTATGACATCGCTCAGTGTGTTGGTGATCAGCTGACCGCCTGCGAAGTAGGCTCGTGACCCGATTGTCGTCGATGCGTTATCCCCTACGAGGCGGGATTGAGACAATTGAGCGATGCTCCAGCTGTCACTCAGCGAGTCGTAGATATCGACCCTATCCGTGAGGCCCAACGCACCTCTCTCCCCACTCGCGAAGATAGCGACAGAGCCTACGCTCTCGGCAGATAACGACGCGCGAGCCTGGCTGAGGGCAGTCACGGTCCACGCATTCACGTCCTGCGGCGGACCAGCGTTCGAGTCGTAGATGTCGACGGTAGCGAGCCTTGGAAGATTGATGTCGGTCGCTCCGCCCGCGAACAGCGCTTTGCCGCCAACGCTCGTTGCAGCCAAGCTGCTCCGTGCCTGGCTGAGTGAGGTCACCGACCATGCATTCGAGTCATCAGGTGGACCGATGGTCGAATCGTAGATGTCGACCACAGCGAGCGGTGTCTGAGAATCGATTCCACCGCCGGCAATGAGAACGTACGGACCGACGCTTGTTCCAGACAGAAAGGCTCGCGCGACGGTGAGTGTGGCCGCAGTCCAGCTGTTCGTTGATACCTGATAAATGTCGACGACATCGTAGTTGCCCGCCGGACTGTCTCCGCCGGCGAAGAGGACATAGTCTCCAATGGTTACGGCCACGAGCTTCCCGCGCGCTTCAGTAAGGCTATCTATGCTCCATTGCCCAATGGCAGGGGCAGCAGCAAGGGTGAGGGCAAAGGCGGGACCTAGGACTCGCATTGGAATTTCTGTATTCAGGCGGAAGTGTTCTGGCGCTACTCCTCGCAAAAAGTGCGCAAGGGTCAGAGTACCCCAAGTTGTTGAGGGGGGGGGAATAGGCCACCGATCCACTACGCTGACAGGTGTCAGGACCCTCAAGGGGCCCCTCAAGAGCCCAACCCTGGCTGCAGCGTTCGTTCTCTCGTTGTCGAGAAGAGTGGGCGCATCTTGGCGGAGCTGAGTGGCCAGTGGCTTGGCATGCCTTTCTCTATCTGGGCGCTGTTGTCGACTCCCTTGCCGAGAAAGGAACTCTCGGAGTGGCGCTACATCCAAAGCTGCGAACTTCTGCCGTACCCCACTAGCAGGCTTCCCTGTGATGACTGCAGCACTCGGGGCCCGGTCGATTCAATCGAGCCTGCCCAGCCAGTCACCCAAGCGAAGGTGCCAACTGCATACGGGTAAGTCCGATGGGCGGATGCCGTAGCCGTGCCCTCCCTCCGCGTACACATGCAATTCGGCAGGGACGTTGTGCTTGCGCAGTTCGACGAAGAGTAGCGCGGCCTGGGCTCCGCGCATGCGATCGTCTGTCGTTACGGCCATGAAGGTTGGCGGAGTCTCTTCACTGACTCGAACGAGCTCGCCTAGTCTCGCAGCGTCATCTTTGTAGCCGTCGTCCAAATACGCGGCGTAGATGGGACACATGAAGTCGGGCCGGCAGCTGAGCGCATCGATCGCGTCTTGCGCCAGGTAAGCCGGCTTGTCCCAGTGCGTGCCCGCCATCACGGCAAGATGCCCGCCGGCTGAGAATCCTAGGATGCCAATCTTGTTCGCTTCGATTCCCCAGTCTGCTGCGTGATGGCGAAGGAGCCGCAGCGCGCGTTGCGCGTCCTGCAGAGGTTCGATGTGGATGCGCGCTGCGTCTCTGCGCGGAACTCGGTACTTGAGAACGGCCGCAGTCACTCCGATCGAGTTAAACCACTCGGCAATCTCCACGCCCTCTTTCGTCCACGCCAACACGTTGTATCCGCCACCGGGGCACACAACGACGGCTCGGCCGGTGGCCTTGTCTGCGGGAGCACGATAGAGCGTGAGGGTCGGCTGATCGACATAACGGATGTGTTCGCTGTCGCTCTGCGCTTGCAGTGCCTTAGCTCTGTCGGGCGGGACGGGCTGACTCCCTGAGGGGAGGCCAGTCGGCCAGAGATCGAGTACGGGGCGATCTCTTGCTTCGCTGGACAGCAGGGCAAGCAGGACGAGGAGGTGAGTCAGTAGCATCGTCATGAAAATTGCTGTAAGTGGTGCTGCGTCTTGGGTGAATCCGTATGCCGGATTCACCCAAGACTACGTTCACTCTTCCAGGCCCGACATGCGGAAGTACAGCGTCAGGTTGTTCCTGAGCGTAATCAGCTGGCTGTTGATCTTAACCTGCTCGGGTCCATCATAACGGAGCTCCTCCGCCAGGATGCGACTGATGCTCTTGTTGACGCGCTTCATCGGGCTGAGCATCTGCGTGTACTCGCGCGGCATCGGGACGATTCTCTCGCTCTCTTCGATGGCTGCCTCCAGGCCGCCGGCCTTGGCGGCTGCGACGATCCTGCGGGCGTCCTTGGCTGTCTTGTTCGCGATGAGTGGCAGGACATCTCCTTGAGCTGCAATCTCGAGCTTGATGATCTCGTTGGTCTGCGTCGCATTCAGGTCACCCTGACCGCGCGCTTTCTTCACGGCATCCGAGGCCAAAGCGTCACGCTTGATGGCGCCTTTGATCACGGACTTAGACAAGCCAATCTTCTCGGCTGTCAAGGCGGCGAAGGAGTCCTCGTCTTCCTCCTCCTTCATCTTCTGCAGCGCCTTGTCTTCCGCAGAGAGTTCATCCGTCGAGAGATCGACCCTGTTCGCATCGGGATTCAGGGACTCAAAGATCTCGCGACCACGATTGAGGCACTTCTCGAATTCGAGGTTGCTCAAGGGAGCGCGCACCAGGTTCTCGTCGATCGAGATCAGCTCTTGTACCAACTTATCGCGGTCGACCACTTGGACAGGAATCTCATCCCAGCCGAGTTCGCACACCGCTTGGTATCTGCGTGCCCCGGCGAGCAATTCGTTGTCCGGATTGATCGTGACGGGGTTGATAAGGCCGACACTCGCGACGCTATTCTTCAACGAGGTGACATCGGTCTCTACACGCAGGTACTCACTGTTGAGCTTGACGTCGGAGAGCTTGCGGACTGAGAAGGTCAATCTAGATCCTTGCTGGTGGCCATGGAGAGTGGAGACCCGAGGGCGAGCCAGTATGGCGCGCCCACAAACTACGGGCGCGGATGATAGGCAGTCCGGGCGCGCCGGCAAGCGCAGAACTGCCGGCTTCCTCACTACGAGGCTATGACCGGATGAATCGCCTGCGTGTACGGAGTCAGAGTAACTACCTCCTGATTCTGGCGCCCCCAAGAGCACCCACCTGCCAGTGCAGTTTAGGCGCCTGCAAACTAGTCATTTCAGGGCTCTCTGGATCAAGTGAAGGCGGGGCCCGTCTCCCTCCTCTTGGAATCCCCTTCACCCTCTCAGGCCGGAGCGGTGTCTCATAGTTAAATAAAAACCACGGCTCCTCCCAGCTAACAGCAACGGACAAATTACGTCGCCCATCAAGGGCGTGTCCGAGACTTGGTTCGGGCGCTGCTGCGGGATGAGCATGCTGCGGAAGACATCGTGCAGGAGGCCTGGGTTCGTACGCTCGAATCCGGGCCGCGCGATCCCGGAGCGCTTCGCCCTTGGTTCGAGAAAGTGGCGTACCGGCTTGCATTAAATGCGATGTGCGGTCGACAGAGGCGTGGGCGGCGTGAGCCAGTTGCAACGACGCTTATTGGATGCGTTCGAAGAGCTGCCCGAGCCGAAACGATCAGCCTTAGGCGACCGCTACCTCGGCGAGTTGACGCCGACGCAGCTAGCCAAGCGTGACGGATTGCGGCACTCCTCTCGACCCTAACCCCACTCACGAGTACCCCCGGCATCATCTTCGGATGACGGATACGCCTGCACTTTCAGAGTCCGAGCGTGATCCTGTAACCGTCACTGAGGCTGTAACCAGAGCCTTCGCCTGAAGGGTCTCGGTACCAGAACTGGAAGTAGTAGATGCCTGCAGTGATCCCTGCCGATTGCAAGTCAACTACGCGGTCGAATACGCCACCTGTTCCCGCCGCCGCACCGAGTCGGACTGTTGACCCGCCCACGCAGCGATAGCCATTGCCAAACGGCTGCTGGATCATGTTCGACTCGAAGTCGGCAACCGCAGGTTGATCGGGTGCATGATCAGCGTAGAGATGAAGGAATCCCGTCACGTTCGGAACCCCTGATCCACTCATTCTCGAGCCGAGTGCGTGAACTGAGTTCGGACCCGACAAGCAATACTTGTAACCGAGCGACGCTGGACCTTCTGGGAGAATGATGAAGCTTTCCGTGCCACCACCAGGCAACGCGCTGCCCACTTGAATCAGATAGGTGTAGCGCCAGACTCCCCAGAAGCCGAGGTTCCATTCGGAGCTACAGATGATGTCGCTGCACTCGATCGCCGTCTTATTCACGGGGCATCCGTCAGTCTGATAGACGGAAACCTTTGGTGAACCTCCTCCGTCGAAGCATCCTTTTGCTTGAGATTGGGAAGGGAATCGACGCAAGGGTGTGTCATGCGTCTAGGGGGGCCCTACAGGATATTATCCAAGAGCCCCGTGAGCGTGCGTTTCCGTGAAGCAGAGTGTCCCCTGCAGAATGCTGCGGATTATCTTCGGGATGGCAACCGCTGCCTACAGCTGCAAATCACCCTGCATGAAGGTCAGCGCGCGACCCGAAAGCAGTACTCGTCCGCGCTCCGTATGCACTTCACATGACACATTTCCGCCACGCGCTGAAAGCTGACGCGCCCGAAGCGTCTTACGCCCGAGCTTATTCGCCCACAGCGGAGCCAAGGTGCAATGCGCAGAACCAGTGACCGGGTCCTCATTGACACCTGCGTTAGGTGCGAAGAAGCGTGACACAAAGTCGATGCCATCGATGTCGCTGGGCGCAGTCACGAGTACGGCATAGTCGTGCAGCTTCGCGATCTCACCCATGTCGATGCGCAGCTCACGGACTTGCCGCGCTGCTTCAACGACGAACACCAAGCCCTGGCCGAGCCATGCTTCGGACGGCACGCAACCGATGGCCTGTTCCGCAGCCTCCGACACGTCAACGGCCTCCAAAGTACGAGCCGGGAAGTCCATGCAGAGTTCCGTCCCGCGCTGGCTGACTGCGAGTACGCCGCTGCGCGTGTGAAAGCGGATGTTGTCTTGTGCGTAGCCTTCATGCTCGAACAGTACATGCGCGCTCGCGAGCGTAGCGTGCCCGCATAAGTCGACCTCGCGGCCTGGCGTAAACCAGCGCAGGTCGTAGTCGGCATCGGCTCTCTCGCTCGGCTTGTAGAACGCTGTCTCGGACAGATTGTTCTCTTGCGCGATCGACTGCATCGTCGCATCGGGCAGCCATCCTTGCACCGGCATCACGGCAGCGGGATTGCCCTCGAACAGAGCATCGGCGAAGGCGTCGACTTGATAAATCTTCATAAGCACCATGGGGTGGGGGTTGAGGCAGCGTCGATCAGGCTCGACGATTCGCCGCAGCGTCAGAATCCTAGCTGCGGAAACAGGATCCTGCCTTCTGATCGGGGTTTAGCAGCAATAGGCAGCGAGCGCCTCTCGAGTAATCATCAAGGAGGGTGCGGAGCTCAACCCGCAGTCTCCTGGGGTTGGTGCCGCTGAGTAGCACACACGCAAGCCCAAAGGCAGAGGTGACCGAGTACACTCAAGCCATGTTCACGCTCTCCCTGATTCTGCTGATTGAAGAGACCCAGAAGTCCGTCTACTCGTCGCTGATCTCTGGTGGAGTCGCCGGTGCGATTGCTGTCGTCGTCATCATGAAGTACCGCTCGCGACGAAAATGAGGCTGATGAATAGAAGGCCGTGCGCCTTCCTCATCAGAGCTACTCGCCGTTATCTTCCTTCCGCCCGTCCGGCGTCGTAGGGTTCGCTCCATCTCATGAGCCGCCCCGAAGAAGAGCCGAATTCCAATCCCGCTGCGGAAGCATCCGCCGTGGGCGCTGATGTCGTTGGGCGGCACAAGCGCGGGCTCTTTGGCCGCACCGCGCTGATCTCAATCTTCACGCTGCTCAGCCGCGTGCTCGGATACGCCCGTGAGATCATCGCCGCCGCGATCTTCGGCGACAAATCGGGCGTCTTTGACGCCTTCATCACCGCCTGGCGCATTCCTAATCTGTTCCGCCGCTTTCTTGGCGAGGGTGCGCTCTCGACCTCATTCCAGACCGCGCTGACCAAGGTCGATGCGGAGGAGGGCGAGGATGCGGGCCGTGCGCTGTTCTGGGAGACGATGCGTCTCTTGGCCGGCATCCTGCTGGTTGTCTGCTTGATAACGATGGCGGCCATCTCGGCCATACCTGACAAAATGCCAGTCACCGGCTGGGAGTGGCTCGGCGAAGACCCGGGCTATGTGCGCGATCTGGGCGTGCGCATGATGCCCTTCGTCGTGCTGGTCTGCATGGCGGCCCTGGTCAGCGGTGCATTGAACGTGCGCGGGCATTTCGCTGCGCCTGCCTTCGCTCCGGCCGCTCTGAACGTGGTCTGGATCGCCTCGCTGGGCGTGGCGTGGTTTTGGGTACGTGACGCAGATAGCGAGGCGATGCTCGACCTGGCGCGTGCACGGGCCCTGGCTTGGGGTGTCTTGGCGGCTGGTTTGGTCCAGCTCGTCGTGCAAATCCCCGCATTGCGACGCACAGGCTTCCTTGGTGCCCGAAAGGACGCGCTTCAAAGCGTTAAGGGAAACACGGGCGGCATGACGGTGCTGAAGAGAGCTGCGCCCCTCGCCTTCGGTGCCGCCGTGTATCAGATCAACGTGATGATCGACGGTTTGATGGCGGAGAGCTTGTTGGACGACGGCGGACCGACGCTGCACTACCTTGCCAACCGCGTTCAACAGTTCCCGATGGCATTGATTGCAGCCTCCGCTACGAGTGCGGTTTTTCCGGCGTTGCAGGCGCACGGTCAAGTTGGCGACAGGCGGGCGGTGCGCGATCTCCACGATCGAACGCATCGCGCCATCCTGTTCGTGGCCCTGCCTGCCAGTGTGGGCCTGTTCGCGTTAGCGGGGCCGATCATCTCGGTCTCATTCGAGCGCGGCGCCTTCGGTCAGGAAGGTGTCCTTCGCGCGGCTGCTGCACTTCGCATACTGGCGCTGACGCTGATCCCGGCCGGCGCGGTCGGTCTCGTGGCGCGCACCTATTACTCCCTCGGTGACTTCCGCTCTCCAGTGCGCATCTCTGTCGTGATGCTGCTCGCGAACATCGGCCTGAACGTTTGCTTTGTAGCGGGAATGGGAATGGATGTCGACGGATTGGCTGCCGCGACGATGGTTACGAGTTGGGGGACGCTCGTGATGTTGCTGCCGGGCTTGTCGAAGCGTCTGGAATTACCTTCATCGGCGACAAACTTCTTGGGTCCGTGCGCGCGAATGGCGTCCGCCTCGATCGCGATGGGCGTCGTTGCCTTCGCGGTGGAAGCGGCTACAGCGCGAACACTGGGCGATGCCACCGCGCTTGTCTTGGCGATGACGGCAGGCGTGCTTTGCTACGCAGCTATCGCAAAGTGGCTTCGAATCGACGAAATGAGCGCGATGCTCGAACGCTTGCAGCGCGCGAAAGACAAGCGCGCGGGTCGCAATCGGTGACCCCAGCCTCTTCTTTGAAGGTGCCTTGCCGAATTAGATGCTGG
The DNA here is from genome assembly GCA_047611405.1 of Planctomycetota bacterium. GTDB lineage: Bacteria > Planctomycetota > UBA1135 > UBA1135 > JBLFWN01. The sequence continues at coordinate 11,900 of JBLFWN010000065.1, read as the reverse complement.
GTTCCATAAGGAATCTTCTCTATGGTCTTTTGAAGGCCAGAAGTCGAGTGTGTGACCCACACACTCCACTTCTCTTGGAGGCCATCTTGAAGTCAGTTCAGCCCTCTTCCGTTGCAGCCATGATTCCGACTTCCGAATCCGCGAAGCATACGAGTTCCTCCGATTCGAGCGGGGCCCGCGCCATTGCTCGCGTGCAACTGGCAACCATTGATCCGCCCTCGGATGTGATCGAGCCGAAGTTGACATCCAACGCGATCACCGTTCTCGAGCGTCGCTATTTGAGGAAGGATGGTGAGACGGGAGAGATTATCGAAACGCCGCGCCAGCTGTACTGGCGTGTCGCGACGCACATCGCCAAGGCGGAGTTGCGCTTCGATGACGGTACGCCTGAGAAAGCACTTGCGATTGCGCGCGAGTTCTATGGCTTGATGGCGGAGCAGCGCTTCATGCCGAACAGCCCGACGCTAATGAACGCGGGTCGCGAGATGGGCATGTTGTCCGCTTGCTTCGTGTTGCCGGTCGAGGATTCGATCGAGGGCATATTCGAGTCGATCAAAGCCACAGCGCTGATCCAAAAGGCCGGTGGCGGTACGGGCTTCAGCTTCTCGCGTCTGCGTCCCAGCGGGGACATCGTGGCGTCTTCGGGCGGCACGACCGAAGGGCCGCTCTCTTTCATCGAAGTCTTCTCGAAGGCAACGGATGCAATCCAGCAGGGTGCATTCCGACGCGGCGCCAACATGGGCATGCTGCGCATCGACCACCCGGACATCCTGAGCTTCATCAGGTTCAAGGACGATCGAAGCCGCCTGACGAACTACAACATCTCCGTTGCGGTCACCGACCGCTTCGTCGAAGAGCTGCGCCGCGACCCGATGACCGTGCACGAGGTGCGCAACCCGCGCAACGGCGAATGGTCGACCCTCAACAAGAAGGACGGTGGCGAGGCGTGGACCGTCGGCGAGCTGTGGACCTTGATTGTCGAGCACGCGCACGAGAGTGGCGAGCCGGGCGTCGTCTTCATCGATCGCATCAACGCACGCAACCCGATCCCGAACGTCGGCGAGATCGAAGCGACGAACCCCTGCGGCGAGCAACCGCTGCACCCCTACGATTCGTGCAACTTGGGTTCGATCAACCTGGGCACCTTCGTCGCCGGTGAAGGTCCGAAAGCGGCCTTCGACTGGGACTCATTCAAGGCCGTCATCCACTCGGGCACGCGCTTCCTCGACAATGTGATTGAGGTCAACGACTACCCGTTGCCACAGATCGAAACGATGGCCAAGGCGACGCGCCGCATTGGTTTGGGCGTGATGGGCTTCGCGGACACGCTGTACATGCTCGGCTTGCCGTACAACACCGAAGAGGGTTGTGCCTTCGGCGAAGAGATCATGCGCGTGCTCAACGAAGAGTCGCACCTGGCTTCCGAGATCTTGGCGGAAGAGCGCGGCACCTTCGGCGCCTACGAAGGATCGCTCTGGGCCGAGCAAGGCATTCGCCTGCGCAACTCTTATACGACGACCGTCGCGCCGACCGGAACGATCTCGATCCTGGCAAACTGTTCGGGCGGCATCGAGCCGATGTTTAGCTTGGCCTTCGAGCGCCAGATCTTGGTCGACAACGAAGGCAACCCGACCGTCATGCGCGAGGTCAACGCGCCCTTCGAAAAGGTCGCGCGCGAGAAGGGGTACTGGTCGGACGAACTGGTCGAGAACATCCTTGAGCACGGCTCGCTCGAACACGCTGACGGCATTCCCGAGGAAGACCTCAAGGTCTACGTCACCGCGCACGACATCACGCCGCATTGGCACATGCGCATGCAGGCCGCCTTCCAGCGTCACTGCGACTCGTCGATCTCGAAAACGATCAACTTCCCGAACGACGCGGTCGTCGAAGATGTGCGCAACATCTACGAACTCGCGATCGATCTGGATGTCAAAGGCGTCACGGTCTATCGCGACGGTTGCCGCAACATGCAGCCGATGGCGTTGAAGGTTTCGGAGACAGAAGCGGACAAAGCAGCGGCAGCTGAGGTGGCACTCGATCCGACCGATCCCGGCCCTGAACTGAAACCTATCTCGCTGCCCGAGATCATGAGCTGCCTGCGCGTCCGTCAGCTGACTCCCTTCGGCAACATGCACGTCAAGGTATCGGTCGAACCTCAGTCCGGCAAAGAGCGCGAAGTCTTCGCTCAACTCGGCAAAGGCGGTGATGTCGCAAACTCGGACTTGGAAGCGATCTGCCGCATCTTGAGCTTGTGGCTGCGCGCCGGCGGTGGCCTTGAGACGGCGTTGAAGCAGCTAACCGGTATCGGTTCAAGCCTCAGTGTTCCGACCAAGGACGGCCGCATCATGTCGCTCGCTGACGGCCTGGCGACCGCGCTGCGTCGTTACCTCGAAGCCAAAGAAGAGCACGGCCTCGAGGCGCTCTTGCTCGGCAAGACCACACCCCCGGCAGTTCAGGCGCAAAAGCCCTCGACGAACTCGACGCGCGCCCGCGACCGCTACAAAGTGCGCTGCCCCTCCTGCGACGGCGGCGTGATCTCCTTCGAAGAAGGCTGCGCCAAGTGCCACTCCTGCGGCTTCAGCCAATGCTGATCCGCCCCTGATTCACGGTTAGGCGATGATGAGTCATGACGCCCCCCACCGCGCTGCGGTGGGGGGCGTCTTTCGTTCATGCGAAGTGACTGACGCCGTATGCAGGATTACGAGCTTGCCAATAGAGAGACCCGCTCCCTCTTATCGCAGTGAAGGGGGAGCGGGTCGATAGTAGGGCGGCTAGCTTCTCTTGAAACACCGCTGGTGGAGACCTCAGCAGACCGCATCGCCGAGTGTCGACGCGAAATTTGGGTGTGTGACTCCTCTTTAGAGATCAGGGTATTCGACAGGTTGTGAGCATCACCACAGGTCGCGAAGTACGCCGGGTCACGGAACCAGTACTGAACGTTGGTGACGTTGGTCGGGCCCATGTCGAAGGGCGCGCCAAGTGCTTGGTTACCCGTCGGATTAATGGCCGAACTACGGACCGTGAAGCCACCGATACACCGACGGCCACAGCCCAAGGGTGAATTGATAACGTTCGGGCCGCCATACAGCAGACCAGATTGGCTCGCGCTGTTCGGCGTTAGCAGGCCGCCCGAAAAACAGCGATCTGCACAGCACCATTCCTCGAACGCAGCTCTGCGTTGCAGCACGGCCCCCAATGCCCTGTTGTTTGAGGTGGGGCAACCATTAGGAACCGAATGCGCCTTGATCTGCGTCCGGTGCCTGGCACTGAGCGGACCGCTGTTCTTAGGGCGGTCTGCTAGCGGAGTCATCGAAAGGGGGGTGATTGGGATGAAGTCGTCCTGTCTTCCTACTTCCTCACGTTCTGATTGCGATTCCAAAGATGAAAAGAATGGTTGTCGCTCTCACCAGGCTTCCCAATTGCAGTCATCACTTGAGGGCCCTGTTGAGACGGGTTCGGCTTGGAGGCAGTGCGAACGGCAAGGAAGACAGTCGGAAGGTGAATCGACAATGTTTGTGCTGAGTTTGAATCTCGATCGCCGCGGGATGACGCCCGAGAGGGAGTGCTAGGATCAGCGCTTCCGCACTCTCACCCTCTTCGAGACACGCTCATGAAGTCCCGCCATCTAATCCTCGCTCTGTCCGCCCTCATGGCTCCCTCAGGCTTCGCGGAGAAGATGACGTGGAAGACTGGCGAGCTGCAGCTCAAGTCGGCTGGTGCCTTGGCATTCGGTGAAGCTGGAGTCCTGTTCATCGGCGATGCCGAAGGCGCGAACGTGACGGCTATTGATACTGGGGACAAGACTCCTGTGTCTCAACCGCGCGACTTGAACGTCATAGATTTGGCGGCGCCGATCGCGCAGATGACTGGCTCCAGTTCAGATGAGATCAAAGTGCACGACCTCGCGGTCAATCTAATCAGCGGCCAGGCTTATCTGACGGCGACGCGCGGTGGCGGCGATAGTGCGATTGCTCTGCTTGTGAGAGTCGGCGGCCCGGATGACATTGAAGTCATGGACTTGGCCAGTCTGCCGCATATGCGCTTGGACTTGGCTGACGCGCCCAAAGCTGGCAACGGTGGTCGCCGCGATCCGCGTGGCATGTCTGTGACTGACCTCGGCTTTCACGATGGCATGCTCTACGTGGCGGGCCTCTCGAACGAAGAGTTCGCGTCCAAGTTGCGGATCTTCGCGTTCCCCTTCGATGGAGAGGACCGTGGAACCAGCGTCGAGGTCTATCACGGAGCGCACGGCGCGTGGGAAACCCGCTCTCCCATACGCACCTTCCTGCCGATGGCGATCGAAGGCGAAGCACACTTGGTCGCGGGATACACCTGCACGCCCTTGGTGACTTTCCCCGTGAAGGCGCTGCAGGCTGACGCGAAGTTGCGCGGCAAGACGGTTGCTGAGTTGGGCAATCGGAACACGCCGCTCGATATGGTGCTCTACAAGAAGGATGGAGCGGACTTCCTGTTGATTGCCAACACCTCGCGCGGTGTCATGAAAGTCTCGACGGCTGGCTTGGCAAAACAAGCTGAGATCACGACCCGTATCAGCGACAAGGCTGGATTGAAGTACGAGACAATCGAGGACCTGACTGATGTGACGCAGCTCGCAGGTCTCGATGATAAGCGCGCCTTGATGTTGTTTGAGGCGGATGGGCTGGTCTCATTGGAAGCGATCGAACTACCGTAGTGATGCGGGCTATCGCACTCGGCCTGATCGTCGCAATCAGTGTGGCGGCATGCCAAGGGACCTCGGGAGGCAACTCGAGTTGGATGACCGTGATAAGCGATCCCGACGCCGCTCATCCCACCGGGCAACTTTCATACTTCGGGCCGTACGAATCGGCAGCTGACTTTCACATCCGGGTCGCGGACGCACCGCTGAATGCGCCCGATGTGCTGGGTCACACGCAGGTGATTGACGGGGTGTTGATCTTCACGCCTCGCTTCCCTTTTCAGCCTGGTCTGGAGTATTGCGCACACATCGGAGCGAGCGCACCAAGAGAGCTGCAATTCAGCATTCCCGAGCCGATCCTCGCATCACAAGTTGAGGTCGGCGCTGTCTCGCCCGCCTCAAAGGTGCTGCCTTCCAACGCCCTGAAGTTCTACCTGCACTTCACGGGCTCGATGCGTCGCGGCGAGGCTTACCGCCACGTCCGCCTGTTGGATGACGAGGGCGATGAAGTGTCGGGTGCCTTCATAGAGATCGAGCCGGAACTTTGGAACTTCGATCGAACGCGTTTGACTCTGCTAATCGATCCCGGGCGCATCAAACGTGGCCTCTTGTTGCACGAATCCATGGGGCCGGTCCTCTATCCTGGCCGGGACTATGTGATCGAAGTTGACTCTGCTTGGAGGGATGGGCGCGGCGCGCCCTTGCTCGCCGGGATGCAACACTCCTTCTCGACGATCGGGGCGGACCTTCAGTCTCCCGCCCCTTTCGTGTGGAAGCTGTCCAAGGTTCGCACAAACACGCGCGACGAGTTGATCGTGACCTTCGACGAGGCACTGGATCGTGCTCTTGCCGAGCGCACTTTGCTGATCGTTGATGCGCAGGGCGAAGCTCTCTCAGGAGAGAGCCATGTTGTCGAAGATCAGACAAAGTGGCGCTTCCGGCCTGCGCAGGTTTGGAGCGGAACGACACACGAGCTAGTCATTCCAAACATACTCGAGGACCTGGCAGGGAATAGCGTTGGGCGCCCGTTCGAAGTGGAGACAAGTCAGTCACCCGCTCCGCCGGATGACGAAGCTGCAGTCCACTTGCGATTTACGCCTAACTAAGCAGACCGGCCTCGATACTTCGCCTTCCTCTTGGCGATGCGGAGTAGCTCTCCCTGCCTCTCTCTTGCAGCAACAAAGCACGGCACAAGCTTATGCAAGCACCCGAACCTCTGGCGCTCCAGAACTCCCCGGAGATCGTGGCTTAGGGCGGCGGTAGGCCAGCGCGAGGGTCAGGTGGCGGAGGGTAGCGTGCGACGGTCGTACCTCACTCGGGGGTAGCAATAGTCCGGCTGGGGGAGCCACTCTGTGTCGCCGCTATTAGCCGGAGTGGGCTCGGTGCTCGCCCTCAGCTTATCGGCCAAGAACGAATACGCGGACATGCCAATCGGCGACCTCTATTCTTTTGCGACACGCTTCATGACATGCATTTTGATGCGCTCCGCCGCGCGCGCAAGATGGAGAGGGTCCGAACTGTCTTGAGTGCGTTTGTGTACCGCAGGCGTCTCGAAGGTGTTCATCACTTGCATGCCAGCCTCCGTGGCAATTCGTTCCACGTGGTCCGGAGTACGCATGCCGAGCCGCTCGGGCAAGTCCGAGATGAGGAGCGCCGCAAAGCCATCTTCGGTGAGCTGATCTGGCAAAGCTGCGATGAAGCGGCGAAGGGTTGAACCCTCTTCGTCAAAGACCGCGCTGTCCAAACGAGTGCGCGGCGTCTCTGGCATCCATGGGGCATTGAACACAATGCAGTCGGCGAGTTCGCCCTCCGGGAATAGGTCAGCCTCAACAGCTTTGAAGCGATCATTGAGAGCGAGCAACTCCGAATTCTGGCGCGCGGACGCTACGGCTCGTGGCTCGATATCAGTGCCAATGGCCGAGCTCGCGCCTCGCTGCAGTAAGACAAAAGCCAACACGCCTGTGCCGCAGCCCACATCCATGACAGTCTTGCCATCGACTTCGAGGTGCTCGAGTAAGTTGACATAGGCGTTGCGAGTGGGGGAGAATACACCGAATCCTGGAATGAGCTGACCGCTGAGTCCCGGTACAGTCAGACCTTTGCGCGTCCATTCCGCCGCACTCAGCGCACCGAGTAGCGTGTTGAGTGCAACGACACGCGGCGACTTTGCTTCGCCCCATGCAAGGTCGACGGCAACTCGTGTATCGGGCGCACGTCGTAGGGCGACTTGGCCCCCGGCCTCGAGCACGACCATGACTCTCTCGAAGAGTTCTCCCTGCGCCTTGGTCGCAGCCCGTTGCTGACGCCATCGAGTGAGCAGATCTGGCGCTGCCTCTTCTCTTGAAGATGACTTCAGTCTGCTCTTGAGTTCACTCAGCAATTGACGTCCATTGCGAAAATCACCACCCCAGACAACCGACCTCCCCGCGTTGATCAACTCGAGTACGCCTTCGGTGCTGGTCGATTCGTCGATCAACATCAGTCCCGCGGGCTCAGCCTGGCCCGACTCTGTGATCAGGTTTGCCTTACGGCCGTCAGGAAGCGAGATCATGGCCACACTGTACGGCGCGTCCATACCGAGTCGCACACCCTGTTGTTGATCCACGACAAACGAGTGACGCACACGCGAAATGCCAGCGGTCGGGACTTGGTTACCACCGAGACCAGACATATTCCGCCGCTCTCCTACTCGTCCCCACGCCCGTCGGAAAGTGTTCGGTCTCGGTACCACATGCCGTTGAGGGGACCGTTCAGAGGGCCGAAGGGTCACGTGTGGGACTTCGTTGTCGCCGGCTGGTAACAAGGCGTGCAGGGGCCGTGTCAAATGTTCCCGGGGACATGGGGCGGCCGAATGGCGTCCAGTGGGGTTGTCCGTTCTTCCCACGGGCGTGCTCGCCCACTCTTCCCCAGGACTTCCCATGTGGCGGCTCGCGAGTGTTGGTCTCTCTCCTTACTCTTTGTCCCAACTTGTCGGCGGCAAAGTTGCAGGCAGGCGAGCCGGTACTCAAGGCTGCTCCCAGCTTCGTTGAGCGACCCGGCGAGTTCGAGTTCATGGGCAGCATGATCGCACGACCCGTGCAGGTCGGGCGAATTGAGAAGTCTGGTCTGCTCGCTAGCAAGGCTGGTCAAAATGCAGCCCAGGCGATCGATTAGCTGAGGCGTACATGGTTACGCGCTACTTTGAAGATACTGGCGAGTACCTGATTGAGGTGCTCGAAAGTGCCGACGAGAAAACGGTCACAGGCGAGGTGATGGCGCACGGGAACATCGAGTACGGCGTGCAAAGCGGCAAGAGCATGGCTCGCCCGTTATTTATCGGCGAATAACGAGTGCGAGCGCGTGCTAGACGAGTCTCAAAGTCCGCATGCGGTAGCCCGCATCTTCATCGGCGAAGGAGCGGGACTCCTGATCGAGACGCCGGCAACGTCTCGAGGACTCACTCTGTCGCCTCAAAGCTTCACCCCGGGAGAATCCGGAAGGGTCGTGTGTGTGGCTTCGTTGTTGCCGAACGACAACAAAGTGTGCGACACGGTATCGGCGACACCGTATCAGTCCATAAAGCCGGTCTCTGTCAGCAGTAAATTCATCACGTCCTGCATCAGGCTCTTCGATTGAGTCGTGGCGCTGTTGAACGCCACCATGATCGTCAAATCCAACTCCGGGATGGCGGTAGTTTCTGAGAGCCACGATCCATCGCTGCCATTGTGATTGATCGAAGCGGCTTCTTCTCCACCCCACCTTCGTGTTTGTAGCAGCCAGCCAGCGGCGTACTTACTGCCGCCATGGTCCTTATGCAGCAAGGACAGGGTGTTCGGCTTGATAAAGCCATAGATGCCACCGGCTCCGTTCAGATGTTGATTGATGAAGATGCCCCAGTCGGCGAGCGTGCAATGCGCGAGCCCTGCCGGCCCCATACATTCGGCGAGTGCGCCGCCCGGCCCAGGAGGCAGCGCGGTGAGCGTACCGTCGATCATGTTATGACCGACAGGGACACCGGCGCCGGCCGGCGAGCCAATGCCGGCTGACTTCATCTTGAGCGGTTTGAACAGGCGCTCCATCATCAAGTCTCCCCAACTCTTGCCAGTGATCCCTTCCAGCATGGAACCGGCGAGCATGTACCCAAAGTTGGAGTAGTCGTAGGTACCGGCCACCGAGGGCGAGGGCGGGATAGCCAACACGCCCGCCAAAATTTGAAGCCGCGCTTCGACCGGAGTGCCCTCAACCGTTTGCAAGGCCCCATGATGGGCGGCTACTTCTGGCCGACGTCTCTCGGCGATGCCGGCTTGGTGCTTCACCAAGAGTTCGATGGTGATGTCGTGATAGCCGGGATCGATTTTCTTGGCGAACTCAGGCAAGGCTTGCGAAATCGTCGTATCCCAACGGAGAACTCCATCCTCGACGAGAAGGCCGACCAGAGTCGATGTCATTGCCTTTGTGCAAGACCCCAAGTGCATCGGATCGCCGATTTGAATCGGATCATCGCTGCCTAGAGCGCGCACTCCCGCAGCGCCCCAAAGGACGACTTCGCCACTCTCCATGACCATCATCACGGCGCCGGGAACATCCGTCTTTGCGCGCAACTTATCGAGTGCTTCCGAGAGGTCAATGCCTTCGGGCTGGTTCGCGTCTTCAGCCAACGCGCCGGCAGGTTGCGGACGGACAGAAGCTTCGGCGCATGGGGCAACAGAGAGCGTGGAACTCAGAGCCAGAGCGCGGACGAGTATCGACAAGATAGGATGCATGAGGGCAATTGGATGCAGTGTGACGACCAGTGACTTTCCAGATTGCCGATCGGACATGGGAGGGCAAGGGTCGGCCGTGCGGATGATGGAATCGATACAGAGCCTGCACGCTCGAACGAGAACTCTCTCGAGACGTATGACCAGAGTTTGGTGCGGGGGAGCCTGTGTCGTGTACCGGGTCCTACCCAGGGCCCTTGGCCCTCCAGAGGAAGGGCAAGCGAGCCGCTCTTCGAACCAGGATAGCCCTCCATTCCTTCTATCGAAACTTCTTCGAGTTTCAGCCGCAGTCTCGGCAGTGCAAGCGCATGTCTAGGTGAGCCCATGGCAAACATCGATCCTGAGAGCATCCTTAGCCGCGATCGTTGGCTTCGCCGAGCGGCCCGCGAACTACTCGGCGAAGCAGAAGAAGCTGAGGATCTTGCACAGCAGGCCTGGGTCGTGGCGCTCAACGGAGGTCGCGGGAGTTATGACTTGGCGGAGGACGGCAGCGTCGAGGTCGGGCTACTACGTCCGGGCCTTTACGGCTTCTCACTCGGGACGCACGACCACAAGCACACCCTTCCCTTAGGCTGCTTCCGCCTGCTGCAGGATGAGCTGCTGGACCTCGGCATGATTACGCTTGAAAGCGTGGGCACGCTAAGCATCAAGCTCGGGACGGCAGGCTATAGCGGCGCCGTTATCGTCGCGTGTACCCCCGATGACGCGGGCGGTTCGCGTAGCCTAAAGTGGCTCCAAAGCAATGACATGTCGAAAGCGGCCAACGTTCCGGTACCCCAGGTCTACCCGGGAAAGGTGACTTGGGGCAGCGGCAGAGCTGCCCAAGGCTCAGGTGCGAGAGAGTAGCGCGGAGAGGTCGTACCGTACCGTACTGAGCTGTTGCGAAAGAACGGCAAGGAGAGCCACTCCGCTTTGATGACTTCGGGCTACCGATCCTCGAGCTGCGCTACATAGATCGTATTGAGGTCATCGTGGTTGTGCAGAGGATTGTGAAAGGTGACCTCCTCGGCAATTGCATTCCCAAATACCGATTGCAGGCGTTCTTGAAACTCCGGCAGAAGGTTACCTGCGGTCCAGAGGGCGAAAACTCCGCCAGCCCGCACAGACCGGCGCGCATCAGTTAGTCCTTCCTTTGTGTAGAAGGATCCATGATCGGGGCTGAGCAGGTGCTCCGGCGAATCGTCAATGTCAATCAAGACCGCGTCGTAAGCTCCACCAGTGCCATTGCGGATCCAGTCAAAGCAGTCTCCCTGCACAACTCGCAAGCGTTCGTCAGCACGCAACTTCGCGGCAAGCGGCACCAGCTCGCGTTCGTGCCATTCGATCACCTCCGGCAATAACTCGATGACCTCGATGGATTCGACTCTTGACGACTGCATTGCAGCCGCCGCGGTGTAGCCGAGGCCGAGCCCACCGACCAACACACGCCAATCCTTCCCGACAAGTCGATTCAATGAGAAGCGAGCCAGCTCATCTTCACTGTCGTGCACCAAACTCGACATCAGGAATCGCTCGTCGAGCTTGACCTCATACACCCAAGTATCAGGCATCGATATGGGCACCCTTCGGCGCAAAATGAGTTCACCCAGTTTGGTCTGACGAACGTCGAGCTCTTCGTAGAGTGTTTTCATAGCAGCTTCTTGAACAGGTCACCGTCAGCTTACGATACGGCGTGGCTCTCCTTGCCGCGCGTTTTCAGGAACAAAGTACGGCACAAGCTGATGCAAGCGCCCCAAGCTGCGGGGCGCCAGTCTCAGCCTGGAGAGGGTGGTTTGGGGCAGCGACAGACTGGCGCAAGGGTCAGGTGACGGAGAGTAGCGCGGAGCGGTAGTACCGTACGGAACTGCTGCGAAAGAGCGGCAAGGAGAACCACTCCACATGGTTCTCTTTCCAAGAGTGAGGCATCGGACCCAGTCGGTTGCTGTGACCCCTGCACTTGAACAGACTAAGCAATCTGTGAATTCGAATCGCATCACCATTGCTGCCTGCATGCTGCCCCTCGGCGCGACGCTTGTTGTCATGCATCGATTGGGCAGTGATGTTCCCTCCAATGATGCGCTCGTCAGAACGTCGCGAGCCGAGGTTATTCGCACTCCACCGCCAAGATCTGCGTCTGCTGGAGACGAAGCAGGAACCGAGGCGATTCCAGGATCTCCGGCAACGTCGTCCACCGAACTTGCTGAGGTCGAGCTTGTAATTAGGGATACAGAGCTGGAGCGAGATGACGGCGAAGTCATTGCTCTCACGCCTAGAACAGCATGGACCGAGCGCAAACTGTTCGTGCAACGATGGCAGTTCGAGTTGGACCATCAGAAGATCAAGACGAAGGAACGCCAACGGCCAGGAGCGCAATCCCATGGGATCAACCGGGTCACTCATTCCTCGGTCATTGGAGTGCTCGACCGCTATGTTCGAGAAGAGGGTGGAGCACGGCCGAACTTGGCGCGCATCCTCGAAGTAGCTCGAGAGACCAGCCGCTG
>JBLFWN010000064.1:0-37974 GCA_047611405.1 Planctomycetota bacterium | reverse complement strand
AACGGAAGCGATGGAGCCGACGGTGCGGCAGGAGCACAAGGCCCCGCTGGTCCGACAGGTGCTGCCGGTTCGAACGGAAGCGATGGAGCCGACGGTGCGGCAGGAGCACAAGGCCCCGTCGGTTCAACGGGTCCAGCTGGCGCAAACGGAAGCAACGGCGCTGATGGTGCGGCAGGCGCGCAAGGCCCCGCTGGTCCAACAGGCGCTGCCGGTTCGAACGGAAGCGATGGCGCCGATGGTACGGCAGGAGCACAAGGCCCCGCCGGTTCGACTGGTCCGGCTGGCTCAAATGGAAGCGACGGCACTGATGGTGCGGCAGGAGCACAAGGTCCCGCTGGTCCGACAGGTGCTGCCGGTTCGAACGGAAGCGATGGTGCCGACGGTGCGACAGGGGCACAAGGCCCCGCCGGTTCGACTGGTCCGCAAGGCTTGTTGATTGGTGGCAGCGCCGAACACACGGCCCGACACAACGGTAGCGACTGGGTCTCTTCCAATCTGATTCGCAATGATGGCGCCAGTGTTGGTGTCGGAACCGCACCATCGATCTTCTCCTTGTTATCTGTCAGCACAAACCCCGCCGGCTCCGACAGCGGTGTGACGGGTGAGTCATGGGGTGGGCAGACGACCGGTGCAGGTGTGCGCGGCGTCAACTACTCGACGAATGGCCGCGGTGTACTCGGACAGTCGCTCGGCCTCAGCGCAAACGCTAATGGTGTCGAGGGTGAGAGCCCGTTCGGCACCGGCGTTGCCGGCCGCGGCGCGACAGGAGTGTCGGGTGTCGCGACCGAGACCTCACCAGACCCGGGCCAAACTGTAATCGGTGTCGATGGTTCGACCGACTACATCGATGGCATCGGTGTTCGCGGTCGAGGAACCGGGGCGAACGCCTTCGGCGTGTTCTCCGAAGGCGACTTCGGCGGAACGGGCGCCAAGTATTTTGTTCAACCTCACCCCCAGGATGCATCGAAGGAGATTCGCTTCGTCTGCTTGGAAGGCAATGAGTCGGGAACCTACTTCCGCGGTTCGGCGCACATCTCGAATGGCAGCGCAACGATCGAAGTTCCCGAGAGCTTCCGCTTGGTCTCTGAATCCGATGCATTGACCGTTCAAGTCTCGGTCGTCGGCGCGCCTGCACTGCTGTGGATCGAATCGAAGAGCCTCGATTCCATCGTCGTGCGTGGCAACATAGATGTCGAGTTTGACTACTTCGTCAACGGTGTCCGACGCGGCTTCGCGGACATCCCGCTCATCCATGACAACCGTTCATTCGTTCCGACGCTGCGCGGCCAAGAGTTCGGGCGGCAGTACCCGGAGGCTCTTCGCAGAGTCCTGGTGGAGAATGGAATCCTCAACGCGGACTTCACTCCGAATGAGGCGATGGCCGCTAGCATGAGCTGGACCTTGGCGGATCCGATCGAACAGCAGCGCGTGGAAGCTGCACACTCCAAGCAGCGTGAGTTGCTTGGACAACGCCGTCAAGACTTGCTCGAGGCGAAGGGCGAAGCGAAGTGAACGGCTGCGCATGAAGCCACGCCTGCGCTTGCGGGCGTGGAGTCGCACGCGTCCGTGACCACAAAGTCCCGATCATGAACAACTCAATTCGGATTGCGAATCGTCGAGCCCTGCGACTGGCGCGCTGGGCCTCGCTGGTAGTGCTGCCTTCTCTCGCTAGCGCCCAAAGTTTTGTCGACAACACGAGCGACATTCCGAGCGGTAGCCCTAGCAATGCATCCAACACCGAGAACGTCGACTTCGCGGATGTCGACCTTGATGGCGACTGGGATGCTGCTTTCGCCGACGGCGGCGATGACCTTGATGACCAAAACAGACTGTGGATCAACCAAGGTGGTGCGCAAGGCGGCAGCACGGGAGTGTTCATAGATCGAACGAGCACGCAGTTCCCGTCGGTCCTCGATCAGAGCCGCGACATCGAGTTTGTCGACTTCGACGCAGACGGCGACTCTGACATCTATGTCTCCAACACCTCCGCCATCACGAACCAGACCAACCGTTGGTGGGTCAACCAAGGAGGCGCACAGGCGGGAACACTCGGCTTCTATCAGGACGACACCGCCGCACGCTGGCTCGGCCTGGGTGCGGCCGGTTCCTCGATTCCTCCGACCTCGCTCATTGGCAGCGGTGGCTTCATCGATTGGTCGTGTGACTGCGACTTCGGCGACCTGGACAACGACGGTGACCTAGATCTGGTGCACTCGAGTTATGGCGGCGCCTTTGGCGGCCAAGTGCCGACGCGCATCTTCCTGAACGATGGTGCGGGCTTCTTCACCGAGTTCAATCCCAGCGGCTACCAGCTTCCGGGCACGACGATCGCGAATGGCTCACCGGGACTGTGGTGCGATGGCACGCACCAGTCGAATACAACCAACACGACGGGAGCGCAGTGCGACATTGCGTCGACAGCGCTCGACATCGACCTGGGCGACATCGACGGCGACTTCGATCTGGACATCCTGCACGGAGCTCGCCAAGAGCAGCCGCGCATGTTCGCCAACCGCTTGGAAGCATCGGCGCTTGCGCCGAGCGCAGGCGGCCTAGGTTTCCGTGATGTCACGAACATCTCGCTCCCAGCCGGATGGTCTTCAGGCAACGGACACTACGAGCAAGAGATGGCGGACCTTGATGGTGACGGCGACCTCGATCTCTATGGCCTGAATTGGGCAGCCGGTTTCGGTTTCAACGATGTCACCTTCCGTAACACGGGCAATGGCATCTTCGACAACACCACGACACTGTCAGGCTCGAGCGCCGACGACAACGAGGGTGACTTCTTGGATTATGACGGCGATGGTGACCTCGACCTCTACGTCTGCAACTTCTCCGGTCAGGACAAGCTGTATCGCAACGATTGGAACGGTACTCCCGGTGGTGGCGGCAGCTTCAGCTTCACCGATGTGACATCGGAACTCCCCAGTACAGGCTTCATCGGCCTTGATGCCGATGCGGCCGATCTGGACGGGGACGGCGACTACGACTTGATCGTGGGCAATGACAACAACGCCAGGAATTTGTACCTGGAAAATGTGACGCAGACGCCAGACGCTTCGGCGCCCTATCTGCCGCTCATCGAAAGTGCAGCGGATCGCGTGCCTGGCGCCAATCCAACCGTGGTGCGAGCGCACGTATACGACAATGCGCCCTACTACGTCACCTGGTACAACGAAACTTGGGTCGAGGTAAGCGTCGATGGCGGCGCGCTCACGAACTACCCGATGATCTCGTCGGGCGGGCAAGTCTTCCGGGCCGAGATCCCCGGCAGCCTGCAAGGATCGATCGACTATCGTGCTGTGTCACGTGACGAGCACGGTAATGAGGGCAGCTCCGCTTGGCAGAACTACGAGTCGTCAGCGCCTTGCGCGCCTGTCAACTACTGCACCGCCAAGCTGAACTCGGCGGGTTGCACGCCTTCTATTTCGTACACAGGTACACCATCCGCAACCGGCAGCGATGACTTCCACGTCACCGGCACAGACATCGTCAGTGGCCAGTACGGATTCTTGATCTGGTCGCTAGGGCCGAACAGCTTGCCCTACTTCGGTGGCACGCTCTGCATCTCCGCTCCGATCAGCCGCACGCCGATCCAGTACGCGGGCGGAAACGCCGGCAGCGGCGACTGCTCGGGCTCCTTCTCCGGACCATTCAGCCAAGGAACGATGGCCGCGAACTCGCTCATCGCCGGTTCACAGCTGTACTTCCAGTACTGGTACCGCGACCCCGGCCTGTTCGATTTCATCGGACTGACCGATGGGCTGGATGTCGTCATCTGCCCATAGAGGCTCGGCGTCAACCGGCTAGTCGGCTAGTTCAGTCAGCAAATAGGTCATGACAAGCGCGTGCGAGTACGCACGCTGCTCTGAATTGGCCGCGCCAGCGTGTCCGCCCTCGGTGTTTTCGTAGTAGTAGACCGGGTGACCTTGGTCTGACATGCGTGCCACCATCTTGCGTGCGTGAGCGGGATGAACGCGGTCATCTTTGGTCGAGGTCGTGAACAGCGCCCGCGGGTACGAGGCCTCTTTCGAGAGATTGTGGTAGGGCGAGTACTCCTTGATGAACGCCCAGTCCTCGGGCTTGTCCGGATTGCCGTACTCCGCCATCCAACTCGCACCGGCGAGCAGGGTGTGGTAGCGACGCATATCGAGCAAGGGGACCTGACAGACGACTGCGCCGAACAAATCGGGCCTCCTTGTCATCGCAGCGCCGACAAGCAATCCACCGTTACTACCGCCCTGGATTCCAAGGTGCTTCGCGGAGGTGACCTTGCGGGTGATCAAGTCCTCGGCAACAGCCTCGAAATCTTCGAAGGCTCGATAGCGATTCTCGCGCAATACATCGCCATGCCACTCGGGTCCGAACTCTCCCCCGCCGCGGATGTTTGCCACGACATAAATTCCACCGCGCTCGAGCCACGCCTTGCCAGTCGTGCCCAGGTAACGCGGCCTCATCGAGATCCGGAATCCACCGTAGCCGTACAGCAAGGTCGGATGGGAACCGTCGAGGTCAAGCCCCTTCGGGGTGACGAGGAAATAAGGAATCCGCGTACCGTCAGCCGAGGTCGCAAACGACTGGGTGCTTTCGAAGCCTTCCGCATCAAAGCGATCGGGCTCTTGCTGCAGCAACTTGCGTTCGAGAGTCTTTGCATCCACGGCATACATCGTCGATGGCTGCAAGAAGCTGCGGTAGGTCAAGAAGAAGTTGTCCCGCTCCGAATCGACGCTGGACACTCGAATTGTTCCGCTCCCAGGGAACGCGATCTCCTCGTGCAGCCACTCGCCATCCCGTAGATGGAAGCGGTACAGGCGATCGCGCACATTGTCCATCACACTGACGAGCACAAAGGACTTGGTACGCCTGACGGATTGCAGGGACATCGTCTCGGTTGGCTCGAAGAAGACCTCGAACTTCGGCTCGCCGGCAAGCAAGGCGTCGAGCGGCGTCGTTACGACCGTGCCCGGAGAAAAGATCTGTTCGCCCGAGCGCATTTCTTCCTTTAGCTCGACGAAGATCAATCCCTGGTAGTAGGTGTGAAATTCGGCCGAGCGCGGCAAGTCGATCGCCTTCAACTCACCTTCAACACGCAGGTGCAGCTCGTGCTCGTAGAAGCTCGGGCTGTCGACGATCCAATCGAGATAAGTCCCGTCGTAGTGTGTTCGATCCACGCCTGCAGAGACGGCGTCCGCGCTGCCTTCGAACAGTGTCTTGGCTTTGGACAAGGGAGTCCCGCGCTGCCACTGCTTGACGATGCGCGGATAGCCCGAGGTCGTCAAGCTACCTTCACCGAAGTCGGTCGTGGCGTAGACCGCGTCCTTGTCGATCCACGTGAGGGATCCCTTCGCAGCGGGCAGCTCGAAACCGTCCTCGACAAAGCACTTCGCAGTCATATCGAATTCACGCACGGAGACAGCATCCGAGCCACCGTCCGAGAGCCTGACCAGACCGAGGTCATAACTCGGGTGCAACAAGCTGATTCCTTTGTAGACCCAGCTGACTCCTTCGGCCTTGGCGATCGCATCCAGGTCGAAGACGATCTCCCAGTCGTACTCACCGGATTGATAGGCCAGTGCAAGGGTCCTGCGATACAGACCACGCGGGTGATCAGCATCACGCCAAAAGTTGTAGACGAAGGATCCGTACTGAGTCGCGCTCACGATGCGATCCGAAGCGTCGAGGATGGCAAGCGTCTCCGAGTAGATCTGCTTGAACAGGGGCCGCGACGCGAAATCCGCATCGATGCGAGCGTTGTGCCCCTGAACCCATTCCAAAGCGCGCTCGCCCTGGACCTCCTCTAGCCACAGGTTCGGATCCTGTCCAAGATCCTGGGCTCCTAGCACCGCGACGAGGGAGAGTTTGATTCCGATGGCTGTGCACGTATTCCTCATGTTACGGACATTGTAGGATGCCGCGTCCGCGGCGCAGCTCTCGTGGCAGATACTTGGCTCGCGCTCCAGCGGCACACCTCTGCAGGGCGACAGCTGGGTTTGACCATTCCCCTCGCGCTGCCGGCAACGCTCCCGCTACCCTCGACTCCGCCCTGAATCGCAACGAAGCGCTCGACTCTTGGAACCGATGCAACGAACGAATCTCTCTATGCAGGCCCTATTGATCACTTGGATCACAATCACCTGCGTCGCGTGTGGAGATTCGACTCCCCCGCCGAACTCGCCGCCAGCACAACCGGCCCCTGTCTTCGAACTCGGTGCAGGCACAGACGAAGAGCAGACGGGGATTCCGTTTGCCTGGCCGGAAGGCTCGACAGCCATCGTGACCGAGTTGGCCACTAAGCAAGGTAATAGGACCACGACCAGCTATCGAATCAAGATCGGAGCCAAGGACACGGCAGGTGCAAGAAAGCTACAGCTCAGTGACTTCGAACTCATCGACATGGAGGGCGTCAAGATGGACGACCCCATGCTGCTGTCATCGCTCGCGCCTGCGATCGCGATGATGCAGGCCATCCCCGACTACGGCGTCGGAACTAAGGGCGAGTACCTCGGCCCGAACAGCGGTGACCTGAAGCGCATGGCGGACCGTGTCGCCGGCATGCTGGGCGAACTAGACAAGGGCCTGACCATGAGCCCGGATGAGTTCCGAGCGTCAATGGCGACACCGGCGATGGAGCAAGTGTTGAGGGCGATGAATTCGGATCCATGGAATGCTTGGGTCGGTAACTGGGCCAGCATCGACCTCGAAGCAGGACGAGAGCTGATCGAGGAGATCGGCATTCCTATGGGTGAGGCCAAGGTACCCGCCCAGATCATCACCCAACATCTCGGCAACGTCGAAGAGCATGCTGGGCACGTCCGGCTCTCGATCTCGATGAGTCTAGTCGGGAGCGAACTCGGTGCTCCTGTGGCGGCCTTCCTGGAATCTATGGCGAAGAGAATGGAAGCCCCGCTGGATGGGCTGGCCGAGATTCCTGCTCTCGAATGGACCTTCACGAGCACGGCCGGCGCCGTGCTCGATCCTGAGTTGGGCAGACCTGCGACCGCGTACTACGAGAAGCGCGTTCACACGGTGCCGGGAGATTCAGGAATCGAACGAGCCCGCATCGAGCGACACGAGTACTCCTTCCAATGGCAGTAGTCCGGCGAGACGACCGTCGAGCATGACGAGACGGAGAGCCGCGGCGGTCAGCTGAATCGATGCCGTGTAAGCCCGCTCCGCCACGGCTGTCCGATTGGACCTGTGCCAAGGACGTTTCCTGTGTAATGGATCTTCACCGGCTCCATCTCCAGCCTCGCGAGCGGTTCGTCGGCTGTGGCTGAGCCACCACAGATCGCCAGCGGGGCGAGCGCGAGGAGACCGATCAATGCAAGTTGCGCTTGGATTGAGGGCATAGGGTGGAGCGACTTCGAAGTTGGAGCGAGAACGCACTGACCTTCGCCCATCCTTTTGCACGACTTCGTGCAAGGCGCTCTTCAAGAGCTGCATTCCAATTTGCTCAACAGGCCCATGGCACTTGTGCGTTGTATGGAACGCTTCTCCCGCTGGATGCATATGCGACCTCTTGGCAGTGGAGTGGGCGTCTGGCTCTCGCAAGGCTCTGTTGAGCCGTTCATGCTCGTACCGGACCGTGCGGAGTGATGTATTCCAGCAAACCCGGAACGGAGTCACGCCCGCCGGCCTTTTGGATATCATCGAGGGGTGGACACTGACCTCGATGAGTTGATCGGCGCTGCTGCGAACGGAGATCGAGATGCTCTTGAGACCTTGCTCGAGCGTCACCTACCCGCGCTGCGCGCCTTCGTGCGCACGCGCGCCGGCGTGGCCGTTCGTGCACGCGACATGAGCTCGGACCTGGTGCAGTCTGTATGCCGCGAAGTCTTGCAACATGCCGATCGCTTTAAGCATCCCAGCGAGTCCGCTTTTCGCCGCTGGTTGTTCACGACCGCGCTGCGCAAGATCATCGACCGGCGCAACTTCAACATGGCCGAGAAGCGCGACGTGGGTCGCGAGCTCGTGGTCGACGACGAGGCCGAGCAACGACGGCTGCTGGAAGCCTACAGTTCGTTCTCGACGCCGAGCCACATTGCGATGGTGCATGAAGAAGTAGCGCGCATCGAAAGCGCGATGGACGACCTGACCGAGGAACAACGCGAGGTCGTCACGCTCGCTCACTTGGTTGGCATGAGCCGGGCCGAGATCGCTCAGCAAATCGGCAAGACGGAGAGTACCGTGCGCGTGATCCTGCACCGCGCGCTCGCCCGCCTGGGCGTCTTGTTGCGTAAGCCCCAGTAGCGCCTGTCGCATCAGTTCATGAACGTCACAGCGAGTGCTGTCGAGAGGTTGAAGCCCGTCGCACACAGCCCACCTGGATCGGATAGATGCACATGCCCGGTCTCGAGCGAGATTCGGATGCTCCCGTCCGACAAACGCAAAGTTTTGTCACGACTGCAGCACGCAATCCATGAGCTTTCATCCGTCAGTCGCGCTCGAAGGCCGACTCGGTCACCCAGGTTTCGATCAAACTAAGCCGCGCTTCCAAAGCCCGTCCACAATCGGTCAACGTGCGGGACGACAAGATCCTGCCGTCCTCACTCGCAGGCCCACGACTGCAGCCTTGCACCGCAGGCCAAACTTCTGACCCACGCGACCTTCTCCAAGAGACTCGATCTGTTGAGGAGGCGAAGAGTTGGCGCGACCGGGAGTAGGCGTTGCTTGCTATCGTATCGCCCCGTCGGCGCCTGGACGATTTCTGTGAGGCGTTCCGGCCCATCATGTCCGGCCTCTATCCGTCCCTCAGTCTGCTCGTTACCGCTTGCTCAAGCGTTGTGGCGACGCTGTCGCAAGAAGCGTGGCCGAAGGGTGAACGGGCGTCATTCACCCCGCCGACTATCAATTTAATATGCCTGACATGAGTCCTCTGCGCTCTCCCGAATGGAGTAAGCACGCGATCTGGTATCAGATCATGATCGACCGTTTTTGTAACGGAGACCGCTCCAAGGACGGAAGTACGACTCGGCCATGGACCAGCTCTTGGTACCAGCCTTCAGAGTGGGAGGGCGAGGACGGGCAGTCTTTCTATGAGCACTACGTCTTCGCGCGCATGTACGGCGGGGACTTGGCGGGCGTGCGCGAACGGTTGGACTACCTGCAAGAGCTCGGGGTCACGGCTCTGTACTTCAATCCAATCTTTCACGCGCAAGGCCACCACAAGTACAACGCGTCCGACTTTCGCCACATCGATACGGGCTACGGTGCCGGCGAGGACTATCTCGATTCGATCAAGGACGAGGACCTACTGGACCCTTCGACTTGGACATGGACACCGTCGGATCAGGTCTTTCTCGACTTCCTGAAGGAGTGCAAACAGCGCGATCTACGCGTCGTACTTGACGGCGTGTTCAACCATGTAGGCATTTTCCATTCCGCATTTGTCGACGTACAGAAGAACGGCAAGGACTCTCGCTTCGCCGACTGGTTTGACATCACGAGTTGGGAACCCTTCGAGTACACGGGCTGGGCGGGCTTTGGAGAACTACCGGTCTTCGCCAAGGACGAGGATGGCTTCGCATGCGATGCCGTCAAAGAACATATCTTCGCAATCACACGTCGCTGGATGGATCCGAACGGTGACGGTGACCCCTCCGACGGCATCGATGGTTGGCGCCTTGATGTTCCGATGGAAGTCGCGATGCCGTTCTGGGAAGAGTGGAGTGAGCTCGTCACTTCCATCAATCCGGACGCCTACATCACCGGTGAAGTCTGGGACTCAGCAGAGGAGTGGCTCGATGGCAAGCGCTTCCATGCGGTAATGAACTACCGCTTCACGGCCGCAGTCGTGGCATGGATCGGGCATGTTGAGCGCAAGATCTTGTCGACCGAGTTTGACGATCGCCTCGCTCAATTGCGCAAGGCCTATCCAGACGAGGCGACCTCTTGCTTGATGAACCTGCTCGATAGCCACGATACGGATCGCTTCGTATCGATGATGCTGAATCCCGACAACGACTTCGACAAGGGCAACCGCGAACAGGAAGCAGGGAGTACCTATGACGCGCGTCGGCCGGATCCACTGCAGTACCAGAAGCTGCGCTTGGCTGTCTTGATCCAGATGACGTACGTCGGTGCACCGATGATTTACTACGGTGACGAACTGGGGATGTGGGGCTCGGATGATCCCAACAATCGCAAGCCGATGTTGTGGCCTGATCTGGCGCCCTACGCCAACGCCGA
Organism: Planctomycetota bacterium; assembly: GCA_047611405.1. Classification (GTDB taxonomy): domain Bacteria; phylum Planctomycetota; class UBA1135; order UBA1135; genus JBLFWN01. Next base: position 27,783 of record JBLFWN010000064.1, on the reverse strand, counting down.
TGAAGATGTGCCGGACGAGGACTTGCTCGCGTACTACAAGCGAGCCATCGCACTGCGCAACGAATTCCCCGCACTCCGCACAGGTGTCTTCGAAACAATCTTGACCGACGATGAGCAGGATCTGTGGGTGTTCCGCAGAACACTAGCGCATGAGCAACTGCTGGTCGCCATGACCGCAGGAGAGGCTGAAGCGAGCTTCGACATACCCGAAGCACCGGCCGGGACGCGTTGGCATCCAGTGTTCGGACCTGATGACGAAGGCCATGCCCAAGTCACTGTCGCGGGGTTAACCGGCAGGGTTTGGCACGCACGCTGATGGCGCGCACAACGAATAAAAAGCGCGACGAAGCTGCAAGCTCAGCGACGATCTTCGATCGCAGCGCGGGCTTGCTGCTCCCGCTGGCGTCGACGCCCTCACGTTATGGTCTGGGCGATATGGGGTCGGGCGCGCGACGCGTGTTGGAGTGGTGCGAAGCCGCGGGCTTCTCGTGGTGGCAGATGCTGCCCATCGGACCTCTCGGCCCGGGCAATTCTCCCTACGCATCCCCCTCTGCCTTCGCAGTCGAGCCGCTGTACTTATCGTTGGAAGCATTGGTAGACGAGGGCTGGCTACCGACCAGTTCACTCTCCGCCAGTGCCAATTTGGGCCGCGGGCGCGCGAATTACCACGCCGCACGTGACTTCAAGCTGCCACGACTCGAACAAGCGTTCCGCAGTTGGGCCAAGCAGAAGCGATCGCGCAAAGCCTACGAGCGCTTCCTTGCTGATCACGCCGAGTGGCTCGATCCATGGATCGCGTTCGTCGCGCCCGAAGGCAAGGACGGCGCACACAAGGCTCGCTTCCTTCAGTTTGCATTGGATCGCCAGTGGGCCGCTTTGCGCGCGGAAGCACGGGCGCGAGGCGTTCGCTTGATGGGCGATGTTCCTATCTTCGTCGGAGCCGAAAGCGCAGATGTTCAAGCTCACTCCGAATTGTTTCGCCTCGACAAGAATGGCCAACCCAAGCTATTGAGCGGTTGCCCACCCGACGGGTACGCGGCCGACGGCCAGCTCTGGGGGCATCCGCACTACGCTTGGCGAGCTCATCGTGCCGAGTCCTTCGCGTGGTGGCGCAGACGACTCGCACAGCAGATGCGACTCTTCGATTCCGTACGCATCGATCATTTCATCGGCTTCCACAAGGCCTGGGAGGTCCCGGCGGGTGACAAGAACGCACGCGACGGACGCTGGGGAAAGACGCCGGGGCGAGAGCTCCTGCGCGCCATCCGCAGCGAACTGAACGGTCTGCCCCTGGTCGCAGAAGACCTAGGCTCGGTCGACGACGATGTCTTCGCACTGAGAGACGAGTTTGGCCTGCCCGGCATGCGCGTGCTGCAGTGGGGCTTCGAGCCCTCCTCCTACCACGCCCCTCAGCGCTGCCCGAGCAACTCGGTCGTCTACCCCGGCACGCACGACAATCCGACCACGGTCGGCTGGCTGCGCGGCGTCGATGCACAGACGCGCAAGCGATTCTTCGCGCGCACGGGTGGCAATCAAAAGAGCGCAGCGTGGGATATGTGGAGATGCGCAGCTGGAACTCGCTCCCACACCGCTATCGTGCAGCTCCAGGACTTGCTCGGACTCGGCGACAACGCCCGCATGAACATTCCCGGCAGAGCCAACGGCAACTGGAGCTGGCGCGCGTCGCGCAGCAACCTAACCAAGAGCCTCGCGACACGATGTCGCACCCTCGCAGAAGCAACCGACAGACTGCCCCGGCGCTGAGGCGCGCGGTCCCGACTCATGACTCCGAAGCAACTCCACAAGCGCCTCCGTACCCTGGCCATGAACCTGCGCTGGTCTTGGTGCCCCGACACGCAACGCGCTTTCGCAGCGATCGATCCGGCTCTGTGGGAGTCGACGAACCACTCGCCCCTCGAGCTCTTGCGCCGAGTCCACCCCGCACGCGTCGAAGCCTGCGCACAGGATCCTGCATGGGAGCGGCTACTCGACAAGGCGGAAGCGGTTGCCGCCAAGGCCGATCAGCAGCGCACTTGGTTTGATCGCAAGCACCCCAAGTCCAAGCTAAAGATCGCGTACTTCTGTTCTGAATTCGCGATTCACGAGAGTCTGCAACAGTACTCGGGCGGCTTGGGAGTATTAGCCGGAGATCACATCAAGTCCGCATCGGACCTGGGCGTTCCGCTGGTTGGTGTTGGGCTCTTGTACCGGCATGGCTACTACATACAGGAGCTGCGCGCCAACGGAACGACGCGCGTCCTCTATCCCGAGTACAGCTTCGACGATCTTCCGATCACGGATACGGGTCGCGAGATCCAGTGTCCGCTAGGCAAAAAGAGCGTGCGCGCACGCATCTGGCGCTTGCAGGTCGGACGTGTACCTGTGTATCTGCTCGATGCGGACATCGAGGGCGAGCCCAAGAGCCACCGCCAGCTGACCGAGGGTCTGTACAAGGGTGAACCAGATTTACGCCTGCGGCAACAAGTCCTGTTGGGTGTCGGTGGTGTGTTGGCATTAGAGGCCATGCGCGTCAAAGCCAATGTCGTACACCTAAATGAAGGGCACGCGGCTTTCGCGAACCTCGAGCGCCTGCGCAAAATGGTGCAGTCCGGCCTATCCGTTCCCGAGGCACTGACGGATATCCGCAAGAGCTCCGTCTTCACGACGCACACGCCAGTACCCGCTGGACATGATCGTTACTCCCCCGCCGATGTCGCGCGCTACCTGCGCCCGATCCTGGCCGACTTGGGGTTGACGACGCGTACCTTCGCCGACATTGGTCGGGAAAATCAAGGCGACCAGGACGAAGCTTTCTGCATGACGGTGCTCGGCCTTCGGACGAGCAGCCACGTCAACGGCGTCGCGGAATTGCACGGAGAAGTCACACGCAAGATGTGGCGCAAGGTCTATGGCGTCAAGCAAAGCGAGGTACCGATCGGCCACGTGACCAACGGTGTTCACCCGCGAACTTGGCTTGCGCACGAGGCCGATGCCGTCTATGCGAAGTACCTGAAACCGAAGTGGCAAAGCATGGGACCGGCGGACAATCCCTGGAGCCGTGCGAACCTGATTCCTGACAAAGATCTGTGGGAGTTGCGCGGCCAACTGCGGGCGCGCTTGGTTCACTTCGTGCGCGAACGGCTTGCGCGCCAGGCACAACGCCGAGGCTGCTCCGCAGACGAGGTCGCCGCGGCATGGCGCTGCTTTGATAAAGACGCATTGACGCTGGGCTTCGCGCGGCGCTTCGCGACCTACAAACGCGCTCCCTTGATCTTCAAAGAAGCCAAGCGGCTCGAAGCCCTAATCGGAGATCCCAAGCGGCCGATTCAAATCGTGTTCGCCGGCAAGGCGCACCCGCGCGACGATGGCGGCCAAGCCTTGACGAAGAAAATTCACGAGATGGCGCGTAAGGCAAATTTCTGCGGTCGAGTCGCGTTGATCGAGGAGTACGACATGCACGTCGGCCGAGTGCTGACAAGCGGATGTGATGTCTGGTTGAACAATCCTGTCCGCCCGAACGAGGCAAGCGGAACGAGCGGAATGAAGCCGCCGCTGCATGGCGGCCTGAACGCCTCCATCTTGGACGGTTGGTGGCCCGAGGGCTACGACGGCGAGAACGGTTGGGTCATCGGCGACGAGACGCAGCACAAGAGTCGCAGCAAGCAAGATGCACATGATGCAGATGCGTTGCTGACTCTGCTCGAGCAAGAAATTGTGCCGAGCTTCTACGACCGAGGGTCCGACGGCTATCCGACGGGCTGGCTCGATCGTTGTCGCCACTCGATGACTTCGATCCCGGCGCAGTTCAGTTCGCACCGCATGGTGGGTGACTATCTCACAACTGCGTATTTGCCGGCGCTGGATTGAAGGCTACGCGGCGCAGCTGCGGAGGCCGTCGATCACTTGCTCTCAAGCTGCACTACGTGGATGAAATCCTCATCTCTCTTGAGGGTGCCCTCCTGCGCCGCGCCCTCTGGTGAGTGTGGATGCAGGGCAGCTCGATTCGACGGGGAATGGACTACCCCAAGCCCATGATTCCCCAGCACTCGCGGAGTGCTGGCATCCGGTCACTTGACCGCCTCTAACAGCTCGCCTGACATCAGCGCTTCGCAAAGTGCCGGTCATCGATCGCAGATCAAGGCGCATCAAGCTCCTAATGCTTGCCCCACCTCCAAAGACAGGGTGTTTGGAGCCTAGAGGCAACGCAGATCTGTGTTCGAGGACCGGTGCTGTGCGAAGCGCAGTTTTTAAGGCGGACTGCTTGGCGCCGTCCAGGCGATGCCTTCGATTCCCAGACCTCCGCTCGCGCTTCCGCGCCAGAGGGTCATTAGGATCACGCCAACAAGCAGCCCCTCCACATAGCCGGACCCAGGACGCTGCGCATTCAGATGAAAGCATTCACTCACAGCGAGACACTCGCGCTCATCCTGCCGTTGCTGGTCGCGTCCACAGCTTGTAGTTCTGAAGAAGCCGCCGCCTCTGAACCTACTTCTGGACCCGAAGCGGGCGGCAGTGACCGGCAAAGGGACGAGCGCATCGAGAGCCGCCCGCAAGACAGCACCGACGACGCGGCGTCATTGCGATCGCTCGGCTATGTCGATGTCGTCGAGGATGAAGATGAACTCGACGAGGGCCTCGGTCCGGTCAGCATCTACGAAAGCGAGGCCGTTCAGGACGGACTGACCTACTTCACCAACGTGAAGACCTGTAGCTCGCACTTGATCGACATCCATGGGACGGTGCTTCGCTCGTGGCACCTCGAGGGCGAAGTCTGGGGTAACAGTATCTTGCTGCCAAACGGCGACGTACTCGCCGTGCACCGTGATCTACGCGACGAAGAGTCCGTCGACAACATGGCAGCTTCGCGCCGCTTGCTGCGCTTCAATTGGGATGGAGACGTGATCTGGGAGCATCGACTTCCGGTCCATCACGATGTAGACCTCTTGCCGGATGGGCGCTTCGCTTGCTTGACGTACGAGCACCGCATCATCCCAGCGATCCACGAGAGCATCCCGGTCAAGGATCATGATTTGCAACTCTTCGACTCTGAGGGAGTTCCCGGAGAGTCCTACTCGCTGACACAGCTGCTGCTGGAGTCCAGCGAGACCGTCACAATCCAGTCAGTGGAACCCGAGACAAAGGATGGCGCCCAAGAGGTCGACCTCCTGCACACCAACGCACTCGAGTTCATGGAACGCCCAGAGCTCGCGGCCCAAAACGAGCTGTACGCTCCCTCGAATGTCATGCTCTGCCTGCGGCATCAGGACTTGATCCTGATCGTCGATTGGACGAGCAAAGAGATCTTGTGGTCCTGGGGCCAAGGTGAAATCTCTGGGCCACACGACGCGACACTACTGGCCAACGGAAACGTACTGCTGTTCGACAATGGTCTGAACCGTAAGTGGTCGCGCATCGTCGAAGTCGATCCGCGCACCGACAAAATCGTCTGGGAGTACGCAGCGGATGTTCGCGAAGACTTCTTCACGGTGACGCGCGGCGCAGCCGAACGCCTGCCGAACGGCAACACGCTCGTCACCTACTCGCGCACGGGCACGCTCTTCGAGGTGAGCCCGACTGGAGATCTATTGTGGGAGTACCGCAACCCGCGCGAAGCGGACGGCAAGCCTCGTAGCCGGATCGTGCGAGCGCGCCGAGTACAACGCGTGAAGGGCGAAGCCGGCGTGCGCTTCCTCACTTCTGACTGAGCGTCCGCAGCGCGCGGCTGAAGCCGCTGCACGTGACGAGCGGTCATGAACGCCAACCAAAGCGACGTCAGCTGATGCCATCGCGGATCGTGGAAGGCCGGTTCCACGCGCACCACCAGTTCCCGGCGAATTCACGCGTTTACTCGCGCTCTAGCTGGACCTTGTGCACAGTATCCTCAGCGCGCTTGACCGTGATCTCCTGCACCGGTATCGCAGCATAGTGCGGAATCTCAGGCAGCTCGAATCGATAGCGCCCGGGCTCGCTCAATCCCATCATGAAGCCAAGGTCGCGATTGCTGATGTAGAGGCATTTGCCCTCTCCGTCGATGTGCTCTGGTTCGGGCCACCAGTGATCCGGAAAGGAAACCTGTGTCTCGCCGTCGAATAGCTGAATCACTAGTGGGCAATCTCGATCGAGCCTGTAGCTGAACTCGTTCTCGCCCAGTTGGATTTGCACCTCTTCATTGACCGAAGTGAAGCCGGTCCCGAAGGACCCGAGTGAAATCTCGCCGACGGGCGCGCGAAAGGCGAAGTAGTCCTGGTCCTCCTCCAGCGCAATGTTGACGAGAGAGCTGCGATGGGGCGACTCAGGCGTGCTCGCGCCCCAGTGCATGGAATCGACTTCGGCGCGCTCCCCTGTCGAGGAATCGATGAGCCGTACGATGACATCTGCGGGAGGCGGGATGACGAAGTGGAAGTCGGGTATGCCGGGTGTGCTCAGTTCGAAGCGATGCGTGTATTCGAGATCCGCGGGCCAACCGTTCGAGGCAAGCTCTAGCGTGTAGGTGCCAGATGCGATGCTGCCGAAGTCGAAGGCCCAGGTGTCTACCTCTCCCTCAACCTTGGTCATGTCCGGACTTGCAAGCCGCTTGTCGCCATCACTGCCGTCGGGAACGCTGCCGTCGTATTCCATCTTGAGCCGAAAGAAGTCGAGCTCCCAGGCAGAGGGAAGAACGAGCGTCCCCGCGAACGGAAGCTTCTGAACTACCTGCTGTTGTTCGAGGACGAGCTCATGACTGGCCTGTTCGCCTGCGATGATTTCAACCTGGAGAGTGCCCAGTTCCACAGGATCGCTGTACCACTTCCCAACCTCCACGGAGAGGCGGTACGAGCCGGGTGGGAGAGCCTCTAGCTCGACGGTCTCGTTTGATACGACGCTGACCTCGGCGAAGGGCCCAGACGTTCTGCCGCTCCAAAGGCGAAGAAAAGTGCCACGCTTAGGCAAATCGCCGACCAGGACCGCGCGCAAATCGCCGCCAGCTTCGAGCCGAACCTCTCGCTCTCCCCCCGCCGAAAACTTCAGATCGACGGCTTGCCAGGCATAGCCCGCAACGTGAACGAAGTACTTCGTCGAATCACTGCTGGCTTCGCGCGTGTTTGGCTGCAATTCAATGGGCGACACGCCATTTGTCAGAACCGGTGCTCCTCTTGTCTCACCCGGATAGCCCTTCCCATGGCCCATGTTCGAGATCTGTGGAAGCAAGGTCACGCGCGACAGATGGGATCCACTGACGCCGTCCACTACATTCAAGATCAGTCGTTTCGGACGGACGCACCGAACCAAAAGCTCACTCCCGTCTGTAGGGAATTGCTCAGCTTGATTTTCGAGGATCGCTCCACGATCAGACAGTGTCACCTCATTGATAGTCAGATGCTCGATGCCGCTCACCTCGACCCGGAAGGCACCGTCCTCGACATCGACAGTCGTGTGACCACCGCTATTCCCTACCCATCGAACAAAGGTCAGCTCACCATCTGGGTGATGATCTTCGGTACCGGTTTCATCGACTAGCACTACGCGTCCTTCGACCCAAAGCACGCTTGCCGCCGCTTCGATTGGGGCGCTCTCTTGCGGCTCGGGCGACGCGACCTCGCGCTCGGCATCTGGCTCGTTCGCATGCTCGACTTCGTCCGCAAGTTCGGCGAGCTCAGCCTCGTCTGGCGGCGTCTGCTCCGACTCTTGCTGAAGTGCGGGCGCTAAGTCATCCGCATCACTGTTCGCTTCAAAGAACCGCAGGAAGGCAAATCCGGCGGCCAGCACGATCAAGAGCGCAATCAAGAGCTTCTTCATGGCGGAGAAATCGGTGTAGGTGGTGTGGGCAACTAGGCCTCCCTACCTTTGGTTGTGAGTCAGGTCACTGCGTATTCCAGTCTAGTCCGCAGTTCGCAATCAGAAAGCTCTGGATGGCTCGCAGCGCCTCACCTGATCCTGAAGTCTCAGGGTAGGGACGCACCCGTCGAAGCACACCAGATCTCGAACCACTGCTCGCGCGACAAGCGCAGCTCGCACGCATCGATAGCCGAGCGGATGCGATCGACACGACTCGTGCCAGTAATCGGATGGATAGCCGCGGGATGACGCATCAGGAATGCCATCGCGATCGCATCGATCGCGCACCCATGCTGCTCAGCGATTGGCTCGAGAGCGGCACGAACGCGCTGCGCTTGCTCTGCCTCTCCAACCATCAGCTGCCCTCCACCGAGCGGCGACCAAGCCATGGGTCGCATGCGTCGTTCCAAGCACTGATCGATCGTTCCATCTTGAAAAGGCGATAAGCACAAGACGGACGCCTCGACTTGATTCGTCACGAGCGGCTGCTGCACGTAGGACGCGAGCATCGATAGATGCGAAGGCGTGAAGTTCGATACGCCGAAGGTCAACACTTTGCCGCTCGAGTGAAGCTCGTCAAAGGCAGCAGCCACCTCGGCCGGATCCATCAACGGGTCTTGCCTGTGAATCAAGAGCAGGTCGAGTCGGTCCGTGCCCAACTGACGCAAGCTGGCCTCGGCCGACGCGACGATGTGCCGCTTGCTGGTGTCATACACATGCCGCCTATGCTCGGGCCGACGCTCCGACACGATCTTGATGTCGCACTTCGTGATGATGCGCAGCTTGTCGCGCAGCCCGGGATCGGCACGCAGGGCATTGCCGAAGATCTCTTCGCAGCGGTAGCCCCCGTACACATCCGCCAGGTCGAAGGTGTCGACACCAAGGTCGAGCACTTGACGCGTCCAATCGACCAGTGCCTGATCCTGAAGATCCCAGTACGCCAGCCGCCAGAGGCCGACGACGATGTCGTGAGAGGAGATGGTAGAGGATGCCGTCATGAGCGTGAGCGAGCCAGGGCCGGTCGGAGCGCGAAGCTGGACGATATCGCGTGGCGTGGCGTGCGGCTAGCCGCAGCCGCTCTGCAGCGATGCTTCTGCGAAAGGTGGGGCGGACGCAAGACTGCGGCACAATCGAGCAGGCCAGGATGGCCTCGTACTCGAAACCAAACGCTCGCGAAAGCTCTATTTTGGTGCCATATTCGTCGTCTCGCGACTGTTGTCGTGGGCCTGGATGCGCGACACCATGCTAATCACTGCGGGACGCTCGCGCGCGGGATCCAATCGAAGTCAACAGCGCGCGCTGCGGAGGGCGGTGTACTGCACGATTTGCGCATCTCAGATGCGAGTGTGATCGAAGCTTGATCGAGCATTGCCGATTGAGTGGAAGGCGCCAAGTAGCTGGGCTCTGCAACGGGACGCTGGCGCTTCCTCACTGCCAAGATCGAGGCTGAACAAAATGCACCAGCCAGGATCATCCTCGAACACGACGCACCTGGAGTTCCTAACTTTCAGCACTCCCGTCATCTCGAATCAATGTGATGATAAGGTTGCTTTCTTTGTCTTCGTGGGACCCTTTCTCCGAGAGAGAATCCTGCTGCTGCCGCGCGCAGCTACTACCTCCGGCCACTCATGCTCCCTTCGAACCGACGCGCGTTCTCAACTGTGCTCCTCGCCTGTTCCCTCCTCGCGAGCGCAGTCTCGTTCGGCCAACAGGCAGCGCAGACATCTCCCAATCTGCTAGAACTTGGCAAGGTCTTTCGCACGGCTGCGAGCGAAGTATCGACTCCCACCGGTGGAGCGCTGCCAAGTACTCCATTGCAAATCCCCATGGCCCTCGGTGCGACGAACTTATGGGTCACTGGAATCACGCTCGTCAACAACAGAAACAACCCGATCCCGGCAACGGTTGGGGTGCCCTTCTTTATTCGAGTCGAGTATTCCTATTCCAACCCGACCTGTGACAACTACGTCGTCGAGCGCGACATGAACAACTGGGTGTTGAGCGCTCCGCCCATCGATTGGGGCTGTGGCTTGACTGGTAACACGGGATGGTGGCACGTCTGGGGTCCCTGGATCGTCGATCATCCCGCAACGGTTCCGATCACTGTGACCGTCGATGCACAGAACGCGGTCGCCGAATCGAATGAAGCCGACAACAGCCAGACGGCGATGATTCCATTCACGACAGGTAGCATTCCTGAATGGGAGCTCGTGAACGCGAGCTACGGACTGGCGCAGCTAAGCGCAGGTACCGATGTGATCGTCGGCACGATGGATGATGCGCTCGACTTCACGCACCCACTGCTCGCAGGCACAACAACTGCAGGTTTGCCGCGCTTGGTTGCGAGCAACCAGAACACGCTCGGTGCGGGAAACTCGCCGGACAATGCTGGTCACGCAACGGGCTGCATGGGCATCGTGCTTGCACGACCGGCCAATCCGGGTGACTACCGTGGCATGGCCCCGGACGCGCGTTATGTGACGGCCGAGTTTCTTAACCGCGCAGGCCTGCCCGGCTTGCCGGTCCTCGACGTGCGCGAAGCAGCTGGCTTCTTGGTTCAGCATGGGGCCGAAGTGATCAACATGAGTTGGTCCTGGTGGTTCGGCAATGACATCGATTCACAGACCGGCGATGCGGCAATCACGGCTCTGATGACTGACTACCTTGCCTGGGACCGCAACATCGTCTGTGTTCCAGCCGTCAACCAACTCGCGGGCTACACGAGACCCACCGCCCCCGGCTCGGCACGCAATGCGCTGACCGCAGGCGGTCTGCTTGCTGACCTAATCCACGCTTGGGGTCAGCAAGATCACGGTCCGACTCTCGACAACCGCAGCAAACCGGATGTGCTCGGCAACAACTCGACGGACTGCTATGTACTGAGCGACGGCTGGGAGGGCGGCATTCCCTCGTTGCGCGGCTACGTTGGCACGAGTTTCTCGGCCCCCTTCGTGACGGGCGCAGTGGCTCAGTTACTGGGATACGGCAAGGCCAATGGCGAAAGCACGGATCACCGCGTGATGAAGGCCATCGTGATGAACTCGGGTCAACACACGCTCGACGCGAATGGAGACACTTGGTCGAACAGCCCGACACAGCCACTCGATGACGAACAGGGAAGCGGGATCATCGATATGCGTCAAGCGCACTCGATCTACTCGGGCGGCGAACAGAATGGGACGAACATCTCCATTCCGGGCTACGACTTCGATCGCATCGAGGGCGACCTGAGTGGCGGCATCAATGACGGCCGTCGGCTGTACCGCATGGGCGTGAATGACAACCCGAATGCGGACCTGAAGCTGACGCTCGTCTTCGACAGGCACGCCTATTGGAGCGATGGCAACAGCAACGGGATCATCGATGCATCGGACAACTTCTTCCTGAACCCTAACGACCAGCAGGACGATCTCAATCTCAGGCTCTTCCGCGACAACATCTTGGTCGCCAGCTCGGTCAGCACGACCGACACGATTGAACACTTGGTGGTCAATGACATCGGAGTCGGTGACTTCGTCGTTGTCGTCGAGCGAGAAGCTGTCGCCAATTCAGGCACAGGTGAAGAGTACGCCCTCGCCATCTTTGAGGAAGGCGGCAACTGGTCCCCGGCCAACTTCCTAGGCGCGCCCTACTGCCAAGCGACGCCCAACTCGACTGGATCTCCCGCGCGTATCTCCGCATCAGGTAGCGCGAGCGTCGCGGCCAATGACCTGGTCCTGCGAGCAACCCCAGTTCCCAATCAGCCCGGGATCTTTTACTACGGGCCCAACACGATCCAAGCCCCTTTCGGCAATGGCTTCCGTTGCATTGGCGGCACGACCGGACGTCTACCGGTCGTTGGAGGAAGCGCTGGAGTGCTCACTCACGGCCTGGACAACACGCAACCACCGAGCGGGGCGACAACGATCCTGCCTAGCTCGACTTGGTACTTCCAATGTTGGTACCGCGACCCGCTCGCGGGTGGTGCCAGCTTTGACTTGAGCGATGGGCTCGAGGTCGAGTTCACACTTTGAGTGCTCTGTGTGTGACCCTCGAGTCATGTGCCGCGGCACTGAAAGGGCCGTTCATCGCATGTGATCCGGTCAGGGCTCGCCTCATCGAAACGCATGGAATCTGCTAGAATCACTGGAATACGCAGTAGTTCCCCTATCGACCGCACCAGGGTCGTGGTCTCCATGAAGCGCGCATTCACCCCCCTCGCACTATTCCTCCTGACGCCTGCCGCATGGGCTCAAGGTAGCCAAGAGCTGGGTTGGTTTGGGAGCGATGCTGGGGACGTCAACTTTGGAAACTCGACCGCCATGAGTGCCAATCATCTCGTTGTCGGCGACCCTGGCCACACTGAGAACGGTATCAGGTCCGGTTCCGTGTTCCTGTTTGACGCCATAACCATGGCTCAGCAATTCGAACTTCTGCCGAATGACGGGGACGCTGAGGATTATTTTGGCTCGAGCGTTGCGATCAGGAATAGCATCGTGCTCGCCGGGGCGCCCTCCAATGATGACGCGGGCATTCGGTCTGGATCTGCTTATACATTCGACCCACAGACCGGCATGCAACTGCACAAACTCGTCGCGGCTGACGCGTCGGCTAATCAGTATTTCGGCACCTCGGTTGCGATAGCTGGTTCCATCGGCGTCGTTGGTGCACCGAGCTACGACAGCATCGGATCGGCCTATGTCTTCGACCTCACGACCGGCGCGCAAATCGTCAAGCTGCAGGCCAGCGATGGCGAAGCCCAGGACCAGTTCGGAGTAGCCGTGGCGATCGACGGCAACCGCGTGCTAGTCGGCGCACCCGCTGACGACGACAACGGCCTAGAGGCGGGAGCGGTCTACGTGTTCGATGCAACAAATGGAGTCGAACTAGCGAAGTGGCATGCCTCGGACGGAGTCGCCAACGCTCGCTTCGGACGAGCAGTCGCAAGCCGGGACGGGCGCGCGTTGATCGGCGCACCGAGTATGAACGGCGGGCAAGGCGCCACCTACTTATTCGACAATCAGGCTGGAGTGGAGATCGCGCGCTTGCAGCCGAACTCTGCCTATTTTCCCGCTGGCATTGGTGCAGCTGTCGCATTGCATGACGGCCTGGCAGTGATCGGTGCGCCCCACACCGAGACGAAGTACCCGGTTTGGTGGAGCGGCGCCATCCACCTATTTGAAGCCGAGACCGGAATGTGGCTGGAGGAAGTGACCCCTTCCTTCGAGTGCCTGCTATCGGAGGGCCTATTCGGACATGCGGTCGCTACGCACGGACGGCGTTCTTTGATCGGAGCACCGGGCTGTATCGGTCTGGCGTACTTATTTGACAACTCGTTGACCGGGGCCACTCGCTATTGCGAGGGATCATCGTGTCCGTGTGCGAACAACGACACCTCCGGCGGCTGCATGAACTCGACGAGCTCCGGTGCGAGAATCGAGCTAGCGGGATCGACGAGCCTGTCTGCGGACAATCTGATCCTGACTGCCGAGAGTCTCCCCGCGCATCAGTTCTGCTTGTTCTATCGCGGCACGCTTGCCACGAACAATGCTTTCGGAGACGGCTTGCGCTGTGCGGGCGGCTTGACCGTTCGAATGAACCCGCCGCAAGACTCCGGTCCAGCAGGCACCGTCCAAGTCGGCCCAGGACTTGTCGCACAAGCCTGCCAAGTCGGTGTCGGAAGCTGTCTGCAAGTAGGCCAGAGTTGGCACTTCCAGGCCTGGTATCGCGACCCGCTTGGTCCGTGCGGAACAGGCTTCAGTACCTCGGATGCAGTCAGCATCGTGCTCTCGCCCTGAACTGAGCGAGGCTGCCAGCAACTCATGCTCGAGCTTCGTACCGCTGCTCACGCGACGGTCGATCCGTCAGTCGCCGCCCGATCCATTGGTAGCGGCAGACGCCTCGCGTCTCTTGATCAAGCCTGCCGGCTCGCTCGCAGGAAGGGCTGCGCAGATGCCTGCCGAATCGTCTCGAAGCGATCGATTCTTCGCTCTACGCTCTTCGGAATCTCGCCTGAGCTGTCTTGGCGCTCATCAGGCATCCTAAGGAGCTCGATGGCGCGGCGCGACCCGAAGGGCCGCGGATTGAGAAGCTCCGGCCTAGCCTTCGGGTAGATCTCAACGCCATTCTTCCTACAGAACTCCATGATCTTCTGCACATGCTTGAAGCTGGTCGTTCTGTCCACTCGGATCAGCAACGATCCTGCAGGGATCATCGGTCCTGACCCTGCGAGCGGAGCATCCTGGCTCCCACCCTCGTATTCGAGCCGTTCCACGGGGACAAGTCGATGGGCGCTCGACACAACTCCAAGCTGATCAGCGGGCTCCTCACTTCGATTCGTTCGCAGCAACAGGACTGCGACAATCGTCAGTAGCAATACGACCGGACCTCGCCATCGGATGGGCGACGATCGCTTTGCTGGCTGGTGGTCCCTCATGCAGCGGTCTAGCGACACTGCATAGATCAGTTACCGGGGTCAGCTCCCGCCCGGGGCAATGGTTGAGCGCAGGATGCGCCTTTGGCGCCTCCGGGCGTTTTGCCCATGCCCATGCACCAGCACAACCCCCGCCCGCGCTTGCGCGGGTCAACCGAAGGGATCTCCGCTCTTCCAACCAGTCCCAGGCATAGGCTTCCCATTCAGATAGATCTCGGGAAGCTCCTCCAGCTCATAGTGCTCCTTCAACTCGTCAGCCAAGGCCGAACACAGGCGCGTGCAGTCTTCCTCTGCCTTGCCGAAGCCCCGAATGTGAGCCAGCTCCTCGAGCTTGGACTGCTTGGGCTCGAAGAACTGCAGCGGGTCGAATTCCTTACTGGCGATCGACACGCAGTAATCGGTGTCCGGACCGTGCGTGTGGTAGTCGAGAACCAAGGGGCTCTTGATCTTTACGGCACCACTGACGGCGGGTCCGTAGCGCGGATGGTCCGTGATCAGTTTGATCAGTTGCTCGAACATTGGCTTGCGGGGCGTTGTTGCGGGTGCAGCTGTGGCTGCGAGGCGAGAGATAAGGCGCAGCATCATACACGCTGAGACTACAACGGACGCTATGGCTCATTGGCGAGGCGCGAATCCGGAATTCGAGCGTGCCCTCGCATGCTGACTGCTGTGGCTGCACACGGCCCGCCCTCTGGCGCCTTTCTTGCAACGTCAGCAATCCAGGGCTGAAGCATGCCAATCAGCTGAGCTAAGATCCGCGCATGAGCCTCCCTCCGATTGCCGGCAGCCTGAACACGCTGAGATTCGACAACCGCTTCACGCGCGATCTGCCCGGGGATGCGAGGGCGGACAACGTCCCGCGCCAAGTCCATGGCGCCTGCTTCTCGCGCGTTCGTCCGCTGCAGGTTCGCGAGCCCTTGCTGCTGGCGCATGCCTCGGAAGTCGCGGGCGGGATCTTGGGGCTATCGCAGGAAGAGGTCCTGTCGCCCGCCTTCACTGCCGTGTTCAGTGGCAATGAAGTGCTGGAAGGCATGGACCCTTTCGCCATGTGCTATGGCGGGCATCAATTCGGACATTGGGCAGGCCAACTCGGTGATGGGCGTGCGATCAATTTGGGCGCGGTAGCCACCGACTCCGGCGAGCACTGGACCTTGCAGCTCAAGGGTGCAGGTCCGACGCCCTACTCACGAACAGCAGATGGCTTTGCGGTGCTGCGGTCGTCTGTACGCGAGTTCTTGTGCAGTGAAGCGATGCATCACCTGGGTGTTCCGACGACGCGCGCGCTCAGTTTGGTCACAACCGGCGAAGAAGTCCTGCGCGATATGTTCTATGACGGCAACGCGCAGAATGAACCGGGCGCGGTCGTGTGCCGCGTGGCGCGCTCGTTCACTCGCTTCGGTAACTTCCAATTGCCGGCGGCGCGTGGCGAGACTGAGCTACTTCGCAAGCTTGTCGATCACACGATTCGCTGCGACTTCCCGCACCTCGATGCGCCGACGGAAGGTGCCCTCTCTCCCGCGCTGTACCTACGCTGGTTCGAGGATGTATGTCGCCGCACATCGACGATGATCCTGCACTGGATGCGTGTCGGTTTCGTCCACGGCGTGATGAACACCGACAATATGTCGATCCTGGGCGAGACCATAGACTATGGACCCTATGGCTGGCTCGAGGACCACGATCCGCAGTGGACACCCAACACGACCGATGCGGGGCAGCGGCGTTACTGCTATGGAAACCAAGCGTCGATCGCGCACTGGAATCTGGTTCAGCTCGCGACCGCTATCGCGGGATTGATGGATGGCGACACCGACCCGTTGGTTCATGTATTGAAGGTCTATCCGGATACCTACGCCGCGAATTGGCGCGCGATGATGCTGACCAAACTCGGCCTCGAGTCAACTAAAGCCGCGGCGGACCAGGCCTTGCTTGACGAGCTGCTCGAAGTGCTCAGCCTGCTCGAGACTGACATGACTCTCTTCTATCGGTGCTTAGCGAAGATTCAGGTCGAAGCGGTCCTCTCCTCAGAAGCTAGCGATACCGAAGTCTGCGCTGGATTGACCGATGCCTATTATCAACCCGCGGAACTCCAAGGCGAAGCCGCCGCCCGTAGCGCCAAGTGGATTCGTTCCTATGCCGCGCGCATACAAACGCAGGGCACGCCGGATGAGCTCCGAGAAAAGCGAATGAACGAGGTCAACCCGATCTACGTGCTGCGCAACTACCAGGCTCAACTCGCGATCGATGCTTCTGTGAAGGGCGATCACTCGCAGATTGCGGCTCTGTTGGATGTGCTGCGCAGGCCTTACGACGAGCGCGAAGGTCTTGAAGACTATGCAGCCAAGAGGCCCGAGTGGGCGCGCCACAAGCCGGGTTGCTCGATGCTCTCATGTAGTTCGTGAATGCTACGGCGCGGAAGGGCGCGTAGCTCTCGCTTCGAAGGCCGGTATTCCTAGGCCATGAAAATTCGCTCTGTGCCAGGTCCTGAGTTGAGCTCTCGCCAATCCTCAACCCCCGGGAACCGCCCAGGCATCGATTCCGGCTTCGGGAACCGCCTCGCGCAAGGAAGTGTGAAAAGGTGGCAGCGCTTCGCATCCGCGCGGCTATTCCGATTTGCGCGAGCGACTCGATCGCCGCAACGGTGGACGCGATGCATGGTGCACCGTCTTGATTCCCTGGATTGCCGCCACTCCGGTCAGCGCTCCACCCATCGGTCTCGAGCCCTCCGTCCACACCACTGCGGGCTTGACTACTTCCGGAGTCTTATTGATGTCCACCTGCCAAGCTCACCACTCTGCTGGTCGCCCCCTTAGTCGGTTTCGCGCTCTGGCAGTTCAACTCTGATGCAGACAGCATTGCGCCGCAGTCGGAAGATCTGGCGCCACAGATTGAATCCGCGCAGGAGCCACACTCGCTTGCTCAGCAATCCCCGGGCACAACGGAAAGAAGCGAAGTCGAGTATGCCAAAGACACCACCGCTCCGGACCTCGGCCAGTTCGAGGGATCCGAGACAAGTGAAGCGCCCGAAGCGATCACTCTGCACCAGATCAGTACACGGCTGGTCGACTCGATCACCGGCGAAGCCGTGCCTGCGTTCCAGGGGAAGCTGTCTTTCGGTGGCGATGAGTCGATCTTCACGTCGGATGACGAAGCGTCATTGATGGCGAGATCAAGCTGGTTGACCCGAAGATGATTCTGCAAGAAACAGAGGACCATGGTCGCTGTTTCAAGGCTCCGGCACTGCAACACGTGCAGCTGCCACTCGCACAGACACTGAAAGTTCACATTGGCCCAACCTTTGGACTCATCATCGACCTCCCTCATTACCTAGAGCTCTCGGACCTGGAAGCCTTCTTCTTCGACCCCGAGGTGCGCGGCGAATATCAACCGCAAACGATCATTCGTGAGGGTGAGCTGCCGTGGGTTCGCTTCCACCTCGATGTCACGATGATGGGCGGGGCGGGGCCATGGACGCTGCGCTTGACGGACGCGGAAGGGCTCTGGAGCGCCGAAGCCGAAGTGATTCGCAAGAGTGGTATCGAGCCGCTCGCCATTCCATTGAAGTTTGTCACCACGGGTGCGCTGCAGTTGATCGTCAAACGCACGGAAGGCGCGATGAACAAGCTGATGTTCATCGAGATCGAAGACACGCAGACAGAAAAACGCCAGCGCGTGTTCCTGAGCGGCCAAGGGACAACGCATGCAAGCGGACGCTTCATGCACCAAAAGCCCGGTGAGTACCGCTGGATTATGGGAGGCAAGTCGGGACGCACCTGCCTACTCAACGTTATTGCAGGCGAAGTGACCCAGGTCGAGATCGAAGCCGCCACGTCCACCGTGACCTTTGACGCGAAAGCCTTGGTTGACGCGACCGCTGATCTCACAACTAATGTTCAGGGCGCAATGGTCATGGTCGTCAATGCGGACGACAGAGACGTAGGCTTCATGAGCGAACTGACGCCGGGACCAAGCGATCAGCCAGGATCTGGTACGTGCGTCTGAAGGATGTGCCCGAGGGCCCAGGGGCACGTACTGTTGACCCAACCAACTGGAGCTTCAGGATGGGACCCGCCCACCGTCACGGTTTCTCCGACGAGCGGACAGCAACGCATCGAACTCGTACAGCTCGGCGACATGGTTTCCGTGCAGCTCAAAGTTGTCAATACCTTGGGCAAACCACTAACCCGACCAGAAGCGACACACAGCGTCGATAACTTCACGCTGACCTGGTTCAACTCTGACGGACGAGGTGGCTTGATGGCTGCGAACATGCCATCGGAACACTCGAACTGAGTTCACGTCCGCGCGCCCGGTTATCAGATGCGCAGCCTTCGACACGATCTCGGTGAGTTTGGCGGCCGACTCGAGGTAGAGCTCCAAGCCGGTTGGACCAATCGAGTGCGCGTGATCGATACGAATAGTATGAAGGGCGCCGGTGGAGTGCGTGGACCGCGAGAGGGAGTGTGATTGGGTCGCGGTTCATGAGTTGATTGCGAAGTGAAGGTGGCCTGTATGTCACGTTGCGCTGCAGCCGTCCGCCCAGTCTCAAGCGCCCCGGGTCAGGAGCCTTTTGAAAAAAGCCTGTTCGCGGATCGAGTCGTCAGGATTGGACGGTGATGCGCCAGGCTCCCCGCATGGCCAAGCGCTATTCCTGGGTACTGGCAACGCGGGCTGGCTATTCGGAGAGTCCGAGAGATATTCCGATGAGTAGCTGGAAAGACGAGTGGATGCCTCCAGCGAGGGATGCGCAAACCAGCTTCGCTCTGCCCCATCGCAATCATGAAGACTCTCCTCAGCCCCCTGACGCGCATCCAGGACCTTCCCCCGGGATTTCCCTTCGGCCTTTGGGCCAACTTCGATTCCAATATCGGGGCCAGCCTCGCTGGCGAGAGGAACTCCATGGCAGAGCAAGACAGCAACACGAATCCGGACACAGAGCAGCCCCTCAACGATGCGAGCACAGCATCGGATTCCAGCGGCTCGACGAAAGAGCCGCTGCACGACAGCTTCGTCGGCGGTCCGATGCCGGACATGACGGAGTCGATGGACTTGGTCGTATTGGCTCAGGAGGGCGACAAGAATGCGTTGAACGACTTGCTCGAACGCTATGAGCCGCGCCTGCGACGTGTCGTTCGCATTCGGCTCGGCGCACGGCTGCGCAATCATATGGAGTCCGGCGATATCGTCGCCGACGCCTACATTGTGGCCTTCCAGAAGATTGGCGACCTCGAGCTGCGCACGTCAGCGAGCATCCTGCAGTGGCTATCGACGATCGCCGAGCACAAGATCAAAGACGCCAACGACTACTTCAGCGCGCAGAAGCGAGACACGCGGCGCGAAGTCCCGCTGGAAGCAAAATCCTCCGGCGACAACGCGACTACCTTCCAGCTCGACTTGGCCTCGGGTGACACCTCGCCCGAAGACAAAGCATATAAAGGCGAGATCCGCGATCTGCTGGACGAAGCCATGGTCGACCTGTCCGATGAGCATCGCGAGGTGATCTTGGCGCGCGACTACTTCGGTGGCAGCTGGGATTACGTCGCAGAGCAACTGAAGCGAACAGGTAACGTGCACTCGACCCAAGAGCTGCACCGCCGCGCCTGGACCAAGCTGAAGGACCTGGTTCGCCCGAAGCTGAGCGACTCCGGCGACGAGGACTGAGCGCCGGTTTACCCGGCATACCGCATCAGTCACTTTCCTCCCTCTTCGGTCCGCCTGCATTCGCGAACGCCACCCAACCTGCGAGCTCATTCGCCGCGGATCACTCGCCCTTGAGCGCGGGCACAAGGATCCACTCGCGGACTGGATCCGCAAGCTCCGCGATGTCCGCGGATTCACAGAGGTGCGCGAGTTGAGACGCCCAGTCACTGCGCAATTCCTCATCCTGCGGAGGATCCGCCTCGAGCATACCGAGGACTTCTTCCAGCAAGCCCTCAGCGCCTCCTTCACCGCTGCCTAGTTGAAAGGCGGCGAGGTCCAGCATAGACCGAACCGGCAGGGCTCCTCCCTCATCACATTCGATCAGGGCCAAGTCGAGCCTCGATTCCAGGGCGGCTCGCTGCTCATCGCTCGAGCCGACTTCGCGCAGCGCGATCACGAGCGGGTCATAGCTGGCGATGCGTCCACGCAAGTCGTTCGGGAAGAGGACCTTGCCTCGCGACACATTCAACTTTGCCTCGGCGAGAGCGAGGTCCCAATGCCCAGTGCGGGCAAGCAAAGCCGCGCACAGCTTTGAGTTCATCCACCAGCTGGCCCTAGTGAAGCTCGGATCGCTCATGAGTAGCTTGGAGATCGAGTAGCTGAGACCACACGCCACGCCGGTGTAACCTGCGCGCTCCGCCCAGAGACTGATCTTCTGTGCGCCTTGTGCTACCTGTTGCCTGTACATACGCACGTTCAAGAAGGGATCGATCTCACGCCGAACGATCGTATTCGCCGCATCTGCGCCGCCGGCGAGCCAGGCGTCCTCTATCTCGGCGAACAGTGCTGTCACTCTCGTTCGTACGATGTCCGCATCCTCGATCCCCCACACGAGGCCAAAGCCTAAGAGCATGTACTTGGGGATCTCGCCTTTCTTGATTTGATCGTCTCGGAACGCGACGGCTTGGTCGAAGGCCACCTTCATCATTTCGGCGATCGTCATCTTGGCGGGATCGTCCCCAGCAACGCGTCTGGCGAGGAGTATCGCATCATCAAGTAGGGCTGCCGCTTCCTCGGATGTCACGACCCCGTCGAATCGCCGGAGGGTCGCCATATCTGCCAGATTCATCATCCAAAACGCGAGCTCCCAGTCGCCATCGGGCACTGCCAAGCGTCGAGTAGCGATGGCTCGTCGCAACAGGATTTGCGCCTTATCGAGCTCGGCGATCGAGTGATAAGTCTTGGAGAGAGTCCGCTCGACACTGGCCCGCAAGAGAGGATCCGATTGGAACTGAGTTAGCAAATTATCAGCAGCAGCATCGAGCACCTCGCGAACCGTGACATTCGCTCCAAAGCCACTACTTGGATTTGCTGATGCGATCATGTGCAGCAGGAAGCGCTGAGTCATCTCGGCCGTTCGCTTCTCATCAACCGCCTTCGCTTCAGCGATCGTCAGCTCTTCGTTCCTTGTTTCAAGTTCACTCGTACGGAGCACCAGCGCTTGCAAAGCTTCGCCCTTGGCGTCGTTCGCGGTAGATAGCTGAGCGAGCAAGGTTGTGATCACTGCAAAAGCTATGCCCGCAACACCTCCGGCCCAGGATAGCGCGGGATGTCGACGCATCCACTTGATCCCACTCGCGACAGGGCCAGGAGGCTGTGCCAGGATCGGCTCGTCACGCAGATAGCGATCCAGATCAGCCGCCAGCGCCGCCATCGTCTGGTAGCGATTGTGCGGCGACTTCTCGAGCGACTTCATCGCAATGGTCGCGAGTTCAGAAGGGCACTGCGAACGGATTCGCGATGGCACGATTGGATCCTTGTAAGCAATCCTCTCCGCGATCTGGTGCACCGTGTCGCCCTCGAAGGGCCTTAGCAGCGCTAGCATTTCGTACAAGACGACTCCGAGCGAGAACACGTCTGTGCGGTGATCGATATTGGATCGCCTCGCCTCAAACTGCTCCGGACTCATGTAGAGATACGTCCCGACCACTTGCCCGCTCTCGGAGAGGGCCGAAACCTCTTCCATTCGTGCCAGGCCGAAGTCCGAGACCTTCGGCTTGCCATCGGGCGTCAGCAGAATGTTCTGGGGCTTTACGTCGCGATGCACAATGCCGATCTCATGAGCGGCTTCTAGTGAGCGAGCCACTTCGCAAACGAGGCGCGCCACTTCCTCGTACCAAGCACGCGGAACGACGACCTCGCGGCGCACCTCCTCGATGCGATCTCTCAGGCTACGACCTCCGGGCACGAGCTCCTGGGAGATCCAGTTGATGTCACCCTCGGTGCCGAAATCGTGAACGGCAACAATTCCATCATGGTTGAGTCTCGCGCCCGCTCGCGCTTCTCGTTGAAAGAGCGCTAGGTCTCGGGCAGAGATTCTGTCGGGGCGCAGTAGCTTCAAGGCAACAGGTCTGCCGAGGTCAACCTGGTCGGCTTCCCAGACGAGTGCTTGTCCTCCGTGTCCTAGCTTGCGAATCAGCCTGAATGGCCCCACGTCTTGCCCAGCTTCAAACCGCGAACTGGCTAAGAAATGACCATCCGCGCCCTCCATCGTTTGCTGCGCTAAACGCAGATCAGCGAAGGCCTGCCTTAGCTTCGACTCCTCTTCGGGATAGGAATGAACCCAGGTTTCGAACGCAGTCGAATCCCCATCCGAGTGAAGCTCGAAGAACTCATAGAGACGGTCAAAGTACGGATCGCTCGAAGAGTGCATAGACTTGCGTTCGAATTACTCGATTGGATTGGATGACGTAAAACGAGCCAATCGAACCTTCGGTTTGTCTAGGAAGGGACCTTCGGGTCCACGGCCAACCGGAACTCCGCCCTCTCCAGACGCACGTCGAATTCTCTCTCCTCGATAACGCGGTTGTCGTGCGACGCCAGCTCGTGCCTGGGAGTGACGTTCCCCGGAAAGCATCTAGCGCTACACGCCGTCGTGAACTGTCAGCGGAACGCGACGACCCCCTCTGATTGGAGGGATAGCCATGCGTCTCTACCCGTTCAGGTGTAGTAACGAGAACGGCCGCGCGAACTGACAGACAATTCGATAATCGGACGCAATTCGAGTCTTCACGACCGATGCCAGTGACTCGTGTTGTGCCAGATGCAGCATGACTCAACAGTCATAGTCAGATGGATCCTTCCATGAGAGTGGGTCGCTTTGACTGACGAGCTCCTAACCCGGATCTCCGGCACCCGGGGCCCTTACCCGTCTCGGTCCTCGCAACCGCCAACCGCAACCTCGTTGCTCGAGTACGAATCGAACTCGGGCAACCCAAACTCCGGGCTGCAGCCTGTTGCTTGAAGCCGGGCGAGGAGAGCCGCTGTGTGGCCAATGAGGCGACAATACTTGCTTGGCCAAGGGTGCCACCCGCGAGTCCGGTCCTCCAACAGGGCTCCAGAGCGCCTCAGAAGCTCATTTTAGATCCTTGAAAGTAACATACTCAGCAGTATAATACTTTCATGTTCATAGGTCGCCAATCCCAGCTCGATGTCCTCGAGGAGCTGCACGACTCGGGTCGCCCCGAGCTCTTCGTCCTCTATGGCCGCCGCCGCGTCGGCAAGACCGAGCTGCTGCAGCAATTCTGCGCCAAGCGCAAGGCGGTCTACTTCCTTGCCGCTCAAGTGCGCGAGAAGGACAACTTGCGCGCCTTCCGCGACGCAATGAAA
Organism: Planctomycetota bacterium; assembly: GCA_047611405.1. Lineage (GTDB taxonomy): Bacteria > Planctomycetota > UBA1135 > UBA1135 > JBLFWN01. The sequence continues at coordinate 4,247 of JBLFWN010000064.1, read as the reverse complement.
GAGGGTCTCGGCGACCCACTGCTGGACGGCATCGAGTTCCCCGACTGGGGCGCAGCGCTGCAGTTTGCAGCAGAACGCGCGGGCGACGAGCGCCTCGTGATCGTGCTCGACGAGTTTCCTTATCTATGTGAGGCGACCAAAGGCCTGCCCTCGATCCTGCAACGCTTCTGGGATATGCGCGGCAAGAACAGCTCGTTGATGCTCGTCCTGTGTGGCAGCCAAGTCTCCTTCATGGAGCGCGAGGTCTTGGCCGAACGCTCGCCGCTGTTCGGCAGGCGCACAGCGCAACGCCGCTTGCAACCGCTCTCCCCCACGGAGTCGCTGCGCTTCTTCGACTCCTGGAACGTGCGCGAACGGGCCCTGGCCTATTCGATTCTGGGCGGAATGCCGGCCTACCTGCGCCGTTTCGACGATCGCGAGACCCTGCGCACGAACCTGTTGCGCGAGATGTTGCGGCCCGAAGGCTACCTGTTCGACGAGGTCCAGTTCCTGCTGCGCAACGAACTGAACAGCCCCGCCACCTACAATTCGCTGCTCGCGGCCATCGCTCGCGGCCATGACCGAGTCGGGGACATCGCGTTGCAAGTCGGCGTCGAAGCCGCGACGGCGGGCAAATACCTGCACGTGTTGCGCGAGCTGCAACTGGTCGATCGCGTCGTACCCATCACAGATCCCGACCCCCTGCGCTCACGCCGCGGCCGCTATCGCATCGCCGATCGCTTCCTGAACTTCCACTTCCGCCACCTGGTCCCGAACCTGTCGCTGATCGAGGCCGGGCGCGGAGAACGGGTCTGGGAGACGCGTATCGAGCCCGATCTCGAGAACCTGTTTGACGAGGCGCGCGTCGATTTCGTGCTGGAGCACCTGCAAAGCCAAGCCGCCGAAGTGGTCGGGGACGAGATCGTCGAGGTCGGCCGCTTTGCCGGCGAAGTGGTCCGCGCGGTGGCCCGCACCGCCTCGGGAACGACCCTGGCAGCCCTGGTGCTGCCCGAAGGCTGTGATTCGATGCCCGCCCTCGAGCGAGAATTGACGGAGCTGGAACGTGTCTTTGGTGACCGGCCACGCAAGCTTGCCTATGGCTTGTCCAACCACCCGGACCGCCCGCTGCAGGTCGAATGGATCCCAGCGGACGTGCCCCTTGTGTAGTTCAGCGCGATGATGAATCCTCAAAAGGCCATGGGAAACCTCGACGGCCAATTCCAAGAATACTTCTCAGCCATGGATCGAGCCGGAGGGCGTGACCGGTGCTTCCTGTGCCGGCGCACTCCCTCGGATGTGAAAGCCTTCTTCGGCTTCGACGAGAACGGAGTGCCCTTCGATGCGGCCGAGCACGGCCTTGAGGACGTCGTCTTCGAGCGCTCCGACATCATGACCTACAAGTCGACGCGTCCGATCTGCGCCGTTTGTCAGCTGAACTTCGACGCGATCTTCATGCTGGATGGGCACGAAGTCCTGCGCCAAGTGCTGCATCAGATGGAGCACCAGCGCGAGCAACTGTGGCCTGACGAAGAGCCCGGCGAAGCCGAAGAAGGGTAGGCTTCGAACCGTTCGGGGCGGAATCAGACATGCGCCTCGAATAATCTCGCCGGCGAGGGTCATCCCCAGCGCGCGAGGTTTACATTGAGTCGCGATGCAGGCAGCGAAAGATCGATTCACGCAAGCAGTCCAGCGAGTCGTTGGTTCGCTGGAGCTTGGACACTTCGGCAAGTGGGTGCTGCTGTCATCGATTCTCGGCGTGCTGGGCGGGGTAGCGGCAGCCGGCTTCAAGTGGCTGACCGAGTTCATGTCGGAGCACCTGTTCCGGCGCCCGACAGGAGTCGAGACTGAAGGTATCGGGAGCTTCCCTGAGCACTGGTGGCTCTTCGTCCTCATCCCGTGCTTGGGCGGTCTAGTCACCGGCATACTGATCCAACGCTTCGCACCGGAAGCCGAAGGTCATGGCACCGACTCGGTGATCCGCGCTTATCACAGGCTGCGAGGAGCGATTCGGGCGCGCGTGATCTTGATGAAGACGATCACCTCGGCCATCACGATCGGCTCGGGCGGTTCAGCCGGGCAAGAAGGCCCGGTCGCACAGATCGGCGCCGGCGTCGGTAGCGTCGCGGCCGAGAAGCTCAAACTATCGACGCGCGATCGACGCATCTTCCTGCTTGCCGGCGCCAGCGCTGGTGTCGGCGCGATGTTCAGCTCTCCGCTAGGCGGCGCACTCTTCATGCCCGAGGTGCTGTATCGCAAAGCCGAGTTCGAGGGCGAGGCGATCATCCCGTGCATCATCTCGTCGATCCTGGCCTTCACGACTTTCTCGGCCATCACCGGCGCGCATCGCGCGGTCGAGATAGACCCCGAACTTTTGGAGCGCCTGTCCTTCGACGATCCGCGCCAACTGATCGTCTACTTGCTGCTTGGCATCCTGTGCGCCGCCATCGGCTGGGTCTACACGACAGTCTTCTACAAAGCGGACACTTTCTTCGAGAGCATCCCGCGCCTGCCGCGCTGGGCCAAGCCCGCATTGGGCGGAGCGGCGCTGGGCTTCTTGGCCTTATGCCTGACGCGCTGGACCGGTGAGCACGGCGTGCTGTTCGGCGGCTATGGCTTGATGCAGGCCGCCTTCGCATCCGAGCTCGCGCTCAGTGCATTGGCCGTACTCGTGTTTGCGAAAATCCTGGCAACGAGTCTGACGATTTCATCGGGTGGCTCGGGCGGAGTCTTCGCGCCGGCCTTGGCGATCGGCGCCTTGATCGGAGCCATGGTCGGTCAAGGCACGCAAGCCATCTTCCCCGAACTCGTGCCCGAGCCCGCTTGCTTCGCGATCGTCGGCATGGGCGGCTTCTTCGCGGGGGTGGCCAAAGTGCCGATCGCTGCTGTCGTGATGGTGTCCGAGATGACGGGCGGCTATGACCTGCTGGCACCCTTGATGCTCGTCGCCGTCGTCAGCCTGTTGCTCACGCGCCGCTTCACGATGTACCGCGCCCAAGTTCCGGCCCAGATCGATTCGCCCGCGCACGCCGGTGACTTCGTCGTCGATGTGCTCGAGAGCGTGCGCGTGCGCGATATCATGGGCGAGGTCAGGCCGCCGCGCGTGATCCACGAGGATGTGACGCTGCGCGGCGCGATGCGCATCGTCGCGGACTCGCACGAGACACACTTCCCGGTCGTCGATGACGGGGATGACCTGGTAGGGATCTTCTCGTTGACCGATCTGCGGCGCATCTTCCTGGAGGACATCGTCGAGGATGTCGTCATCGTGCGCGACTTCATGAATGAGCGCGTGGTCACGGCGACGATGGAGGACAGCCTCGGGGCCGTGCTGCGCCGGATGACGCGCGCGAACATCAACTCGATTCCGGTCGTCGACGATTCTGGCCGCAAGGTGCTGTGCCTTTTGGAGCGCAATGTGCTCGGCAAGGCCTATGCAGACAAACTCGAGCGCATGCGGGCCGAGGGCTGAGAAGCTGCCGCATGCCTGGGCCGGGACAGCCGCGGGCGCCCTGCGGGCCCTGCGAAAGCGGAGGGTGGACTCGACAATGGCCGCGAGGCGACCCTGCGCCCGCTACCAGCAAGCTTGCCCAGCCTCAACCCCGATTTGGCTGGTCAGGGCATCCTAGCCGATTAGAATTTTTCCCCTCGACCGGCGGCCAAGCGCCCCGCACCGATCACCGATCCCATAACGGGATCGCGCCCCTTCTCGAATCGAATCCAAGCCGATCCATGTACGACCCCGAATTGGTCCAACCCTTCCGCGACGAACTCACCTCGATTGGCGTCAAGGAACTGATGACGCCCGAAGATGTCGACGGCGCCATGAAGACCGAAGGCACGACCCTCGTCTTCGTCAACTCCGTCTGCGGTTGTGCCGCAGGTAGCGCCCGCCCCGGCCTCAAGATGTCGCTCAGCGGCGACAAGAAGCCGGCCAACATCGTCACCGTCTTCGCCGGTATGGAAACTGATGCGACGCAACGCGCTCGCGATTACTTCAAGCCCTACCGCCCCAGCTCGCCGCAGATCGCGCTGATGAAGGACGGCATGCTGGTCAAAATGATCCAGCGCCAGGACATCGAGGGCAAGCAGCCCGGTCAAGTTGCTGAGACGTTGACTGCGGCCTACGAAGAGTTCTGCGACTGATTCAGGTTGCGCGAGAAGTCGGCCGCGCCTCACGCGCTGCCGAGACTTCTTCGCGTGATGAATTCATTGAACGAAGAGAGGCGGGGGGCCCCAAAAACAGGGGCGCCCCACGAGGATTTGAAATA
>JBLFWN010000063.1:0-38006 GCA_047611405.1 Planctomycetota bacterium | reverse complement strand
CCCGGCTCATGAAGGCGAGGTCTCACGCAAGACTAGGTCGGGCACGGTGCGGCTGTGTTGTCTGGTGACGCCCAAGGACCCCGCTTGATCGCGTGACTGGCGGTCTTCGGAGTGCTGCAGGACCAAGGCTTGAAACTCTTCTAGTCGTAGGCGACGCGGAGAAGCGTCCACAGCAGTCATGCCGGCATCCATCTCGGCGAGCATGGCATCGGCTTCATTGAAGGTGCGCGTGTTCAACTCGTTCTTGTAGACCGCGGCCTTCAACACGATCGCGAAGATTTCGATCGCCTCGCCATAGCGTCCATCGAAGTGTTCACGCTCCGCTTCATAGGTCGTGCGCAACCTGTCACCGCGCTCACTGTCGCGTGTACGGTCCTCCTCGATGCCGCGTTCGACCCAGAGTTGGGCGAGGGCTGCGCTGCGAATTGCTGGGTCGCGGCGCACGGCTTCGATACTGAGGCCCTTGGCCTTCAGCAGCTCCGGGTAGGGGAGGCCTTTGTAGCGCGGATCGTTTTCCTTCTCCGTGCGTCGCTTCTTCATCTCGTCCTCAACGACGCGTTCCAGCGCGGCGTCGGATAAATCGGGCATGCGCGCGCGCAATTCCTTGGCGAGTAGCAGATCGAAGCAGAGTCGCTTGCTGTCCTTGTTGCGCAATTGTTCACGCAGGTGAGCTAAGTATTCACGCGTACCGATCGTGATGTCCCCACAGCGAGCGACGACCCCGCCCGACCAAGGGTGCTGCTCTTCCGAGTAGGTGCGCAGTTTGATCTCGCCTTCGAGCCAACTGACTTGTTGTTCGCTCGTGACTGGATTGTCTTTGCGAATGCCGAGCGCGCGACGCGCCAGCAGTTCTTGGGCCATCGACAGTTCGAGGTAGCGTTGGAAGAGTCCGCTCGGGATGCCTTCCTTTACCAAGTGGGCTTCGAGCCCGCCCTTTTCACCCGTTTGGCGCGTCTGCTCATCAAGCTCACGCCACTTGGCGGCCAGCCTCTCCGCCGAGATCTCCACGCCCTGCTCGGCCATCATTTGACGCAGCAAGCGCAGTTCGAGCAACTGCCGCAGTGCGGCGCGACCATCTTGTGTCAAAGCATGCCGCCAGAGCGCGGCTTGGTCGAACTCCGCGAAGGTCAGAGCAGCTTCGTCAGATGCCGCTGCGACACCGCGGCCGAGCTCACCCGCCTGGGCAGTGGGGCAGGCGGCAGCAGGAGTCCACAGCAGGATCCAGGCAGTGAATAGGAGCAGGTAGGCCTTCGGCATCACGTGTCTCGGGGACAGGGGGCGCAGGATAGCAGGTTGGGTGCGGATGCAGCTTCATCCCAGAGCTTTTCCAAGCTTGCGGTGCTGCGATTGGCCCGCAGGGCAGCTGGGCTGAACCTGCACTCGTATCCGAGCTGTTCGGGCCAGTTTCACTCGTCCTCGGCTGCGCCGCCGCCGTAGCCGAGGCCTTTCAACGCGGAGCGTTCTTCCGGGCTCAGGTCGACGTCTTCGCCGCGCAACTCACGGGCCCGCTTCTCGAGCGCTGTCAATTCGTTGCGCAGGCGTGTGACGACCGCGGGGTTCTGGGTGGCGACGTTCTGCAGCAGTTCCCTATCGTCGCGCCAGGCATAGAGCTCAGGCGCGCTCCTGATCTTGCCTTGCAAAATCAAGATCCACTCGCCGCTGCGCCAGCTTGTCAGCGGCGCGCCCCAAAAATTGCCGTGTGCCAAAATCGGCCGGCCCGCCGCGCTCGGTGTCTCGACGAATTCGACCAAGCTGGCACCGATGCTGTCGGGAATGCCGGGGATGTTGGCTAGCTCGAACAGGCTGGGTGCGATGTCGACATGACCGACGCTCTGGGATACGCGTGCAGGGCCCAGTCCAGGAGCGCGCAGAATCAACGGAACGTGTGTCAGCTCGGGATAGAGCGTGTGTCCGTGCTCGAAGCCGTTGTGCTCGAGGAACTCTTCTCCATGATCCGATGTGAAGCACGCAATCGCTTCCGGACCGACGCCATCCAGCAAGCGGCCGATCTCCGCGTCGAGGTAGGCGACTTCCGCGTCGTACAACTTTTCGGCGCGCTTGATCACAGGTGGCGTGAGCTGCAACTTGCCTTGGCGCAGGGCGATCATGTGTTCGCGCGTCCCGAACACCCAGCTGTCGTCGTCTTGATCGAGTGGTGCAGCGAAGCGCCCGCGAAAGGGCTGCGGTGGATCGTAGACCGCGTGCGGATCGAAGTAGTGCACCAGCAGAAACCAGGGCTGCTTTGTGTCTTGTTGTTCGATCCACTCTAGCGCCGCCGAGGTTGTGCGCTGCGCAATGCGCACTTCGACGTTGCTCTGATAAGCCTCGAAGTCAACGCTGTCGAACCCACGCGTCAAGCCGAAGCGCTCACCCAGGAAGTCGACGTTGACGATCGCGTGTGTTGCATAGCCGCGATCGCGAAACTGCTCCGCCATCGTGCGCACGTTCGGATCGAGTTTCCTGAACTGACCTAAGAAACCACCGGCTCCGTGTTGGCGTGGGTAGAGCGAAGTCAGGATCGATGCGGTCGAAGGCAGAGTCCAGGGTGCATGGGAGGATGCACTCTCGAACACGACGCCTTCCTCTCCGAAGTCATCCAGGTAGGGCGTCAGCCCGCGTTCGTTTCCATAGGTCCCGAGGCGGTCCGCTCGCAAGGTGTCACCGATAATCAGGATGACATTGGGCGTGGGGACGCTGTTGGAGCACGCGGATGAGAGGAGAGCGATCGTGAGGCATCGCACGGCCTTTGTGAGCTGCACCGAGAGCATGTGGCGAACCCTATCACACGCGAGCTGTGGCCGGATGGGTGCCAAGGCCGCTTCCTCTCTCGACATCCGATGCTCGAGGGCCCGCGCCGTCATACGTTCATGACAGCACGGGCCCTCGAGCATCGGATCTGGGAGTACGAGTGAGCCTCGCGCACCAATCATGTGGGCGGCCTACGGCTGGATCGTGATCGAGGCCGCGTCCGAGAAGTTGAACGACAGACCGCCACCGGCAGGGTCGCGATACCAGGCTTGGAAGTTGCGAGTCAGGCCTGCCGAGCCAAATGCGATGAGCTCGGCACTGGCTTCACGCGTCAGCACATTGCCGCTTGCGAACGTAATGCCCAAGCGTTGCAGCGCACCCCCGGCGCAGCGGAAGCCGTTGCCAAAGGGGAAGTTGATCTGAGTCGTGCCGTAGAAAAAGATCCCAGGCTGGTTCGGAACCGGAGCCGCGGTGATCACGAAGTTGTTGTCTGCGAGGCTGTCACTTCCTGTGATCATCAGGTGCGCCGGGTTGCCGGTCGAGTTCGATGTCGTCGTGCAGTTGTAGTGCGTCGACAGATCACCCGTGACATCGCCGCCGAACAGCTGGCAATACATGCCCGCCCAAGGCGTCGCTGGATAACCGCCAAGGTCGTAACAAGCTGTCGGCAGAATCGTGTCTTGGATCCAAAAGCCGTCTTGTTCGCCAAGTCCTGTACCCGGTCCGGGACCGAAGCCCCACACGGCTTTCGTGCCTGCGCCGAAGGCCGCTGTCGCTGGATCGCCCGCGACGATCGCGCCGGTCAAAAAATCTGTTCCATGTCCGCTGAACTCGACGGTCCAACCGAAGGAGTCCAAGGCCGGATCGTTGTCGAAGCTGCCGTCGTTGCCGTCGGCGCCCAGTTCGAACTCGAGCGTGGAGCCGGTCAAGTCGATGGTCAGCAGCCAGCAGGATTGAACGCTAGCTGTAGAGGTGGTCGGTAAGCCGCTGGCGACGAGGGTCTGCACCAAGCTCGGGTTCGCCGTAGGATCGGTGCAGGGCGCGTAGTTCTCGTACCACTGCAAGGTGGCCGTCAACGGCGAAGTCTGTCCCGAGCAATACGCGATCGAGATTGCGTTGATCGCGTACGCATCGGCAGTGCCTTCCGAATCAGTGCTGGGCAGACGGCCTTCATTGGTGATCGCCATTTGCTCTGGCATCGACATGAAGTAGGCGGGATGCGCGTCGTTGTTGAACAACACATCTGGTCCCAAGGCCGACGAAGGCGTCGAGCGCGTCCACGTTCCTGATGCCAGATGCAATACACCTGCGGAACGCAATGGGGATTGCGTGAGCTGCGCCGAAGCGTTGCTCTGCGCCGAAGCGTGGGACGGGCCGAGGGCGATCGCAGCGAGCAGCAGAGCGGCTCCCTGCGCGCACCCGATGGAGGCGGTGAGATGCGAGGTCATGATGAGGTTTTCGGCGGGCACAGCGGTTCTAGCCCACCATCCTAGGGATACCCCACTTTGGCCAGATCGCAAGTCCAGACCGCGTTATGGGGCCGCAGGAGGCGGGGTCTCACGTTTAGGAGTTCCTCCGGAGGGCGCCCGCTGGACCTTCACGAGACCCTCGGGCTCAGCTCATATACTAGCGCAGAGACCGGCATGCCGCCTGTCTCGATCGAGTTGCGGGAGGGGCGGGAGCGGACCCGAGTTGTGGGATGAGCCGCCGCCGTCGCTCTTATTGGAAATTAGGCCTCGAGACGAGCGGCGCCGACTCGAGCCCCCCCCTCATCGATCAAAGGCCGGGTATCAAGCGAGCGCTCATCGCTTCCGCGCGCCGTCAAGGGGTCAGAACAGTCGGAAAGTTGGATGGACCGCCTGACAGCATGCATCTGAAGGTTCAGGGGCCTGGGCCCTCGTCCCTGACAGCTACCGACCTAACTCAAATACAAAAAAGAGGCGCCGCCTCGAAAGGCGACGCCTCTTGTACTAGACCGCCGTGCCTGAGGACACATTGGTCACGCCTTCAAGCGACTACTGCGCGAGAGCGTTCGACAAGTTCCAGCCAGTGGCGCAACCAATCGGGTCGCGGTACCAATACTGGACATTGGTTTGGGGACCGGCACTCATGTCCCTGACAATGCCAAGGTGTGAGTTACCGGTCATAGCCATCGGGAAAAGGACAGCTCCACGAACAACCGCGCCACCGACGCAGAGGGTGCCGCAGCCGAAGGGGAACGAGGGCAGGTTGTTCGTGCCGACGAACAGGATGCCCGGCTGGAGCGGGATACCATCGATATCGAAGGTCGCGGCGGCCGTGCCGAATCCGGAGATGTGTGTCACGACTCCGCCAGCGCCAACCGAGTTGGGGCTGGTGACGCAAATCTCACCGGGACCACCACTGCCGCCGGAATCTTTGCCAGTGAGGCTCGCGTAGAAGCCGCCCCACGGGGCCGCGGGGTAGCCACCGAAGAAGTAGCAGCCCGGGCCGGCAAGCGCGGGCGTCTCGATCCAGAAGAAGTCAGCCTGACCAAGGCCAGTGCCGTCGGGACCAGCGCCGTAACCCCAGGCCGGGTTGGTGCCGTCGCCGTACGCGCTGTTAAACGGGTCACCGAAAAGGATAGGGCCGGTCGTGTTGGCGCCAGCACCCGTCGCACCACCGTGGCCGGTGAAGCTGATGGTGTAAGCGGCGCTGTCAAGGTTGGCGCTGCCGTCAAAGAAGCCATCCTGATCGGCGGCCATCGAGAATGCGTCCGTGCTGTTGCTGAGGTCGATTGTTATCAACCAGCAACCCTGGGTTCCGGCCGTAGCCGATGTCGGGAGACCGGTAACCGCGAAGGCGCCAGCGGCGCCAACGGCGTCGTTGGTGCAGGGGGCAACTCCGACATCGTCGAAGCTCCAGTTCATCGTAACCGCCGCGCCGATACCCGCGCTGGAGCAGTACGCGAAGAAGAGTCCGTTGACATCGTAGGCAGTAGACGAGCCCTCACCACCGCCAGAGATGTCGGTGGGGAGACGCATCTGGTCCGTGATCTCGAACTGAAGCTGCGTAACGTTGTCGGGCATCGTCGTAAAGTACGAGATGGCACCGATGTTGTTGTAGATGACGTCCGCGCCGGCGGCCGTCTGGGTGTTGGCGCGGGTCCAGGTTCCGGTCGCTGCGTGATAAACACCAGCGTTCTTGACGGGGCCTGTGACCGACTTGGCCTGGATCTGGGATTGAGCGCTAGCGCTCGCGACAAGCAGTGTGCCGAGGAGGAGCGAGGTTCCTCCGGTAAGCTGGATTCTCATCCGGTTGACCTAAATTAGGAGATGTCTGAGTGAGTCGAAAGTTGGACGGGAGAACTCCCTTACATCTGGTGTACCCCGTCCCGGTCATTTTGGCTAGGGCTACCGGCCACAAGGTCGGATCCGAGCAGCGGCGGGTGAGGTGCGAGGCACCAGAAGTGTTTGAATTCTAATCGCTTACGGTCAGATCATCGGATTTCCGAAAATCAGAAGTTCGGATGCAGGAAACCCAGTGCCATCTGGCCAGTTCCCTGAAATCGGTCCGTCGCGACCTGGATCGCACGCAGGATCGATTCAAGATGCCACGCTCCTGTTCTCAGGTTTGACATCTTTAATGTTGGCACTCTTTGCGCCGTGCACGCGAGGCTCGTGCGAATCGGAGCTACATCTCGCAATGAGACTTTGATGGAAGTGCCTACGCGGCGGGCAAGAGATGTGCGAGCTGGGAATCCGTCTTCTAAGCGCTTGGTCGCAGGACAGGCTTGTGCCTACGAATGCAAAGTCGAACTCTCTCAACCTCGGATCCGGAAGCTCCCAGCACATGTCCCGCCAGCATCGGCTCGATCTCTGCCTGAATCAGGTGACGAAACGCTCGTGCTCCCTGGTCCAGAGCGCCGGCACGCTCGGCTAACCACCTCGTTGTCCCTCGGCTGACATCCAACTGCACACCCAGCGGAAGCGCGCGCTCGGCCAACTCACGTAGTTCCTTGGCTGCGATAGCTCGGCGGCTGCCCTCATCAATGTCATTGAAGACCAAGACTTGATCGATGCGCGCCAACAGCTCTGGGGGCATCATGCTGCGCAACGCTGACCGGGTAATCGATTCAGTTACTCCAGTGGTCAGCGGGCCCGGGCGCTCGAATCCAACCGCCTCGGAGGCGGCTTGCAGGCCCTCTGCGCCTGAGTTGGCTGTCATCACGACGACTGCATCCTCGAAGCTGACCCGCAGGCCACGGCCATCGGTCAGGCAACCCTCCTCGAGGATTTGAAGCAGCAGAGCGCGCATATGTCCGTGCGCCTTTTCGACCTCGTCGAACAATACGACGCTGGCCGGGTTCGCAGCGATGCGTTCGGTGAGCACTCCGCCAGCCTCATGCCCTACGTACCCAGGAGGTGCTCCGATCAGGCGTGCAGTCTCGTGTGCCGAGGCCAATTCGCTGCAATCGATGCGAATCAGACCAGAGCGGCCGGACTCGGCATGCCCTGGCATATGCGCCTGGGGCTCAGCGAACAGCTCGCGCGATAGCGCGCGCGCAAGTTCCGTCTTGCCGGTGCCGGTTCGGCCGCATAGCAAGAAAGAAGCGATCGGCCGTCTACCCGCCGCGAGGCCCGCTGCGGCGCGTCGCATCGCGTCCACGACACGCTCGATGGCCGTTTCTTGGCCCAGCACAGAGGCTGACAGCCGCTCCGCAAGCCCTGGAAGCCGCCGCATCCAGCCTGACGCATCCGGGAGCGCGCGTAGCAAAACAGCATCAGCCTCTGGCCCGGGCTCTGCCGCGACAGGCGAGACGCGTAACTGCACTCGCTCGATCGCCAGTTCCGGATTCACATCGATGCAGAGCCGGTAAAGAGCCTCCGCTGCGTCATTGCTTTCATCCGGAAACAGCACCTCTAGTGTGCGGGATGGGGCGCCGTCGAGGTCTGGAAGGCATGTTGCGAGCAGGGCGTCGACATAAGTGGCGCGGTCCAAGCCGGATCCGGCCTCGAGTCCAAGCTGATCCGAACCGACTTGCCTGACCTCGACGAAGGCATCGGCCAGGTCGAAGTAGCGGAAGTAGCTCAGGTTAGTGTCGGCCTGCATGTTGATGGCCCAAGAGGGCCGAGGGGGCGCCGGGAGGGGGGAGGCGCCGGGGCGCGTGGGCAAGCAGTTCGTCGAATTCCGTGGCGCCGTTTCTTGAACGGGCCTGGCGAAGCTCCGGTATGAATCTGCGCTGGGTGGCTTGGATTTTTGTTAGCGTGCTGTAAATTGACCTTCTGGTGGACTGCAGGACGGTTTTCGGGCGATCAAGTTGCGCTGGGGTCGCACTGATGCGTGCCCGATTCTTGGTCAGCGATACGTGTGAGGGATGCCCCGTACAGAGTCTCAGGAGTGTCAGTTGGCCGGGGCTCCACCCGGATGCAAGCCACCAACCTCGCCACAGACGGAATTCTCTCCCGGCCAAGTCTTCACGTGCAACCCAATCGAACTTGACGGCCATCCCGCTTGCTGCAGGGGCTGATCGAAAACTCTTGGCGATCTCCGCGTTCGTTTTTCCCGGATCTCCGGCTGTGAAATAGACGTCTGCTCGAGGTCTGCCGTGGAGGCTTGGCCGAATTTCTCTATTCGCGCCAAAGCCAGCCAGCCTAATCGTGAGTGAATTCTCCCCACGCTCGATCTTGGACGGATGGCGAGGCTGAAAGACGCCTACGGAAGTCCTAGGATCCCTTGCTCGCCACACTCTCACCTAGCGGCGCGCATTTCACGTAGCGCCGTATTGCATGCCCAAGCCATCCAAGGACGACCTCCAATTTCTCGCTCTGCTCGTCCATCGCGGGTATCTGGAAAAGTTCCAGGCGGAAGCGCTGATCCCTGCCTTGCAGTCGAAGTTCGGGCTCGACGAGTTGCTGAACACGCGCATGGATTGGAGCGACGCGCGGATCGCGAAGTTGCGACGCACGCGTGCCGGTGAGGATCCGGAAATCCCGGGCTACGAGATCCATGGCCGGCTCGGCGTCGGCGGGACGGCCGACGTGTTCCGAGCACGTGAGAAGAAGACGGCGCGCAACATGGCGCTGAAAGTGTTGAACCCGATTTGCACGCGCAACCCGGCCGGGTTGAAGGCGTTCATCACGGAGGCGCGCCTGCTCGAGCGGCTGCGACATCCCGGCCTGGTCGAGGGCTATGGCATCGCGAAGACTGGCGAGACCTACTTCTGTCGGCTCGAGATGGTCGATGGCAAGACCTTGCTCGAGTACTTGGATGAAGCGCGCGCGTTCGAGGAAGCCGTGTCTCTGCGCATCGTGCTCGAAGTTGCCGAAGTCTTGCGCTACATGGCGGGCGAGGGGCTGGTTCACCGCGATGTTAAACCCGGCAACATCATGCTGGATACCAGCGGTCGCGTGAAGTTGATCGACCTTGGCTTCTGTGAAATCCAGGACAAGAAGGGTGCAGTGGACACGACCGTCGGAACGGTGCATTACCTATCACCGGAACAGGCACAAGGTGGTGCGTGTGCGGATCTGCGCAGCGACATCTACAGTTTGGGAGTCACGCTCTTTCATCTCGTCGTTGGACGCTTGCCCTTCGAAGATTCCGATGACCAAGAGGTGCTGCGCAAGCAGGTGATGGAATCCTTGAAGTCGAAAGAACTGAAGGGGCGCTCGCTCTCTCCGCACCTGCAGTACTTCATCGAGAAGATGATGGCCAAGGATGCGGACGTCCGCTACCAATCGTGGGATGAGCTGATTGGCGACATTGAGGAACAGCTCAAAGGTCGTGAAGACTTGGACTACGCCCGCGATGCGCGTGATGCGCGTTCCCGAACTGGTTCGCGACGACGCTCGTCTTCGAGCTGGCGTCGTTGATCCTCTGCCTCCTCGCAACACGTGATGGATAGCGTCGATCCCAATGCTGCGGAGTACGGAGCCGAGCCTGCGAGCTTGAGTCCGACAAGTGTCGATCTTGGCTTGTCAGCTGCTCAGCCCTTTCAGTTTGCCTGTGAACGATGCGGTCATTGTTGCACCGCGGGTAGTGGATTCGTGTGGGTCGAAGATGACGAGGTTGATCGACTCGCAGATCGTCTGGGCCTAACGCGCGGGCAGTTCTTGGATCGCATGACTCGCACCGTCGTCGATCCTGCCTCGGGAGTGATGCGCTTGTCGCTACGCGAAACGAATCCAGGAACCAGCGGCGGACAGTGCGTGTTGCTGGAGGGCCGCTCGCACTGCACGGTCTACGATGATCGCCCAAAGCACTGCGCCGACTTCCCCTATTGGCCATCTGTGATGAGCGGCGGTACTGGCTTCGAGAGCGCGCGCAGTATCTGTCCCGGTATTCAAGTCGTCGTCGATTCGAGCACGCGGGAGGCAGCCTTCGAACGATTGCGCGCGTTGTACGAAGAGCTCGAGGCCGAGATCAACGCGCTCTCGCCGCGCTGCGAATTGAGCGGCTTATGTTGTCGCTTCGAAGAAGCTGGACACGAGTTATGGGCGACTGCGCTCGAGACAGATTACGCCCTCTCGCAGCACCCTGAGCTCAGCGAGCCCGAGGCGCCCGGGCGTTGCCCGTATCATGTGGGGGGACGTTGCACGGCTCGCGAGGGCAGAGCCCTCGGCTGCCGAACCTACTTTTGTGACGAGCGCACGACGGATACGCTTGAAGATGTGCACGAGCGCTATCTGCGGCGTGTGAGGGACATCGAGCGTGAGCTCGGGTATCCCGCGGCGTACTCGGCCTTTCCGGCGGCGCTTGCGACCCGCTCTAAAGCAGCACTGAAGCGGTCGGAGAATTCCTCCGCAGATCTCGGGAATTCTGATTCGTCTGAGTCGTGATACTGTTCGAGTAATGCGTGCTCTAACAGTCATCCTCACCCTGTTGACCGTTGTAGCCCTCGGCTTCGTCGGTTGGCAGTTCGCTATGCACGCGAGGAACGGTGCGAGCCAGAGTAGAGCACAACCTTCGCTCGCGATCGGACCGCAAGTCGTGGCTCCGCAGCCGCCTCCGGTCGCGACAACAACGCAAGCGAAGGAGCAACCGACCGAGGAAGATGTCATTGATTGGCGCGAGCTGAACTCGCGCGCCATTCGCTTCTTGGAGCAGGATTTGCTCGATGACGCGGTCAGTCTCTTCGAAGAGTGCTATGAGGCAGTGCCCACCGAGGATGCCTTTCGCAAGAACCTAGCCGAAGCCTTGGCACGCCTCGCGGTGCGTGATCACGATAGCGAACAGTTCGTAGCGGAAGGTGCGCTCGATGCGCTCGAGCGAGCAGTTGAACTGGCTCCCGAGCGCACAGAGTTGGCGCAGCTCCTAGCACGTTGGCAGCGCAGTGAGGAAGCGGAAGAAGACTTCACCGTTCACCAGACACTGCACTTCGAAATTAGCTTTGACTACAAGCGCACAGAACTCAGCGATGAGTTCTATAAGACGGGCGACTTGGAGACTTTGCTCGAGGATACTTATCACGAGTTCGGCGAGCGCTTCGCGTTCTTTCCCGTCGAAGCCGGCAGTCCGCGCATTCGAGTTGTTGTCTACAGACGCAAAGCCTTCGAGACTGTGACCGGGCTCGGTTCGTGGGTCGGCGGAGTCTTCGATGGCAGCGTGCGCGTACCGATCGAATCCTTGGCGAAGAGCCAACGCTCACGCCTGGTGCGCGTGTTGCGGCATGAACTGATGCACGCCTTCGTGGCGGAAGTCGGCGGCGCTCATGTACCGGGCTGGCTGAACGAGGGTTTGGCGCAGTGGTACGAGCCAGTTGGTGGGGCCAAAGCCGGGCCTGCGCGTGATCGTTTGCGAGGGCACGAGTTGTTTCGATTGGAACAACTCGCCGGGTCGCTCATCGGACTCGAGGATCCACGCGACATCGAGCGCGCCTACGCGCAGTCGCTGGCCTTCGTCTTGCACATGCGCGACCAGTACGGCGAAGACGTTCCCTTCAGCCTCGTTAAGAAGCTCGGGCAAGGGCTCCCGCTCGCGGCCAGTTTCGAAGATCTGACGCGAGGCATCACGATCGAAACCGCGATTGCCGATTTGGCGCTAAGCCTCGACCAGTGAGGCTCACGCATCGATAGCTGCGAGCTTATCGATCGATGCGAATGGTTGGTCTCTCGGCCAGCTAGCCCAGCAGCTTGGCAGCTGGCGGTGAAACGGATGAACTGGCGAGCGGGATTCTTAGGGGATCGAGTCTTGTTCAGTCGGTGAGATCGGAGTGCTGCGATACTGCACAAGCACGAAGATGACTTGTGCAGCCCAGACGGTGGCTAAAACAAGTGCGAATGCTGTAACTGCTGTATTCATAGATGGGGAGTTTTCCAGGGCGAGCAGGCGACTCGCTGTTGGGGGTCATCGGTCCATCACCACCTCACCTCACCTACTCAAACGAATAAACACCCCGCTTCGTAGTAGAAATAACGTTTTGTTTCCCTTTGCGTCCCAGCACTAGGAACGTATAGGGCGTTCTCCTTAGGCATTCTCGGAAATGAATGTGAAACCCTACGTTCATTCGTCGGTCCTGATTATGTGATGGAGCGGCAACAACTACAGCGAAGTGGATCCAATGGATCGACAGGTACCCGTGAACAGGCAGGCTCAGAGCCCATGATCGAGGGGATTGGCTTGGACGATGATCCGGGTCGCGTGCAAGGAATCGATGGCATAGAGGTCGGTGTTCGACTGCCAATTGCTATCTCGACTTTGTTTGGCGACAGCACATCGGACGGACAATCCGCTGCTCGCGATTTGCTCGCGCGCTTCGGATTGGCACGGCTCAGTCGAATGAGCGAAGTCGAAATCGCGACGCAAACAAGACTTCCTACTGTCGCAGCGCAACGCTTGGTTGCTGCATTCGCTATTGGCCGCGAATTGGAAGTTGGTAAACGTGATGAAGCACCAGCGATGCGCTCACCCGGCCAAGTGTATGCATGGATGAGGCCGATGATGCGTGGGCTCGAACAAGAGCAGTTTCATACTTTGGTTCTCGATGCCCGTCATCGTTTGATCGAGTCGGTCCGAGTCAGCGAAGGCACGCTGTCGAGTTCCCTCGTTCATCCGCGCGAAGTCTTTCGCGTTGCGATCCGGTCGGGAGCAGCGGCGGCCGTCGTGGTGCACAACCATCCATCGGGTGATCCCGAACCCTCTGACGAGGATATGCACGTGACGCGTCGATTAGTCGCGGCCGGCAAGTTGCTTGGCATTCCGATCCTGGACCACGTTGTTCTGGGCGAGGGGGCTTGGGTCTCGATGCGTGAGCGGATGAGCTTCGAAAGCGTGCCCGAGCCTTTGTTGTCCTGAGATTATTGGCGCTGAGCAGAATGCTATTCGGAAGGATGCCCCCTGACTACGGCGCGTCTGATCGAAACTCGTCCGCATCAGCCGGGCAGCAGTCGCTCTGACCGGGCCGCTTCATTCGTCAGCGAGTTGCACTCTGCGAACCAGCTTCAGCGGCCTGCGCTGTGCGCGGAACTTGCATGACCAATCCACTGGCCAGTTCGGCCGCCGTCTCGATCCGCATCACGTGCCCCGCCAAGCGGACTCGCTGGAATCCACGCGTTGCGAGTAGGGCCTGCTCGGCATCGGTCCAGCCTCCCTCAGGCCCGATCACCAGTTGGTAGGCCGAACTAGGATTCGCGCTCATGGCCTGTAACAGGTCCTGATCGGCTCCGGGGTCCAATAAGTAGCCGGTCGGGCCATCGAGGGCGTTGAGAGTGTCCAGCTTTTGGGCGTCGTCGATGGTCGGAAGCCACAAGCGAGTGCACTGCTTGCACGCCTCGCGCGCGGTGCGAGTCAGGCGAGATCGCTTCGCTTGGCCCAGGCTGCGAGCGTACTCGGGGCTGCGCCCGCTCCAAATCGGGGTGATGTGCGCCACGCCCATTTGGGTCAAGCGGTCGATCATGGCCTCGACTCGCGTGGGACGCGGCAGGCTGACAGCCAACCGGAGGTGGGGTAGCCGGCTCGCTTTTGAGCCGGGTGGCTCCTCGAAGCGGACTGATCCGAAGACTTCAGCAGTGACGCTCGAGCGCCCGGTCGCGGTCACGCGCAGCGGAATTTCGCAGCCCGCACCGTCGAGCCCGAGCAGGGCATCTCCGATTTGGAGCCGGATGACGTGCAAGGCGTGGTGGGCGTCCTCCTCCAAAAGCTGAACGCTTCGCCCTATGCGCCATTCTATTTGTGGCGATTTAGGCGAGGCGGCCGTGGTGACCGGCTCATCAGCGCCTCGATCGACCGCCTGGGGCTGTACGAAAAAGCGCCGACTGGCTCCATCTTCGTCGCCCGAATGGCCGGGCTGCTTCTTTGAAAGTCGCGACATGACCTGAATTCTCCCGAAGCAGAGCCTCAGGAGCAAGTAAGCGCACTCACGGAGACTGGCCGCAGCCCCCTGATGCGGAGTACTATGCGCGGCTCCACCGAGTGGACCAAAGGGTCCCGCCCTGCGATCCACCCAGCGTCGTAACTCGAGCCCCTTCCACTACTAGCCCGATGCCGAGTCCGTTCTGCTCCTCCTCGAGGGGCCGGCGATCGACTTGCACGGCCCACATCACGATTCACCGGGCCCCGGCTCTCCGTATCCATCGCTGATACTTGGTCGGACCCGAGATCGTCCCTTTCTGTTCAACCCGCGCTACCTGCCGTCCATCACCCTAGCTGCCCGCAGCATCCGCGTTCCGACCCGCGACCTCGTGTCCGATCTGAACCCTGCAGCGAGCGTCGCCCAGCGGCACCCAAGCGCGACCCGTCCGAACGCTTTTCCGTTTCAACCTGCCCTTAGCTTCGAGAGTCTTCATGGCCCACCGCTACTCGCTGCGATTCGAAACCACCGAACGCCGCGGAGAGACGATTCCGCTCACTGGCCAACAGTTCACGATCGGTCGTCGTCCCGGCAACTCGATGCAAATCCTCGAGAATTCAGTCTCGGGTAAGCATGCCGAAATCCTGATCGAGACGGCAGGAGCACTGTTGCGTGACCTCGGCAGCACCAATGGCTGCCGTGTCGGTTCCGAACGAGTGCTCGAATTCCGTCTCACTTCTGGTGTCGAACTCCACATCGGCAACGTCGGTTTCCGTTTCCTCGATTCGGAAGCGACGGCTGTCCCCGAACTCTCGGCTCCCGCCGTCCCGCGCGGTGAATTGCCGGTGGGCTTCGACGCGGATGTGACGATGGCACAGTCGGTGCCGGAGGAACTGCGCATCAGCGCGGAGACCGTCGAGCGCGCAAAGAAGTCTGGCTCGTCCTCGAAGCTTGGCTTGGTCGTCCTGTTGATCTTGATCGGCGCCGCAGGAGGTGCTGGTTGGTATCTGACACAGGGTGGTTCCGAAGGTGGCGGTGAGGGCTTCGCGCCAGTCGTCGAGCCGGCAGGCAACCTGGTCACGAGCGACTACTCATTCGAAGCCGAAACTTCGGGTTGGGATGTGGTCGATGGTGCACCCGGCGCCTTCGTTACGTCACGCGACGCACGCCAGAGCGGCGCGGTTGGAGTCAGCACAGAGCTGGCCCCTGGCGAGCACGCGTTGCACGCCTCAGAGGTAGTGAGCGTCAGCGCGGGTCGTGAGTTGAGCGCGCGCGGCCTGCTGCGTAGCGGCGACGGATCCGTGGGACGCATAGGCATCGAGTTCACACGCCCCGATGGGGCCGAAGCCATTGTGGCTTGGTCGTCTGCGAGCGTCGGTGATGGCAACTTCGGCGAAGTCGAATGCATTGCCGTTACGCCTGACGGATACCAAGACGCTCGCGTCTTGGTGCTCGGGAGTTCTGCAGCGGGGGAAGGAGATGCCGGCGGCTTCGTCGACGCTGACGATGTCTCTTTCATCTCCGGGCAGACCAAAGGGCCGACGCATCGCCTCGACGAATACAAACTCTACGCCCTCGACACGCACGGGCTCGCGCTCTTCAAGGTGAATAAGGTGCTGATGAGTTCGTGCGAGCTGCGCGGCGCCAGCGGCGGACGGGCACACGCGTTGGCTGGACTTTCCGTCGAACCTGGTCCCTACGGTTTCCGCATCACCAGCGATGCAGTCGATGGAGCCAATGAGCTGGCGTTACGTATCACTTCCGATGGCAGCGAAGGCGGCATCGCGACGATCGGCGCCAGCGGCTATTCACCTCACTCGGTCGACTTCGAGCGCGAGGAAGTTACAGACCTGCTGGTCGGCAGTGGTTACGACATGTTCCGCTTCCGCTTCGACCCAGCCGTGCATCTGCGTGGGCGTCAAGTTGGTGACGCTTTCGAGCTGAGCGCAACTGGAGTTACGGCTGGTCTGCAGCTGCAGATTCGCTTCGAAGAGGAGCGCGCGGAAGCCGGCAAGCTTGCTGCTCGCGCCCAGGGCGCGGAGCTCGAAGGAGACCTCGGCAAGTGCTTACGTTTGTGGCGCGAACTGCTTGATCGCTATCCATTCGAAGAGCGCCTTACTGCAGAGGCCAATGCGACACGTGCACGTCTGATGCGCGTCGGTCGCGACGAAGTCAGCACAGTCGACGGCGAAATCGAGCGCGCCCGCTTCTTCCGACTCGTCGACTTGTACAGGCAATGCCTCGACTCGTCCCTAGCTCTTGAAGCCAAGTACGAGGGCAGCGAAGTCGCTTCCCTGGCCGTCGATGTTTCGGCCCGGGTTCGCAAAGAACTCAAAGACCTCGAGGCTGACCTCGATCGTGAAGAAGTGCGCCGCTTGGGCGCGATCCTGAAGGTCCTCGAAGCTCAATCCGCCATCGGATTAGCATCGGAAGTGCGCACTTATATGACTGACACGTATGGCTCCGGCATCGAGTCCGGCGATGATCAAGGGGGCCGCTGATGGCTCGCACCGTCACTGGAATCGACATTGGTGCGCGCACGGCAGTTGCGCTGCGCGGCTCTTACAAGGGCAACACCTTTCACGCGTCTGACTTCGCAGTCGGTCGCAATCACTCAGAGGAAGCCGCACAAGGATGGGACAGTCTCGAGCTGCCGTTCAAGCCCGGCAAATCGCTGATTGGCGTGACTGGTCGCGACCTGAACATTCGCTATACGCGCGTGCCGCGCGTCCCCGATTGGCAGCTACGCAACTTGATGCGCTTCGAGGTTGCTGAGATCGGTGATCAGTCCGGATCTGAAGTTGCTTCAGACTTCAACTTGCTGCCGGACATCCCCGAGGTCGAAGGCGAAGACATCGTCTTGTTGGCGATGGCGCGCGAGCAGCTGCTCGATAGCCACATGGAGGGCTTGGCGTCCTATGGCGGCGCTATCGACAGCTTCGCTCCCAGCTCGGTCGCTTTGTACAACGCATTCCTGCGCTATGGCGTCGTGCAAGACGATGTCGTGTTGGTCGCGAACATTGGTCACGACAACGTCGATATCTGCATTGTACGTGGACCAGACTTGTTGTTCGCGCGCAACTTGGCCGGTGGTGCGCGTCTCTTCGACGACGCGATCGCTCAACGTTTCGAAGTTGGTCCAGATCAGGCGGAGAAGATCAAGATCGAGATGGCGACGCTGCGGCCCGGTGCGCAGCACAAGTCACCGAACGCAGAGCGCGCGAGTCGGGCCATCCTGGGCGCGGCCGGGCAGTTACTGTCTCTGTTGCAGTCGACGGTCATGTTCTGCAAGAGCCAAATCAAGGTCAGTGGCCTGAAGGTCGACCGCGTGCTGTTGTGTGGTGGCGGTGCGGCGCTCGATGGTTTGTGCGAATACTTATCGGCGGGCATGAGCATGCCGGTCGAGTTGTTCGATGCATTCCGCGTCGTCGATACCTCGGGCTTGAGTCCCGAAGCGGCTGACCAACTCGACGAGTACAAGTTGGAATCCGTCATCGCGCTTGGATTGGCGACGATGGGATCGGATGCTGAGGCTTACTCGCTCGAGATTCTGCCTGAGCGCGTGTCCAAGAAGCGCGCGTTCTGGGGCGGGACGATTTTCGCCATCGCGGCCGCCTTGTTGGCCGTCGCTTACCTCGGATTCCGTGCGGTCACCGAACGCCAGAAGCTCGAAGACACCGTCGCACTCTCCAGCCGAGTCTCTAGCGAACTCAAACGAGCGAATAGTGTGCATCAGCGCACCGAAGTGCTCGTCGACGAGAACGAACGCCTCGCGACGCTTGGGCTCGAGCTGCAAGGTTTGGCGGGCAATGGCGAGCAACTCGCGCGCAGCTTGCGCGTGCTCGACTCGGCCTTGCCGGGTGATTTTTGGGTCACGCGCCTGACTAGCGACTGGGGCAACGACGAGGAACTAGGTGTGGCTCGCAAAACTGACCGCCCGATCCTCTCGCTGAAGGGGCGCTCGCGCGAGGGCACGGACTCTCCCGCCGTGCTGTATCAGCAGTTCGTGACTCAGCTCTCCAACGAGCTACCCGAGCTGCGTATGAAACAATCACTGAGTTCGACCGGCGACTCATTCACTTTGGACATGACGATGTTTTCTCCGCCCGAAGAGGGCGTCCTTGAGAACGACCAGCCGAGCGGCGACCAAGGACTCTAGAACAACATGGATCTCGAGAACTTCTGGCAAGAGAACAAGCGCTTCCTGAGCATCGTCTTCGGCGGCGTGATCGTCTTTTTCATCGCGCTCGCGGTGATCGACGGAACATTCGGCAGCGAATCCGCGGCTGTCAACAAGGTACTGCGTACGAGCCGTAATGCTCTGAGCGGCACCGCGCGGTATTCCAAATCGGACGAGACGGCGGCCTTCAGCGAGAACGAAGCGTTGATGGGTGCGGTCGGCACGCTGTCGAAGGCGGTAGCGTTCCAACCCCGCCCGGAGTTCGTGCTCGATGATCGGCGCGGATCACCGGAGGGCCAGTACTTTGGTCGCGTCGACGAAGTGCGCTCAGACCTGGAGACCCTGTCCGGCAGGCGCGGCATGCGTATTCCGGAAGGACTCGGACTCGCGATGCTCGAGACGAACAGCGCGGAAGCGATCGAGCGGCACATGGAAGCACTCGATCTGATCGATCGCGTGCTGCGCATGAGCTTGGAGACGGGTGTTAAGCGTGTCGATCGAGTCGGCGTACGTTTGGACCCTGGCTTCTCCGCGCGCGGCGGCCTGGGTGAAGTCGAGCGGACCTCGGTCGAGTTGAAGATCGTGTCCAGCCCCGAGTCGATCGTCGAGTTGATCGACAAGACGCAAGCAGCCGAACCTTACGGTCACGCGCTCGTGATCGATGAATTAGAAGTCACTGGCGCCAAAGCAAAGTCAGACGAAGTTACAGCCGTAGTCAAGTTCCTCGTCATTCGCCTGCGCGAAACCGAGAAGCAGGGAGACTGAGTTGAGTATGCGCAAAGAACAAGTCGTTCTCCTTCTGACAGCCTCCTTGTTGGGGTATTTCGTCTACGATGACCTTGCCGGTACGACGGAGATGCGCGAGTCTCGCAGTAAGAAGCGACTCGAATTCGAACCTCAAAGCGTGCCCGCAGTCGAGCTCGCGATACCGCGCGAGCGCAGCGGACGTTTCAGCCGTGACCTGTTCACGCCTCCGAGTGACACAGACCCGCTTGCGAAACTCGAGCTAGAGGCGCCGCCCTTGGAACCGCTGCACGGGCTTGCCCCGCCGGCTCCCTGGGGACCTTCTGCGAAGGCGATGGGCGATGTGCTGCGACGGCCCGTCACCATCACGCCGATCCCGAGTCTGTTCCTGAACGCCGAGGATCAACTGCCTGATCCCGGCGCGGGTCTAGTCAATAATGATCCGGCGGGCGCCAATCCCGGATTCAAATTTGAGTCGACCAACCTAACGCCCGAAGAGCGAGCCGAACAGATCGCTGGCTACAAGAAGCTGTACGACAACATCTTCGTGGCGAACGAGTTGTTCGGCTTCATCCGCAACAAGGATCGCTTCGGCTTGAGCCTGCGGCCCGACGATGTGATCCTGTTTGAGCAAGTCAATCCGAACACGGGCGAGAGCAAGTTCTCCGGACAGGGCCCGATCCCGTACGAGCGCTCGCGCATCTCGAACTTCGCTTTTGCGTCCACCGTAGCCAACGAGATCGAAGAGACGCATCGCCTGCGTTACTACGGTGAGATCGCGCCCTCGGACTTCACCGCCGCCCTCGACTTCGCGGGACACTGTGTTCACAAGCGACTCGAAGCGCCGCGCGCGCTCGAGATCGGGGCCGAGTTGTATCGCAAGATTGAAGCCATTGCGGGCGGTGATCTGCGGCCCCAGCTGGGCTTGGCGCGCTGCTTCGAGTCGGGCTTCCAGTTCCAAGCTGCCTTTGATATCTATCGCGATTTGCTCGCCGGAGACCAGGACAAGAACCCGGTTGTGCACGCGCGTTACGGATCCTTGCTCGCTCGCTTCCGGATGTTCGACAAGGCGGAAGTCAGCTTCCAAGAGGCCTTGCGCTGGGGCCGAACGAATTGGGAAGCGAACTGGCACGCGGGTCGTTTCATGCTGAGCCGTGGGCGAAGCGCTGAAGCTGTCGCTTTCCTCGAGCGGTCGCGCTCGTCTGCCGGTGGTGGCATCGAGACGGTTCCCGAACGAACCGAGATGCGTACGGACCTCGGTTGGGCTCTGTTGCAGCAGGGCGACCTGCCGGCTGCAACGACTGCCTTTGCCAGCGCACTGAACTTGACCGCCGGTCACAAAGCGGCCATCGCGGGTCAGGTCAGCGTGATCGCAATGGAAGAGGCGGCGCTAAACGGCGCTAGCTCCGGAAGCAGCGAGACGACGGCTTCGGTCGACGCAGGTTTCGAGTTGTTGCACGCTCGGGCATTGCTGGACATGAAGAATCGCAATTGGAGAAGTGCGGTCGATGGCATGGTTGCCGCCAGCGAGAGCGATCCTTTCCGTGCCAACTGTGCCTACCGCGCCCTGTCTTGGATGGCCGAATTGACGGGCTATCCGGAAGAGGCCTATTCCTTCGCCGAACGAGCGTACGAAGTGAATCCGACCGATGCGTACACGCTGTACCAACGCGGTCGCGTCTTCGTCGCGCGTGAGGACCTGGAAGCGGCGCGCGACAGTTTCCAAGCCGCGATCGATCTCGAGCTCGACTTTGCCGATGCCTTGATTGCGCTGGCCGAAATCGCACGCAATTCCGGTGATGCCGATTCGGCCGAACGCTACTTCGAACGTGCGTTGGGAATCGATGACGATCGCCCGCTCGTACACACGCGACGCGGTCTGAACCAGTTCACGTTGGGTCAGGTCGAACTCGCGGAAGAGTCCTTCAGCCTCGCCTTGGCGGCCGAGCCCGACTTGGCCTCGGCTCGCCTTGGCCTGGCGTGGTGCGCATATCTCGCCGGCGAGTCCGGCGAAGCGCTGACCTTGTACTCGGACCTGATCGAGTCACGCCGCAATGAGGCCGAAGACGACGCGCCGCGCGCCTATGCGCAAGCGTTGATTGAACGCATCAAAGAGCACGAGTCCAAAGAGGTCTGGCGTGAGCGCTTTGACCGTCGTGCGGGCACGCGCATCGGCAACGGTTGGAAGGTCGACCAGAAGCATGGTTTGCAGGTCAAACTGCTGGACGGAGTGGCTCTGATCGAAGGGCAAGCTGACACGAAGGGGCGTACACGCCTCTTCATCGAGTTGCCTGCCTCACGTTTCGTCTCGGCCGAGTTCGAGCTGAACATTAAGTCGGGCCGCGCTCGTTCCGGCATTTTCCTCTCGCGCGAACGCTACGCGCGCGGCGACTGGGAGATCCAGTCCGAGATCACGCTCTCGCGCAGCCAGGAAAATGTTTCCGGCTATCGCATCATCAAGCGTGGCGAGCGGGATGTGCAGCACGAAGACTTGGGTCAGGTCGAGTGGCCCAGCAACACCCCGCTGCGCGTCAAGATCGAACGTCGCGGCGAGTCCAGTGACTCGCGCGTCTTCCTGTACGTCGATGGCATACCGGTCCTCGAGGACGCGCACATCGCGAGCTTGGGTACAACAAGCGCCTCCTTGCGCTTTGGTGTGTTCGTCGAAGCTGATACGGGTCGTAGCGCAGAACTCGCGATCGACAACGTCTCGGTCATCCGCAAGAGACAGTGATGCAGCCCCCGGCTCGAGGCTTCGCCCGCAGGGAGTTGACTCGAGCCCTTAATCCATAACGCAAACGAACGCACCCTCTCCGATGAAGCATCAACCGGCTAATCAACCTGCCGCCCAGTCCGCCTTCACCTTGGTCGAGATGTTGGCCGTGATGGTCATCCTCTCGATCCTGATGGCCTTCCTGGTCTCGGCTCTGATGGGTGCCTCGAAGACTGTCGAGATCGAAGAGACCAGGCAGTTCTTATCTCAGATCGAGGCTGCCGTCGAGATGTACGAAGGTGACAAGGGCGACTACCCCGGCTCGACCTTCCCGACCGGCAAGGACCGCGGTTCGAACAAGGTCAATATGGGCATCGAGGAACTTGTCGTCAGCTTGATGAGCAAGGGCTCGCAGACGCTCGAGTTGCCTGAGGATAAACTGATCAACATGGACGGCGACTCGAGCCGCAAGAGCGTGACGAGTTTCCCGGCAGCTGACTTATTCGAGTTGTGCGACGCTTGGGACAACCCGATCGCGTACTTCCACCGGCGCGACTACGGCACGCCGCAGATCTACACCTCGGTCACGCTCAAGACGAATGAGTTGCTCGAAGATCAGGTCACCGCGCTGAAGAACCCGAAGACGGGTGCCTACTACAACCGGCGTACGTTTCAGCTGATCTCTTCCGGGGCCGATGGGATCTTCGGAAACGACGACGACATCGGAAACTTCGACAGCGGCTTCCAAGCCGAATAATGGCGACGCGAATGAGAGCTCGAACCGCGCGAGCGGATCAAACGGGTACCGGTTCCTCGAGAGAGGCGCAGGCCGGAGAGTCGCATGCACACATCGGCATGACGCTCGTCGAACTGATGCTGGTGATGGCGCTCGTGTCCGTCATCTTGGGCATGGGGCTCGGCATGTTTGCCAGCTTGAACCCGGGCGAACGCATAGCGGTCGGCATGGTGCAGAACGTCGTGCGCAGCGCGGGCAATACGGCACTCGCACGCGGCGCACCAGCGCGCGTCGAGATCGATCGCAATAGCAGCACCATCACGGCCAAGGCGATGAAAATTATCGGGACTTGGCGCTTCGAGAATACATCCTACGACGGCGCCTTTGACATCGATGGCACGACCATCGGTGGCGGACGCCTTGTGGACGACGGCTTCCAGGGCAAGGCGATCAGCTTCGACGGAGAGCCGCTCGGCTCGAAGTGGGAAGCGACCGTCCAGAATGACCCCGCATGGGACTTCGAAGACGGCTTCGCGGTGGATCTGTGTCTGCGCCGCGAAGAAGCGCGCGCGATGCTGATTCTCTCGATCGGACAAGTCATCGTCGTACGTGCCACCCAGCACGGCGCACTCGAGGTCTACTTCGTCACCAAAAGGGTCAGTAAGAGCGGTGTCACCAGCAGCGGTGGCCGCATCTGGCTCAAGTCGGAAGCGGGTGTCCTCCGCTTGAGTCGCTGGGATCGTGTGCGCGTCGTCTACGACAGGCACCTGTACCGCATGATCGTGAACGACGTAGAAGTCGCGGCTTTGGCTGCGGATATGCCCGTGTTCGACATCGACATGCCACTGATCATCGGTGGCGGCTCTCAGCTGCCTCTGCCGGCCTCGATTGACAACCTAGTGGTGGCCACGATGGATGGCGAAGACACCTTCAGATTGCCGGAAAGCGTCCGATTCGCGCCTGAGTCTGCGCGCGAGGTCCAGTTCGCCGCCGGCGGTGGTTTGGAGCCGACGCATCACGAGGCGCCGGTACAAATTTTGCTTGAATTCGGCGATGGGCGCCAGGAATCGGTCACGATCGGCCTATATGGGACGGTCGAGTGATGCGCCGCTTTACGCCTCGGATACGAACGAAGAGACCGGCCCACTAGGTGTCAGGAGGAATGCAATGCTGAACTCGAGACAACGGATGCAACGGAACGGTGGCCATAGACGCGAAGGCTTCGCGTTGATGACGGTATTGTTCGTGTTGCTGGCCATGCTAGTGATGTGCACGCCCTTCTTGATGACGGCCAAGAACGCGGACCGTGCCAGCGTGCAAGCGACGGATCGTTCCGAGCTGCGCTTGGCCCTGGATTCGGCGGGGCGACACGCACGCAGTCGATTGACTCCGACTTACCAGTCCGAGGATATCACGCCCTACTTCGACACCGAAGACGAGCTCTTGGTCGATAACCTGTTCGCGTCGGACTTCATGAACGCGAACGACGGCATGGGGTTGCAGTGGGACCTCGATGTGACCGACATCGCGTCCTACATCGACTTGTCCAGCGCGAGCCCTCAGGTGATCGCAAACCTGCTCGGAATGGTCGCGTTGTTGCCGAAGAAGGTGGGTGCGAAGGACTCGAAGATCCCGCTCTCCGCGCAAGGCAACTTCGCCGAAGACGGAGGCATGGTTTGGATCGCGGGTGAGCTGATTACCTACGAGAGCATCGAGAAGAGCGAACTGCGCGGCGTGAGCCGTGGCGTGCGGACCTGGCGAAGCGAGGAGTGGAACAGCGAAGGCCCGCGGCCTCCCTCCGGCCACGGACTGAACGTGCCGGTCATCGATCAGCGGGCATGCGCTCTGGCTGACTGGCGCCTGGCGTTCAACGACGGTGCCCTGCGCGCGATGGATTCAGAAGCGCAGCTGGACGAGTTGCAGGCCTTCATGGGCAAGGGCAGCTTGACCGAAGCCGACTTGGAAATCTTGCGCGACAACACGTCGGTCTTCGGCGGTGTGCGCGGCGGTCAGGTCTGGCAACGACCCGAGCGTATCATTCGCGACATCATTCCCGGCGATTTCGGCGTGCAGTACGTCGAGGTCCAGAACCCGCGCTGGTTCGGTATCGGTGCGACTGTGATGGTTACTGACGGCGAGTCGACCGAGATGCGCTTCGTCACGTACTCCAGTGATGCTGGAGTGCTGTTCAACAAGAAGCTCGAGAACCGCTACTACGCCGGTCACGCAATGGCCTATGTGCTCTCGAAGCGCCCGGTGAACATCAATACGGCGCCTGCGACGGTACTGGAAGCGATCTTCCTGAACCTGCGTCTCGCCGGACAAAATAGGCGCATCCAAAAAGGCGCAGCGCGCGACTTGGCCGGACTGGTCATCGAGTCGCGTCCGTTCATCGGCCACGAAGACTTCCTGCGACGCATAGTGTTGCCCGCGGCGGGTCTCGAGGAGCTTCCGGCCAACGCGCAGGTCAAGCCGCTGATGCTCGAGGGCGACTCGTCGATCATCGACTTGTACGACGCCAAGGCGCTGTACTACAACGCGCTCAACGCGAACGATGCACGCCTCGCCTTTGGCACCATGCCCTTTTGCTACACGACGCGCGATGTGTACCAGATGGAGTTGCGCGCGAGCGTCAGCGCCGAGACTGGCGTCGAACGTACGGCGGCCGTGCGCGAGCGCGTCGAGTTGCTGGCCCCGCAGAAGGAGCTCTTCTACATGTGGGCCAGGCAAGAAGACTTCGACGAAGCCTTCCGCCTGAACCGTGAAGCGCCGTGGTGGACGACGGGTCCTAATGTCACGACGCGCTATGACAACGCGACCGTTCCCCCTTCGCGCTTCCTGTCACACATGGGCTTCGTCGATGGTGCGCCTGTCGATTACGAGGCGCGCGCGGCCGTCGAAGAGGCAGGGCTCGAAACCAACGAAGAAAGTCCTGAAGCGCCGGATGTCGAGCATATCTTCGCCGATCGAGAAGACCTGGGTTATGCCCAGCTGTGGCCTTCGCGTCCTGAGCCGCGTGCACCGGGCATCCGCGCGCGCGTGGATCACTTCGATTACGAAACCACGGACCCGGAAGGCCGCTATCTGCCGGACGAGACGATTCAGACGACAACAGATTTAGTCGGCTGGAACAGCGGCGACGCGCCCTTGATGCGGGCGATGCACATCTCATTCTGGATCAAGCCCAGGCAAGTCGAGAACTCGACACTCTTCGATGTCGGCAATGCGAGCGATGAGACGGATCGCTTGAGCATGACAATCGAAGACGGCTACCTCGTCCTGCGCCTGCTCGACGGTTATGGCGATCACCCGGGTACGGCCATGATTGAGGCCTCCGAGGTGCGCTTCTCGGTTGGGACGGGTGATGGCCCAGGTCTGCCGACCGACATCTGGAGTCACATCACGGTCGATGTCTGTGGCAACCGGCCCGATCAAATGTCGATGCTCGTGAATGGGATGGTGCACGGTGTCGAGACTCCGGGCATGACGCGCTTGACTGGCCAAATCAATCAAGGCAGCGGTGCGATTCCGGTCGAGTCGACCGAGGGCTTTCCGCCCGAGGGTGTGCTGCGCATTGGGAACGAACTGGTCGAGTACGGATCCATCAGCGGCGACAGCTTCGTAGCGGTCAACAATGGGACCGGCTTCGGTGGGCGCCTCGCACGAGAGCGCTGGGATACCGAAGACGTTCCGGTCAACATCGCCGAGGTTGATCTCAGCCATGGCAGCGGAACGCCGGTCATGCTGTACGGCTACAGTTTGGCCCTCGCCTCGGATATCCCCGCTGGTGGTTCCGAGATTGAGGGAGAAACCTTGGGCCCCTTCGCGGTCTGTCGCATCGTCGGCGTCGATGACAATGCGCAGACGCCGCAGGGTGACCTCATCGAGGCGGGCGGCTTCATTTGGGGTGGCGGCATCGAGGCCGACACGGCTCCGATCGGACTCGAGTTGGCTCTCGCTGATGATGTCGAGGGCACGCTCGAGGAGTTCACGCATATGTCGGCCTTCAATGCGACCGGTGGCTATGCGGCGATCATCCAACGCGGTTGGCGTGGCAACAATGCGGCAGTGTCTGGCGAGAACAGCCCGCTCGGCGGGATCGAAATCGTCGCTTACTCCGGCTACACCGACAACATGCTGCATGTCGAGCGGCGTGGGATCGAACCTTCGGAACTGCCGCCGCTAGAGGACGTCGGCAACTTTCCAATCGGTGGTGGACGTGCCTTCGTGTTCGCGTGGAACCCCGGCATCAACACGCCTCAGGGCGAGCCCATCCAAACCGTAATTGAGTGGGGCACGCACGTGATCCCGATCTCAATTCGCACACCGGGGATCAGCGACCTGAGTGGGTTTTTGGTAGCGGAAAATAACGGCGGGACCGAGCAGTTCGCCTCGATCACGCACGTCAATCAACCCGATCAGACCGAGTGGGTGGCCTACGACTATGTGTCGGTGAACTACTCTCAACTCGTGCGCTGCCATCCGAATGCGCTGATGGCTGCCTACGACGCGATTGTTGTCAGCGGCGAGCGTGACTTGGATTTGCCGGTTGATCCGCCGGGTGGTCCTGGTGGACCGGGCGACGGAGGCGGCGCACCTGGTACGGGTGGACCGGGACAACCCGGTGGCTCTGTCTTCGAAGGTGGAGGCATTCATCCGCAAGCGCCTCCCGGCATCGACGACGCGGGTTGGCTACCCGGTTTGATGGCGGGTGGCTCGGCGGGACACTCGAACTCGAGTGCGAGTCCGAACCCGCCAGCAGCGGGGACTTCGGCGGGGCAGTCAGGCGGCGGCGCCAATTGGGAACCCGTGATTGGCAAGCCGGCGAACGAAGATCAGGCATTGACCCTGGCTGTGTTGCGCGCCTTCGAGCACCGAGGTGTCTATGACACGCACTCGACCAGTCATGAAGTCGGCACGCCCATCCTGCCTTGCTTCTACGTGTTTGACCCGGGTTTCCGCAGCGGCCGTGACGGAGGCCTCGACTTGGGCAGGCCTGGCGCGCGCGACCACGTGTTCTTGTCAGGCCCCGAAGCAGATCACATCGGTTGGCCGCTGACGATTCACCGCGCCTATTCACCGCGCACCAATGGTGATGTGCTTGCGCCGGATGTGATGCGGCCCTTCTCGAGCTGGGAGCAGGAAGAAGGCCTGGCCGTCCCGACTGGACAGCTGACCTATGTGCGCAGTCGTTTGCCCGGCGGCCGTCGAATCTATGTGTCGATGACCGAGGAAGGTCCCGAACCGATTGCGCGGACCGGTACTTATGGCGAATCGCGTCTGATGACGCGCATTGTCAAATTTCCCTCCGGTGAACGTCCACGCATCGTGCAAAGCGTTGGCGTGGGCACGGGCTACGACGGATCCGGCACGGGTGTGCCTTCGGCACTGATCGACGAACTCGTGTTCGGCGCACCGCGCTTCGGCCGTAGCTTCGCAGCAGAGACAGACCAGTGGTGGACGCAGGGAGCTCAGCTGGAACTGCAGGCTCCGATCGATGAAGCGGTCGAGACGATCTATGTCGACGCTACCAGTTTGCGCACTCCGGCCGGTTTGACTGTACTCGTGGCTGACATGGCGCAGGCGGGCGGCGAACCGGATAACAGCGCCGGCAACACCGCTGGTGGTAGCGCGTCGACGCTGCAAGACATGCACGATGGTGGCGGCTTGCTGCGCATCGGTGAAGAGATCCTCGCCTATGAGTCGTGGGAGAGCGACGGCACGATCGAGATCGCGCGTGGCGGACGAGGTTTGCTCGGCAGTGAGGCGCAATCTCACAGCACGAGTGAAGCGGTCACCTATCTTGAGTCCATGGTGGCAACGACGCTGGCCGGACAACTCGACGAATCCGACAACATCATCAGTGTGCTCGACAACACCTTATTCCCCGAGCGTGGCTTGCTCTGGGTCAATGGCGAGCTGATTCACTACACGCGTAAGGACGAGAGTCTCTTCGCGATGCCGGCCGCCTCGAACGAGCCTGGCGCAATGGATGCCAAAGGTTCCGGCCTCTTCCGCGGCCGCTTCGGAACCGACCCGCAGAGCCACGAGGCCGGCACGGTCGTGATCCTGTTCCCCTTCCGCTATTGGGATCTGTGGAACGAGATGGCGGACGCGCCCGAGATGTCCTACTTCGGTCTGCGCTACGACCAGCCCGGTGCCTTCTGGACCTCGACCTTCTGGGAAGCGGAAGAAGCAGCGGTGGGTGGCCCCGAGCTCGGTGTGCTAATGCGCAGCGATCCCAAGGTCCCGTGGGACGCCGACCCCGACAGCACGGACGGGCTCGACCTGCTCTTGCGTGGCTCGATCGACGGTGAGGCCATTTCGCTGGGACGCCAATCCGACAGCCTGCAGTGGCGTGTATTCGTGAACTATGCGCCCGGCTCGTTCAGCGCGACCGATGGTTCGGCTCACGGATGGAAGACGACGCCGCGCTTGAAGCACCTGGGTCTCGAGTTCTTCGCACCGGGCCGCGTCCTGCAAAGCATCGACAATTGATCTCACTTCGCACCGTACTTCTGCAAACGACAGACCCTCGACCTAATCTGTTGCACTTCATCTGATGACTCTCCGTTCGACGACTAACCAGCCCCGCGCGATGACTGCGCCGGAACGTGTGCATGCGGCATGTGCGCAGACAACGCGTACCCGGATGGCGGCCTTCACATTGGCCGAGCTGATCGTCGCCGTAGGAATGGCATCGCTATTGATGGCGGCAGTCGTTGGCCTGCTCGACTCGGCCATGAAGTTGTGGTCCAAGGGCGAAGTGAAGCGCAACCTGGTCGAGCAGAGTTCTGGAACAGGAGAGATGCTCGCGCATGACTTCCGCATGCTGCACCCCGGCGCGCAAGGAGACTTGCTGGCCGAGTGGATCGCCTTCGATGTCAATGGCGATGGCTCGCGCGACCGCTTCTGGCCGCGCGTTCGCATGGTGCGGCAAGCATCGCCGGCCGAGATCGCGAACCTGGAAGCCAGCCCTGCCGACTTGTTGTCACCGCTCGACTTGGCGATGCAAGCGGCCGGCGGTAAGGCGGCCCAAGACTCCGCGCAGAGGCTCTCGACAAATGCCTCCACCCTCGCAGAAGAGCACCCTGAACAACTGACGCGCCGCCCGGTCAGTGCCGGCTTGATCGAGGTCGTGTGGTGCATCCTGCCCGACGGCAAAGATGTCGACCGCCGAGACACCGGCGTGATGTGGCGTGGAGAGCGTGCCATCGAAGACGGTAGCGACGAATCCTTCTTTACACCCGGCTACTTCGACGGCGGTGGGCGTCCGCCCGGTGGAGAACTGCAAATCGTGACTGGCGGCATCCTGTGGTGCGGCATGTCGTTTGCCACACAGACGACCCTGCTCGACGAAGGTTGGAAGATCGGAACCCGGATTCAAGACGCCAGTGGTTCGTGGGATGCTTGGGTCGGAGATAGGCCCGACCTAGACGTACACTACTGGAACGAAGCGGGCGCCGGCATGCCGAATGGACAAGATGTGCCGTTGATGCCGCGACGTATAGCCGTCGAATTCGAGTTCGAAGGCGAGAACGACCGCAAGCGTCGCGCACGCACGCTCGAGGGCTTCGACGCGATCGCGAGCAGTTTCGATGTCACGAACGGGGATCACTTGCCCGAGGCCGGGCACTACATCCTGGTCGGTTCCGAGTGGATGAAGGTCAACGGCTTCGGCACGGATCATGTGCGCGTCAAGCGCGGTCAACGAGGCACCTCGGCGGTCCCTCACAAGTTGGGTGAGATGATTCACCACGGTGTGCCGGTCACGACTGAAGTCCCGATACGAACGCATGTGGGAGTCTGGAAGTACTAGATGACTGTACTCATCGATAGCAAAAGGAAAGCACGCATCTCTGCCGCGAGGCTCATACGCGATGGCCGTGGCAACCGTCAACAACGACGTGCGCTGCAAAGGGGCCGCGCAGGATTCACGATCCTAGAAGTCATGCTGGCCATGGCCGTGCTCGTGATCGGTATGACATCGGTCTTGACGCTGTTCACTTTTGGAGCAGCGCTGGCACGCACCGCGGAGATGCGTAGTGCGTCTGCGGGTGCCGTCGAAGCCGTCGTCGCAGACCTCGAAGAGTCGCTCTTCCCGCTCGACGAGAACGGCAAAGTCGGCGAACCCGTGCCAATCGTCGATCGCCCCGTGCCCGGTGTCGCGACTGCGGTCTATAGCGCGATCCCAACCGTAAACCCCGACGACCCGATCGAGTACCGCGTCGATGTCGAGTTGGCCTGGACGACCAAAGGCGTGCGCCGCGCGCGCACCTTCAGCGTTTTGCTGCTGCGAGAAGTGCCCTTCGACGAGCGCCTTCGGCGTCGCTTCGTGCGCAAAGGCAACTAAGCCGAGCGTTCGACGCTCGCCCTGGACCCCGAACATCCGCTGCACAGAACCGGCAGCCTACAACGAACACCTCGGCCATCGCCCTGACCTACGCGACAGCCGTCTCAGCAAGTGAGCCAAGAAGTATGAAGAACCTCCGCCCCCTGACAATTTGTGCCCTCGCGATGGTCGCGATGATTGCACCCGGGATCTCGGCCAGCACTCCCTCGGCTGCGTCCCAGGACGCTTCCGCTGAGGAAGTGATGATGCTGCGTTTGCGCGATGGCAGCATTCGTTGGGGTTCGATCAGCGAGCACGATCCGGATGGCATTCGTTACTCGCTGCTCAGCCACGGTGGCATGGTGCGTCTGCCTTGGCAGATGATCGACCCGGTGCAAGAGCAAGAACTGCGCACGCGCTTCGGCTATGTGGACGTCTCGAGTGAAGAACTCTTGATCGATGTCTCGCGCATTGTGCTCAAGGGTGGGGGAGAAGTCCTTGGCGTAATCACCTCCGGCATGGAAGGCGGCAACCTGTACAACGTCAAGGTCGACGGCAACTTGCAGGCAATCCCGAAGTTACGTGTTGCGCGTATCCAATCTGGCGTGCGTGTGCCGGCGCTGGACATCTACAGTCGCGAGGAGATCTATATGAAGCTGATCTCGGAGGCGAACCTGGAAGACCTCGAGTCGATTTGGGAGTTGGGCAACAACTGTGAACGCATCCTCGACTTCGCGCATGCGGTCGAGCACTTCCAGATCGTCATCGCGATCGACCCCGATTTTCGCAGGGAAGCCATCACTGCCAAGCTTGCCGCGGCAATCCGCAAAGCTGCCCAGCAAGAGCAGATCGACTACCTGCGTGAGATCGATCAACTGCGCAAGAAGAAGTATTTCAACCGCGCGCTCGCGCTTGCCGACGCCTTTGGCGATACCTTCCGCGACAGCCCTCTGTACGCTGAAGTCAACAAGAAGAAAGTGCAAGTCCAAGTCGCACGCGACAAGGCGTTGACAGCCGATGTGCGTAACGAGTGGCTGCGCTGGATGGGACGTTTCGCACGCCAAGCGGCGATCGATAAGAGCTATGAAGAGTGCCTCGATTATGCAGCCGAGGGTCTGGGCGAAGACATCATCAACAAGGTCACCGAAGTCTTGATTGAACGCGGTTACGTGGACATGGAGTCCGAGCAGGTCCGGCAGTTTTGGGAGAAGCGCAAGCGCTCGCGTTGGGCGACGGCCTCCTATAGCTATGGCACCTGGCTCCTCGGTAAGGAAGATGCCCAGAAGGGAATGAATGAGGATAAGGACAAGGACCAGTCGCAGTTGTCCAACACTCAGAAGCAGCGCGCGAGCACGGCCAAAAAGATCGAGCGCTACTTAAAGAGCCAGCAGATGGCGCGCAAGGCTCGCTCTCGCACCGACGACGCCGAGAACTACGAGGCCTTCTGGGCCATCTTCTCGGTCAACTCACGCTCCAAATGGATCACGGCGATGTATGTGGAAAACGGAGGCGACTTTGAGATCAATCCGAAGCCGCGCCTGATCCCTTGTGCCGATTGCGGCGGCGCAGGTGCGCGTGAAGTAATCTATACGGGTGGCGGAGGGGATGGCAACGACGCCGGATCGCAATTGGTCGCATGTCCCATGTGCCACCAGGTTCAGGTCATCCGCCAAATTCGGTACCGTTGAGGGCATGCGCCGCCTAACGACTCTGACCTTCGTCTCATTTTCGCTCGCCTGCGGGAGTGCTCCTAACCGGCACATGGAGGGGTCGACCACTTCTTCTAAGCCAGCGGTGCAACGTGCCGCGGTCACGCCGGAGGCATCCACGACGGATGCGGCTGGACCGGCGAGCGAGTCTGACTCCGGGGCCGCGGCAAGCAGTGCCGAGTCGACAGGCGCAGGC
Source organism: Planctomycetota bacterium (assembly GCA_047611405.1). Classification (GTDB taxonomy): domain Bacteria; phylum Planctomycetota; class UBA1135; order UBA1135; genus JBLFWN01. The sequence goes on along the minus strand of JBLFWN010000063.1, from coordinate 5,400 downwards.
TCGACCCCCGCCTCGCCAGTCGAAGGCGTCGAGACTCCAATTGCAGCTGCGACCGAAGTCGCGCGCCTCGATGCGCCGATCGCCTTCGTCGCGGGTCAACCGATTTTGGCCTCGGAGATCCTGCAACGCTGGCGCCATCGCGAACCGCGCAAGGTAAACGTCTACTTGCAGGAATTCGTCACGGATCGGCTCGTGTTGCTCGAGTCAGGCCGCATTGGCATCAAGATCAATCGCGCCCAGGTCCAGACGGCGACAGCTAAGGCGGTCGAAGCGCTAGAGCGCAAGATCAGCGAGAACGGCAGCGGGATGGACTTTGAGACCTTTGTGCGGCAGCAGCTGCAGATGGATCCGAAGGACTACTTGAGCCGCATGAGCAAGGAGCAAGCGACCGATTTATTGGCTGCTCGTTGCGTCCGCACCTGGGTGCTCGAGAGCGAGCGCGTCCAAGTGCGCTTCATTGCCGTGCGCGAGCAAAGCCTTGCCGACGACATCATGAAGCAGCTCAGCGACGGTGCGAACTTCCAAGAGCTGGCCGCCAAGTACAGCGTCGACCCCTCCGCCAAGGATGGCGGTGCGATGCCGCCCATCGTTCGGGCTTCCAACTCCCTGCTTTCTCGCCTGGCCTTCGCGACCCCGATTGGCCAGGTCGGTGGTCCGATCGAAGAGGGCGGGGCCTACCTTCTGCTGCTGGCTGAGGCGCGGCCCGACCTAGTGCAGGGCACTTGGGACGAGATCGCGCCCGTCGTCGAGGCCAGCCTGGCCGAACGCCCGATCGAAGAGCCGGAATACTGGCAATGGGGCGACGCGATGGCGGAGCGCTACTCGATCGATATGAAGCCTTTCTACGAGTACGTGGGCGAGGACGTCGGTTCCTGAGCCCGTGATCGGACCCGATCGAGGCGGATTCTGCGCGCGCAGGAACTGAGGCTCGATCCAGAGCGGCCGGAGTGCCACACTGAGGGGGACCCGCCCTGCCCCAACCGCCGAGATGGACGACCTGCAACCGAACCCCGATCTGCCGCCCGAGTCCGAGTCGAACTCCGATGAGGGGAAGGCCGTAGGCAAAGATCTGCCTGCGCGTGACAAGAGCTTCTCTGATGAGGACGCCGAGACCCTCGCGGATGAGGTGAGCGGCGAGGAGACCCCGGAGGTTGTCACAGCTGAAGACGCTGAGCAGGTTCTCGAAAGCGAGGCTGCGGTTGAGGCTGACGAGGAGGCTGACGACGACGCCAGCGGCGAGCCCACCACGGCCGAGGATGCCGAAACCGGCGACGAGGCCGCCCCGGCAGCGGCTGCGGAAGCAGCCGAAGGCCAACCCTCCGTGCCGCCCGTGGCAGAGGACGATGAGTCGAAGGATGTGCGCGGCCCAGGTTGGCATCTGACCGACGAGGAGCTACAGCGCCGCATCTCTGTCCTTTTGTTCGCCTCGCCCGACCCAATCAGCCTCGGCAAGCTGGTCAAGCTCCTTGATGGTGCCGAGCGCGCGCGCGTCAAAGTCAGCCTGGAGACGCTGACGACCCGTTTCGAGCAGGCAGACCTCGGAATCCAGCTGCGATCCGTGGCTGGTGGACACACCCTGATGTCCACGCCCGATCTGGGCGATGTCGTCGCGAGCCTGGCCAAAGGCGCTGCGCTTGAAAGAGTCAGTCCGGCAGCGCTCGAAACGCTGTCCGTCGTCGCCTACCGTCAACCCGTCACGAAGGCCGAAATCGAGGCCATTCGAGGCGTCCAAGCCGGCCCAATCCTGCGCACGCTTGTCGATCGAGGCCTGGTAAGGGTCACTGGTCGAGCCGATGTGCCTGGCCACCCGCTCCAGTACGGAACGACCCGGGAGTTCCTGGATCGATTCGGCCTAATGAGCGTCGGCGAGCTGCCGCGTGACTCAGAGCTCGCGCGCGGATAGCCCCGCGAGCATCCCGGGTGTAGAATGCTGCGCTCGAATTCCCGACTTTCCTGTCAGAGGCCCTAGGCCACTGGGCCGCGCATTGCCCGCTTCGCCCCCATCTCGATGTCAAAGCAAGACCAAGATCCCGGCGCAGTCGCGACCGGGAATCACAGCATCATCGACGATGATCTGATCGTTACACCCAAGGGGCAAAGCAAGCTCAGGTTCTTCCTGACGATGGCCCTGGTGGTGTTCATCCTGATCATCTTCTCGGTCGGCCCATACTTCCAAAGCGCCGTCACCGGTGGTGGAAGCGAGGACGTGTACTTCACCTGGGTTGACCCTGATGGTGACGTGGCCCACGAGATGGGTTATCAGGAATTCATCGTGACCAAGCGCGCACTTGGCGCCATGACGAACTTCGGCATGTACAGGCCACCCAGTGCCAGCAACACCCAAGCGCGTGCTGGCCAGGTGACTGACGAAGACGCCGCCATTTTCCTGATCCACGAGACACTCGCAGCCGGCTACGGCGTGCAGGTCACCGACGAAGAAGTCGGTGAGCGCATGCTGCAGGTCTTTGGTTCCGCGGATCAAGCGCAGGCACTGTCACAGCGCTACGGTTCGACTGCGCGCGAGACACAAGAGAACCTGCGGCGCGCGATGCTGGTGCAGAAGTACACCAGCACGATGCAGCTTGCGTTCTCGATCGCTGATCCGAACAAGCTCGAAGAGATGTGGGCCGAGCAGCATCCCGAGTTTTCCTTTGAATACGTCTCGCTCGATGTCAGCGAGTACAAGGATGCGGCCAAGGCAGAAGTGCCGGCCGACGAAGATCTGTTGGCCTGGTTCCGCGCGCGGCCCCAGTTTCAGCAGCAGAAGTACTACACCGAAGAGGAAGCCAAGGCGCAGCTCGCGTGGTTGGCTCTCGATACGGATGCGGATATGAGCGCGCTACTCGCGGCCTATCCCGCGCCCGAGGATGCCGACACCGAGCAACTCGCGCGCGCCTACTACAATGAAGTCACGCACGTGCGCTTCAAAGGCGAGGGGCCGAATCCTGCCGATGCGCCCAAGGACGATACGGACGGGGCTACGGACGGGGCTACGGACGGGGCTACGGACGGGGCTACGGACGAAGCTACGGACGAGGCTACGGACGAGGCTACGGACGAGGCTACGGACGAGGACGCTGACGAAGGCGACGAGTCTGAGACCGAGGGCGACGACGCCGATACCACCAATAAAGACGAGCCCGCCCTAGATCCGGTGATCCCGGACGTGCCGTGGTACCAAAGCTTCGAGGATGTTCAGACGGTCTGCGAGACCGAAGCGCCGATCCGCAATGCAATGCAGGCATGGATCGACGACATCATTCAGCGCAACGGTAGCGGCGAGACGATCGACTTCGAGACGGAAGCTGACACCTACGGCATGGCCTGGGTTGCTGGCGACATCTCGTACTCGAAGAGCGAGCTCGAAGAGATGCCTGGCTGGGGCGGTACTTACATCGCCGGCCGCCTCGTGTTCTCGACGCCCAACTCTTTCTTGAGCCGGGTCGTCGTCGAGAAGAACGCGTTCATCGTCGCCAAGCCCGTCGCGAAGGTTGCCGGACAAGAGCCGCCGCTCGACGATTTCCGCGAGGACCTCGTCGACGAGTGGGCCGGAGAGCATGCCAAGACGATGGCAATCGATGCGCTGACCTCGTTGCGGGAGACCTTCAAGGAAGTGACCGAAGAGGAAGTGACCGAAGAGGAAGTGACCGAAGAGGAAGTGGCGACGCCCGAAGACGGTGCCGACACCGGTGATGATGGTGACGCCGTGACGGATGGTGACGCAACGGCTGATGTCGACATCACGCCCGAGGCGATTGACACTCCTGAAATTGATGTCGCGCCAGTAGTTGCTTCGGCAGACTTCAAAGACACTGCCATCAAGTCGGGCTACGAAGTCATCGAGCGCCCGTTCCTCGAGCAGTACGCAATCCCGGACGACGACTTCGACAACGCCAGTCCGGCCGACATGCATATTCGCGTGTCGCGCAACTTGTTCGAGCTGGAAGACGGGCAGCTCGCACCTGCCGTGGCCAACTCGGCCGGCACGCACGCACTACTCGTTCGCTACGTCGGCACGCGCTCCGCGCCCGTCGAAAAGCTCAAGCCGCGCGATCTGCAGACATTGCGTCAGCAGATTATCCGTGATGGTTTGCAGGGTTTCGAAGCGCGCTACCTGAGTGGCGACAGCGACGATGTGAAGCGTCGCTACGCGATGAAGCTGGCCAGCTGGCAGGACGAGGACGATTCCGTGGTGGACGAGTCCTCTGACAGCTGAGCCTCCTGAACCTCTGATCGCTCCGGCCCGTTCGCGCTGGAGTCGAAGCAGTCAACCATCCCCGTTAGCTATTCGCTGACGGGGGTGGTTTCTTAGGTAGTTTCTCTGCTCCTGCTGCCGTCTGCTTGGCTCAGTAGGGGAGGCGTCGTGACTAGCGCCTCCCGCAGCCATCTCCCACAAGCGTCTAGGGTGCTGCAGAGGTCGCGCAGGCGATCTGCGGGGCCGCCTCTCTTGCTTCCGAAGAGTTGAGCGCTCTGAGCAGCCGCGCTCATGCGCTCACTCCGAAGGTAAGGCCACAGAGGTGTGCCTCTCAATACTCCCGCCGCCGCGCGGACTCCGGAGCCGCATCGGCGATGGCATCAGTTCGTGAACTCCGCCAGGCCCCCTCGGCTCAAGTTGAACCCAGCGCCGCAGGGTGCGCCGACAGGGTCGCAGTACCAGGTTTGGAAGGCCATGCTCGATCCACCGACAAGTCTGCCGATGCCCATGATCTCGGATCCCCAATACGCTTCGCCACTCGAGTCCGCCAGGCGCGTACCCAAACGCAGCGTACTACCGCCGACGCAGCGCAGACCGTCACCGAAGGGAACGTCCATAGATCCATTGAGTTGATTGGGTCCACTAAACAACAACACCGGCATCGACGCCGGCATGCCGTGCACCACGAAGCTCAAGTCGGCTGCGGATACGGAAGTCGTCCCATGGACAACCAAGTGTGCCCGTGGCCTGTCGAGTTTGCGCACCCGCGACCGATCTCGCCCACGTTCCCACACGCGCAATCCGCTCCGCTGCCATTCATGCTTCCAAAGGTGTCGACAAGGCTCGTCGTCGAACCTGTGACAGCGGACCATTGACCACTGGAGTCAGCCGCAGCAAAGCTCGAGGATGGAGTCTCTTTCGAGCTCGCAGCCGGCCCGAAGTCGAGCTTGAAACTCTGAGCGAGCAGTTGCGGCGTCAGGCAGAGTAGGGCGAGCGCGGGAACTGTTCTGAACTGCCATGCTTCCGTGTTGGAGAACACTATGCCCTCATGCCGCCTGCGCCCGGTGGTGTCTGAATGCCTCGATCGTCTGCCCATTGCTAGACATCGGATGGACGCTGCGCCGGCCCCACTCCTGCCGCCAAGCCAGCACTTCGCTTGCTGACAGTCGGCTAGGCATCAGACCTGCAAACTGCGCCGCCGAGGC
>JBLFWN010000062.1:0-38081 GCA_047611405.1 Planctomycetota bacterium | reverse complement strand
AACGTTCCGAGCTGCTCGACGGGAATCACGGCTGTGTGGAACCCTGCGACGGACGCGCTCTCCGGTCTGAACGGTTACAACGGAGCGTGGAACGCGAACCCGAACCATGTCGGTTCGGAGATCATCAACGTGGGGGCCGCTACGACGAGCTCTTCGACGACTCTGTCACCGGGCGCCTGGTACTTCCACATTCGCCCTGTCGACCGCAGTGGCAACTGGGGCACGACCCAACACTTGGGTCCGTTCCAGATCATCTCTGGCGGGACAGGCAACTACTGCGTCGCCAACGTGAACTCGACTGGTGCAGGCGCTGTGATGACTTCCTCTGGAACGACCAGTCTCGCAGCCAACAACTTCGTGATTCACGCCAGCAACCTGCCGACGAACCAGCCCAGCTTGTTCTTCTACGGTCAAGGCCAAACGAATGTGGCTTTCGGAAACGGACGCCTGTGCATCAACGGCCTTATCATTCGCTTGCCCGTGATCTACACAGGCCTCGGTTCGATCCAAATGCCGATCGACTACAACACCCTTCCGGCCCTGGGTCAGATCGCAGTTGGTAGCACCTGGAACTTCCAGAACTGGTACCGCGATCCGCAGGGTGGTGGCGCGGCCTTCAACCTGACGAATGGTCTGACCGCGACCTTCTGCAACTGATCGGTGAATTCAAGGAGGGGCGAGCGCGAGTCTCGGCCTTCGACTGAGTGGGGGCAGCGCCTGTTACAAGTCCGGTCTGCACTTTGTGCAGGCCGGACTTTGTATGTGACAGCGCAGTTAGGGCAGCCCCAGTCAACTGCGAATGATCGTACGACCCTTTAGGGCACGCTTTCGGAAGCCTCCATGCCCTTCTCAACCTAGTTCGCAATGACGCTAAAGAGGTCGGCTGGCCGAATGGGTTTCGACACACAGTCATCCATCTCGGACTTTATGCGGCGTTCTCGATCTTCAGCCATCACGTTCGCTGTCAGTGCAACGATGGGGACGTGCGTGTTGCCTGCCGCTCTCCCGCTGGCGGAGCGGTTGTCTGGTTACCATCCGGGAATGATGTCAGGAGGCTGCCGATCCAATACCAACCGCGAGATTCGTGTAGCTTCTGGTCTTGACCTTACGGGCGAAGGCCCCGTAGTCGCCGACCTTCATCATTTGCCGGTCCGCATAGAGCATTTCGGGCTTGTGCCGCTCTAACTCGGCAGATGCGAGCTTGTCATATTCATGCCTCATGGCAGATACTCACTCTAGTCTCGCAAGTCAACGTCACACAAGGATACCCGGATCTGCGAGCCATGTTCACTAGCGGGCCGTAACCAGTCGTATCGGAGTTTGCTACTTGCCGGTTTCAGTGCTGAGGCCTGTGGATAGTCGCTACTTGGAGTACGACACTATTGGTATGACTCGAGCCATAGCCCTGCTGCGCGGTATCAACGTCGGGGGCCATAACAAATTACCCATGGCTGACCTGCGCGCGATGTTCACCGGACTCGGCTGCGCCGCAGTCGAGACCTACATTCAGAGCGGCAACGTCGTGTTCGAGGCCAGCGCTGCCAACATGCGCACCCTTGCGCAGCGAGCCACGACTCAAATCGAAGCGAGCCTCGGACTGCAGGTGCCCGTTCAGATTCGGACAGGCAAGCAACTGGGCGCCGCAGTCGCTGTCCACCCCTACGCCGACACGCCGGGCGAAGAGAAGCTCCGCAACATCATGTTCTTGGCAGACAAGCCGACGACGAAACAGATCAAGTCATTCGAGCCCAATTGCTCCTACGGCGAGAAATTCGAGTTGATCGGCCGCGAAGTGCACGTCTACTGCCCGCAGGGGCAAGCCAGGACAAAGTTCACAAGCGTCTATGTCGATCGTGCTCTCGAGACCATCAGCACAACGCGCAATATGCGCACGGTGAACAAGTTGCTCGAGATGATTGGCTAGCACGACCTGGCAGATGCTTGGCGGCAGGGTCAGAGCCTACTCAGCTCTCATTCGAACATGGAAGTGAGTAGGAGCCGGGACTAAGCCTCGTGACTCATGCAGTCTAAAGCCACCGCGGCAGACTTGCTGCGAGCAAGACATGTTCAGATCTCACTAAGAAAACGTCCGCCCCATACGAAGAATGCATGGGACGGACGGTGTCGAGCGATTGAGTTCTAGGTCAGCATGGCTGGCGATGGCGCGGACTGCCTCATCCCAAGTCAAAGGGAGTGCATGACCGAGAGTGTCCTATCAGGGTTGGAAGATGGCCTGCAATCCGTTCGATAGGTTGAAGCCTGAGCCTCCACCCTGCGGGTCGCGATACCAGTACTGATAGTTCACGAAGCCGGGCATGATGCCGGTCAAGAGATCGACATCCTGCTGGGCTACGTTGCCATTCGGGAATGTGACTGAGAGTCGGTTGACCTGACCACCGACGCAGCGGACTCCATTGCCGAACGGCACATTGATCTGCTGGTTGCCGTAGTAGAACACGCCCGGCTGATTGGGGACGGGGCCCGCGAATAGCGTGAACTGGTTGTCGGAAATGCTGCTCGAACCTTCGGCGGTGATCGACGCGGGTTGCCCGGTCGAGTTCGGACTCGACTGGCAGTAGTTTTCCACCTGCAGATTCAACGACGTGCAGTATTCGTAGACGATGACATCACTTTCACCGTAGACGCCGCCACCGAGGAAGATGTTCTCGTTCAAGGCATCATTGATCACACCCTGACCGTAGGTGCGATGGAAGGCCACGTCGCTGGCGCTGATATAGCCGTGAATGATGAGGTCGCTCACGCGCAGCGGGATGTCCGGGAGGACTGAACCTGGGACCGTCAACACGGCGATTTCAGTTGTGTAGCCCGGCGCATCACGCTGGATGCCTCCCATCAGGTCGAAGTCTGTTCCGCCTCCGGCGAGCGAGCCGCCGTGTCCGTTGTCGCTTGCAGCTCCCGCCAAGGTCTTCATGTCGACGGCGCGCACATTCCATTGCCAAAAAGCTCCCCAGCTCCAGCTGATGGAGTTGCTGCCGTCGGAACAGGCGTCAGCTCCCGGTGAAGTCGTACTCGTGTTGGTGATGACGGAGCCGTCTGCGCAGCGCAGGGTGTAGCTGATACTTCCCGATCCGAATCCGTTGACCCAGCCGCTGTACTGGACGTCAGCAAGAGCGCTCGAAGCCGAGATAATGGTCATGGCTGCTGCGGCCAGTACCGGGCTCACGAGTGATTGAGCCTTTGTTCGCGATGATCCAGAGGGTCGTAGAGCCAGTTTGCTTCTTAGATATTTCATTGTAGTCCTTGTCGCTTGCGCGAAGTCGCTTGGTGGGCGGATCGGCCAAGCCGGCAACGGCCGGCCCTTGCGGTGAATGTTGGAAGCCGCCGCCCTTGGGATTGGAGGTTCCAGACACACGCAAGTGGCCGCAACGACCGTTCGATTGGACGAGATTCCTCGAGAAATCGAAGGGCCAGTGAACAGCTAGCTGAGCGGGCAGGGGCTCGGGCTCTCGACTGGAGCGTTCGCCATAAAGACAAGTCCGGGCTGCACTCTCGTGCAGCCCGGACTTCGCATGTCTTGGTGTTTGGCTCGCGCCTTATGCCGCTGACGATGTCGGTTTATCCGGAAGCAACTTGGAAAGCGACCAGACAACGACAATGGTGCCGACGGCTGCAATCACGAAGCAGATCGTTGCATCGGTACCGCGCTGAAGGAATGCGAAGCCGGTCCCCAGCATTACGCCATAAGTCGCAGCGAGAGCGCCTAGGATTCCGAGGATGGCCGGCTTGCCTTCGCGGCGAACACGGACATCGGGGCATAGCTCTTGGACCGGGCCCCAAGCACCCATCGGCTTCACGCGCCGGAAGAACTCGACCAGGCCAGCAGGGTCGGGTGTCTTGGTCAGAGCCATTGAGATCAGCGCGCAGACGAGCGAAATCATCGCGACCAGGAACAAGCGGCCCTCCGCAGAGAGCAGACCGTCAGGTGACAGCGGGCTCATAGGCCAGCCAGTATCCAGCCACTTCGTCAGCACGATCGTCGACACACTCGAGGCGATCATCGCGGTGATTTCGGTAGATGCGCGCACGCGCCACCACATCCAACGCAGCACATAGACCGGACCGACGCCGCCCAGGAAGGCCAAGAAAAACTGAAATAAGTCGCTGATCGACGAGGCCTGCCAAGCCATCACTCCAGCCATCGCAAGCACGCAAGCTGATGTGATGCGAGCGACACGAACGTAATGCTTGGCATCTGCGTCGCGCTTCAAGAAGCGCCTGTAGACATCGTTGACGAAGAACGAACTGGCCAAGTTGACGTGCGTGTCGATTGTGGACATGAAGGCGGCCAGCAAAGAGGCGACGACGATGCCCAACAGGCCGATCGGCAGGAAGCGCGTCATCATCGCGACGTAGGCGCGTTCCGAATCCGTCTTGGCCAGCTGCATTCCGCTCGATACAGACGCGCCCTCTTTGATGAGGGGCAGCGAACGCCAGGCGTTGTCACGTTCTTCTACACCATCTTTGAATACAGGCGCGAGCAGGCTCAACTCGATTGGCACGCCGTCGCCCGAACTCGGCTTGATTGTGATGGTCTCACTCGTGATGGCTGTCACGGTGCCGTCGACGGGCGCGAGTACCTCGGCGCTCGGGAAGATGATGATTGACGCTAGTGCGACCAGGATCCACGGCCAAGGCCGCAATGCGAAGTGGGCGATGTTGTACCAGAGCGCGGCCAATACGCCGTCGCGCTCGTGGCGGGTGGCAGAGATGCGTTGCACGACCAGAGTGCCGCCATCGACCGACTCGACGGCCCACCAGGCGACGCCCATATACACGGCTACAGTCGCAAGGTTGATCGTCCAGAATGATGCGCTGAACAAGCCTCCTTCTCCCCCAGCGGGCAAGAAGGCCAAGGTGTCCATCGTGAATTGGGAACCTTGCGCTTGCGCCGCGGCGATCAAGCCCGGGCCTCCATCGATTGCGTTCCAGCTGATCACGGCCAAGCAGATGGCACCGACCATCGCCATGGCGAACTGGACCATGTCGGTCAGGACCACGCCCCAGAATCCGGCCATCAAGGAGTAGCTCAACGCCAGTGCCGAGGCGAGCACAAGTGCAAAGACCTTGTCGACGCCGAACAGCACGTCCATGATTTTGGCTGCCGCGAGCAACACCCAACACAACACGATCGTGTTCGTAATGCCTGCGTGGAACACACCCAGGAAGCCGCGCAGGACGCTCGCTCCCGAGCCGCCATAGCGCAGCTCGGACAGCTCGGCCTTGGTCATGATTTCGCCGCGCCGCCAGTAGCGCGCGAACAGGAACACGGTCATCAATCCGCCGCCGGCGTAGCACCACCACAGCCAGTTCTTCCAGATGCCGTGATCGCGCACCCAGCCGGTGATGACCAGCGGTGTGTCGGCGGCGAAGGTGGTCGCAACCATCGACGTGCCCGCGATCCACCATGGCAGGGATCGCCCCGACAAGAAGAACTGCTCGACATCACTGCCAGCCTTGCGTGAGTAACGAATGCCAACGCCGATCGCGAAGACCGCGTAGGCGATGACGATCAGCCAGTCGAGGAGGGTCAGCTGCATGGGGCGACACTCTACTGCTATGGCGGCGATTTGGAACGCTTGAAGGTCGGTGGCCCTGCCCAGCTGCTCGCCCTAAAGAAGCCTATTCAAGAATTGGGTTGTCCGGATTGACTGGTAAGGCGCCGGCTTCCGCGTATTGCTGGATGCTATTCGTGGGTTCTGATAACGCAGCTCGACGATTCGGAGGACCCCAGACGTGGATCGGTATTTTGAGGGCGGGGCTGCTGGGCGCCCGCTCCAGGCCCTGAATCATCTCGATCGACGCGCGCGTGCAACCGACGTGTAGGATGGTGCCGATCCGGTTGAGGAGTAAGGACTCTTGAGTCCGCCCGATCTGCCATCGATGAGGGTTAAACCCGCAATCGTTGGCGACCTGCTCGGATGTTCCTCATGCTGCCGCGACCTTTGCATCGAGCCCTTGTTCACTTGAGATCTCATGTCGAATCAGACACTCCTCTCGGTTGGTACGATCGTTCTCTTCTCCTTCTCGCAGCCTGCTCTCGCAGCGCAGGTTGCAGATGCCAGTAACGAAGGCGCGTGGAAGACCACGCAACTGGACGAGAGCTTCACTTGCGAAGGTGCCAGTTTTGGTGACCTTAACCTCGATAATGCGGTCGATTTGGTGATCGGACCGTGGTGGTACGAGGGACCAACATGGGAGCTGCGGCATGAGCTGTACACGCCTAAGGCATTCGACGTGAACGGCTACTCGGATCACTTCTTCTCGTGGACCTATGATGTCGACGCCGACGGTTGGCTCGACATCGTTGTTGTCGGCTTTCCTCACCAAGCGGCCGAGTGGTTTCAGAATCCAGGAGTCGGAAGGATTCACGAGCACTGGCAGCGCCACTTGATCGCACCTCGCATCGACAATGAATCACCGGCCTTTAAGGATGTGAACGGGGATGGAAGGCCAGATTTAGTTTTCGGCGACGAAGGCTTTGTGGGTTGGGCTGCATTCGATCCGGAAAATCCGCAGGAGCCCTGGGCCTTCCACCGCATCACGCCGAAGGGACCGTGGCACAAGTTCACACACGGCTTGGGTGTCGGAGATATCGATGGGGATGGACGCGCCGACGTACTGTTGCGCGAGGGCTGGTGGGGACAACCCGAAAGTCTGGAAGGCGATCCGCAGTGGAACTTTCACTCCGCCAGCTTCAGCCAAGGGCAAGGCGGAGCACAGATGCTCGTCTTCGATGTTGATGGAGACGGAGATAACGATGTGGTCTCCAGCCTGAACGCCCACAAGTACGGTCTGTCCTGGTTCGAGAACTCAGAAAAGGGGACACACTTTCAAGAGCACGGTATCTGGACCGATGATGGCGTCGCGCTCGAAGGGGACTTGAACGTCTCCGAACTGCACGCACTCGCGCTGGTCGATATCAACGAAGACGGCTTGATGGATGTCGTGACGGGCAAGCGCACCTGGTCGCACGGAACGAACGAAAAAGGGGCGACGGATCCTGGTTACATCGTCTGGTTTGAACTCGTGCGTGAAGAGGGCACGGCACGCTTCGTCACCCATGTGATTCACGACGACTCGGGGGTCGGCACCCAAGTCAGCGTCGGCGATGCGAATGGTGATGGCATGCCGGATATAGTGGTTGGCAATAAAAAGGGCGGCTTCGTTCATGTGCGACAAACGGGCGCGATCGCAATCGAGACTGCGGAGCGGGCACTGCGTGAGGCCTCTTCCCTCAAAGGCCTCGACGAGCCTGCGGCAGCCGATGAGCAGGAGCCGAAGCAAGCGCTCGACGATCGATTGGCTGGCGGCTACCTGCCGCTAGGACCAGATGGCGAAGCGCTGAACCTGGACTTCGAGAGCGGGACCCTCGAGGACTGGACTGCGACCGGCGATGCCTTCACGGGTCAACCGATTCAAGGCGATAGCGTCAACGCTCGGCGTCCTGATATGACGAGCGATCATGTCGGTGACTTCTGGATTGGTGGTTATGAACTGCTACAGGACGCTCCCAAGGGAACGCTGACGTCGGCAGCCTTCGAGTTGGACGCCCCCTGGGCCAGCTTTTGGATCGCGGGAGGCGTCAGTGAGCATGAGCGGGTCGAGATCGTGCGTGCCAGCGATTCCGAGGTGCTAGTCAACACGAGTGGGCGCAGTAATGAGACCTTGCGACCCATGCGCTTCGACTTGAGCGAGCACCTTGGCTCCACAATCTTTGTCCGGCTCGTCGATGAGTCGGATGGCGGTTGGGGGCACTTGAACTTTGATCACTTCCGCCTCCACAAGGATCGACCCGAATTCAAGTACGGCGTCGAAGAGCCGGTCGTGATGGATCGAAATGAGCACGCGGGCCTCGCCCCTGAAGAGGCCGCTCGTGCCATGACCGTACCCGCTGGGTTTCATGTCGATGTCGTTGCTGCAGAACCGGACGTCCATCAACCCGTCGCCTTGGCGATCGACGAGCGGGGTCGTGTGTGGGTGGCCGAGGCGCACTCGTATCCCAGCAAGCGAGAGGCTGGCGAGGGCCAGGACAAGATAGTGATATTCGAAGACGCGGACGGCGATGGGAGCTTCGAGACGCGCAAAGAATTCATCACCGGCCTGAACTTGGTCAGTGGTTTCGAGGTTGGCTTCGGTGGCGTCTGGATCGGTCAAGCCCCAGAGCTGCTGTTCGTTCCGGATAGGAATCGTGACGATGTCCCCGACAGTGAACCAGTGGTATTGCTTGATGGTTGGGGATACGAAGACACACACGAAACGCTGAACGCATTCAACTGGGGCCCCGATGGCTGGCTCTATGGTTGCCACGGCGTATTCACTCATTCGAAAGTGGGCAAGCCGGGTTGCTCGGACGAGGAACGCACCCCGCTAAATGCAGGCGTCTGGCGCTATCACCCGATTAGACACGAGTTCGAGGTATTTGCATGGGGTACGTCGAATCCGTGGGGCGTCGACTTCGACGCACACGGTCAAGCCTTCGCGACAGCCTGCGTGATCCCGCACTTGTTCCACATGATTCAAGGTGGGCGCTACATCCGACAAGGTGGATCACACTTCAACCCGCATGCGTACTACGAGATCGACACCATCGCTGATCACCGTCACTTCGTCGGCGGCAATCCGCATGGCGGCAACGGACGCTCGGGTGAAGTTGGTGGTGGCCACGCGCACTGCGGCGCGCTGCTGTACTTAGGCGATGAGTTTCCCGAGCAGTACCACGGCAGCTTGCTGTTCAACAATGTCCATGGCAACCGCGTCAATCAGGATGTGTTCGAGCGCAACGGTTCGGGCTTCATCGGGAAGCATGCTGATGACTTCTTGCTGTCGCACGACAGTTGGTTTCGTGGCATCAACCTGCAGCTGAGCCCGGATGGCAGCGTGTACTTCATCGACTGGAGCGATCCGCGCGCTTGCCACTCCAACGATATCGATAACTGGGATCGTTCGAGTGGCCGTATCTACCGCGTTCGCTACGGCGAGGAGGTGCCGCACCCTGCGATCGACTTGGCGGCAGTCTCGGACTTTGAACTGGTCGCAACCCAGGCAGGAGCCGACGAAGCGACGGCGCGGCTGGCTCGCCGTGTGATGGCCGAGCGCGGGGGCAGCCGTGCAATTCGCCGCGGGTTGTACGAGCTACTGGTCGGTGCCGGAGACAGTGCACATCGTCTGCGCGCGCTTTGGGGGCTGCATGTCATCGGTGAGTTGGAAGAAGGCACGCTGGCGGCGCAGCTGCAGTCGCGGGATGAATACATCCGGGCTTGGTCTGTGCAACTGTTGCTCGAGGACGGCGTGCCCTCGCAGGCCATACTCGATCAGCTCACTCACATGGCGCAGACCGATCCTTCGGCGGTCGTGCGTCTCTACCTGGCAAGTGCGTTGCAACGCATGCCGGTCGACAGGCGCTGGTCGATCGCGGAAGCTTTGGCGGGCCGTTCGGAAGATGCGTCTGACCACAATATTCCGAACGTGCTGTGGTACGCGATCGAGCCGCTCGTGGGCGCTGACCCGGCGCGAGCGATCGCAATCACGGATGCTTCAGAGATCGAATCTCTGCGGGCTTCGGTCTGGCGTCGCGCGGCCAGCGAAGATGCCAGCCGTGCCGCAGCAATCACGGCGCTGACAACTCTGTCAATGGACGGGGAGCGGCGGCTTGCGCTGGACGGTATGTGGCGTGCACTCGAGGATCGGCGCGGCCTGGCTATGCCCGATACGTGGGGTGCCGCCTATGAGCAACTGAAGCTGAGCTCGGACGACCACATTCGCTTTCGCGCTCTCGGCATCTCGGCCTTGTTCGGCCATCAGGCGGCCTTCCCCGAGTTACGCGAACTCCTGTCGGACTCTTCGGTTGCCGTCGAACATCGACGCCTCGCATTGGACAGCCTGGTCGCGGGCAAGGACGACGGCGTGGCGACGATCTTGCAGGGCTTGCTCGACGAGGAGGCTCTGCGCAGCGAATCGATTCGGGCGTTGGCGCAACTCGACGATGCGGGTACGCCCAAAGCACTGCTGGCCAAGTATGCGGTTCTGTCCGAGGACGATCGAGCCAACACAATCAGTGCGCTCTCGACTCGCGCCTCCTTCGCTCGCGAACTGCTCGAGGCCGTGGGGCGTGGAGATGTGACGCGTACGGATCTGACGGCCGTTACTTTGCGACAGTTGCGCGCCTTCGAGGACGAGGGCATTGATACCCAAATCGAGCAAGTCTGGGGTCTGTTCCGCGAGACGGACGAGAGCCGTGCAGCAGACATCGCGAAGTGGATGGAGGCGCTAGACGACGAAACGCTCGGCGCGGCGGATCTGTCGCGCGGGCGCGATGTCTATGCGCGTACCTGCATGCGCTGTCACACTCTGTACGGCGAAGGGGCGCTGGTTGGTCCGGACTTGACGGGCTCGAATCGTTCTGACCTGTCCTACATTTTGACCAACATTCTCGACCCCAGCGCGGTCGTGCCGCTCGAGTACCGCGCCACAATAGTTCGGACTCACGACGAGCGGATTCTGACCGGCATCCTGAGTGCCGAGACGGATGACAGCATCACGCTGAAGACCGAGTACGACGAAGTGGTCGTGGACCGTGAAGAGATCGATGCGATCAGGCTCGACGAAAACTCGATGATGCCCGAAGGCCAACTCGCGACTCTGACGGAACAAGAAGTCGCTGACTTGGTCGCTTACCTGCGCCACGACTCGCAAGTTCCGCGCATGCTGACGCCGGAGACTGTGAACGCCTTCTTCGATGGCGAGACCCTGACGGGTTGGCATGGAGACTCCGAGCTCTGGTCTGTTGAAGAGGGCGCTATCGTCGGGCGCACGGAGGGGCTCGAGCAGAACGCATGGCTCGCATCCGACGTGGCCATGCGGGACTTCCGTCTGATTCTCGAAGTGAAGCTCGATCCAAACAGCGAGAACAGCGGCGTTCAATTCCGAGCGTGGGGCAGTCCGGACCACATCTCGGGCTACCAGGCGGATGTCGGCCTGGGTTGGTGGGGCAAGCTGTACGACGAACATGGTCGCGGCCTATTGGATGAGGGCGGCGCCGAGGATGGGGTGATCGCGGGAGACTGGAATCGCTATGAGATTTTGGCGACGGGCTCTCACATCCAGACCGCAATCAATGGCTATCGCGCGGTCGATTTCACAGATCCTGAAGAGCGCGCGGCCGGCGTCATTGCGTTCCAGATGCACTCGGGCGGGGCCATGGACGTGCGCTTCCGCATTGTCTCATTGGAACTCGATCCAGATGTTGAGCTGAGCACCGTGAAGTGAGCGAACCGGAAGCGGCGACCATCACGTGGACATGATGCCTATCTATGTGGCGCGAAGCCTTGCTCGCTTGGGCTAGCAGGGCGTCCCAAGAGCGGCGATCCACGCAGCACCAGTTCTCGAACGCAGCTCTGCGTTGCAGTACAGCCCCGAACGTCCAATTCTTTGAATTGGGGCAAGCACTAGTGAGCTAGTGCGCCTTGATCTGTGTCCGATACGAGGCACTGCGCGAACCGCTGATATCAGGGCGGCCTGCTAGTCGATGGGCTGGACCGGAGCTACGAGTGCCGAGCTTCGTCAACGCCCCACGTCACTCCTGTGACAGCGCTCGGCCCAAGACCTCACCGTTGGCGCGAAGAACACCGAGGAAGTCCGACCCCGACGCCCGCTCTTCGGCTGACATTAATTCGCATGGGGTGACGGTCACACTCTCCAGCCCGACTTCGCTTCGCAAGCGGTCCACAGTCGAGGCGAGCGGCTCGCTCTCCCACAGGATGAACTGGCCGGCCTTATCCTGCATGAGGTCTCGGATCTGGTTGAGCTGCGCGTCTGCAAGCTCCTGTTCCGGGTCCAGATCAAGATTGACGATCTTCCACCCGTAGCGCGAAGCCAAGTAGTTGTAAGCCGGGTGAGACGCGTACATCCAGACGCCTTGCACGCCCTTACCCAGCGCCAAATAGGACTCGTGCACACTCTTCAAATCGGCGGAGAGCGCGTCCATATTGGCCTGTAAGTCGGCTTCATGATCGGGCAGGCGCAGCTTCAAGGCTGAGTGAAGCGCGAGTGCTTGTTGCTCGACATTCAACGGATCCAGCCAGATGTGAGGGTCGGTGCCCGAGTGCGTGTGATCTTCTCCGCCGCCGTGACTGTGTGTAGCCGCTTCGAAGTCTACGAAGCGGTCCTCGAACGCGCGTGAAGTGTCGACCACGCGTGACAGGGGCAAGCTCATGTGTTCGACCCAAGTCTCCATGCCGGCGCCATTCAGTACGATCAGATCGGCTTTCTGATACTCGAGAACTTGCTCGTCTGACGGTTTCCAGAAGAGAGCGTCCGCGTCGCCAGGCACATCGCAACGCACGTTGACCCATTCACCAGCGAGGCGCTCGACCAAGTACTCGGTCGGGTAGAAGGTCGTGATGACGAGCGGCCGTTCTCGGACCGGCGTATCGGATCCTGTGGCATCCGTGTTCGCATCTGAGCAGCCTGCAGCAGCGAGGCAAGTGACCAAGACGGAGCAAAGGACGGTGCTATCGAGAGGGTACTTCATGTCAGTAGAGTCGTCGGAGGTCGAGCAATCGCTGCGTGCTCAAGCGGCCTGATCTGGAATGATTGTAAGCAGCAAGAGGGCAGCGGCGCTTGCGATCAAGAGGCCGAGCAGAATCGTCAGCACGAGTTCTGTTCCCAAGATTTTTGCCACCGTCATGCGAGCACATCCAATGCGCGCAAGGGTCTGCATCTGCCGCTGCCGAACCTGAACGGAAAGCAGCAGGATCGTCGACAGGAACAGCAGGGTCGCGAGCATCACGAGCGTTGTATTGGCATCGAAGAACAGCTTGATCTGGAACACGAAGCCCAAGAGCTCGCCAATGACTTCGGTCGGAACGAGCAGCTGGACACCCTCGCGCACGCGATAGCGACCCTTCAGCATCGTGCGCGCGCGATCGTTGTGCGGTTGCAGCAGGATCGCCGTCAACGGAAGGTCTTTGGATGCGCCGTGGAAATGAAAATCTTGGGCGTTCTCCGGTGTGACCTCGTTGAACTCGACGATGGACGAATTCAGAACGACCCTATCGCCTTCGCGCGCGATGACCGCATCTTCGGTCTGTTCAACCGCTTCTTGGTGTCCGTGGCCCAGGCCCTCAATAATCCAGGCCGTCTTCAGGTCGCAGAAGACGGCTGCATCATCGGCGCTAGAGCTTGGCTGCAGCACGCCACAGACGCGCATGCGCAGCGGGTACGACTTTGACAAGTCGTATAGGTTTTTCTGATCCGAGAGGATCGTCGCGCCCGTATCCATGCCGAGCTCAGCTGCGACACTCGCGCCGAGCACGCACTCACCTAGATGCAGTGGCAGCCGGCCGCTCGCGATGCGCGAACCGCGGAACTCGAAGTAATCGAGGTCCGTGCCTACGACCGGGAAGTCAGAGGCCGTGTTGCGCACCAGGAGTGGTATTGGATTCGCGAGGCCGCTGCCTTGCACGTACTCGAGCTCGTCCATGCCGAGCGGCCGCGGCACACGCCCACGGAAGTACAGCGAGTTCAGCACCAGGTCGTAGCGCGACCCCGCCATACCGATCACCAAGGGTGTCGATTCAGATCGATCCACGAGTTCGCGGCTGTAGCGATCGACCAATAAGTTGACGCAGAGCGGCAACAAAATCGTCAAGCCGATTCCTGTCGCGATGACGAAGGTGCGCACCTTCGAATCGACTAGATAGCGCCAAGCAAGTAAGATGATGTGCCTCATCACGCAGCGCCTCCCGCCTTGGATGCTGAGACGCTTCGTCTCGACGAGTAGTTCGCGAAGTCGATCACTCGATCGAAGCTGTCAAGCATCTCGTGATCGTGCGTGACGACGACCAGCGTCGCACCGCGCTCCGTGCGCTCGCGTTGCATCAAGTTCACGACGCTGCGACTCGTGTCGGGATCCAGGTTGCCCGTGGGTTCGTCAGCCAGGATCAGTGCCGGCTGCGTGACAAGCGCACGGCATAAGGCGACACGCTGTCGCTCACCCTGGGATAGGTGCCGTGGCTTTTTCTGAAGGTATGCCTGAATACCCGCTGTCTCGGCCAACTGGGACGCGCGCAGCTCGGCCTCGCGGTCGAGCGAAAGCGTCGGATTGACGAAGTACGGCAGCAGGATATTCTCGCGCACCGTCAAATGATCGAAGAGCGCAAATTCCTGGAACACGAGCCCGATGCGGCTGATGCGTAGCCGGCGGCGGTCGGCATCACTGAGCTGGTTCCATGCCTTTCCAAGCGTCTGGACCTGGCCTCGCTGCGCGAGTTCTATGCCCGCCGCCAGTGCCAGAAATGTGCTCTTGCCGGATCCGCTCGGACCGATGCAAGCGATCGATTCGGCCGCATGAATGGACAGCGACTCGATCTGCAGCTGGAAGCCGTCTCCAGCTCGACCGTAGTCGAAGCTGACGCCGTCGAGTTCTAGCACTCGCGACGAGTCAGCGGCTTGGGCTGAAATCCTCGATCCTTTCATAGTGGGTCACATCGACCGCCGCGATCTTCCACGAGGCGCCGTCGTGCGCGACACGATAGCGAGCACGGTATTCGTTCGTACGGCTGTGTTGATGACCCCAGTGTGTCACCAGGCCCTCGACCTGCCAGTTCCAGTTCACGTCGTAGGCGGCCGAGTCTTCCGTCTGCTCTTCCGGCGCGGGGAAAATCACCTCGCGTTCCAGGACCTGAACCTTCTGCACATCACAGACGGCGCCACCTTCGCCACGCAGGATCAGGCTTTCGTAGACCTCGGCGTACAGGTCATCGAGCAGCTCCGGAGCGACGCTTTTCGCGAGCAGGTCGTAGATCGCGTCCTCGCTGCCGGCGCTGAAGGCGCGATAGACGTTGGAGTGCAGGGTCTCGAACATGCTGATCGCTTGGTCGCGAGAAGGCATGCTGACCTTGGATTGCCACGGAGCGGCGCTGCGGTGGTCGCGCAAGAAGTAAGCGCCACCCAGACCAGCCATCCACAGGCCGAGCATCAGTGGCATCGGCGCTTTCCATTTCCTGGTGAAGGGAATGGACAAGACCAGCAATGCGATTAGAACGACCGATCCGAGCGGCAACTCCTCGCTTGCTTGGATTTCGCCTGTCACCGCTCGCACGACGCGCTTGCGTGCGATGTCCGCTGTCGCATGCCAAATGAACTCGGGCTCTTCCGGCGTCAAGGTCGCGAAGATGAAGTCCGGGTCATTCCCTGGGTCCCAGCGGAAGATGCCCGGAACGCGCTGACCTTCGATGTCTTGCACGCCATCGAAGCGTTCCCAGATGATGCGCACTTCGCGCGGCCATCCATCACAGGGATACTCCATCTTGACGGTGAAGATCGGCGCGCCATAGCCGCCGCCGAAAGCTTCGGTTAACTCGATGCTCTGAATCTGCGGAGCGACCGTGACCCCGTCGATTTGCAGCTCGTTGTTCGTGCTGAGGAAGTCTTCGAAGGCTTTGCGATAGAGCGGCATCTCGCTCTCGGGTAAAGGTGCCTCCTCGATCAGTTTCTCGACCGACATCCCGAGCCAGGGATGAATGGTCGCTTGCTCACCTTGCAAACGCAGGCTGAGCATGTCCGGGGCGATTCCGATTTCGAGATAGATCGGCGGCCCATCGTGCAATGCTGATCTAGGGGCGCGGGCGCTAGGCAGCGCGCTGCTGGTGTTCGGCGCGATTGATCCTAGAGCGGCGTTGGCGACAGTCGCGCTCGTGACCAGCACCAGGCAGGTCATCACCGCGAATCGCGCGCACTTGGATCCCTCACCCAAACTCGAAGCCCAGCGCGCGCCCTTCGCGCCCGGCTGTGTTCCGTTCCGCGGCTGCGGCGTGGTGATGGGGGAGTGGTTTCGCATGTTTGAAGCTGGTGATCGTCGGCGGCTCAGCTTTCCAAGCTCCGCTCTCGCTGGCAAGTCGCAGGGCGGCAAGCGCCTCAGCGGTTGGCTTCTAGGGCGGAGATCCGCTGCCCCTCGCGATAGATGCCCGTGAGTTCATCGGAGAGCTGGCCTTGCTCGTTCCAATAGCGCCACTCGCCCTGACGTTGCCCACGCTCATAGTTGCCGTGTTCGGCACGGTCGCCAGAGATGTACCAGGCTTCGTGCTCACCATGAAGTAGCGGTTGGCCATCGGCGCCCATCACACTCCGCGAACGGGTTGCCAAGTAGCCGTTTTCGTGTCGAGTGACGAGCACCTGATCATCGGGCTGAAAGAACAGCAGAAGCGTGATGATCAGCAGCAGCACGGGCGTCACGGTAAGCATGAAAAGCACGTGCTTGGCGGTGCGGCGTTCCTTATCGAGGGGGCCATCCTGCGCTGCGGAAGGAGCACTCGGGATCGAGTCGGTTGCTAATTGGGGCACGGAAGACACGTCTAGAATCCGGATGAACTCGCGAAGAGCTGCGAAGAGCTGCGAAGAGAGCGGCAAGTCTACGCTTTCCGATCGAATAGGATGTGGGCTCGCGCGTGTTGAACACTGCAAATCCTCGACCGCCATGTTTGAGTTGCCCCCACCCTAGCCCCCCCCTCTGGAGCACGCCTTGGATTCAGCCGTCCGGCTTTCAGGCATCACCAAGACCTACGGGTCACACACCGCCGTCCGTGATCTCTCACTCGAAGTTCCGCGTGGGTCCATCTACGGCTTCATCGGGCCTAACGGCTCTGGCAAGACGACGACGATTCGGATGATCCTGCGCATTATCCATCCCGACAAGGGCGAGATCGAAGTCTTGGGCCACAGCGGGACGCGTGCGTCCAACGATCGCATTGGCTACCTCCCGGAAGAACGGGGCCTGTACAAGAAGATGACCGTGACGCGCGTGCTGTCGTACTACGCAAGCCTGAAAGGGATGAGGCCGCGCGACTCGGGGCGCGAGATCGATCATTGGCTCGAGCGCATGGACTTGGGTGACTGGCGCGACCAGAAAATCGAGGCCATATCAAAGGGCATGGCGCAGAAGGTGCAGTTCATTTCGACCGTGATCGCTAAGCCGGAGCTGATCATTCTGGACGAACCATTCAGCGGGTTGGATCCAGTCAATGCCGACGTGCTACGCAGCGCCGTCGTCGATCTGGCAAAGCAGGGCGCGACGATCATTTTCTCGACCCACGACATGCTGGTTGCCGAGCAGCTCTGCGATTTTATCTTCATGATCTACAAGGGCGACAAGGTATTGGACGGCACGCTCGGCGAAATCAAGGCCAAGTACGGGCAGAACGTCGTTCATGTCCGCCTTGCGGGTGGCATCGATGACCTCAAGGGCTTCGATGAAGTCGACCAAGTGCTGGACATGGGCAGCTATCAAGAAGTTCGGCTCAAGGGAGATTCTCAGGCACTCTTGAGCAAGTTGGTCGAACGCACGCGAGTGCATCAATTCGAAGAATCGCAGCCGTCACTGCACGATATCTTCATTCACGTCGCCGGTCCTGAAGCTGCTGCCGAGACCAAGGAGGTCTGAGATGAACAAGATCTTCGCCGTTGCACGTGCAGAATACCTGCAAGCTATTCGCTCCAAAGCCTTCATCATCGGCGTCTTGATGATGCCAGTGCTGATGGGTGGCAGCATCCTGATTCAGCTCGCCTTCAAGGATCAGGTCGACCTAGACGACCGCAAGTGCGCCATCTACGACGCATCGGGCGAGCTGTACGAAATGCTGGCCACACAGGTCGAGCGTCACAATCAGAATGACATTTTCGAGGAGGGGGACGACGGCGAGCCAAAACAGGTTCGGCCGCGTTTCGTTTTGGAGCCCTTTCAATCGGAGACTGAACTTCGGGTCGATGTCGAGCTTTCGAAGCGAGTCGATTCCGGTGATCTGATCGCCTTCCTGATGATCGGCGAAGATGTCGTGCGCGGGCCTAGCGAGGGCGATGCTGCACCCGATCTTTCGCTGGCTTACTACACGGAGACTCCGACCTATACCGAACTCGCGCGCTGGATCGAACGCACGATCAACGAAGAGGTCAGGCAGCGCCGCTACGCTGCGGCTGAGCTTGACCTGGAGATCATCAACCGTCTGGACACCAAGTCTCCCCTTCAGACCTTCGGCTTGGCGTATGAACGGTCCGATGGCAGCGTCGAAGAAGCGGAACGAGAGAGCAAGATGCGCACCTTCGGCGTGCCGGCACTCTCGATGTTCATGCTGTTTATGCTGATTTTTTCGAGCGCCCCCGCACTGATGAACCAGGTACTCGAGGAGAAAATGCAGCGCATCTCCGAGGTCCTCGTATCCGCGGTAACTCCCTTCCAACTGATGTTCGGAAAGCTGGTCGGGAGTGTGATGGTTTCCATGACACTGGCGGCCAT
This sequence comes from Planctomycetota bacterium, assembly GCA_047611405.1. Taxonomy (GTDB): domain Bacteria; phylum Planctomycetota; class UBA1135; order UBA1135; genus JBLFWN01. The sequence goes on along the minus strand of JBLFWN010000062.1, from coordinate 19,774 downwards.
CTATCTAGGTTCCGCGGCTTGGGCCACGCATCATTACGAAGTCGCGCACTTCGTGCCTGGGGTCCTCTATCTTTGGATCCCGCTCTTCTTGACCTTGGCCTTATTCATGTACGGCTCGATTTTCTCGGCTCTCGGGTCGGCCTGTTCTGAGCTGCGTGATGCTCAAAGCATGATGATGCCGGCCATGGTCTTGGTCATGATCCCGGTCTTTGCGTGGTCTGTCGTGCTCGAGAATCCCAACGGGAGTGTCGCGACTGCATTGACGCTCTGGCCGACCTCGACGCCGCTGATCCTGCTGCTGCGAGTTGCTGCTCCGCCAGGACCGCCACTGTGGGAATTGATTGTCGGCCTGCTCGGGTGTGTTGCAGCCACGATCGTGACCGTTGCCATTTCAGGCAAGATCTTCCGTATTGGAGTTCTTTCGCAAGGGCAGTCTCCGACGATGCGTCAGCTGGTGAGCTGGGTCTTCTCGAAATAGGAAGCACGCATATTTGTTCTGTTCAGCGGCTTCCGAGGGGCAGCCCTATGGCGTACGAATAACGAAGCTTCCCTGTTTAGAGAGACGCTCATTGAGGAGGTACAGATGGCAAATGGCTCGTACAGCTGGAGGACACCGGTTCCGCCGGTCCTTGTGGAAACCTCCGATCGTGGCTTGGGAGCAGCATGCGCAACCTGCACGCGAATCGCGCGCGTGTCGGTCTGCGCCAAGTCGATCCACTGCCGATGCATGGCTCGACTCAACCCAGCGTTCTGCACTCTCTTGGACGTGCTAAGCTGGCCCAGATCATCGATGACGAGCTGAGCGAGTTCGTACCGATCGGTCCTTCGACGCTTTATTGCAAGCTGAAGGGCATCCTGGACTTCAGGTCGATGCCCGTTGCGGCCGAGCTGACCATCGCTCAGGGCCAGCAGTTGCAAGTCGATCTATGAGAAGCGCGGTCTCGAGACCGCTCTCGCTGGCTCGCTGGTCATGCGACTCGCTCGCTCACTCAGGCTCGATATCTTCCGGCTCGTAGGCATTGTCCGGATCGACTTCGTCGAGCAGTTCCACGTAACTCGCATACCTCGATGCGGCCAGCTCCTCGCTATCGACGGCATCGAAGACCATGCAGTCCGGCTCGTGGTCGTGCGTGCAGTTCGGAAAGCGGCAGTACTTTTGATACGGCTTGAAGTCGGGGAATAGATCGCGGACGCGCTCGCGCTCCAATTCATGCAGGCGGAAGACGCGGATGCCAGGCGTGTCGACGACGTAGCCACCCATGTCGAGCGGGTGCAGGGTCGAGCGACTCGTCGTGTGCTTGCCGGTGCTCCAATACTTGCTGATCTTGCCTTCCTTGATGTTCAGGCCAGGCTGGATTTTGTTCAACAGCGTCGACTTGCCGGCGCCCGATGGGCCGTAGAAGACACTTACCTTGTCACGCAGCCGGTCTCCAAGCTCTTCGACTCCGCGACCATCCGTTGCGCAGGTTGCGATCACGTCGATCGGGATTGAGCGGTAGGTGTTGCGAATGTCCTCGATATCTTCCGGGTGGACCAGATCGATCTTGTTCAGCACAAGCACGGCCGGAATCTCGTGCCAAACGCAGGCGGCCAAGATGCGGTCCGTCCGGTTCGAAGAGAAGCCGGGCGATTGCAGGGAGCCAATCAAGAAAAGCTGATCGACGTTCGAGACAAGCACCTGCTCGCGCGGATCATGCGACGAGGCGGTGCGACCCAGGTAATTCTTGCGCGGCAAGACCGTCTCGATGCCGACCGGGTCTCCATCGAAGGACAGCTCGACGAAATCGCCGACAGCCAAGGGGTTCTTGCGACCGCCCAGATCCTCGAACAGGCTGCCTCGCGGACTCGCCTGAATCGTCTCACCATCGACATCGATCAGGCAAACTTTGGCGTCGACGCGGATCACGCGACCTCTTCGAAGGGATTCCATTGCGCAGGATGCTACCCAACCGAGACCATTTGCGCTCCGATTCGCTACAAGAGGGGTGATGGATAGCGAGATTGAGATCATCCACTCGCGCGCCAACCAGCACCTGAAGCGTGTCGGGGCCGTTCGCTCGGGCAAGGAACGAGACGTGATTCTGCTGGAAGGCGAGCGCCTGATCGCAGATGCGCTGCGCTCGGGGCATTCGCTCGACCTCCTGCTCATCGCTGCCGATCGGCCCGATCTGATGAACCTGATCGAGTCGAATGTTGAGCGAAGCCTGATGGTCGATCCGCCACTATTGGCTCGTACGAGTGGCCTCGAACACTCACCGGGCATCCTGGCGTTGATGCGGCCTCCCAAGCCGATTGCTCTGTCCAAACTCCTGGGGCCGCATGCCGAGTTGATCTTGGTCGTCGCCGGGGTCGCGGATCCGGGCAATTTAGGAGCCTTGTCGCGCTCGGCGGAAGCTGCGGGTGCCGCTGGCATGATCGTGCTCGAAGGCGGAGTCCGGCCTTGGAACGAGAAGGCGATGCGCGGATCCATGGGCAGTCTGCTGCGTTTGCCGGTCTGCCATGCTGTTCCCGCCGCTGATGCCGCCAAGGCCTTGGATGTTTCTGGCTACAGGCAAGTCGCGGCCGCGACTCGTGGCGGGACCGACTATCGGCGCTTCGATTGGACGGGACCTCTCGCGATCTGGGTCGCGCCCGAAACCGGTCACGCCCCTGCGGAGTGTGACGCTTTTGAAGGTGTGAGCATCCCGATGGCGGGCGGCGTCGAGTCACTCAATGTTTCGATCGCGGCTTCCTTGTTGTTGTTCGCTGCCGCATCGAATCAGTCACAGCGGGGCAAGCGCAGCGGAGTTCAGGACGCATGAGCGATCTATTCGGTGAAGCGCTTGATGCATCGGGTGGAATCGGGCCAGCCAGTGTCGATCCGCTCGAGTTCTCTGGCAACGATGCACCTTTGGCCGACCGCATGCGGCCGACTTCGATCGAGGACTACATCGGCCAGCGGCAGCTCGTGGGCTCGGGCAAGATTCTGGCCGAGGCCTTTGCAGGCGAATCGCAGCAGAGCTTGATCTTGTGGGGACCTCCGGGTGTAGGCAAGACGACTCTCGCGCGCCTCTTGGCCTCGCGCAGCTCACTGCCCTTTGTCCCGTATTCGGCTGTTCTGTCGGGAATCAAAGAGATCCGGCGCATCATGGCCGAGGCGCGTGACATGCGTGCACGCAACGGTCAGCGCACGCTGCTCTTCATCGATGAGATTCATCGCTTCAATAAGGCCCAGCAGGACGCTTTCCTGCCATTCGTCGAGCGCGGCGATGTCTTGTTGATCGGAGCGACGACCGAAAACCCGTCCTTCGAGGTCATCAGCGCGCTGCTGTCGCGCTGCCGTACGCTCGTGTTGGAGCCATTGACCGTCGCCGACTTATGCCAAGTGCTCACGCGAGCTCTGCAGAGTGAACAGGGCCTTGCAGGCCGAGTGACGGCTAACCCTGATGCTCTCGAGGCCATCGCGAGAGCCGCCGATGGTGACGCTCGCCGGGCATTGACCGTGCTTGAGAGCGCAGCCACATTGGCCGGCGACGGTGGATGCGTGGACGAGGAGGTTCTGCGCGAAGCCTTGCAGCGCAAGGTCTTGCACTATGACAAGTCAGGTGAAGAGCACTTCAACCTGATCTCGGCGCTTCAGAAGAGCATCCGCAATTCGGACGCTGATGCGACTCTGTACTGGCTGACGCGCATGATGGAGGCGGGCGAGGATGGCAACTATTTGAGCCGTAGATTGATTCGGATCGCAAGTGAGGACATAGGTCTCGCGGACCCCTTTGCGCTGCGAATCTCGCTCGATGCAGCCGAGGCCTTTCACCGGCTCGGGTATCCGGAGGGGCGCCTGGCGCTGGTGCAGGCCGCGGTTTATCTGGCGCGTGCTCCAAAATCGAACGCGCTGTACACGGCCGAAAGTCAAGCTCGTGAAGACGTGCAGAGCTCGTCAGCGGAGCCGGTTCCGCTTCACTTGCGCAACGCGACGACAAAGCTGATGCGCGAGGCTGGTTATGGCAGTGGCTATCGCTACGCCCATGACGACCCGGCGGCGCGTCAAGAAATGAGCTGCATGCCCGATAGCTTGCAGGCTCGGCGCTACTTTTCAGAGCCTCGCCGAAGTAGGAATCAAGCCCCGACGCCTCGATCCGAGGGATCGGAACCTCGCTCCAATAGCTGATTCGCGCTTGTTCGAGGGCCTTTCGGCACGTATACGAGTAGTTGTTCGCCTTGCGAACATGGCCATTGGGTGCGTTGCCCAGTGGTCGAACGTGACGCAAAGCTCCGGAGTTACCATCTCGGTGACTCCGGAGTTTTTTTGCACGCGCCGGGCCTGCTTAAGCGGGATGCAACGGCCCGAGAGCTTGCGATACGTAGCCGTATCCGCCTGACATAGCAGGCTTCGCGACAGGAAGGCTATGCTGGCCCGTGCTCTCTCTGCATCAACACACGTGGATATTCTGACTCACGGCATGATGGGCGTCGTCTTGGCGAGCCCGTTCTTGGACAGCCATCCGCTGCTTGCGGGTGGTATTGCCTTGGGGTCGACCTTGCCCGACGCGGATGCATTGAGTCGCTTGTTCGGCAAGCGCGCATTCTTGCGTGCGCATCAGACGTACTCCCACGCGCTCCCGTTCATCGCGTTGGCGGGACTGCTTAGCTTCGCTGCCTCGAGCTGGTTGGAGCTAGGCTTCGGAGGCTTCTTGCTCGGCATATGCCTAGGCATGGCGTTGCATTCCCTACTGGATGTGACGAATACCTACGGCATCACCTTGTTCGCACCATTCAGCTCGAAGCGTATTTGTTTCGAGTGGGTGTTCTTCATCGACATTGTGGTGTTGGCGGCTACGACGATTGCCTTTGCAATGGTGGCACAGTCGATCGCGAACGAAGAAGTGATCGAAGCAAGTGTCGCAGGCGTGTATGGCTTGTCGATGCTCGCCTACTTCGGACTGAAGGCCGGCTTGCGGAAGCGCTGCGCGGGCTACTCGCCCAAAGGGACGCTGGCGCTCTTACCCTCGGCTGCCTTGCCGTGGGAATACTTCGGGTGCGCGCGCGAGGAGCATGAAGTACGCATCTTTCGAATGAATTCGATCACGGGTAGCCTGCGTGAAGAGTCGCGTGTTCCGATACTCGATCGCGAATGGGAGGAGCACATTCAGTCCGTTCCGGAGGTATGTGCCATGCGCAGTCTGACTCCGGCCTTCCACGTCATTTCCGCGACGGCGATAGAAGCAAGATCAACGGGTGTCTCTCCGAGTCACGCCGGCGCACCCGCAATAGTCGGCGCGACGCGGCTGTTTATGAAGGATCTACGCACGCGAAACTTTGGAACTCGATTTGGCTCTCTCGAACTCGTGCTCGCATCGGACGGTAGCGTGATAGCGAAGGAGTTCCATGTATAAGCGCACAGTCGGCTTTCGCTTCTCGAAGACAGACGCAGTCTTCTTGTCGTTGTGCGCGCTCTTTGCCTGGGGCATGCGGCCCTGGTTGTTCGAGTTCTCGTGGCTTGCGCTCGTCGCCGCGGGGCACTTCTTCTTGTTCTGCAACATCTTCCGCCTTCGTCGCAAGTTCGAGCTGTGGTGGTCTGCGTACTTCCTCGTGAACTTCCTCACGCATGTCTATGCCGATGCCTTCGGCTGGCCACGCGTGTTGATGGTTCAGGCTCCCGCGACTTTGCTCGCGATTGGTTTGGAGATGCGTAGCGCGCGTTATCACGGTGTGCTGGCACACAAGATCAATGCAACGCACCTCGAGGGCTGGCTCGCGGGACGAATTGATTGAATCGGCGTTTGAGCGCATCTCGCGGCCTTTGTGTGCGGGGTGCGAGTGCCAGGAAGCAGTTTGTGCACCGCGCGCTCTCGAAAGAGAATCTGGCTTACAAAACGAGCTGCGTTATGCGTTCCGCGAGCGCGCTCTCGCGGTGGCTGTGATCCGCGTTCTCGACGGCCATACGGATTGCGCGAGTGGATCCAACTAGCACGACGAGCTTCTTGGCGCGCGTGATGGCGGTATAGAACAGGTTGCGCTGCAGCATGATCGCATGCTGCGTCACCATCGGCATCACGACGACCGGGAACTCGCCACCTTGACTGCGATGAACTGTGATCGCAAAGGCCGGCATCAAGTCCTGCACGCCAGAGCCTTCGTAAACGACTTCGCGTTCCGGATAACGCACGGTCACGATGCCATCGTTTGTAATTGTCACGATGCGGCCCATGTCGCCGTTGAAGACTTCGCGATCGTAGTCGTTGCGCGTCTGAATGACTCGGTCGCCGACGCGCCAGGTTCGGTTGCCGCGCGTCAGCTCCTTGCCCCCAAATCCTTGTGCTTCGCGCAGCGCGAAGTTCAGAGCGTCGACGCCGCAGTCGCCGCGATACATCGGTGCCAAGACTTGCACATCGCGCGTCCACTCGAAGCCGAAGGTCTCAGGGATGCGCTTCGTGACCACTTCGACGAGTCGTTTGGCCGTGGCTTCCGTGCCTTCGCAGGGAAAGAAGTAGAAGCTGCCCGACGTGTCGCCGCGTTCGGGATACTGCGGTACTTGCGACTGCAACACGCGGTGGGCATTGCTGACGATGCGACTGCCCTCACTCTGCCGGTAGATGTGATCGAGCCGCAACACGGGCACACACTTCGAATTGATCAGATCGGTCAATACATTTCCAGGACCGACCGAGGGCAACTGATCCGGGTCGCCGACCATGATCAAACGCGTCGGCGGCTCGATCGCTTTCAGTAGGTGATGGGCCAAGGTGACATCGAGCATCGAGATCTCGTCGACGATGACTAGGTCCGCCTCCAGTGGGTTCTTGTCATTGCGCTCGAATCCAGCACCCGGTCGAAAGCCCAGCAAGCGGTGCAAAGTCGACGCATCGCGCCCAGTCGCTTCAGCCAGTCGTTTCGCTGCGCGCCCCGTCGGCGATGCCAAAACGATGCGTGCACCGGCATCCTCTGCCAGCATCGTCATCAGCTTGAGGATCGTCGTCTTGCCTACACCCGGGCCGCCGGTCAGCAACCCGATCGGTGTTGCGAGCAGACTCAAGATTGCTTCACGCTGACTCGGGTGCAGTTCGAAGCCAACGCTTGCCTCTGCAACCTTGAGCGATGCCGCGTCCGCAAGTGCGCGCCGTGTACCGGTCGCGATCAGCGCGGCGATGTTCTGGGCCAAGCGTTGTTCGCTCTGCAGTAGCCAAGGCAAGTAGATGCGATCGCTGTCGGCAGCGTGCACGCTCGTCAGCTCTTCAGCGCCATCCACATGCGCCAGATCCGCTTCGATTGATTCGAGCTGGGTATCACTCGGCCCGTCCGAATTTTGCTCCAGGTCTGCGTCGGCAGAGGGATCGCCGGGACGCGATCCCGGTCGGTTCGGATCGAGGGCGGGGCAGATCGCCAGATCTTCCACGTCGTGCAGCTCTTGCAACGCCTGATTCAGCGTCTGGCGGAACTCCACGTCGGCCGCCTGCTTCAGCAGCTCGGCGGTGCGCGCGACCAAGGCTGCCCGCGGAAGCAGACTGTGACCGTCGCTGGTCGACTCATCGAGCGCGTGCAGAGCCGCAGCGGCCAGGCGACGTGGGTCCCCGTCCTCGATCCCAAGCTGACGTGCGATGCGGTCCGCACTCGCGAATCCCAGGCCCGAAACCTTGGCCAAGCGATACGGATTCGCGCGAATAAGACCCTCGCACTCGCCGCCTAAGGCTCTGACCGTCGCGAGTGACTGCAAGGGACCCAGACCCAAGCCGCGCAAGAAGGCCTGCGCTTGATGCGAATCAAACTGGGTTCGTAGTGTGTCGACCAGCTCCTGCGCGACCTCCGCCCGCAGGCCGCGGATTCGCTTCAGACTCTCCGGCTGATCACGGATGACCTCCAGGGTCTTCGCGCCCAGCTCTTCGACGATGCGTTTCGCGATCGTCTCGCCGATGCCCGTGAAGGTTTTCGAGGACAGGTAGCGCACCAAACCCTCGCGATCGAGTGGCGGGAGCTGCTCGAACTCCTCGAACTCGAATTGGGTGCCGTGCGACTTATGTTCGCTCCAGGTGCCACACAGACGCAGTCGTTGGCCCTCGATAGGGTCGGGAATGCGACCCACGACGCTGATTCGGTCGTTCCCGAAGAGCGAGGCAGTGCCTGGAATGCGAATATTGCCCTCAGGAGCCAGCCGCATGACCGTATATAGGCTGTCCTCGTCGTGATAAGTGACGATCTCGATCGTGCCCTGGATCTGAGGTCTAGCCTCATCCTGGGCTCCTTCGCCGCCTTGATCAGGGGATGTGCTCGTCTTGGGGTTAGGAGGGGGCTCGCTCACTGCTCGAGCATGGCAGGCACTCCCTCGAATTTCCAGATTCACCCTGTGGCTCGGCCGCAGACCAATGGCTATACTCCTCGCCCTTTCCGCGCGGGGCTCGGCTCCGCAGCGCCACCGGCGTCGCCGCCGCCCGGCACTTTGCCCGGCCACGAACGATGCTCGCTCCCCACCCTGGGAGTGACCGCCAGGACCCCCAAGACAGGATGAACGCGCAGTGATCAAGGTTTCCGTCCGCTCCAACGAGTCCCTCGAGGCTGCCCTCAGGCGTTTCAAGCGTCAGTGCAACTACAGCGGGATCTTCCGTCTGGCGAAGGCGAATACTTGGCACGAGAAGCGTTCGGATCTCCGACGCCGCGAGCGCCGAGAACGTCTTCGCACGATCCAAAAAGCTACGCGCAAGAACGACCCGAACCGTCGCCGCAAGCGTCGCACAGGTCGTCGCCGCACGACGAACATGCGTGGTGGACGCGGCGGACCGCGCTAACTCCGGTCACCGATAACGAACAAACCCCGTGTTCTGAGGATCGAAAGATCCCCAGAACACGGGGGTTGTTCGTTATCGGTGACCGGAGTTAGCGCAGTCCGCGGGCGGGGTTCAACTTATGGTCTTGAAGGCTGACGCCATTGAGACGAGGTGGCCGTTTTGCGGGGGCCTGTGGTGCGGGAGGGGTCGGGGAGAGGCTTGTGGCGTTGGGCGGGGGGGCGAGCGCTTGGGGGATGGGTGGGCTGGATTTGGGTGGCTCTTGTCGCCATTGCTGGAGCTGGCGGCATAGTGGGGGGACGCGCTTTGGGCGGATTAGGTTTGGTTTCGGTGGCTGAGGGCTGCCCTACCGTTAGTTGGAAATTTGGGCGCGAACTCCGATGGGCATCTTTCCTAAGAACCGAGACCTGACGCAGACCCTTGAACAGGTCGAGTTGCGGGTGGATGCGAGCTTCTTTCGAGAGCCGGTAGCTGGCTTTTTGATGCGGCTCGACCATTTTTTGGCGGCGCACTTGCGGTGGCGTTCTCGGTCTTCGTTGCAGGAGCTGATCAAGAGTGGGGCCGTTTTGGTGGATGGCTCGCGACCGGATTGTCCGGAGGGGACGGGGACGGCTCGGGTGGAGCGCAGGCCGGGGCGCAGGTTGCGGCAAGGATCCCAGGTGCTGGTTGTGATTCCGGAGGAGTTGCGCATTCCGCAGACCTGGGATGAGGATGTCGGGGTCGAGATCCTCTATGAGGATGAAGAGGTCGTGGCGGTGGCTAAACCGCCGATGATTCCTGTGCATCCGAGCGGCCGCTATTTGTCCGGGACCTTGGTGCAGCATGTTCATGCGCACTATCGCGAGGAGATGGAGGCGGGTCTGATGGCTCCGCGCCTGTGTCATCGCCTAGATCGCGAGACGAGCGGGATCGTGTTGCTTGGGAAGCGGGCGCGGACGCACAGCATGGTGATGGCGCAGTTCGAAGCTCGGAGCGTCGAGAAGGAATACCTCGCGATCGTGTGGGGGGCGCTGCCCTCGCCAAGTGGGACGGTCAACTATCCGCTGGCCTCATCTAGTGCGAGCTCGATTGGATTGAAGATGGCCGTCAGGGCGGAGGGCATGCCGTGCCGCACGGACTGGCGGCGGCTCGAACAGCATCGCGATCATTCGCTCGTGGCTTGCGAGTTGTTCAGTGGTCGGCAGCATCAGATCCGCGTGCACATGTCGGCAATCGGCTTTCCGATCGTTGGGGACAAGCTGTATGGACCGGACGAGATGATTTTCCAGCGCGCTTCGGATGGCGAGTTGACCGAGAGCGATTACGAGGAGCTCGAGATGCCGCGGCAGGCTCTGCACAACCATCGGTTGGTGTTCGATACGCCGGCGGGCGGGAAGCGGGTCGAGGTCGTGAGTCCGTTGCCGGCGGATATGCGCGAGTTCTTGAGTAGCTGCGCGGAGCTCGAGTAGGGCACGAATCGATCGGCACGGGCGCCAACTGGAGTCGGCGGCTATAAGGCGAGTTGGGCCTCTCGATTGGTAGCTATCGTGACTGCCTGTCTTCCTGCGATTGCCGGGGCATCCTGGTCCGCGTCATGCTTACCAGACGCTACCCTGAGCCCATGCAGTACCTGACTCTCGCCCTAGCTTTGGCCGCCTTCCTACTTGCTCTCATCCTTTGGGGCCGAGCTGCTGCTCAAGGGATTCGAATCGATGACCTCGAGACGGAAGTGCGTCGGACCGCCAACGCCGCGCGCGAGGCCATGACGCATGAGCTCGATACGCTCAAAACTCTGCTCGCTCGAGTAGCCGCGGGTGAGAAGGTGACGGCGGATCAAATTGAAGAGGGACGACTATGGGCCGAGGTAACGGCAACGCAGGCGAAGGAAATGACCGATGGCAATGATGTGCTGACGATCGATGTCCGTACCGCGGCCGAGTGTGCGACGGGAACGATTCCTGGTGCGCTGCAGATTCCGGTCGAGGAGCTGGAGAGTCGCTACAAAGAGATTCCCAAGGACAAGCGGCGCAAGCTGCTGGTGTGTGCGATGGGTGTTCGCTCAGCGGCGGCCTGCGATTTCCTGACGTCGAAGGGCTATGGGCAACTGCTCAACCTTGAAGGTGGCATGTCGGCATGGACTGGCCCGACCGAGCGCGCCTGAATCGAACACACGGATCACGACTCTCGGATTAGATCGAAGTTCGTGAACCCACTACAGCTCAAGTCACATCGGGAGGGTGGAGTTCTCTCCGAATGCTCCCCAGCATCCCGGTGAACAGACGCCGAGTGGGTTCTCTCAGGGACGCGATCTCAGGGCGATCGCGGACTAGCTGTTCAGCACCGGTTCTTGAACCTTGGCTAGCAAAAAGGCCGGCAAGCTCGGTATCTGGCCTCAGGGAAAGGTCGCGATCAAGAGCGAGAAGTCGTCATCGAGATCGGGATCACGAGATGAGGCGAGGACCTGCTCATGGATTGCTGTGCAAGCATCCGGCGCCGCTCCGTATTGCTGAACGATTGGTTCGATATCCTCGAATCCCCATCGCTCGCCACTCTTGTCGACAATCTCGTAGACACCGTCCGACATCACGACGATTCGGGCTCCGGCAGGCAGCTTGGTGCTCGCAGACTCAAACGGGCAATCTTCAAAGACACCGATCGGCGGGTTGTGACAATGAAGACGTTGCATGCCATGGGCTGTCAGCAAAAGGCCCGGCGGGTGGCCTGCTGTGCAGTAGTCGAGCTGGCGCGTGTTCGTGTCGAACACGCCGTACCAGATCGTGAAGAACAGACCGTCGTGGCTTTCGACTCCAAACTTCTCGCTGAGCCGCTCCAGAACGGAAGTCGGCTGCGCAAAGTCCACATCGGGAAGGCTCTGATTGCGAATCGAGTTCAGGGCGGCGACGGCATGCAATGCGGCGCGAACACCATGACCGCACACGTCGAGCAGGTAGAGCGCAATCTTTCCAGCCGGCAGCTCGTGATAGCCAAAGCCATCACCGCCCAGCTCTGTGCAAGGAACATAGGTCCAGCTCGTATGCATCGGACCGCTCGCAAGCGGCGCAGGCAAGAGTGCTTGCACGTAGTCGCGGGCGCTCTCGAGATCTTCGGCAAGCTCGCTGACACGCGTGATCTCATCGGCATCGCGGAACTCGTAGCGCAGTTCATGCTGACCAATTTTCAGACGGACTTCCGGTGCCAGCTTGCTCTCGCGCACACGGACTCCGTCCAGGAAGGTTCCGTTCGTCGATCCGAGGTCGCGCACATGGACGTTGCCATCGTGGTAGGTAACTTCGCAGTGCGCGTTAGAAACCTCGCGATCATTCAGCACGACGGAGTTGGTTTCACTTCGACCGATCGTGATCGGATCGGATCCCAAGTGAATGCGAACGCCTTTGGCCTCTCCGGAAACGAACAGCAGCGTGTGGACGCGCGTCTCCGGGTATTTCTCGCCGAGCGGCTCGTTTGAAAGAATTGTTTGATCCATGGGCATGGATCGAGAAACGGATTCCGTCCCAAACTCGTCCTTCAGCAGTCTACCTGTCAGCTAGAAGCATGCAAAGGCGGGCAGGCCCAAGTTCTGAGCCCCCCCCCCTGGTGCAAGACAAGCCAGTGTCACGCAAAGCCCGTGGCTCCTTGGCAGCGCTCTCTAGGCTAGATGTCGAGCAGCATCAGGTTGTCGCTTGCCGCCCAAGGAATGGCGACCAGGCGTCCGCTTGGATCGAAGCTGATTTCTTGCGGCGCCCGAAAGAAGGCCGGGTAATCGTCAGCGTGCGTCGTACCTATCCACTGCCTGCGACGGACATTGATCCAGCTGAGCTCGTTGCTCCAAAGGTCGGCGACGCACAACAGGCCATCGGGCGAGAGCCCGAGCGCTTGAAACTTTCCGTTGGGTTGAGATGTGTTCGTTCGAATACGCCTGACGACAGCCGGACCGCCGGGTGCGAAGGGATCCACTGCGAACACACGGGCGCCCATGTCAAAGCCAGCAACCCATGCGAGGCCATCGCAGTCGATGGCAACGTCTTGCGCTGAAGGGAACAAGAAGCCTGCCGAGTGAGTGGCGAGTGCTAGCTCTTGGATGACTCCGGGCGCGTCAGGCGCAACGACACACACTTTGGCTGTCGACCCTGTGTAGCCGGCGAAGTATTCGGTGGCTGTCAGCACGAGTCGACCTTCGGCGAAGGCCATTCTGCCTATCCCATGCTGGGCTCCAAGCTCGATGCGGTGCGCGGGGTCAAGCGCAAGCGTCGCTACATCGATCGCATGCACGATACCTTGACCATCCAAAGTACCCACATAGACGATGCTCTGATTCGGATGCGCACAGAGCCCGAAGGGGAAAGCCGTCGGGTAGGTGGCACCGGCGTCGAACGGAATGGGAATGGTGGTGACGACCGCATCACTCGCATCAAAGACGGTCACGCTGCTATCCGCACTATTTGTGACAAAGCCGTACAGCATGCGACCTTGCCCGTCGTCGATAAACGCGATTTCCTCGGGTCCCTCGCCGGTGCTGATCGTTGCAACGACTTGATGGCTGAGCGGATCGATGCGCACGAGCGTGCAGCCTCCCGATCCGATCAAACCGCCTAAGAGTGCGGTGTACAGTCGGCTCCCATCCGAGGTGAAGGCAGCACCGAATGGCTGAGCATTGGCCGCGTTGCAAGCGACATGAGCTTGCAGCCCGATTTCTTGACTAAAGCTAGGCAAGCTGAGCGGGCGCGCAGCACAACGTGCAGCGATCGCGCTGGGATTGCTTCCCAGTCCCGTGACAGTACGGCCCTGTGCCGATGCCGAGATGCTGGCCAGGAGCAGGATGATTGGTGTATAGATTCTCATCGCAAAACTCCTACGGGTGCAGGGAGACCTGATCGCCCGAGAAAAGCCCTGAATCGTCGAATACCGACACCGAGAGCACTCCTTGGATCTGCGTGCTCGAGAGCGGATTGGGCGAGGCCAAGTGAAGCTCAGTCGCCGATCCGCCCAAGGCCGTGAAGAAGTCTCGCAGACGTTGAAATGGCAAGGGGATCAAATTGAACGAGACCGAGAGCGTGTTCCAGTCGAGATCTCCAAGCCCATCAGGGTCGGCAATCGTGCAGTGCAGGAAGCCGAGTGAGTCGATAAATAGATCGACCATCGGCGCACCGGGGTGCTGGTTGCCGGCGTGCTGGATCACCGCGACCGCATCCACATCCGCACTCCCGAAAGCCCCACCGTTATCCCAGATCGTGTTTCCGAGCGTGTCTTGATGAACACCTTCGACGATGTCGAGCAAGCGGATGTAGTGCACAGCATCCAGATCGACAAGGCCTTGCTGTACGAGTGAATCGTTCGCGAGGTCCGCCAAGTCCATCGACTCCCCACCTGACACAACAGGGTTGAAAGGATTGATGGTGTTCGTCATCACGTTCGACATCACGGGCATCTGCCCGGGCATGCCAGCGCAAGTGCCGTAAGGCAAAGTTCCGAATACATCCAACGGGCCGGCCGGGCCCGAGTAACGGGTCGGAAAGCGAGCGAAGTCGATTCCGTTCGTCGATACTTCGACGAAGCACAGCTCGGTAAACACCGAGTTGCCCAGCGCAATGCCATTCTCGAAAACCGTGAAGTCTGCGCCTGGCCCATCCGCGATCGTCACGTCGAAGGCCAGCGTGACATCACCTCCGGCACCTAGACTCAGCACATCGAGCGAGCCCGATCCCATGCCGCCCCCTAGTGGGCCGGCCAGAATCAGATTCGTATCGAAGATGCCTCCTCCTGCCCCTTGATTGAAGTTGGTGACGGAGGTCGCGAAGCGCGACTGCGCGGACGCTGCCATTGGCAACAGAATCGACAAGGCGGCGCAGCATGCGCCCAATTTCTGAATGTTCATGTCTCGAGGCGAGTCCACGCTCACCTGCTTCGGGTCAAAGATCATGAGCCCTCAAGACCTATTCGGTGAGTGAGGGGATCGCTATCGATCCCCAACTCGACCGTCCTGACCCACGAGGACTCTGGCTAGTTTGACCTCAGCCAGGTTTTCTGGCTTACGGATCGGCCTCTCCTTTTCACCTTCCCACTCGAGTTTCGAGCAGTGGCGCCGCGCAGGCGGCCGAAATAGAGAGTCCCCGTTTACAGCGGCGGGACCACGGTGGATTTGCACCACTCTTCCCTTAGCTGAGGCGACAAGACACTAAGCCCATTTGGACGAAGCGGCAAGAGGGACCGTCCAATTGACCAGCTACTGGCAGGCAGAGGCCGAATTCAGGCCCCGGCGAAGCATGAGGCCTCTCTTGCGGACCGATTGTGACAAGCTACGAAGGTCGATTCCTGATCAAAGACTAGGCCCAGGACGCCAGTTTCGGACATTTGTCGCTGCGCCCTCGGCGCACAAAGGCGGGCTCAGCAAACGCATCGCAAGCGGGCGAGTGCAGGAAGAGCGTGAGCAATGGTCGCCAATCACGCCTGCAACGGCCTACATCTTGAGGGCGGGTACAAGGCACCCACACCTTCTCGGGTCGGTGTTCACTCGGCCCTGATTTGATGAACGAACAGTCAGCTCGTCTGGAGAGTGCTCAGGCTGAAGGGCGTGCGTGGCGCGGCCTGCGCTACCCGTCCGTGCTCGCGTTGTTGGGTCTCGTGTTCGTGCTGCAGTTGCTCTGCTAGCAGGGGATCAACGGTTACCAGCTCGCGGATTGGGTCGAGTACATGGAGCGAGCTCAGGCATTGGCTCGCGGACAGTCAGGTCGTGGATAGTCAAGATATTCGTAGCTACAGCTTCGCGGCACTCTTGATGCCGCTGTTCTAGATTGCCGAATGAACTTGAAGAGAGTGCTTCTTGGTCCTGTTCGAAAGTATGCCCGCAGGAATTTATTCCTCCAGCGAATCGGTCGCTTCCCGGACCCGTCGTTGAAGGAGCTCTGGAACTCGGACGGTATTCGAAGCCTGCGACGAGCCCACCTGGCCTACGACTTCAAGGATTGGGAGATGTGCCGCAACTGCAGCGCGACGTGGTACGAGAACCGCGCCCGGCATTTCCACCTCACTCAGTCCCTCAAGAAGCGCAGCAAGTTCAAGACGAAGCGTGATGCGTGGCTGCCGGCCGATCCGGTATCACTCTCGGCTTCGGTTGCGGCTGCTGATAACTAGTAAGCCTCCGGCTGCGTGCAGCGTGAGAGCGGCCTGGGAGATAGACATCCGAGGCCGCTTCATTTTGTATCAGGGGGATGCCGCAGCTGGCCAGGTAGCTTCGATGTGACTGGGCTGAAGTCCGAATCTGCGTCGTTGATCTCACGATCGCTCGGGTGCGATGGAGATCCTCGGGCACGTCTGCGAGCTCCATTTGCTTGCAAGGCGCAGGCATAGTCCTGAACGAGAACGGCCTCGCCTGCATTCGTGAATGCAGGCGAGGCCGTTGATGATCAGGGCGCTCTTGTCGCGCCTGGCATGCGGCTAGTTGTCGTTGAACAACTCCATCGCACGCGTGGATTCATCTTCCGTTGCGTCACGAACCGTGTGGTCATTCGGATCGTAGACGCCGAGCTCGTGCGTCTTCTTGTTGTAGATGTACCACATGCCTGTGTCGGGATCTTGCACCTGCATTTGATCTTCTTTGCCAGCATCGGCTGTCTCGTCCGCCTCGCCGTGACCCTCGGCTTCGACCGCGGGCGGCCCGTCGAGTTGCATAACAAAGTCGGCGATCCACACTTGGGATGTCTTCTCAGTGCCACGCTGACTGGTCCACATCATGCGCGTACCGTCCATGTTGAAGACCGGCAGGCCGTCGAACTTGGGCGCGAAGGTAAGCCGGCGCTTGCGAGTGCCGTAACGCGTGGGCGATCCAGCGTCGGCATCCAGCATGAAGACTTCGTAGTTATCGTGTCCGACCTCAGAAGTGGCATAGACCAAGAAGCGTCCGTTCGGATGCCAGTACGGAGCCCAGTTCACATGCACGTTGTCCGTCAGTTGGAACTCACGCTCGACGCCCAGCACGTTGCCGGTGCGATCGAAGGCGAGCTCGGCCACGAAGATTTGCAGCAGATCATTGCCGCGCCGATCCGAGCGATAGCAGATGCGCTTGCCGTTCGGCGAGAAGAACGGACCGCCGTCATAACCCGAACCGCCGGCAGCCGACACGCGCCGACGCGTCGTCATGTCCATGATCCACAGGTCGCCGCCGCCGCTCCCTTCGGCCACTCGATGTTCGCAGTAGACGAGGTTCTTGCCATCGGGGCTGATGACGCACTCGGCCAAGTAGGCTTCGGGGTCTGACACCATGCGCTCGAGCGTGGCAGCGGTGCCGTCCGCCTTCGCAATCTCGCAGCGAACGATGTCCATCTCTTGCGGGAACTGCCACGAGTAGCGGCTCGAGTCGCGCTGGTAGCCGACCTTGTCCGGGTTGACGGGCGGCACGATCGTGCAGCCAAAGATCACCACGCCGCGCTCGGTCGGATGGAACCAGCCACAGGTGCTGGCCGAGCCTGGCGGCGTCAATCGCTTCAGCCGCGTGATCCCGGTCACTGCTGAATCTTCGATGACGAGGTCCGCCACGTACATCTGATAGTGCTCTTCCGGCTCCTTCACCTTCTCGATTGCTTGGAAGATGATCTGGCGACCATCCGGCGAGAAGTAGCACTCGCCCGCCTTCACGAAGACATCCGAAGACGTCAACTGGACATGGTTCTCGAGGATGCCCTTCTCGGCAGCGACCCAGTCTTGACTGGCGTGCGCGGCGGCCGTGAGAAAGGATGCGATGAGGATGGATGCGAAGCTGGTGCGGTACCGGGCGTTCATGTCGAGAGCGGGGCTGGATCTTCGGGATTCGAGCGAGCAGTTTAGCCGCACGAGATCCGAGACATCACCACAATCAACGCTCGCTGAGCACCTGATATCCCAGGCGCCCTAAGTTTTGCAATCAGCGCCGCGCATCGAGCGGATGAACTTGCTCTCGATCGCTGCCGATTTGCTGCGAATGCCGGCGTAGCCTTCCGCGACGAGGATCTGGCCGCAGATGCCTCCCAGGCTGTTGCCGGGGCCGGGCAGTACGATTCCGTCCGGCGCATACTCGCGCAGAGCGGCCTTCACGCTGACTGTGAAGTTGTACGGGGTCACGACCTGCGGTCCGAAAGTGTACTCGCGCAGCTTGGCCGGATCCGCCGACCAGGGCGTGTAGCGCCGACCGCGCCCGTCGATCATGGTCACTTTGGGCGCGTGGAACTCCAAGTCCTGCAACAGCTGGTCGCCCTTCTGCGCGGCCGCCATCTGCCAAACCGTGTGGTAGGGACCGTGCTGGAGCAAGCGAATCGGGTAGACGGCTTTGCCCATCTGCAGCTGCGGCAGCTCGGCGTTCAGTATTTCGATGCCGCCTTCGGTTCCGGCCAGGACGACGTATCCGCCTAAGTGGATCGAGGTGGCCGCCCTTCCGGCTGCGGCGAGCAGGGCCTTGGAAACCGCAGCGACTCGCTCTGGATCGAGTACCCAGTTGTCGTCGACGAGCGGGTAGAGGATCTGCCCGCCGTCATTCCCGGCCTCGGCGTGCTCCTGCTGACAAATCGACATCTGCTGTACGAGCTTGAAGCCATCATCGAAGGAGAGCACTCCCGCAACGGCTAGTGCGGTGTACCAGCCCATCGAATTACCACCCACACAAACCAGGCGGTCTTCTTCGGCTGCCTTGCGTGCGTCCAGGTACGAGCACAGATAGATCAGCGGCGAGACGTTCGCAGGCTTTAAGTGCTTGGCTGCGCTGAACTTGGCCGCGCCGTCGAGTTCAAGCAGAGAGGGCAGCCCGAAGCCAGCGCGCAGTTTTTCCGCACGCTGCACCAAGCTATTGGAAGCATCGAGGCTCCCCAAACTTGTGGCGGTGTACGAACCGCGACCCGGACAAAACAGAGCTACACGCTTCATCGCACCACCTCGATCGCCTTCGCGACGATGTCGTCCCGACCAATCAAGACATATTCCGTTGCCGGGCCGAGCGGGATATAGGTGTCCGCAGCTCGAACGCTCCCGAGTCCTCCTCGGAAGCCTGCTTCAAACAAGCCTGCTGTCAGCTCGCTCGCGATGCCGCCGCCGGTCGAGCGGCACTCATCAGCGATGACGACTTTTCCGCAAGCCTCCGCATGGGCGAGGACTTCGTCGACAGGGAGCGGGCTCAGCCAGCGCAAGTCGATCACACGCGCGCGGATGCCTTCGCGCTCCTCGAGGATGCGCGCGGCTTGCAGTGAAAGTCGCAGTCCGTTCGCATAACTGACAATCAGCAGGTCGTCGTTCTCTTCACCGTACACACCGATGTCGCCCGGTAAGAGCGCGTCCCCGGGTGGCGCATAGTCCGTCAGCCAGCCGTTGTCTCCGGCTTCGTGAAGGTCGCGCTCGTGGTACAGAGCGATCGGTTCCACGAAACAACACACACGGCCGTTCACCTTGGCCATCGAGATCAAGCCGCGCAACATGCGCGCCGCGTCATCGCCGCGTGATGGCGAGGCGATCACCAAGCCAGGAATGTCGCGCAAAGCGCCAATCGAGTTGTCGTTGTGGAAATGCCCGCCGAACCCCTTTTGGTATGCGTAACCGGCGATGCGGACGACCATCGGGTTCGTGAACTGCCCCTGCGAGAAGTACGAAAGCGAGCAAGCTTCACTGCGCAATTGGTCGAGTGCGTTGTGAAGATAGGCGAGGTACTGGATCTCGGGAATCGGCAAGAATCCGACATGTCCCGCGCCCTGCGCAACGCCCAGGATCGTGGTCTCGTCCAGCAGCGTGTCGAATACGCGTGCCGCGCCGAAGCGTTCCTGCAGGCGCGCCGTCACTCCGTAGACGCCACCCTTCTTGCCCACATCCTCACCGAACACCATCAGCTCGGGACGGTGGGCCATCTCGTCCGTGAGCGCGGAGTTGATGTGAGCAGCCATGGTGCGCCGCGCGGCGCTATCGTGGTCCTCCGGCAAGCGCTTGCCGAAGGTTTCTGTACGGACCACGGCGTCCGCCGGCCACGAAGCGATCTCGCGACACTGCTTGGCATCGTAAGGAGCTAGGTGCTCGATCACGGCTGCGCGGCTTTG
>JBLFWN010000061.1:0-38261 GCA_047611405.1 Planctomycetota bacterium | reverse complement strand
TCGCGGTTGGCCTCGCCGCTTGGTGGCTCTTCAATAAGCGTCAAGCAGCGGCAGAACGCAGCTAGTTGACGATTAGGCTGCGTCGGGCCGCTTGATTAGTGCCACAGGTCTCGTGCCGGAGGATTCGCACTGAAGGCTTCGCTCGGAACCTTTCATGCGCACCAAACTGACCGGGCGATTTTCAGGGGTTGATTCGGGCTGCACGCATCGGCGAGACGATAATACCGCACGTTCTCGTCGCAACAGCACGGCAGCGCCGCCGCACGTGTCGGGTCCGAACAACGCCCACCGGCTCAAGCATGCAGCGTGTTCGTCAACTCGATCAATCGCTCCATCGACGCGCGATAGACCTTTGTCCATTCGGCGTCTGGATGCGTCACTTTTCCGACGGTGCGGATGAATGGCTGCGCGACCTCGTCGGCGGGTACATCCTCTCCGGCTGCGCGCCGCAATGTCCACAGTGCTTGAATCGCCGCCCCAAGGGCCGCGCTCTCACTCTCGGCCAACATCGTCACGGGCGCGTCGAGCACACTGGCCAAAATGCGTCGCCAGAGTTCGTTCTTCGCAGCCCCGCCGACGATGCCCACAGAATCGACGCCGATGCCCATGCGGCGCATGCGTTCGACGCCCCAACCGAGGCTCAGGCTCGTGCCTTCCATCGCTGCTCGGTACAGCTTCCCGGCGCGCAGGTCGCCGGGACGAATGCCATGCAAGCTGCCAGCTGCATCGGGCAGATCCGGAACGCGCTCACCATTCAAATACGGTAGCAGTAGGAGCCCATCGCAGCCTGCGGCGACATGCGCGGCAGCTTTCGTAAGGCTGGCATGATCCGATTCGAAAGCAGAGACGACCTCTTCCGTGATACCGGTCAGATTCATCACACACAACAGCGGCAGCCAACCACCGACCGAATCACAGAAGCCCGCGATCGCGCCATCCGGATCGACAACGGGTTGCGTGCTGTGTGTGAACACCGTCCCCGATGTACCAAGGCTGACGACAACGCTGCCGGGAGATGTCGCGCCCGACCCAATAGCGCTCATCATGTTGTCTCCGCCACCTGTCGCCACCGGGATGCCCGAAGCAACGCCCATCCAGGCTGCGCCCGTATCATGCACACGACCCGCAATACTCCCAGCCTCGGCCAGGGGCGGTAAGCACGAGTGCAAACGCGAATCGATCGAGTCAACGGCAACAGCATCGAAGGCGCGCGTTTGGATGTCCAAGAGCCCCGTGCCTGAAGCATCGCCGGCCTCCATGACAAATGTGCCCGTTGCGCACCAATTCATGTAGTCGTGCGGCAGCATCACCTTGCGCGTACGCTCCCATGACGCCGGCTCGTTGCGCTTCAGCCAGGCGATTTTTGGCGCGGTGAATCCTGTCGGAATCGCGCGGCCCAAACGCTCGCTCAACTCTGCGGATTCGCGTGTTGTGGAGGTGTCGCACCACAGTTTGGCGGGTCGAATCACTTCACCCGCTTCGTCCAGTACGACGAGGCCGTGCTGTTGTCCAGAAAAGGAAACGGCCTCGATCAGGCTCATATCTACGCTGGATGCCAGCTCCCCGCAGACGGCACGAACCGCGTCGACCCATGTACGAGGATCTTGCTCAGCATGCCCTTGCGGCAGACCTTCGATCAGTCCATAAGATGAGGACGCGCGCGCGACGACCGCACCACTCTCCGAGCCAGCGAGATCCGAATCGAGCACAATGCCTTTTGTGCCCTGGGTCCCGACGTCGATTCCCAATGTGAGTGCCATGACTCGATAGCGTACGGTATCACGATGTCGAAGCCCCAACCCTCTCGACGACAGCTGCTGAAAGGCGCCGGCGCGATCGCTATCGGTCGCTTGACCGGCGACCGAAGGGACCCTGCGTCAGCCTCTGCGTCGAGCACACGACAGACGCGGGATGAGGGGCAAGGGGCGGCTGATGATCCGCCGCGCCGGCGACCGAATGTGCTCTTCATCATCGACGATCAACACCGCTTCGATGTGCTGGGCGCTGCGGGCGACAAGATGGCGCACACACCGGCTTTGGACGGCCTCGCAAGCCGCGGGCTGCGCTTCACCGACGTGTACTGCCAAGTCCCCTTGTGTGTTCCGGCGCGGCAGTCCTTGCTGACCGCGACCTATGCGCACCAGCACACGACATTTGGCAACGTCGTGCAGGAATACCCCGAAGATCAAGCGACCCTCGCTGGTCACTTGCGCAAGCACGGATACCAGACCGCGATGATCGGCAAGAGCCACTTTAACCACCACGAATTTGAAGTGGTGTACGAGAAGGGCACGATGGCGCGCAAGTTCGATCGAAGGCATCCGCAGGGCGTCCACCCCGGCTCGCATGCGATGAAGTCGCAGCTGGACGATTTCCCGATGCCGCTGCGCAGCGCGAACCCGCACTACCTGCCGGCATCAAAGGACGCGGAACAAGCGGTGTTCCGAATGGAAGAGGAGGTCGTAGCACGATCGCGCACCTTCTTGGACGAACGCGACAGTGAGAGACCGTTTTTCCTGTGGGCCAGCCTGGTTAGTCCGCACCCGCCGCGCTTTCCACCGAAGCAGTGGCTGGATCAGTATCGCGATGCCGATGTCCCGTTGCCGGCGGCCCTGACACAGGCTAGCTACGACGCGTTGTTCAGCTTTCACCGTGCGCTGATCACCAGCAGCGGGATGTCGCGCATCAGTCGCGATCAGCTGCGCAACCTCGTGCGTGCCTACTACGCGAGCGTCGCATGGTCCGACTACAACATTGGTCTGTTGCTGGCTGAGCTCGAGGCTCGCGGCCTGACGAAGGATACGCTCGTGGTCTACACCTCAGATCACGGGGAAGCTCTCGGCGAGCACGGCTTGATGGGCAAGGTAACCTTCTTCGAAGGCCCGCAGCGCGTGCCCTTGATCTTGAGTCATCCCGATTTGATCGGAGCTGCATCCGTCAGTCAGCGGGTAGTTACTCATCTAGACTTGATGACAAGCTTGCCAGAGCTGTTGCAGATCCCTGCTTTCGATCCCGCGCAAGGCCGCAGCCTGATGCCGCTGTTGAAGCCCTCGAAGACAAGCAGCTGGGAAGATGTCGCGATCGCCGAACTGTACTTGGGCGAGAAGAACTTCGAGCAAGTGCCAGGGTCGCACTTATCTGTCATGCTACGGCAGCGCGACCTTAAGTACGTCGAGGGAATTATCGGCGAGGCCGCGCTCTTCGATCTGGCTAGTGACCCGCACGAGACGCGCGACTTGATCAAGGACGTGGGTCGCAAGGGAGACCTCGAAGAAATCCTCGATCGTGTACACGAGCATAAGCCAGAGCAGTTCTACGCGCGCGTGACGAGAGTGCCTCAGCGTCTGAATAAACCCAAATAGCTCGTCTTGAGTGCGGGTCATCGCTCTCGATGACCCGCAAAGTGCGAACCGCTCTTCCTCAACACCCCATTAGCCGCGCACGCCCATCATGTGCTCGAGCATCAATTGATCGAGGCGTTCGTAGCCGAGGCCTGGCTTGGCAATCTCGTCCGTGTCGAAAGCCTGTGCGCGCAAGGCCGCCACGCTCTCGCGTGAGTACGGTGCGGCCAACAACGGATCCAAGGTATCGTCGGTCGGGGTCGCAGTAATGGCACGCACCTCCGGATCCGCGTCGAACTCGCGTGCACGTGCGGCCAGGATCTTATACGTCCGCATGCAGCCCGCGGCGAATTCCCAGACGCCAGCTTCATCCTCGGTGCGATACGCGTGAGCGTCGAAGTGACGCGGTCCCGTGTAACGCTCTCCGCTACCGCCTGACTCCAACAAGCGGACCAGCAGGAAAGCCTGCTTCAAGTCCTCGGACCCGAATCGCAAATCTTGGTCGTAACGGCCAATGCGCTGCGCGTTCAAGTCGATATGGAAGAGCTTGCCGGCCTCCATCGCTTGAGCAACACCATGAGTAAACGAGAGTCCGGCCATAGTCTCGTGCGCTACTTCCGGGTTCACACCAACCATCTCTTCGTGCTCCAGAGTCGAGATGAAGTGCAGCATGTGCCCAGTCGTCGACAAGTAGATATCCCCGCGTGGCTCGTTCGGCTTAGCCTCGAGAGCGAAGCGCAAGTCGTAGCCCTGATCCTTCACATACTCACACAGGAAGTTCATGCCATCGCGCATACGCGAGATCGCTGTGCGCGGATCGCGGCAGGCGTCTGCCTCGGTCCCCTCGCGCCCGCCCCAAAAAACAAAGGTCTTCGCACCCAGCTCGATTCCGAGGTCGATCGCGTCCATCGTCTTGCGCAACGCAAAGGCGCGCACGCGAGGATCATTTGCTGAGTAGGCTCCATCCTTGAAGATCGCCTTCGAGAACAGATTCGTCGTGGCCATCGGCACGATCATGCCGTTGTCCTCGAGCGCCAACTTAAAGTCGGCCACAATACGATCCCGCTCGGTCGCTGACGCTCCGAACGGAATCAAGTCGTTGTCGTGCAGGTTCACGCCCCAGGCGCCGATCTTGCCGAGCTGCGCGACGATGTGGCACGGATCGAGCACCGGCCTGACCGCTTCACCAAAAGGGTCGCGGCCCGGGTTGCCTACAGTCCAGAGGCCAAAAGAGAACTGATCAGCCGGTGTGGGTGTGAAGGAATCCATGGTCTGCTGCTGGGAGTGTGTGGGTGTCGTGCGGAGCTCGGAACCGGATCCAGTAGGATGCCGCCGTGATGCACACGAATCCACTCTACTCACAGTCTCCTGCTTCCCTGTCTGCTCAGCCCGACGGTCCGAAGGGGCCAGCAACGCATGCCCGGGCGATGCAAAGCCCCACAGAGCAGGGCCCAGCAACCCACATCGGCTTGCAAGCGGAGCTGACGAATAGCGCTCCGCTCTGGCCAGGCTGGCGCGCCGCCTGGAATGTGCTCCAGCTGGCTGTGCTCAGCATCGGAAGCTCGGCTTGCGACACGGCCCCTCCCGCGCAGAGTCATGCCGCGCCGACCGATGCCCCCTATGTATTGGTGCTCGGTACGGCGCAGGACGGTGGTCTGCCGCAGATCGGTTGCCGGGGCGAGGCGTGCAAATTGGCGAGGACGGATCCGGCGCACGCGCGTCACATCGTGTCACTGCTGCTCGTCGACCCGCGTTCCGATCGAAGATGGTTGTTCGAGGCGACACCGGACATCAAGCACCAGATCAGCTTCGCCCACGAACGCGCTGCTCTCCCGCTCGCTGCGAGCGGACGCCCCGCCCTCTTCGATGGAATATTCCTGACGCATGCCCACATGGGGCACTACAGCGGCCTCGTTCATTTGGGCCGCGAAGCCTACGGAGGCAACAGTGTCCCCCTGCATGGTAGCCCACGCTTACTCGAGTATCTGCAGACGAACGGACCATGGAGCTTGCTGTTCCACGATGAACATCTGACCGCGTCGCCCATGGGTGCGGGCGAGACGGTGCAGCTCGCGGCAGATCTCAGCGTGACTGCGATTCCGGTCCCGCATCGTGAAGAGTTCAGCGACACGATGGCCTTCTTGATTCGTGGACCAGAACGCTCGTTGCTCTTCTTGCCCGACATCGACAAGTGGTCGCGCTGGGACGAGTTCGAGGGCGGCGCTCGCCACGTCGAAGACCTATTGGGCGAGGTCGATGTCGCGCTGCTTGACGGAACTTTCTACGCGGATGGTGAGATTCCCGGCCGACCGATGGCATCGATTCCGCACCCATTCATCGCGGAGAGTATCGATCGCTTCGGGGCGCTGGATCCGGCCGTTCGCGAGCGCGTGCAGTTCATCCATCTGAACCACACCAACCCCTGTGCTGATCCAAGCAGCGCTGCGGCGAAGCGCGTCCGCGAGGCTGGTATGTCGATCGCCAATGATGGCGATGTTCACAGCCTCTGAAGTGGCTACACCGAGCGTCAAATGAGCGGGCCGAGTGCAGCCAGCAAGTGAACGAACCGGCGTCCTTACCAGCCCTCTTCGCTCGCTACTCGATCGAGCTGCCAGTACAAGCTGGGCTTGCCCTTGCACCGTTCCTCGAATGCGATCAGAGCTCCATCAGAAGCGATCCAATAGCGGGCCACGATCGTGCGGTCTTCGACAAGCTCAACACAAGCGGTCTTCACTGCTGTCGAGGCCTCGGCCTGCGCCCCTTGTGCCTGGGAGGCTCCTCCCGAGCCTGCCTGCGCCCCATCGCTTGCAAGATCGAGGATTGGCGGCAACGAATCTTTGGCCCTAATCAAGCGCAGGTCGGGCTGAAAGCTGCCGGCGACGGGATCGTAGCCACTGAATTCAATCGTCTCTCCGACTACTGCCGTCGCGAACAAGATCGCACGCAAGCGCAAGCTCGTCGTACACGCCGGTGAGCGTGGCAATTGACGCAGCAAGCGGCGCGTATTGCGATAGCCAATGAGCTTGCGGCCCTCCAGCTCGACGCGTCCGTGCGTCTTCTTTCCCGCTCGTTCGTGGCGAGCAGCGATGCGCAGCAAGGGGAGATCGTCAAGCAACCCGAGGTAGCAGCTGGTCGTCCAATGTTCGTCGCCCTGGCTGAGCTCGATCTCTTCGTACCACTCCAACTCGGCGCCGGCCTGCGCATCGATCGCGCGCACGCGAACGCGCGCCTCGCCGACGCTCTTGCCTGCGGAATGAAGCTGATAAATCTGATCCCCGGTGCGGCGGACGAAAAGGCGTGCACGCTGCGACAAGCTCGGTGCCTCGGGTTGAGCTTTCTGCGCAGCAGAGGCCGCAGACGCTTGTGTCCGGGCTTCCGTTTGTGCCTTCACAGCACTCGAGCCTATTAATAGGCAAGCGAGTACAGCCCGCCGGCCCCAGGCGGCGCGGATCGTCTGCCCGAAGCTACTCGGCGAGCCCATCAGCCTAGGGTACTCTATTGGGAGACCCTCTCGGCTCTCAGCTCTCAGCCCGCCCAGCATGCTCTGACGGGCGAAGCGCCATCCCAAGTCCTCTGCCTGCCCTCCCAGCCATCGCTTCCTCGCCCACACGCCGCCTTGCGCTCCTGACGCTCGGCCTCAGTCTCTTCGCTTGCGCGGATCGCAAGATCCCCACGAGGATTGTCAGCGTCGATCACGTCGTCGATTCGCTGCTTGATGACCCCGATCGCATCCACATGCAACGCGGGGGCGGTGAAGGAGTCGTCCGGATCACGGTCATCGAGCCCAGCGCCGGTTCGAGTGAAGCGAGTCGTGAAGGCTTGCCCGGCTTGGTCATGCATCCGGATTCGAAGGCGACGATCAGCCTGCCGAGCCTGCCACCTGGCGCGAGCCTGGCGTTTGGAACATGCGTTCGGCGCCGGAATTATCGTGGCTTCGGCAAGGTCCACATCGAGGTCACTTTTGATGGCAAGCTCGTCCATGATGAGCGCCTCGACTCTTCCGAAGATTTACCGGAGGCTGAACGACGCTGGCACTTCGCCGAACTTCCGTTGGGGAATACGAAGACAGTCACGCTTGCGGCGACCTATGAGCCCGCTGGAACGGCGGGGATTCGTAGCCGCGAGAACGAGGCTGGCAACGGTCCAGTTGAGCCGCCGGCGGTCGGGTGGGGCAAGCTCGAAATCCGAGTGCCGCGTGCGCGACATCGCCGCGCGCCTGACCCCGAGCATCCCTCGGTCGTGATGATTCTGATCGACACGCTGCGTGCCGATGCCTTGAGCACGTATGGCAATGAGCGCGTGCACAGCCCAGAGATCGACGCGGTCGCGAAGCGCGGGACCGTGTTCGAACAAGCCTTCGCCGCTGCATCCTGGACTAGTCCTTCAACCGCGTCGATCTTCACCGCCTTGCCTCCCCCGGCACACAATCTCTCGTTCCACTCGACGCACGACCCCAGTCGGACCGGCGCCTTCTTGGCGCATCGGTTGATCACCCTGCCCGAGTTGTTCGAGCGCGGCGGATTCGCGACCGCTGGCTTCTCCTGCAATCCACTCGTCTCGCCGACGTACAACTTCGGCCAGGGCTTCGAGTACTTCAAGACCTACCGCTGGAAGCAAGCGCACGACGGAGTCGTAGAAGAGAGCTTGGCTTGGATCGAGAAACACGTCGACGAACGCTTCTTTTTGTACCTGCACTTGGTCGACCCGCACGCGCCTTATTTGCCGGAGGATGACCTGCCGCTCGAAGGGTCGCTGGATGAAGGTGTCAGCCTGAACGGCTTGTACGACGGAACCGTCAAACGCGGCATGATGTCGGGTGATATGTCTCGCACCGAGCTTGAGATGATCAGCGAGAAGGCCGAGCGAATGTACTTTGGCGAAGTCGCCTCGGTCGATCGCCAGATCGGTGTCATTGTCGAGCGCTTGCAGAGCCTCGGCTTGAGCGACAAGACCGTGATTGCGATCACCAGTGACCACGGCGAGGAATTCCTCGAGCATGACCTGATCGGGCACGTCAATCAGCTGTTCGAGGAGTCCGTGCGTATTCCGTTGATTCTGGCCGGCCCGGGCGTGCCGCAGGGTGAGCGCGTCGAAGCACCCGTCGAGAACAGGCACATCGGCGCGACTCTGCTGAGTCTGGCCGACATCCCCGGTGACAAGGACTTCGAAGGTTGGAACCTGCTCTCCCCTGTCGAGCGCGAGCGCAACAAGGCACCGATTTTCTTCACAACACGCAACGCACACTACCGGCGCACTGGCACGGAGCGGTGGATGCCGTACGACAACTTGCACGGCGTGTTGCACAACCAACTTTTGATGCTGTGGTCTCCGCCAGGTCCGAAGTGGGACCGCCAGCACCACGCGCTATTCGACCTTTCGGTCGACCCCGACGCCAAGATCGATATCTACGACCAACGTCGGGCCGAGGGCAAGACGCTGCGCAAGATGATCGAACGTTGGCTGCTCGAGGGAGAGGCACGCGCGCCAGTTTCGCAAGAGGCCAGCGAGAGCAAGCTTGAGATGCTACGCGGGCTTGGCTACCTCGACGACGAGTGATCACGGAAGAGCCGCGCCGTTGACAATGGGATCGGCGCAGTCTGAACAAAGCTCAACGAAGGTGTGATAGCAGCCCGCCCTAAAGCAGCGTCCGTACGGCAGCGGTCCTCGAACGCAGCTCTGCGTTGCACCAGGGTCCCAGATGCTCCGTCTTTGGGGGCGTGGCAACCACTAGAAACTTGATGCACCTTGATCTGTACCCGATGACCGTCACTGTGCGAAGCGCTCTCTTTTCAAGAGGCTCCTAGTCGCACGAACGCGCGCGCAGCAATCAGAGGCTGTGCCGACACCTTGGCAGCTAAGCGCCCCACGCTCACGACCCGCGCAGCATGCGGGACGCGAACGCCAATCCAGCGGCAGCGATAGTGATCCAGACCTCGAGCGGCAAGAGCGGAGGCACGTCCTCGCTCATTCGAATGCCAGCTGCGAGAGTCGGCGGAGGATCAGAGACTGCATCTCCGGCCGCGGCACGCTCTGCAATCGAAACAATCTCGGGCCGCTCGACCAAAGCTTCGTCCAACAACGCGCCCCAAGCGACGGCGAAGGAGACGGGCTCGCCGGCAACTTGCGCGACCTCGGTCCACCCGATGGAAAGCAATCCGGCTGCGCGCGCCACATAAGGTTGGGCACGCTCATCCAAGCCACCGCTCGGCCACGGATGAAGGAAACGCTCTTGGCCACGACAATCGATGCTCGCTGCGGCGACGGCACGCGCTTGGCCAGTCATCCGCCACCCATCTCGCTCTACCGTCGCCTTCGAACTCGCGCCTGCACCACCGCCAATGATCTCAAGCGCCACCCATGCTCCCTCTTCGTGTTGGCCCCGCTCACCGGCCGAGACGACACACGTCAACTGGCGATCATCGGCCCATACTTGAATGAACTCGACCAAAGGAGGCGGCAGCTGCGCGTCAAAGCGCACACACTGCGGCGAGCGCGATCGCTTGCGCGTTCCGGCACCATCCCACTCGGCATCCCACTCAAGATCGAAGTCAGCGCCGCTCGCTATCAGCCCCGCTACGGCATCACCACCACACGCGAAGAAGCCAACGCTCTCGTCCAAGAGGTCAGCCCGAGGCTGATCCGTCAGTACGATGCCAGGCATCGAGTCGCCAGGCGGTAACTCCATTTCGTCCAAGGCAGGGATCGGAGCTTCTAGCCACTCAGGCGGAGCCGACGGTCCAAGGTGACGCTCCCATCCGCTCGCTGTCCGGGTGACCCACTCCCACTCGATGACGAAGCCCGAGTCGTCCTTCGTGTTACGCCATACATCCAACTCGTGCAGCACACGATCGATGCGGCGGATCGATCCCTCCTTCCCTTCCGCTGCCTCCCTTACCCATGGAAGGTACATGGACGGACTGCGGTCGAGCCACAATCGCCAGCGCAGCACATCCGGCTCGCTGATTGGTCTCGGCCCAGCCAGCGCGATCGCCCCGACCGCCAAGCTGAACAGCAACAACCAACGCGACAGCGGCAGACGGCGTCGCTGTCGATGGCCTTCGGCTACCCCGCGACTTTCAGCCCACAACGAGAAGGTGCCCGTCGCTTCCGGCGCCGGGCTGACGGGTCGACGTGACAACCACAACAACACGAGCGGCAACAACAAGGCGCCAAATCCCCATGACCGGCTCCATTGATAGCCCACGAAGTCGAGCGCAGCCAACAGGCTCATCATCGGCGTTCCAACAGGCCGCGCACCATGTCCTCGAAAGGTGTCTCGGACGAGAAGCAGCAGTAGCGCCAGCCGTGCCTGCCGGCCAGATGCGACCAAGCCTCGAGCTCTGTTTCGAGAGCTCGCTCGTACCGATTCAACTGCTGCGAGTCGAGCAGCATGCGCTTGCGTTCTCCGCTCTCCGGATCGACCCACTCGACACTCGATCCGGCTCGAGGAGAAAGTTCGAGTGGCGCCAACACGCGGCCGAGTGCCAGCTCCAAGCCTGGTCGAGCGAGTGACAACATCCGCTTGGGCTCGAGGTCCAAGAGGTCCCCAATCACGATCAAGCGCCCCGCATCTCGCACGGGCCGAGAGTTCGCTAGGTAGTGACCGATACCGCTCTCACCGCTCGCTATCTGTTGCTCGAAGGTCGCCTTCAACACGTGCAGGTCGCGCAGGCTGCGCACGGTCAGATGGAGTGCTTGGCTGCGCGCTCCCTCGCGCACGGACCTCCCCGTGAAGGCGACTTGAACGCGCGCACCTTGGCGCAAACCAACGGCGGCCACACCAACCGCCAGCTCGGCTGCCGCCTGCAATTTACCTGGTGGACCGACGCCCATCGAAGCGCTCGTATCGACAAGGACAGCCCACACCTGAGCAGCCTCGCGACGTGTAACTTTCACGTACGGACGATCGAGCCGTGCGTACAGATTCCAATCGAGCCCGCGCAGATCTTCGCCGGGTCGGTACGGGCGAAAGGCTACGAACTCTTCACCCCCACCTGACATCGACGCACTTCCGATTCCCTCGCGTCGCTCGCTGGCAGCAGACATGCGCAACACAAGCTTCTCCAAGCGCAACCCGAAGTCCGGTCCGAATCGAACCGTCGGTGCTTGAAGCTCAGGCTTCGGAGAGCTTCCGCGCTGGGTCATTCATCCCCGGCCAAGCGACGCACCGTGACGATCGTCATATCGTCTTCGCGCAAACCACCGGAGAACTCGAGCACACTCTCGATCAGCTCCGTCGTGAGCTCCTCTGCCGAAGCTCCACTCGGTGCCTTGTCCGAGATCACCGCGCGCATACCGGACTCGTCGAACAGACGATCCGGTCGATCGGCGTGACGCGCCTCGACCATGCCGTCTGTGAAAGTGATCAAACAATCCCCTTCAGCCAGCTCGAAGTTCGTGTCTCCGTCGTACTGGAAGTCATCAAACATGCCAACGGCCGGGCCGCTGCCTTGGATGCGCTCGATCGTCTTCGATGCGGCGCGCCAAATCAGCGGCGGCGTCTGCCCCGCATTGATCACTTGTACCTTGCCGCCATCGCTAAACAGCGCCAGGAACAAACACAAGAACATACCGTCATCCATGCGCTCGGAGAGGTCTTGGTTCAGCATGCTGACGACCTCGATCGGGTCGTCGACCACCTTGACGTATGAGCGCAACGATGCTTGCGCCGTCGCTGTGATCAGTGCGGGTCCAATGCCGTGACCCGTCACATCACCGACGACGACCGCGAGGCGCCCATCGCGTGTGCGCACGAAGTCGTAGAAGTCCCCCGTTGCGTGTTCCGCAGGCCGGTTCCAGCCATAGCAATCCCAGCCGGGAACCGTGGGCGGCGCCTTGGGCATCAGGCCGGACTGGATCTCACTCGCAATCTGGAGCGATTGTTCGAGCTTCACCTTGTCGATCGCCTGGATGTTCAGACGCGCATTTTCGAGGGCAATCGCGATGTGTTGAGAGAGAGCAGCGAACATCGCCAGCTCTTCGTCCTTAAAATCACGCGTAGCAGCCTTCGAGTCCACGTACAGCGCGCCTGCTTGTATACCCGCCGTCCTGGCAGGTTGCGAAGCGGTGTCCTCGGTGCTCTTTGGCGTCAACGGGACGCACATCACCGCGCGCAGCTTCAGATCAAAGACCGAAGCACCCAGCTCGAGCGCCTCTGCATCGGACTGAACTGTTTGCTTCACGGGCACCTCGGTATCGTGCACGGTGCGTACGATCGAGCGCGAGTACTTCAGGTCGTCCTGAATCACACGACCATTCTGTCCACGCGCGACGCGCACTTTCTGCTCGCCATCGTCATCGATCAAGACCAGCAGGCCACGCTCGGCGCCAGTGACCACGATCGATTGATCGACCACGAAGTTCAGCAACTCGTCCAGATCTCGCGACTCGGAGACGCGAGCGATGGTCTCCAGCAACACATCCATCGACTTGCGGTCCTTCAGCGCGTCTCCGCTCAAGAAATCCGTCTGACTCGGTGATGACGCGGGCGCTGCCGGTTTCGGTGAGACGGGTTTCGATGCGGCTTGAGACGGAGCCGATGACTTGCGTTTCCAGAACACCATGTCTTCAATTCTATCTTGAAGCTCAATTGAATCTTCAGTGCTTTCGTCTCAACCCAAAAACTGGGCGACTTCGAGTGCTGATCTGGTCACGAGGGCGCCCGATAGCACACTGGCGGGAGCCCTGGCCAAAGACGAGAGACTCTCAGGCCGCCGGGAGCCGACCTCAAACTCAGCGCCCTAGTCTGGAATTGCCCCACCCCAAGACTGGTCGGGGTGAGAAGTGCCCAATCAGGCATCCTCATTTTCGCTGAGCGAGTCGCTACTCAGCTTGCTGGGGACTTCTGGAGACGGTCTTCTTGCTCTGGAAGCAGTCAAATCCGACACTAGGCGGCCCGAGTGGCCGAGCTCGCCGGCTCTGCCTGCTTCAATTATCGCCAACTTGCCCCAGCCCCTCAGACGCACGTAATGAAAATCACGGTCGAGCCCCTCGATGACCACGCCATCCTTCACCTGGCTGGCGAGTTTGATACCTACTACTGCAACCTCCTTCAGGAGGAAGTGGACAAGGTTCTCAAGACTGGCGTCAATAACATCGTGTTGAACCTGCGCATGACGCGCTTCATCAACTCGACTGCTCTCGGTGCGATGATCAAGGTCAGCAAGACACTTGAGAAGCTGGAAGGCAAGCTCGCGATCTCGCGACCGTCCGCCTTCTGCAAGCGCATCATCGAGAACGTCGGCCTAGATCGCCGGATCAAGGTCTACGACTCAGATGAGGCCGCGATCCAGAGCATGCGCGATCCGGGCGCAGCCGACGCGGGCGACGACTCGGCGGTCTTCGAAGAGGACCCCTCGTCCGTGCTCTTCACGCTGGTCGACAAAACGCGCCTCGAGCACTTCATTCAAAAGGTCAAGGCAGCCAATCCCGTGCACGGGCACTCCTTCGGCTCGGCATGGTCCGGCCGAGGTGGCATGGCTGGACTTGACGAAGATGGCTTGCGCTTTACTTGGAACGGCGGCAAGACGGATCTGACAGCCTTCGACATGGGGCAGATGCTTGCGATTGGAACCGCGCTGAGCGTCAAGTTCCGGCTGCCGTTGCTACAACGTGGCTTCTGCACGGCGGCGGTCGAAATCGAGGAACTCGAGGAGCGCGTCGATGGCGTCAAGGTTGGCGCACGCTTCACAGAGATCGACGACGGCACGCGAGATGCAGTTCGTCAGTATGCCAAGGACATGGCCTTCCTTAAGGCCGAGTTGACCGAGGGCGACAGCGCGAAGTAAACGACTGACTCGGTATCGCACGCCAGCGGGAGCTCCTGTTCACGAAGAACATGAGCTCCCGCTGGTTCATTAGTGAGGGACAAGGCGGCGCGCCGACTTAGCCTCGACCTGGAGCTTGGCCAAACACCTACGCCCTTCTGCGACCGTACGGATCTGACCGCGCCCTTCCTGTCCTGGCCGCGAGGCGGTCTCGAAAGCAATCCCTGGCAAGCCGTGGAAAGGCAGCAGTTCCCGCAGTGCCAGGTATCGGACGCAGATCAAGGCGCATGAAGTCCCTTGTGCTTGCCCAACTCATAGAGAGGGGGCCTATTGGACCTTGCTGCAACGAAGAGTTGCATGCAAGGACAGGTGCTGCGCGGATCGCTGCTCTTTCGGGGCGGGCCCGCTAGCGCGGTTCCGGCTTCGGAAAGCCGTCAGGCTCGCGCTGCGCCTCGGCATGGTCGAGGATCATCTCGCCCAGGATGGCGGCGATTCGATTACCGATGTGCGGCCATGCGAAGCACTGTTCGGCAATTTCGCGCGCGCGCAGGCTCCAACGGCGCCTACGTTCGGGAGAGCTCGCGGCTAGCTGAATCATCTCGGCCCATGCTTCCGCGTCACCCGCCGGGGCGAGCCGGCCGCAGCCGTCGTCCTCCAGGAAGTGTCGCACGCCCGGGCGCTCGGATGAGAGCACAGGCAAACCGCATGCGAGCGCGCGGCGCTCGATCAGATCCCCCGCGCCCGCGTCACCTCGCGGAGCAGCAAACAGCGTGCTGCTGCCCAGCAAGCCGGGCAGTTCTTCTTCACTAGGCTCGGATAGGAAGTGCACTTGGCTTCCGATCCCAAGGCGCGTCACTTGCGACTGAAGCGTGGATTGCGCCTCGCCTTCACCCGCCAACACGAGCGCCCAGTCGCGTCGACGTCCGACAGTCTGCGCGAAAGCTGCGACGAGTTCTTCCAAGCCAAGCCCGAAGTTGATCTTGCCGATGTGCAACAGCATGCGCCCACGGATGCCATGCTGCGTAGGCAAGTGGCTCCACAGTCCAGGCCTGTACTGCGCGAGGTCAATGCCGGGCGGAACGACTTCGATGGCTTCTGGACTATAGCCTCGGCGGATCAATGAGTCCTTAGCGACGGGATCGAGAGCGATGATGCGCGTGCAGTTCCGGCGCAGCAGCGCTCCCCATACGTTGTGTCCAAAGCGCCGGAACCAGCGTTCGATATGCGGTGTTTCGTGCGGCAGGCCCTCTTGGATCAGAAACAAGGGGACGTTCAATCGTGCGGCCTGCCTGGCCCCGGTCAAGGCTGCGGGTGTCGCGGCGTCGTAAACCACAATCGCTTGCGGATCAAAGTCGGCCAGCTCCGGGTCGGCTTCGTGCACATGCAGCGGGTTGGTCACCTTCGAACCTGAATCCGGTCGCGGCTTACCCCAGGCGCCGAACCGGCGAACCACGTGCCCATGGCCCAACAACTCTCGTTGCAGGATGCGTGCGTGCTCGGCACTCATTCTGCGGCTCGCGAGTTGTTTCATCACGAGCGCGATGCGCAAGCTAGGTTCTGGAGTGCGATTCATTTCGATGCGTTGGTACCTGTCCTATTCATCGACTCATAAGCCTTTCGGAACTACTCCTGCAGCACCTTTTTCAGTCACGTACGGCTAGCGAACATGATCTTTGCTTTCTTGCATCTAAACTCACGCCACCGACCTCCGAGAACGTAGGTGTTCCCCCAACCCCGCCATTCTCGATGAATCGAAAATCAAAGTTCTCACCCATTCCCGGCGCCGGTCCCCCCAAGCGCGGGTTGTTCATAGATCGTTGGGGCACGCTGCTCGAGCAGCCAGCCCAAGGCTTCGTAAGTTCCTTCAGTGAGGCGTCTTTTACACCTAGTGCACTCGAGGCTTTGTTTCACGCAGGTGAGGCCGGCTGGAACTTGTATTTGATCGGCAACGAGTCCTCTGTTTCGACCGGTAAGCAATCAGCCGAAGCATGGCAGGAATTCGAAGCCGAAATGTTGGCTCACCTCGAAGCCAATGGCATCGCGATCACTCGTTGCTATGCGTGCCTCGACGACCCGGTCAACGGGAAGCCTCCGCATGATCGGGACTCGGTGTTCCTGCTGCCCAACACCGGCGTTCTTTATCACGCATGCCAAGTCGATAGCATCGTCCTGCGCGAAAGCTGGGTCGTCGGAGACTCAAGCCTCGAGCTGGTCTCGGGCTGGCGAGCCGGCTGCAAGACAGCCGGAGTACGCACAGGTCAGGCTTTGACCGACGGCAATTTTGAGGTCGAGCTCGACCTTGTGTGCGGCGACCTTGCCGAGGGCGTCAGCGACATCGTCGGAACGCGCGTCATGCGCCGTGCCAGCTAGGTCTCTCGAGCGACCTTCGAAGCCCGTCAAACGGATTTCGATCTTCTCCTCATACCCGCGTGGCACTGGCTGCCGCGCGGGTTTCTTCGTGCAGATTAGCTGTTGAGCTACGCCGAACGATGGCGCCACCGCCATTCGGACTCAGCCGAGGTCGCCGCGAATGTAGTTCTCCATCTCGCGTGCGGCGATGCGAGTCTCTTGCAGGTCAGCTCGCAAGAGATCACGCATACTCAACACAGCGATGATCTTGTCACTATCCACGACCGGGACGTGGCGAATGTGTCGCGTGCGCATCTCGCGCCGAACATCCGTCACGCTGTCTTCGGGATTGGCCGTATACAGGTCGGAACTCATGACCTGTTCGAGTTGCACCTGATCAGTACCGAGGCCCTTGGCCACGACACGGGTCATCAAGTCACGCTCGGTGAATATGCCCAGTAGTTTGTCGTCTTGAACGACAAGAACCGATCCTTGCCGGCCGCGTGTCATCGTCATGGCCGCTTCGTATGCGGTCGCTGTCGGTGGCAGGCAGGCGACGGGGTAGTCGGTCAGTAGGTCGCGTACTCTCATGAATTGCCCTTGGTAATCGGCCCGAGCTGAATCTCGGCAGGGTGCGCCGATCTACCGCGTCCCGCGGGCGAGTGGCCAAGGTCCGACCGGCCCCTCTGGGCTCCTGTCAGGAATAGCGGCCGGGTCGCACTGGGCTGGATCGGCGTTTGGCGCGATCCAAGGCAGCTTCGACGCGGGCAAGTGAATCGCCCGGGCTCTGCGCCCAGTTTACCCTAGGCAGGCAATTCGGGCGAAGAAGTGTTCTATTGTGATCTCTAGGATGAGAAAGCAGGTTTTCACAGGGCCGTTCCTGCCCTATTCGCCGAACAGTCCTACTTCCCAGGCAAAGGAGGCGCCATTTTGATCGGCCGGCCCTCGACTCGATCCTCTGGGTGATAGCGCCCGAAGCGGCCCTCTAGCCGCCCCTCACTGCTGTAAACGGCCACGGCCCCCGGCTCGATGCGGATATCCCCCTCGGGGCCGAAAATCCACATCCCTGCGTCAGCTTCCGCGGTCAGCATGACCTTGAGACGTCCACCCTTCAGCTCGCTGACGATCAGGCCTTTGTTGGTCTCGACGATCACGGGGCCCGCCCAGCGTAGTTTATTCCAACGCACGCCGCGCCAGTGGAAGTCCTGGTAGTCCGCCTTCAACAGAGGCGGATCGACGCCGGGGCGCAGGTGCGCCACTTTCGATTTGTCCGCTGCGATGTCCTTTGGACCCTGCTCGCGGATGATCCGGATAATACCGACATCCTCGGGCGCGGTGCCGATCGACGCCACTTCGCCCAATGCCTGCTCGGTGGGAAGAGGCGGCGGCGCGGGCCACGGATCCAAGTGGTCGCGCAAGCGCAAGCGCTTTGTCATCGCAATGCGCTGTTCCTGTTGCCAGGGGTCCTCGGTTGTCCGTCGCCACGGCCAGCTGACCGCATCCCAAGCAGGCGCGGTCGCAGTCGTGTCAGGTCGCGACGCCGGAGGCTTCGCCAAGCCACACGTGCTTCCGGCCTCCAACCAGATGGGAGGCCGAGGACGCCCGCGGTCTCCAAACCAGTGCACAGGTACCGGTGCCCCCGCATGCAGGTGCAACTCGGTCGGACCATCGACGCGACCGATCATTCTCATCGCACCGCGACCGACACGCATGTGCCAATCGTTCGGTAGCTCGATGTGATGTGTGCCGCGGCGTACTTCTAACTCGACCTCACCGAGCTCGTGCATCCGGAAATCCAGATCAATCACGGATGCCGCCTTGCTCGTGCGCGGACCCCATTCGATCGAACACGGTCCGATCAATTCCAAACTCGCACGATCATCCCACGCAATGCGAATGCGCGACATGCCCGAGAGTTCGAGATGCGCTTGACCAAGGACCTTGCGGCTCTCGCCTCGACGCAACTCGATACGCTCACCATTAGTGATCAAGCTGGCTCGACCTTGAGCTAGTTCG
Source organism: Planctomycetota bacterium (assembly GCA_047611405.1). Classification (GTDB taxonomy): domain Bacteria; phylum Planctomycetota; class UBA1135; order UBA1135; genus JBLFWN01. The sequence goes on along the minus strand of JBLFWN010000061.1, from coordinate 19,789 downwards.
AGTCGGGCCGGTTCCGGCCGTCGCAGCGCGGGTTCGGGATCGGAGGCGGGAGGGGACTGAAAGGCCGCCAGGGCCAACAAGCTAAGCGTGAGGGAGGACATCGGGTATCTCTCCAGCCTATCGGCAAACCGCCCCCTAGCGCTGAAATCGGCCCGGCGAGCCTGCGCCCCACGCGCGTCTTCGAACGCAGGTCATACGCTGCAGCAGCGCTAGGAGCAGAGTTGGGATAGGAGCGGATTGAAGGGAAGAGTTCCGCTCGCATCGCAGGTGCCCGACTAGAAGTCTCTACTTGGCAGTCGAGAGGCGGCGCCGCAACAGCCCGGCGCGTAGCTTGTCTCGCTCGGAGGGGTCAACCAAAGGCGCGTACTCGTCGTCTTGCGTCAACGCGTGGATGTGACCCTTCTGTACCTGAATGCCAAGTTCGGTCAACAACTCGAAGCTGGTGCCCTCGGTCAATCCCAGGTGCGTTCCGAGTCGCAGGTTCGATAGATGCGAGAGCGCTTGATCGGTAGGCAGAGCGCGCGCGGTGCGCAAGAATCCGTACGAGTGTGCGATCCTGTCTTGCAGCGGTACACGTTGCTCACCAAGCAACGCTTTGCGCATGTTGCGCTCAAAGTCAACGATGACCGGGACCAGCGCGGCCAAGTCATCGATCAACTGCGACTCGGTACGACCAAGCGTGACCTGGTTCGAGATCTGGTAAAGGTCGCCTGCTGCACGACTGCCTTCCCCGTGCATACCGCGCACGACAAGGCCTGTACGCTGAGCAGCCGTGAATACTTTTTCTAACTCACTACGCACCAAGCCGAGCGCGGGCAGATGCAACATCACCGACGCACGCAGCCCCGTTCCGACGTTGGTCGGGCAACAGGTCAAATAGCCGAGTTTTGGGCTCGTGGCGAAGGGAATTCGTTCTTCGAGATAGCGATCGAGCACCTGCGCGCGCTGCCACGCCAAGTCCAGATCAAAGCCTGAAGCCAAGGCCTGTAGCCGCACGTGATCTTCTTCGTTGATCATGACCGACACGGTCTCGGTCTCTCCAAAAGCGACGGCGCGTCCGGGTGCGACATCGCCTCGATTGTCGAGCGGGGCAAGGTCGCGGCTGGTCAGGTTGCGCTCGTGCAACAACAGACGCAGCACCTCGCCCGCCTCGGCCATCGGGATCCACCACGTGTCGCCGTCGATGGCGGCATCGAGCAACGAGACGCGCACCTGCTGCATCAACTCGACTGCTTTGTCCGGCTCGATCCGTGACGTAAACGCGTAGCCCTCGACGTTGCGCGCCAAACGAACGCGACACGAGACAACCACATCCGAAGCTGGCCCATCCGAATCGAGCCAACGCCCGACATGCGAGGCGAGGTGGCGTACATCGATCGGTGTATGACTCATCGAGATGCGATAGCAGGCGGATTGTGGGACTTGCCCCGAAGGCACGGGCCGCGGGTCAGTGAGGAAGATGTGCCCGAAAGGAGAGGGCTGAGTGGGAAATCCTACGGTATCGAAGCTCAGAATCCTTCGCGCAGGTTGCGAAGAGCGCCCGGTCTGTGCGCAACGAGGGTCTGTTTTTTAGGCGGAGGAACGTATCGGCGAGGAGTATCGCATGCGAGTTCGCGTGATAGCGGCGCCGCTTCGGCGCTCTAAGATCCCTTGGATCCGGATTTAGCGCAAAAGATGTCGACAGCGGTTACCTGATTCTAGATTCCAGCCGATGATGGAAAGTCCTGTTCGCTGGAGCGCATTCCCCTGCGCCCTGACACTCACGAAGCGGACGACTGCCACGCGTTTATGGACCACTCCTGGCGCGGGGAGAACCCATTGCCTTCTTCGGGTCCCTCCCGATGTTCGAGATCGAGCCCATCACTATCGTACTTGCGACTCTGCTCGGCAGTCTTGTGCTGTTCGTGACGGAGGCGTTGCGCTTTGAGCTCGTCGCCATCCTGGTCGTCGTCGTCCTGGCCGGCACCGGCTGCTTGACGCAAGAGGAAGCTTTCTCCGGCTTCTCGTCACCGGCCGTCGTCTTGATCGCGGCGATGTATATCTTCGGCCACTCCTTCACGCGTTGGGGGGTCGCCGAAGCCTTGAGCAATAAATTCCTGCGCGTCGACAAGGGTGGCGAGGGCTGGCTCGTGCTGCGCCTCGTGATGATGTCCGGCATCCTCTCAGCCTTTCTCTCGAACACGGGCGTGGTCGCGACCCTGATTCCGGTTTGCTCCAGCCTCTCGCGCACGAGCAGCATTCCGATCTCACGCTTGCTGATGCCGATGGCCTTCGGCACTTCAGTCGGCGGCTTGGTGACCGTCATCGCCACCTCCAAGAACCTGGCGGTCAATCAAGTCATCGAAGCCGCCGGGGTCGAGCCCTTCTCGCTCTTCGAATTCAGTCACTTCGGCGTGTTGATGCTCAGCGTCGCGAGCCTGTACTTCTGGGGCTTTGGCCGCAGACTGCTGCCGCGCTCGCGCGTCGATCAGAGCCTGACCGAACGCTATCAGTTGCCGAAGTTCGTAACCGAAGTTTTGGTCGAGCCCAACAGCACGCTGATCAATCGCTCGGTCGAAGACGCCGATCACTTCTCGAAGTACAACATCAGCATTATCGGCATCGTGCGCTCCAGCGGCGAGGCTACGTTACTCGCGCCTGGGCGCTACAGCCGAATACGAGCCGAGGACACGCTGATCTTGCAGGGGCAGCCGAACGACATCTTGCGCATGCGCAAAGATATGAAGCTGCTCGAGAAGAAGTGGGTCGACACGAAGGAGACACGCCTCTACTCGGATGATGTCAGCCTGGTCGAGGCCTTGATCCCGGCTGGCTCTCCTATCGTCGGCGAGAGCTTGGTCAGCTGCGAATTCCAGACCCGGACGGGACTCAACGTGTTGGCGCTCTCGAAACACGGTGAAATCCAAATCGATCGAGTGCAGAGCACGACTTTGAATGTCGGTGATGTCTTATTGGTTCAAGGCCACCGAAAAGACATCGCCAACGTCGCTTCAGATCGACGCTTGGTCATCCTGGATGACCTGCCCCCGCCCACGGGGAACGGCGCCATTGTCACGATCCTGATGTTGGCCGCCGTGTTGATACTCGCGGTCCTGACGGACTTGCCGCTCTCCGTGCTGGCCATGGCCGGTGCTGCTGGCTTGGTGTTGCTCGGTGCTGTGCATGCCGAAGAAGTGCCTAAGATCATCAACTGGAGCGTGATCTTCTTGATCGGAGGCATGCTCGCGCTGGGTCGCGCCTTCACAACCTATGGCTTGGATGCGACCGTCGCTACATGGCTAACCGGTCTCAGTTCGAGCGGCGTCAGTCAACATGGCTTGATCTTGGTCTTGCTTGTGACGACGGTGATCCTGACGCAAGTCCTGAATCATGTCTCAACTGCGGTGATCATGGCTCCGATCGCGATTCAGGTTGGGAAGCAATGGGGTCTCGATCCGCGGCCCTTCTTGATGGCTGTGATCGCGGGCTCGGCCTTCGCATTCCTGTCGCCGGTCGCTCACCAATCGAATGCGATGGTGCTCGGGCCCGGTGGCTATCAGTACAAGGACTTCCTGAAAGCCGGATCGGTGCTGACTATCGTGATGATCGCGACTAGCTACTTCCTGATCCCACTCTTTTGGCCGTTCACTCCGGCCTGAGTCGCGCGTTGCTTGCTTCAGCTAAACATGACTTGCAGCGCGTCCGAAAAGTCGAATGCTGCGCCGCCGGCAACTGGGTCCCGAAACCAAGCTTGGAAGTTCCACGTCGATCCGGCGCTGATCTGGCCGGCCGGTGAAGGTGGCATATTCAGGGCAACGGGCAGCACCAGCGTGCCCGCGTTTGCGAAGACTACGCTCAATCGAAAACTCTCACTCGACGAGTTTCCAACGCAACGAGTCCCGTTGCCGAACGGCAAGCCCGAGCCTCCCGCCGTCTGCCCCAAGCTGTAGAAGAAGATCCCGGGTTGATCGGGGACGGGCGCTGCCGTCAATGTGAAGTCGTCATCCGCGATCTGACAACTGCCCTGGAAGGAGATGACTGCCGCCACCCCCGTCGAGTTGGGATCCGAGCTGCAGTAGCTGCTCGAGCCACACGCTGGACTGCGATCGAATTCGACGACGAGGGTCGGACGGTTCAGCGGCGTAGTGTTCTCCGACGAGTCGAAGCGCTTGGCCGTGAAGTTGGTCAGCTCATCTTGATGCTTCATCAACCAACCATGATTCGTGCCGGGCTGATCGAGCATCTCTTGCGAATCAACGATCATTTGCGTCGAGTTCCACGAGTACCCGCCTACGAAGTGAACCACTGCGGAGGCGGAAGCCGTCGCGATGAAGTCTCCGCCCGCATTCGCCCAGGAATCGCTCGGGTAGTGGCGATGAATCCAGGTGGCGTCACCCGTTTCTGAATCCGCACCGCCGCCTTCCTGGCCCGACGCGTGCGAGCTTCCCTGACCCCAATCCGCCGTCGCGCGATGCACATCGACTTGGACATCGTCCGCGATCGATTGCGACATATTCATGCGCAGGGTCGCGGCGAGGATCGTAGCGCCAGTTGGGATGTGGGCGGACAAGTCGAAGTAGATGAGCGCGCGCCGAATGTTGCCCTCCCCAGTGATGCCTGAGAAGAGGTAATCACCCGCTCCATTCGACAGCAAGCCGTCCGGCTCTTCGTACAGCGTGTTGTCGCTCGACGCCTCAATGCTGACGACATCAGCCAACAGGCTGTCGCTAGCGAGGAACAGGGTCAAGCAGACGGCGGCCAGTTGAGGTTTCATGGAGACACACTCCGCTTCGAGACGGATGAAAGATCGCTCATAGGCAAACCCGGGCGGTGTGGCTTGGTTCCGCGAAACTGCTACGGAGAATCGGACGCCACATCTTTCACCCGCCGCGAGAAGCATCGTCGAGCGTACATCTCGCTCAGACTCGAGTCTGCTTGGGAACGGGCACGGCACTCCGCTCGAATCAGGCACCAGGTTAGGCCCCGGCTCAAGCTCCGATACTGGCCTCGACGCGAGCCCCGTGCGTCAGAAATCCATCGGCTTCGGGCCAATAGCGCGCTTCAAGTTGCCCCATCGATCGCGCAACTGAGCAAGCATGTCGGCAATCGAGGCCTCGCGTTCGGCCAGTTTCTCGAGCAAGTCATCGATGTCGGCACGCGCACGCAGAAGTTCGTCCTGAATGGACTGTGCTCCGGCCTGGGTCTCGGCCAACGTGCCCTGGAGCTCCGTTTGCACGGCCCGATGTTGTTCCAACTCGCCACGCAGGCTCGCCTCCAGCGCGGCGGCTTGCCGCCTCGACTGCGCCGCATCCTCCTGCAGCGCTGCCTTGTCACGTTCCATATCCGCGATCGACGCAGCGTGCTCGGCCAGGTCCGCCCGCAAAGCTGTGCGAGCCAAATCGGCCTGCCTGTGATCTTCTGCACGGATGCGGAGCGCTTCCTCTAGCGAGCGCTCGTGTTCGAGCAAGTCCGCTTCAAGTGCTGCCTTCTCACTCGCGTGCTCCTGTAGCGCCGCGCTATGAATTTGCTTCGCCTCAGCAAGCGAAGCTTCGTGCTCGCTCAAGTCGGAGCGCGTGTCAAACAGTCGCTGCTTGTGCCCATCGAGATCCTCGGTCAGATCCGCAATCACTCCTCGCAGCCTGACCAACTCGGGCTGGAGCACATCGCGCTGCACATCGAACTCGAGTAGGAAGCGACCGAAATCAGTCACGGCCGCGACACTGGCCTCATCCACCGGCGGTGCGAAGAGTGCGTCCGGGACGGGCATCGGCGCACCATCGAGTGCCGCTACCACCGCGTGCCGATAGACGGGTTCTTGTGCATCGGTCGCATACATCACTTGGTTGTAGAAGCGAAAGAAGCGTCGAGCCAAGGGTCGCAACAGCGGGTCGTGATCCATGTAGATCTCGGCACACATCAGCGGCAGCCAACGACCCAGGTATGCGTGACCGATGCTTGTGACGCGCGCGCCCTGTGCCCGCAGACGCTCCTCAGTCGCATTGAGTGCGGGCAAGCCATGCGTGCGGTGCTCATCCAGATAGCGATGCTCTAGCGCGAGCTTGTCGCGCAAAAAGTCCCGCAAGCTCTCCTCGGCCTCGTCGACAGCCGCGCTCTGATATGGGCCGGCCAAAATCACATGTGAACGGCTTACGCGCGCACATTCATCGACGAAGTCGGCACGCTGCTCCGGCGGTACATGTTCGAGAGTGTCGAACGCACAAACGATGTCGAAGCTGCTCGATTGGAAAGGCAGTCGGCTACCGCTTCCGAGCACAAGGCCTGGTACATCCGCAGTTTCGAGATCGACAAGGTCGATCTGATGCTGCGGCAAAAAACTGCGCAGCAACTCGGTTCGCCCGCCCACATCCAAGATGCGCGCGCGGCCACCTCCAGGAATGGCCTGGATCAAATCCGTGACTAGGCGATAGCGCTGGTACTGATCGAATGGCAGATCGAGCACATCCAACAGGCCGCGCTTAATCGGCTCAGCTTGGCCAATAGTGGGTTTCGGGGAAGTACCCGTCATCGGTCAACGCTCGGAGACCAGCTCCTCACCACCGTCACGCTTCAGGCGCCAACGCATCGGTAGGAACAACATGCCGTGTTGCAGTTGCTCAGCATCAACGACCTCGAAGGTCGCCGCATGTTCACGATGATCGATCGCGGTCGGTGCAGCCTTCGAGTGGTCGTACAAGAAGCTCGTCAGATAGTACTCGCCCTTCAACAGCGGAAGTTGGTCGAACTCCATCCAGACCTCGCCCTCCTCGCCGGCTTTCATCTCTTCGAGTTCGAGCGGCTCTTTGCGCCACTCGTGATTCGAGCCGTTTACATAAGTGCCGTCGGAGCGATACATCCCCAGTCCGAAAACCGGCTGCTTGCAGGTCTCGTGCACGCGATAACGGATACGCACGCGGAATGGTTCGCCCGGAGTGAAGACGTGCTTGGGCTCGTCCTTGTCCCCCATCAACTCGATGGTCAGCGTCTCGACCTCGCCAGTGCCCCAGCGCGGGTATTCACTAGTGTCGCGTGCGAGCGCGGACAGACGCTTGTTGCCGCGCTCGTGCGCGGACTTCAGATACGCGTCGGCGACCTCTTCGGCGCTGCCCTGCTTCAACACACGCCCTTCGTCCATCAGCACGACCCACTGGCACATGCTCTTAATGGCTCCCATATCGTGCGATACGAAGACTGTCGTCTTGCCTTGCTCGCGAAACTCGTTCAGTCGGTTGATGCACTTGCCTCTGAAGTGCTCGTCGCCGACCGAAAGAGCCTCGTCGATCATCAAGATGTCCGGCTCGACGCTGGCTGCGACTGAAAAACCGAGGCGCACGTACATACCCGAACTGTAGGTCTTCACCGGGCGGTCGATGAACTCACCCAGCTCGGAGAACTCCACGATCTTCGCGAAGCGTTCCTCGATCTCCTCGTTACTCATGCCAAGGATCGAGCAGTTCAGGAAGACGTTCTCGCGGCCCGAGAAGTCCGGATGAAAGCCTGCACCAAGTTCGAGCAAGGAGGCCACTCGTCCGCTGACGTTGACGCTACCAGCCGTTGGTGCAGTGATGCCCGTCAACAGCTTCAACAGCGTACTCTTCCCGGCGCCGTTCTGACCGATGATCCCGACCGTCGAACCGTGCGGAATATCAAGATAGACATCGCGCACCGCCCAGAACTCGCGATAGCGCGGACCGCCCGGCAGGATCAAGTCCCAAACACGATCGAAGGGCTTGGCGTACATCTGGTACGCCTTCGAAAGGCCTTGCACTTGGATCGCGGACCCCATGTTGCCGCCGCTCTGCTTGGATTCACTCATGTGCCGCGCCCCTACAGGAGATCAGGGAATTTGCTCTTCTGAGCAGTGAAGAAACGCGAACCGAGAAACAGAACCATCACACCGACCACGAACAGCCGCCCCATCATCCAAAAGTCGGGCCACAGCCCATACAGCAATACGTCTCGATAGCCTTCGATCAACCAGTGCATCGGGTTGACCGCCAGCATCAAGCCGTAGCCTTCCTTCTCGACCATTGTGCCGGGATAGAAGATCGGTGTGCCGAACATCCAGACGGTGATGCCAACGCCAACTAAGTGATAGGTGTCGCGCAGGAATAAATTGAGCGCCGACAGGAAGTAGCCAAGGCCAACCGTGAAGATCAACTGCAACAGGATCAGCACCGGCACGAAAATGACCGAGAATCCCATCTCGAGCGGGTGGTAGGTCGGATCGGTATCGCCCGCGATGAATGACGCGCCGTGCGCGAGGGGTTCCTCGCCAGGCTGCAGGGGAGCTGCGTCGATCATCGTCAGCGTCAGCTCAGTAAGACCTCCGAGCCCTGCGACTTCGGGTGTCCCCAAACGAATGATAATCGTCTCCGGCACCTCTTGCTCGGTGTCAGCAATCGGCCAGAAACACATCTCCACGCGCAGCATGCCGCTGGGATAGCGCACCTCGTTCAGATCACAGTGGTAGTCAACTCCACGCACTGCTGTTCCCGCGAATTCGACGGGCACCACAATGGGCTCGTACCACCCACGTGAAATCGACACGCCAATACGAGCCGGCCCATCCTGACGCTCGTCGATTTGGACATCGACCAGCCGCTCCGAGCGACGGCCTTCGATCTCGACGATCTCCGTTGGCTGCAAGATCACCGCATCGGGAGGCGATGCGTACGCGAAGTACAGCACGCACAACACGACGACCGGAAAGCCGATCAACATGTTTACGAGCGAAGAGATCGTCAGGTAGAGCGGCAGCACCTCGGATGGGAAAACGACCTTCTGAATCAGGTTCGCGTTCTCGACCAGCGTATTGGTGCTACGCGAGATCGTCTCGGCAAAAGCGGCCCAGACAACGATGCCGGCCAGCATCACCAGTGCGACCTCGATCGGACCTTGGAAATCGCTCCAGCGTGCCTTCAGCACAATCCGGAACACGAACATGTACACGATGAGGTTGATGATCGGAAAGATCACCGACCAGAAGAACCCCATGCTGGACCCGACGTAACGCGCCTTAAGGTCACGCACAACGAAGTCCTTCAACAGGCGTCGATTCCCCGCCATAGATCGCAAGAACGTGAACACGAGGGTCAGCTACTGCAGAGCAGGTGATGCGTCGCCCATGATCGCGCGCTGGCGATAGAACGAGGCTGGAGGATGAAGGGCGGGGAGGAAAGCGAGATCATCGATTGGGGGGCGGCCAGTCTCACAGGGTCAGCTTGCCGAGCGCAGACATCACAAATTCGACAGCGACACGCGCCGTCTGGTTAGAGGTATCCAGGATCGGATTGATCTCGGTCATCTCGAGACCGACCATGCGCTTCGTCGCCGCGACCATCTCCATTACCGCATGCGATTCGCGATAGGTCGTGCCTCCCGGCACGGGAGTGCCGACGCCGGGAGAGACACCCGGATCGGTACCGTCCAGGTCGAAGGAACAATGGAAGCCGGCCGTGTCGTTGTTCACGGTCGCCAGCGCCTCTTCCATCACGCTGTGAATCCCGCGCAGGTCGATGTCGCGCATTGTGAAGCACTTCACTCCCAGGTCACGGATCAGCGCCACCTCGCCCTTATCGAGTGAACGAACGCCGACCAGTACGGCGTTCTTGACATCGACCATCGGGAAACGATCGGCCAGGCGCGTTAGTGCGTCAGGGCCATGGCCCAAGCAGCATGCCAGAGGCATGCCGTGAATGTTGCCGGAATCACTTGTCTCCGGTGTGTTCATGTCACCGTGCGCATCAAACCACAGCAACCCAATGCGCTCGTTACGCTTGTGATAGTGCGAGGCGATGCCTGCAACCGTGCCGCAAGCAATCGAGTGATCTCCGCCGACGACAAGCGGCAGACGCCCGGCATCGACCAGCGCCTCCACCTTGCTCCGCAAGGATCCGCAGCATTCTGCAATCTCGTCCAAGAACTTTGCGTTCGGGTCTTCGGCAACGCGCGAGTCAGGCTCGCGCACCGGAACGTTGCCGTGGTCTTCGAAACCGAAGCCCAGCGAACGAACCTCGCGCTCGAGATCGGCGATACGGATCGCGCTCGGCCCCATGTCGACGCCGCGCCTTCCGCCGCCAAGGTCCATCGGCACTCCGACGAATCCAATCGTTTTGTCCTGCGTCACGTGCGTCTCCTGAAGCTGAGTCGATCTCCGCGGTCCAACTGCAAGCGCGCGCGGGCGTTCCCGTCGCGGACAGCGACCTCCAAATGGCCGTAGGAATCTACCAGAGCGAGCACCTCGCCCGGGCTGACTTCCGCGTAGGTCTGGCAAGTCCGTGCGGAAAGTCCGGGTAAGTCCAACTCGAACTCGTCCATCGGCACTCCCTCTTTGGCCGGATCGAGCGCGCTGATCAGGTTACCGAAGGCGTCCACTAGCAGTATCGGCGTCTGAAAGCGATCCGGTCCATCCCATTCGATCGAAGCCGCCGCAGAACCCAGCCGGATCCAGTCATCGTCCGGAGTCGCTCGTTTCGCTGCCTGGCGTGGGGACAATCCGCCGGCAATTGCGCTAGCTGCGGGTGAAAAAATGTCACGCCCGTGAAAGGTCGAACTCCTGCCGGGCAGTGCGAAGCGCTCGCAGTCCAGCTCCCAAACCTTGGCTTGCGCACCGAGGCTCAGCTCGAGCAGTCCATTGTCCGGAGCCAAGAAAACATGCCCTTCCCGCTCGCCAACCAAGATCCGCCGCAGCGAGCCAACTCCCGGATCGACGACCGCCAGATGCACGGTTCCGACTGGGAAGTAGCGCCATGATTGCGACAGCATCCAGCCACCGATCGCGACATCTTGCGCCGGGATTTCATGCGTCAGATCGACGATGCGCAGCTCAGGCGAGCGCGCCAACATCACTCCCTTCATCACACCAACATAGGGATCGATGTGACCGAAGTCCGTCAGCAGACTGACGACTCCACTCGCGTGCCAGGAGTCTTCCGTCTCCGTCGATGATCGCTCGCGACTCTGCATCATCATGGCTCAGTGAGTTCGAGCAACGAGAAGACCCAGCATGGCCCCTTGCAGCACAGGCTTTTCAGCTCCAGCGCGCGGGCCCAATCGTTGAATGAGTTGATCGAGTCCTTCTTGTCCTGCCCACTGGCCGATCGCGTACCCGAGTCTTCGCAGATCTTCCGATGTCGCATGCGGAGGCGGTGATTCGATCCAGTTCAACAAGCGCCGCAGACCAGAGATCTCGATCACAACCGCTGAAGCCAGGACGCTGCGATCCCAATTCTTGTCCCAAATCGCCGCTTCGAGCATAGGGAAGACTTCGGGATGTCCCGCGCGTACCAGGCTCTGCGCAAACTCTTGATTCAACTCTGGGTCATCATCACACGGGAAGCGCTCCGCCAACCAAGCAATGTCGTCCTCGGAAGGGAAGCGTCCGAGTGCCTGCACGATGCGCCGGGCGCGCAAAGAGTGAGGATCGACATACTCCCAAGCTTCACGCAAGAGTGCAGTCTCGGTCATGCGCCCGCGTAGGAAGAGGCACGCGATCGCACCTCCCAATTCACGGCGGTCCAACGCATCGAGGTGCTCATTCAGGAACTCGGACACGTAGGGCGCCATGTACGATTCTTCGAGCGCGGTGAGCAAGGCAGCTCGAAACTCGGCATCTTGGACATCGTCTTCCAGCGGCGCCTTGCCACGCAGATGATCCGAAATGTCATCCCGCGCGCGCGTGTCCTCCATGGTCATGCGTGCCACCAGCGCGTGCGCACGGACGAGTAGATCGCTGTCGTCGCTCATCTCGGTCAAGCGCGGCAACAACTCCTTGCGGGTTGAGAGCGTCATGCCCACGGCAGCTCCCGCGCGCATGGCGGGATCATCGGCACCCGAGGTCACGACCAAGGTCTCTACATACCGTTCGTCTTTCAGCGCCAGCGCACCGGCCGCGCGACCACGAACAGAAGTAAATTGGAGCGAGCGCGCAAGCAAGGTCGGCAAGAACGCACTCAAGCGCGAGTCCAATGCTTCTCGGGTCAGCGTCACCCACTCCTCTTCGGTAGCGGGCATCCACAGCTCGGCTTCGATCAACTTGTCAAGTTCGGGCGCCATCGCCCGCACCACCGCGCGCAGACGCACCGTGCCTTGGCCGTTAATCAACAGCGACAGCATGTGGTCCTTGATCCCCGCCCGCGAGAGCTCCGAGGCTGCGCGATACACGAGCGCATCCAGAAATTCCTCGTTGGATTCGAGCTCCGCCAAGAGCTGCGACTCCCACGCATGACCATCTACCGTTCCAAATTCCCGCGCGGCATCCCAACGCAGATCGAGCAATAGGTCGCTCGCGCGACTGGGCGTGCTTCCTTCAGGATCGAAACAAAAGACGAGCAACGAGTTCGCTGGACGCGCCAGCGGATCACCCGAATGATTGCCGTGATCACTGACGAGGTCACGCCATCGTGGAACTTGCGTGCGCAGCAAAGCCAGCATTGCGCACTCAGCGATTTCCAAGTCGGCGTCGCCAACGAGAACCTGCAAAAGATCACTCGCCTCGCCGATGCGACCCGCGCCAGTTGCCGCCAACTCGCCGAGGCCGAGGATGGCTGCGCGTCGCTCGAGTGAGCGTCCCTCTGCTGCCCATGATTCCAAACGCTGTCGTTCCGAAACGAGGCCCGCCGCTCCAATCGCGATCAATGCGACAGCGCGCTCCCGTTCATCGATTGCGGAGTCACCGATCACTTCGAGTGCCCGACCGCCGCCTCTCGCATGGAAGCCGACTCGCCGGTCACGCTTCAGGATCGCGAGCCACTCTCCGGAGCTGGGCAGTTCCGGTGTCGTCGTCGGAACACCTTGTCGCACGATCGGGGCCAGGCTTGCGGCCATTGCAGAGGGAAGCCAGCCCGAGGCCACAACACCCAAAATTGCCAGCAGCCGTCCGAAACTCGAGACGCACCCTCGACCCAAGCTGTGAATAGCGCCTGGCCGTGGGCCCGCGCTGCTAGTCATGGCAGCTTCATTCACGATCGACAACGGCTCGAGCCCGAGGCTGGCTCCGAGCCGAATCCACACACGCAGGGGGCTCATATCAGGATCGAGAGACATCTAGGTTTAGAACACAGAACCCAACTCGAGGAGCTAGGTTCCGCACACCCGGCCAACCTCACTCTGCAGCGGCTCCGAGCATTCCGACCAACTCATCGCGACGGCTGTCGCGCAGGGCCTCGGTCGCCGCTTCCAGGTTGAGTCGCAACAAGGGCTCGGTGTTCGACGCGCGCACGTTGAACCACCACCAGTCGTCGTCGCCAAGGTCTCCGAACTCAACTGTGATCCCATCGAGTTCGTCCTGCCGTCCATCATTGAAGTGCAACTTCAATTGCGCGATCGCCGCATCCTTGTCGGCTACCTCGAAGTTGATCTCGCCCGTCGCATGATAGCGACGCATGTCGGCGGCCAATTCAGAGAAAGGAGTCGTCGAACCCGAAAGCAAGTTTAGCGCAGACACAAGTGCCAAAACGCCCGAGTCCGTCGTGAAGTTGTCTTTGAAGTAGAAGTGTCCGGAGAGTTCACCCGCAAAGATGGCCCCGACTTCGCGCATGGTCGCTTTGATGAAGGAGTGCCCTACGCGCTCGCGAATCGGATCCCCACCACCCTGCTTGACGACTTCCTTGACGGCCCACGACGAACGCAGGTCATAAACGACCGGGCTGCCTGGTTTTTCCCGCAAGAACTCACGCGCAAGGATACCTGTCATCAAGTCGGCCGGTACTGTGCGCCCAGCCTCATCGACAAAGCAGCAACGATCCGCATCCCCGTCGAAGCTCACCCCAACGCGCGCGCCGCATTCTCGAATCAGGCCGCGTACGGGATCCAGGTTCTCCTCGATCAGCGGGTTGGCTTCGTGGTTAGGGAAGCTGCCATCAGGCTCCATGAAGATCGAAGTCGTCTTGATCAACGGCAGCTTGGCAAGGATGTACGGCAAGGTGTAGCCCGCCATGCCATTCGCAGCATCGATGGCGACGTGCACCTCGCTCGTCATTTTGCAGAAGGACGCGACGTGCGTTGCATAGGCGTCTAGCAGGTCGATCTCCTCGAAACTTCCGCGCTCTGCAGTCGCACCGGGGTAGTCGGCGGCGCACATCTTCTCGATCTCGAGGATTCCGTTTGCAGATGAGATCGGCGTAGCGCCGCGACCGCACAACTTCATGCCGTTGTACTCACCAGGGTTGTGGCTGGCCGTCACACACAATCCACCGTCGACATCTTGCGAACCGATCGCGAAGTAGGCCATCGGCGTCGAAGCCAAACCGATCGAGACGACGTTCGCGCCAGCATCGCGCATGCCTTCGATGACTGCATCGGCCACGGCGGGAGAATGAACTCGCATGTCGCGTCCTACCAGCAGGCGCTTGGCCTTCAGGTGCGTAGCGAAGGCGTGCCCGATCTTGCGAGCCAGATTGGTGTCAAGCTCTGAGGGATAGAGCCCACGGATGTCGTAGGCCTTGAAGATGCCCATTAATGTCGAATGGTGTTCGGATGAGCCCCTGCGTTTGGGGCGGATTAGCTGTGGGAAGGTTAATCGGCCGCCCTGCGCCCGCCAAGCGAAACGCAAACGCAATGGATACGTACGTGAGGCGTTGAGAGCCCTCAAAAGCTACGAGGGGCCGATCTTGGGACGATACTTGACCCGAAGCCTGGATCACAGTGAATGAGGTGCTCACCTAAAAGGCCAAGCAGCCCGTTGATAAACAGCGATTCATGGATTGCTTCCCTCGAATCGACTGACAAGGCGCCAGGTTCTACGCATAGTTGCGCGCTATTCGTAGGTTCTGGCAACGCGGACAGGCGGTTCGAGGGGGCCGAGACATGAATCGCTGTTTTTCAACGGGCTGCTAGACCGATTGGCTTCCCCAAGTTGACGCAGGGTTGAGGCCAGGAGTTCCGGAGTCTACTGCGAGCCCTCCATGATCTCAGTCGCAGCTGAGACCAAGCGATCCACATCGGTTCCGTCCAGTCCGAGGTGAGTCACGAATCGAAGCACGGTCGGCCCCATCGGGATGACCAGCACGCCGCGCTCGGCCAGCGCGGACATCAATGCGTTCGGAGTCGTACGCGTCGCATCGACCTCGACCATGACGATGTTCGTGTCGACCGAAGCTGGATCAGCAGACAATCCATCGATGCCTGCCAGACCACTTGCGAGCTGCCGCGCCAGCTGATGGTCCAGCGCCAGTCGCTCGATGTTGTTCTCAAGTGCCCACAAGCCTGCGCCGGCCAAGAAACCCGCTTGCCGCATCCAACCACCGAGGCGTTTACGAATCAGTCGGGCCCGCTCGAGGAAGTCCGTGGGGCCTGCGATCACCGAACCGACCGGTGCGCCGAGTCCTTTCGACAAGCAGAGTGATACCGAGTCCGCCGTCGCTGACCATTCGCGTGCGGATACACCGGAAGCAACCACGGCATTCGCCAAGCGTGCGCCATCCATGTGCACCGGAATATCGGCCTCGACTGCGGTCGCGCGTATCGCTTGCAGGTCGGCCAGAGGCAGGATCTTGCCACCCGCGACGTTGTGCGTCTGCTCGGTACAGATCAATGCCGTCTTAGGACAATGAATTAAAGGAGGCCGGATCGAAGCGCGCACTTCTTCCGGATCGAAGCGACCGGAAATGTCACCCAGCGTGATCGACTGCAGCCCGTGCAGCATGCCCGCCGCGCCGCCTTCGAAGGTTGTCACATGCGCCCAGCGCTGCACGATGATCTCATCTCCCGGTCGCGTCCATGATCCCAACGCGACCTGGTTCGCCATCGTCCCAGACGGCACGAACAGCGCGCCCTCTTTGCCAAGCCAATCGGCAGCAGCTGCTTCGAGCTTGCGAACCGTAGGATCGCCCTCCAACACGTCGTCACCCAGCTCTGCGTTGAACATCGCATCGCGCATGCCGTCAGACGGTAGGGTAACCGTGTCACTTCGAAAGTCGGAGCGTTTCATAAACCGAATTTAGGAGCCAGAGGCTGCTTGAATCGAGTAATAGAGCACGGTTCAGGAGGGTTGCAGGCACTCTCGCACTCTGCGGATGCCCTCGCGGATGTTGTCGATCGAATTCGCGTAGCTGAAACGCAAGTAGCCCTCGCCCAGTGCGCCGAAGCTGCTACCGGAGAGGCAAGCAACACCCGCTTCGTTCAGCAAACGATGCTCGAGATCACTTGAGCTAACGCCAGTAGCGGACACGTTCGGGAATGCATAGAACGCACCCTTCGGAAGCACGCAACTGAAGCCGGGGATCGAGTTGAGTTCTTCGTGAATGATCTTGCGACGTTCATCGAAGGCCTTGACCATTTCGTCGACTGCATCCTGGGGCCCGCGCAAGGCTTCGATGGCCGCGACTTGAGTCACTGCGTTCGGACACGATGTCGAGTTGATCTGCAGCCGTTCGGCTTGATCGACTAGCGACGAAGGCCAGATGCCATAGCCCAGGCGCCAGCCTGTCATCGCATAGGTCTTCGACCATCCGTCGAGCATGATCGCGCGCTCACGCAAAGCGGGGTAGTTCAAAATACTGACGTGCTCTTCACCGTCGTAGAGCAAGCGAGAGTAAATCTCGTCGCACAGGATCGTCACATGCGGGTGATCTTCTAGGCCCTTCGCCAACGCATCCATCTCAGCCTTCGGATTGACGCCGCCGGTCGGGTTGGCCGGCGTGTTGACAATCAACAGGCGCGTCTTGGGCGTGATCTGTGCCAAGACAGTCTCGGCTCTGAACGAGAAGCCGTTCTCTTCACGCAGTTCGATCGGAACCGGTGTCGCACCCGACCAGTTGATCAGCGATTCATAGATCGGGAAGCCGGGGTTGGGGTACAGGATTTCCGCGCCTGGTTCTCCGAACATCAGGATCGCATAGAACATCGTCGGCTTACCGCCCGGGACGATCAGTACGTTGTCCGGGCTCACCTCAGCGCCCCGGTAGCGGGCGATGTCCTCGCACACAGCCTCGCGTAAGTCCGGGATGCCCTTGGCCGGCGTGTATTTGTGCCAGCCGTCTCGCAGGGCCTTGATGCCAGCCTCCACGATATTATCGGGCGTCGGGAAGTCCGGGGCACCAATGTGCAAGTGAACGATGTCGCGACCCTGAGCTTCCAGCGCTTTTGCGCGCGCAAGCACCTCGAAGGCAGTTTCTGTTCCCAGACGGGACATGCTTTGGGCGAGTTGCAATCTATATTCCTATCTTTTTACCAACAAATAGGCCCTTACTGCACAGTTCAGGCCTGAGTCTTCGGAGAGCAAGCGGCTCGCGGCGAGCTGGGGGGGGGCCAATGGCGGCGCTCAGCCCCGGTCCAGGGGCCGCTGAAGGGAGACAAGGCTAACCCGCTGAACACTAGACAACCAGCAGCAGTCACACCCTGGACCCGTAACGATGTATATTGGAGGTGATCGCCTGGATTCCTCACCCAGCCCTCGAATCGCCCTTTGCCAACTTGGAGGCGGTTCGTTCTCCCCCTCGCTACGAGACAGGTACATGCTCCCTCGATTCGCAACAAGCACTCGGCGTCTCCGTATTGGCATTCTTCTCGCGATTCCCGTTCTTGCGTCCACGGTAGTCGCACAGATCGTCAGCGATAATGAAGTGCCCCGCGACCAAATCCAGGGCCGCTGGATGAACTTCGAAGTGGCGGTTCAAAACGCCTTCGAGTTTGATCCTCGCGGCCTCGCTGTCTACGCGATCAACCAACCGGGCAGCCGAGTCGTCGCGCGTAATAGCGCGAACTTGGAGCTATTGTGGGAGGCGCCGATGGGGATAGGTTTGACATCGATTCGTCTGCGGCGTGGATCGAATGAGCTGTGGTGCGTCGACCGAGTCGCGGGCGCGATCAGCGTGATCGATTTGCGCACGGGGAAGATCACCAACACGGTGCAGACGAGCGCCGATCCGCACGACTTGGTGTTCGATGTACAGCAGAAGCGCGCCTACGTCACTTGCTCGGCTTCGAACTGCGTAGACATCGTCAACACGAACACGTACAAGGTCGTGAAGTCGATCGATATTCCCGCAATGCAGCCGCGAGGAATCACGCGCGTCGGAACGACAGTCTTCGTGACGCCGTTCATGTCTGGCAATGGAACGGCTCCAATGGGCAACGCCCAGACGGGGGATAATGCCGATGTTCGAACCATTGAGCACGTCGATCAGATTCCCGGCGTCAATGCGCTGCCTGACAGTGACTTGTTTGCGATCAACATCACCGCAAGCCCGGCGACGGATGCGTTGGATCACTCGCGAACGGTTAGTGGTCTCGGCACGATGCTGTACAACATCCACCACAGGCCCGGGACGAACGAGCTGTGGATCCCGCACACGGAGGCGTTGAACGCCGATTTCGTCGGTGAAAGAAACTTCATCGCCGGCCAAGTCGTTCGCAACCGCATCGCGGTCGTCAAAGCGAACAATGGCTCGCTAGTAAACATGATCGATCTGGATGCGTTGGCGCCGGCGATCGATCAGCGTTGTTCAACACCGACTCACGTCAGCTTTTCACCGGACGGCACTCGTGCCTTCGTGACCGGCTACGGTTCGGACAGCATGGCCGTGTTGGACCTCAATGGACCACACGTCAGTTGGGCCGGAACGATCGACATCCAGCGCCAGAACCTGTATCCCGACGGAGCTGGCCCGCGTGCTTCCCGCATCAACTTCACAGGCGAGCAGATGTGGATCTACAACAAGGGTGAGAACTCGTACGCACGTGTCTTCCTGGCAGACCTGCCAGGCACACCAAACTTCGAGTACTTGTCTCCGAAGGCGCGCTCGAACGGATGGGATCCGACACCCGCCGATATCAACCAGGGCCGCATCCACTTCATCCGCACCGACAACTCGCTGTCGCAGACCTCATCGTGTGACTCCTGTCACAGCGATGGCGGTTCGGACGGCCTCGCTTGGGACCTCTCTGCTTACCTCGATCCGGAAGGAACGCCCGCCGATCAGCTCGCGTTCCCGATGGACTTGAAAGGCCCGATGGTCAGCCAGCCCTTGCGGCACTTGCGCGAGGTTGGCCCCTTCCACTGGCGCGGCGATAACAAGTCTCTCCAGGACTTCGACAACATATTTGTCACGCTTCTCGAGCGGCACGAGAATGGTCAGTCGGGCACGTTGACCGTGGACTTCCGCTACCTCAGTCAATTCCTCGAGCACTTGGCTGTTCCGGCGAACCCGATGCAGGCGATGGACCGTGTCTACACGAGCGACCAGTTGCTCGGCGCTGATTTGTTTATGAACCTGGCCGTGCGCGACAACTTGCGCTGTGTCGACTGCCACAGCTTGCCACTCGGCACCTCGGGTGAAATTGTCGACCACCTCGACGGTGGACTCTCCCCCACGACGGTCATCCCGCCCTTGCGCGGGATCTTCAGCAAGCTCGCCAAGCCTTTCCACATTGGTGGCGACTTCGGGATGCGTACCGAGCTGGGTGGCGGTCTGACTCACAACGGTGCCGGCAGCAGCGTCGCGGGTCACCTCATGCAGTCTCTGGCCAGTGGTGCTCGCCGGTTCAACTTGACGGACAACCAGGCGCTCACGATCGAAGACTTCTTGAGGTCGCTCGATACAGGACTCGCCCCGGCGACAGCCTTCCAGGTCACGGCCACTCCTGACAACTTTATGCAGGTTCGCCAGAACGAGCTCATGTACTTGGTCAACCAGGCCAACCTAGGCAACTGCGACATCGTCTATCGCTACGGCCCGGTCAATTACAATGGCAGCTCGCGCTACATGACGGGCACCTACAATCCAGCCAGCGGCGGCTTCATGCAGGGCTCGGCAGTCTTACCCGAACTGACGCTGAGTGATCTGATCCGTCTGCCTGAGAACGGCATGCC
>JBLFWN010000060.1:0-38653 GCA_047611405.1 Planctomycetota bacterium | reverse complement strand
CTCTCCCACTATCGACAGCCCCGTGCTGTCGATGATCAGGTGAACGCCCCTCTTCGAGGTGACAGGCTCCAGCTTCACCTCCTTGCTTCGGCGAGAGATGGTCGTGTGGTCCGGTGCTTCTAAACTCAGGTCCATCATGTCCAGCAGGGAACGCAAGAAGCCCTCGGCTTGGCGTAGCGGCAACCGGAACACGAGGCGCAGCGTAAGGGCGGTCTCGATAGCCAGATCCGAGTACCTGCGCGGAGCACCGCGCCTGGCCACGGGCTCGGCCTTCCACGCATTGATGGCTTTGGGCGTGATCCAGAGGGTGATATCGCCGCGCTTGACAAGGGCGCGGTCGTAGGCGGCCCAATTAGTGACGCGGTATTTGGTCTTGAAGGTCGGGTGCACGCGGGAGTTCATGCCCAATCCTTCAAGTTCCCGAGGCTCGAACCACGAGAGACGGCCCGCAAGGGCCTTCCAGGCGTGGTGAATTCTGCACCAGCGCCTCGGTTGCCGCGCCCGTGGCAGAGCGTCGAGTGGAGCATGCGACGCAAGTTGCGAGCAGGAGCGCGAATTTCAGGCTTGTGTGGAACAAGCTGATTTTACTTTTCATGACTAACACTCTTGTCAGATATCCGCTGTCCTCTGGAGCGTCTTCGTCACGACTAAGGAGTTTGGCTCCTCCGCCGTTCGCCGACAGTGGAAGTCCACCTCGAAGCTGGGCAAGCGCAAGGCGAACACGGAACCGTGATCATCAGAGGACCAGTAGTCACACGCGCCTACGATCACGCGACCTTGCTTTGAGCTTTCGGAACCTAGAGTTAGGAGGTTAGCTCCGAACTTTGGAATCCCGATGAATGTCTCCGCACCAAAAGTATCAATCACCTCCCACCTCTTTACGGATACGACATAGATGCGGCTGCCTGGGAAGGATTCGTGGGCACCGACCAAGACATCATCGACTCCATCACCATCGACATCGCCGCAGTTAACGACACCACCAGCTGCGCCGGTGAGTTTTAGTTTGGCCACTGGTGCCTCGCTCTTGGAGGAGTAGCGATGAGCGTAGACTTTGTCGCTCCCAATGTTCTTCGAAGCGAGTGCGACGAAGTCCAAGATACCGTCTCCATCGAAGTCTCGAATGGGCGAGAGATGAGGCGCGTAAGCGTAGGGCGTACGAGTGGCCCGTCCATAGACTTTGATGAGTTCGCCCTTCTTTCCAGTGACAGCCTCGATCCTGCTCGAAGGCGAGCCGGACAGCAGAATGTCGTCATAGCGGTCTCCGTCGAGATCTCCTGCCGTGGCTAAACTAAGCCCCGTTGATTTGTCCGACTCTCGCGAGAACGAAAGGACCCGTGCGCCGGTGCGCGACAAGCCTGTGAATTGGTGAACCCAAGTCGACTTAGTAGGAACCACTCGTGTGATCTGGGAAAGCAGGACGCGCCTCTTCGCCGGATCAGCGGGATTCAATACAAGCGCAGGCCAACGGTATCCAGGCCAACTCTCGAGCTGCGCGCCGTCACGGCCGCTGAGCATGCGGGCGCCGTAAGTCCACTTCTCGAGTTGAATGCGGTACCCCATGACCAAGAGATCGTCGACGCCGTCATCGTTCCAATCTCCGGCGTGCACGAGGCTGCCTATCGAACTGCCGGTCTGTGCCGACTTCTTCCAAATCGTCTTGCCGCTCGCACCACAGAGCACCCAGATGCTAGCGATGTCAGCCGAATCGAGGACTGCGAAGTCCTCGACCATGTCGCCATTCAGGTCGCCCAGGTTGACGGCGCCTCGACCGAATCCCGCGTGATCCGACGTGCCTGCGCTAGCAAGCAAACAAAACAGTCCAAGAGTGATCATGTCCTGACTCTAACCCCATCACTTCCGAGAGGTTGCGCGGGGTCTGCCGGAGTTAATCGACGCAGGAGAGCTGTCGCGAGGCTTACTCCGGGAGCGTCGAGTCTGTCGTGCTGTAGATCGAGCCAGAAGTGAACTTCAGGGAAGATGGGCGCTACCCGGACAGGGATGAGGCAAGGCCAGCTGAATGGATTGGTATGGTCTCTATGGTCGGCTACTGGACCAATTAGCCTCCATCGCGCTACGGGAATCGGATATCGTCTGTTGGCGGAAGATGAGCTTCACAATCAACACACAAGGCACCGATGAGCCGCTGGTCCCGGCTTGGTTGCTGACCAGGCGAGTTGATCATGACCTGTCAGGGGAAGCATTGAGTTTCGGTATTCGGAAGCGAGAACCGACCACCGCATCGTTGCCGTTCGATGTTCGAGCGTCATCGCTGGCATCGACCCGAGTCAAAATCTACATCACAACCACTGAGAACCGGTGCCGTGACCAATGTGGTCGCGCCTCTTCAGTCGTCCTGGTGCTTCTGTTGTGCCTTGGTGGAGGTGCGCTAGGCCTGTTCTGCAAGTCACGAGCAGACGCAGAAGTGGAAGTTGCTCTACAGGCAAAGGATGACGCTGAGAAGAGGGCGGAAGAGGCTGATAGACAGCACTACTTCACAAGTCTCGAGGTCGCTCAGATGTCGCTGGCGGTCGGAAATCGGGAGCTTGCCCTTGAGCGACTTATGGGCTGTACCGAGAAGCACCGAGGGAATTGGGAGTGGCTGTGGTTAGCAGCCAAGCAGGATTCCAGTTTGCGAGCGGGCGACTGCGCGAGCTTGGAATCATGGGACAGCCCCTATCCCTTTCCATTCGCAAGGGATGTACCCGGCAGTGCGCCGGGTCGTGTAGATTTTCGCTTCACGGGCATTGGGGCCGCAGTCGACTTTCCCGCCTTCTCTGCGATCACGGCGCGTCTACCGATGGGGAGCAAGACTGCGATCTTGTGCTCGTTGAGCGCGGATGCGAGCAAGTTCTTCACAGCACACAAAGGCGCGCCATCTACGATCTGGAACGCCCAGGATTCGAGCATGATCGCAGTGCTGAATGCCGACGGTGTGTCGGTGATATGTGCAGCCTTCAGCCCGGACGGCAAGACCCTCGCAACGGCGATGGGGGATGAGCAGGTGTATCTGTGGGACACCAAGACCGGCAAGCTCAGCGAAATTCTCGAGGGGCACCACGCGGCCGTGCGTTTCGTCGCCTACGACCCTGGTGGGCAACTCCTTGTGACCTGCTCGGATGATGAGACGCTTCGCGTTTGGGACTTGAATCGCGCGGAGGAGATTCACGAATTCGCCGCCGTTCCCAACGGAACTGAAGTGGCGCAGTTCAATGCGGACGGGTCGAGGATTCTCACGCAGACATGCTACCGGGAATGCCACAGCTGGGATGTTCGCACGCAGACCAACCCAAGAGTTCTGCGCGGCCATGAGGGATTCATCACTTCCTCTAGTTTTACGAAGGATGGCAGCCGGCTTGTCACCTCGTCACATGACGACACGATTCGCATTTGGTGTCCAACAACCGGCGAGTGCTTATTGGTTTTGCGCGGGCACGTTGCGGCCGTCAATCAAGCCGAGGCGAGCCCGGATGGTCGGCTCATTGCTTCAGCATCAAGCGATACGACCGTACGCATCTGGGACGCGTTCACGGGTGAGCAGCTTCATGAGTTGGCCGGCTCGTCCAGGCGCAGCGACTCGGTCTCATTCAACGAGAGTGGAGATTTGCTCGTTAGCTCGTCGAGCGATGAGAGTGCACGTGTCTGGGAAGTCATGACTGGGTATAGCGGCGCCGTGCTTGAAGGAGTTGCAGACTGGCGAGGTAACACGATCTTCTGCAGCAGCGGGCCGCATGTTTTGAGTCTATCTCGGTCCGATGGCGCCTCAGTGTTCCTTGCCGAATCCGGTGCACTTGTCGCCCAAGTGCTCCATGACTCAGAGACTGCATGGGCAGGAAGCTTCAGCCCGGATGGTTCCAGAATTGCGCTGGCCTATGACGGCCCGACTGTTCGGGTCTTCACCGTCGAGTTAAATCCGGACGAGCTCCTGTTGGAGGGACACACTTCCTTCGTATGGACCGTCGTCTATAGCGCTGCAGGAGATCGGATTCTGACGGCATCGGATGACAACACAGCTCGAATCTGGGACGCGAAGACAGGGGAGTGCCTGACGATTCTCTTCGCAGATCCGAAATCTGCTGGTGAAACAGGTGTCGAATCCGCCATCTTCAGCCCCGATGCAAGCCGCGTCGTAACGACTTCGGGCGACAACTCGGTAGACATCTGGGAAGCGGCGACGGGGCAGTATTTGCTCGAGCTCGAGCCTGCGTCAGAACGTCCGGTGGGCTCGGTCTCCTTCAGTCCCGATGGAGGCCTGCTTGCCTACTCGGCGGGAGAGAACAGCGTTCGCGTTCTCGATACGGTCCCGCATGGAGAGCGGTTCGAAGCGAAGGAATCTTGGAGGATACGAGCCGAGGCAGAAGTATCGGCAGGGATCGCGGCCGGTCTAACCGCCGAAGGCATCCGCCGCACCATGGCCTCCGATGCCGAACGCTCATTGCAAGAGCGCTTGGCAATCATGGCGGCGGTTCACACGCTGGAGTCGAGCGAAGACTGAGGCGCTGGTGCGGCGACAGGTTTGAAATTGCCGCAGGACGAGGAGCGTTTCTGCTGGCGCGCGTTCTGTAACAAAGGCCTCAATCCAACAATGCCTTAGCTCGAACGTCCCCAGGAGGCTGATGAGGATCCGGCAGGCTCGCTACTCCCTTGCGAGGCCCGAGTCATTCACCGGGAAGTGCGTAGCGTGTAAGTGATATGCGTTCCCATCCAAGTTCAGGAAGCGCTGGTCATCTTCGGAAAGACCCCAGGGCTATCTACGACGATGCCTGTCTTCAGTTGCACTAGCGTGTGTCAGTTTCAAGGTACGCATGCTCATGACGATCACTGCGCCTGACCATCGAGACATCAGCAAACAGTCACCACTGACCCGTACCTTAGTCGGTCCATAGTACCCAGTAGGCACGCGACAGGTGGAGCGCGGAGTGGAGCGCGTAGTGGGGCAGGGACGGCCACTCGCCACGTCGATCCGTGCGC
This sequence comes from Planctomycetota bacterium, assembly GCA_047611405.1. GTDB lineage: Bacteria > Planctomycetota > UBA1135 > UBA1135 > JBLFWN01. The sequence continues at coordinate 33,682 of JBLFWN010000060.1, read as the reverse complement.
CTGGAATGACCCTCGAGCAGATTTTTTCGTCGAATTCGCGCCCGGCCGCACTGGGCCCCGCAGTCAATCACGTAGACCCATGTGACTCGCCGCCCCTGCCTCCTTCGGTAGCTCATGAACTGTACGGCTGTTTCCCTCTCAATCGCCTTCTTCGCATCTCTCTCTTTCGCCAGGGAGAGTGAGCCGGGGACGCATCTGGAGCTCGAGTTGATTCAGGGATTTGTCCAAGATCAGCCGAGTCTGGACGTCGGAGAGCTTGGGGCGCGAGTCGCGAGCAACGCCGGAGGTTGGCTCGTGCTACCCGCGCAGAACAACGCGGCCGGAGGTAGCCAGGTGCTCGTCAAGGATCCCGTTAACGGGCTGTGGACCCCGGTCTCGTTCGGTCAAGGCGATCCTAACCGAGAGTTTGTCGCCGCTGCGATTACGAATGAGCTGGACCCACGCATCCTGTCGATCGATGTCGATACGACGCAGGGAGTAAATTGGTCGCTGCGCAGCTGGCGCTTCAGCAACCCTGGCAGCGCGACTCTGATTGGATCGACCTTCAATCAAGACTTCGACGAGCTCGAGCCTTTTGTCGCTGTCAACGACGCCGGATGGATGGCCTTTCCCGCTACGATCAATGGCGCTCAGCAATGTGCGTTGATGGCGAGCTTCGGGCAGGGCCTTTACATACTCGATGCCTATCCGCTCGGCACGCAGCTGCGGCCAAGCATGTCGGAGACTGACGAACTTGTAGTTCGCGATGACCAACAGCAAATTGTGTTGTTCGATCTCTCATCCAATTCCACTGTCATCTCTACAGGCTTTCAGAGCGTCGGTGCTTTCCCGTCGATATCGAAGGACGGTCGAACAGTCGTTTTCTCGGGCGATCGGGGTCAGGGGCTTGGAGTCTTTGCGAGCATCGAGGTTGCGGGCTCGCGCGAGATTCTGTTGCTCGCTGGTGAGGGGAACGACGAGTTGACTGATATTGACCTGCATCAGCGCGTGGACGTGCTGACGGACGGAGACCTGCCGCAGGGCATGGAACTATCAGTTGCCTTTGCTGGTGATCGCGCGGGTCAGCGGGGAGTCTTCCTGATGCACGGTTCCATCATTGATCAGTTCGGGCTCGTTGCGAACCTGGAGCCGCTGCATACGGTTGCTTGTGACGGCAACGAACTATCCGACTCCTTCCTTGATGGATTCATCCTCGACGAGGCCATCATTGAGCATGGTCAGCTCACCTTCCGCGCGCGTATCGATGGTCATGTTCCGGCCGTTATCCGAGCTGCGCGCTGTGGCTTCACGGGGCGCGTGGTTATGGGCCGCAATAAAATCCCGATGAATCATGTGGTGGTGCGCGCCATCGATGCGACCAGCAGAGCTGTTCTCGATGAGGATGAGACCAATGAGTTCGGAGACTATTGCCTGCGGCCCGGAGTCAGTGGCGAGTACATCATCCAAGCCAGTCTGGTTTGGACGGGAGACTGGAACGGGGCCTCCTTCCAGATTGCCAACTACCCAGCGTCTGATCCGCTTCGAACGTACACCTATGTCGCTGACGAGGGCATTCGCATCGAAAATGATATCTATTATCCCGAGCCTGTAATTCTGCAGGGCGGACTGTATGGGAGCACAGGGACTTGGAGCGATATGGCGCCGTACTTGCGCGAAGACCCAGCGAACCATCCCGATAAGGCGGCGAGCAAGATTCCGGCTTTCCTCGTTCTGCGTGTCCCGAACGATGGTCAGGACCCCGGGCTTGGCTATCACAACGAAGGCGGCGAGACGGGCCAGCACGATCGCAATGGTCGTCTGCTTCGTGATCGAGTGAACGCGCTCTCCATTGCGGAGTGGATCTCGAATGACGACCTCTTTCCTGCGGGGAGTTCTGGCGTGCTTGCTCCATCTCAGCAGTTGGTCAAGTACTCGCTCATTGCGCACAGTATGGGCGGTTTGATCGCGCGCGCGATGTTGACGGCCAACCCGGACATACCCGTCCAGCGCATCATTTGCCTGGATAGCACGCACGGTGGTACGACCTACGGCATCGTTCATCCCGCGCTGAATGAGACGATGCTGAATGGGCTGAGCTTGTTTCCATTCACAGAGCCCGTGGGGGAGCTCCGAGGATGGAATAACTCGCACATTGTTGGTCCTGGTTCGACCCGCGATTGGTTGTTGTACGCCTGCAATGAAGACCATCTAGTCTCACCCCACAACTCGGCTCACGGCGTCGGGCGGTCATGGACTGGCTTTCCGTTCTACGCGCCAAGCGGATGGGAAGGGCAGTGGATCCAAGCTGCTTCACGGTCCTGGCTCGAGGTGTCGGATTCGCACGGCGCTTCGCACGACAACCCTGATCGCCTGCGTGAGTGTGCTTTGTGGATGCTCGATGACACGCCTCCGCCAGGGGCTGGGCCGCCGACATCAATGCCGGTATCTGTTGGTGCGTCACCCGAACCGCCGCAGCTGACACTGACGGCTCATGCGGGCGCAAATTCGATCACGCAGGTGCCGTATCACATGGATGCTGGCGGAGATTTGCACGTCGAGATGCTGCTGCGCGGCGCTGACGGGAACGCGGATTTTTTCCATCCCTCTGTCGGCTCCCTGATCGCTTCGAATTTAGTGATCGATGAGATCAGTGAGAACGTCTGGTCGCTTAGTTTCGACATCCTCTCACATCCAAGCGGGCTGACCATTTTCGAGATCGAAGGCTACTCGGATTCGGCCGAGGCCACTTTGCTGTTGCGATTCGCTGGAACGGAGCGAGCCGTGCTCGAGGTCTCACCGCGCGTCCAAGCATTGGGGCAACCCGTACAGCTCACGACATGGATCGAAGACGATCAACAGGACATCATCGTCGGCAACAACGGGGGCGCTCTGGTACGTGTGCGCAAGCCGGGCGGGAACGAGTCTCTGCATACGATGTTCGACGATGGGCAACATGGAGATGGCGCGGCGAACGATGGAGTCTTCGGCGTCTCAATCACTGCGGGTGAAGAAGGTAGGACGATCCTCGACTCGTTGATTCAAACGAGTGCGGGGAATCAGGTCTTCGAACGAAGCGCCGTCGATTCCTGGGCCGTGCTACCAGGCGGAGCGAGCCTCACATCGGGAATCACGGCAGCCCTGTTGGATGAGGATCAGGATCAAATTGCGGAGGGGATCGAGTTCGAGGTGATCGTCGATTTCGCGCGCAATGGGAACTTCAGACTCACTGGGGATCTGTGTGATGCGAACGGCCAACTCGTGAATCCACTCACGCTGTCCGTCCAAAACAATGCTGGGCCGACGAGTCAGAGCGCGATTCTTTTCGCTCCGGGTCCACTGATTCGAAGGGCCGGTGGAGATGGGCCTTGGACGCTTCGCGATGTTCGTTTGCTGGACGAAGACGCTGACTCATTGCTGGCAGACACGACCGCTGACTTCGTCACTCCCGCATGGGCGCTCCTGCAATTCGAGCCTCCGCTGCTACCTGTGCCCGCTGGTGGGAGCGGGCTTTCTGGCTCTATGCGTGGTGGGAATGTGTTTATGTTACTTGGCGCTAATCTCGGCGATACCACCAACGTCCGCGTTGGGGTGCAAGCCTCGGATTACGAAGTCACGGGACACGAGAGCCTGCGTGTGACCGTTCCGGCCTTCCAGCCATGGCCTTATCTGCGGATAGGCCAACCGTTTCCAGATGAGGTACTGGCTGACATCACTATAGAGACGCCGTGGGGCTCCGTCGTTCTCAACGATGCATATCGCTATGAGCGCTGATCAGGTTCGAGGAGCGGGACGACCGCGATGTCACGGCCTTGCGCGGCCTGCTCCTCTGGCTCGTGCAAGTGGTTCTGTGGCGGTCGATCGTGATCGGCACTGATGTCTCGGGCAATCGAGTAGAGCAACTGCAGTGAGCCCTCTCTCTAGGCGGCTAAGCAGGCTGATTACTTCAAGCGAACTCCTGCTTCGATTGCGGACTCGGATTTGTCGCTGGAATCTGCGCATGGCCAATGACTTGACCTGCCGCTCATGCCAAGAGAAGCGTCCCATGCAGCAGTGCGGCGGGCTGCAGCAGATTACCCAGCGCCTTTTTCAGGCCGGTGGACACAAGTTAGGCACGAGCGAAGTATGGCTCGAGTTTCACATTCACTAAGGCAAGGCGGTCTCGTGGGTGTGTGACGTGAGTCTGGCGAGTAAGCGTGCACTGCCGATCAACTGGGGGCTGGTTAGTGGTCCGGCATTGAGCCTGACATTACCCTGCTCTAACAATTCAAGCACGGTGCAGCTGTCGCAACCGAACGGGCCACAAGATCCGTTGTCCTCAGCCCACTTCAGGAATGGCGGCCACAGAGCGGGCGTGTTTCTGCTTCCAGTTTGTGGATTTCCGCCCGAAAAACTAATCATTCTAGGCGTGCCAATGACTCTTGAGTCACGACGACGCCTGCATCACGTAATCCATGCACTGCGCTGCCTGTTAGGACAGCGCTCGGCATGAGACACCTGCTTTTCTGCACCAAGGATTATTCCTACGAGATCCTGCGACCTCTGCAAGAGGCGGCGCTTGCGTTAGGCCATGAGGTCGCTTGGTTCTGTCGAGGGACCACTCCTCGGCTGCGTGCTGAGGAGTCACAACTGAAGAGCATCAGCGATGTGGCGCGCTGGAAGCCTGATGTCGTGTACTCCGCAGGTAACTGGACGCCGACCTTCGTCAGCGGCCTCAAAGTGCAAGTCTTCCATGGCTTCAGTGTCGACAAGCGCTCGCGTGCGCGGGGGCACTTTCGGATCCGCGATGGTTTTGACCTGTACTGCACGCAGGGGCCTGACACCACGAAGCCGTTCGAGGCCATCGCGGATAAGAAGCGCACTTTCCGCGTGAGGGAAACCGGCTGGAGCAAGATGGACGGCTTGGTTCGAGAGCAACCCAAGGCACGCTCCATCCCTGCTGGCAAGCCGTGCGTTCTGTTTGGCTCGACCTTCTCGCGCGAATTGACGGCCGCGCCGGTACTCGCGGACGAAATTGAACGTCTGTCACTCAGTGGCGAGTGGCACTGGCTCGTCACGCTTCATCCCAAGATGGATGCTGAATTTGTACGGCGCTACCGGGACATGCAGCACGAGCATCTTGAGTTTGTCGAGACTGCGGACCTCTTACCGGCGATGAAAGCTGCGCAACTCTTGGTGACGGATACATCGTCGATCGGTGCCGAGTTCCTGCTGCAGCGTCGCCCCCTGGTGACTTTCCGCAACCGGAAACCATCGCCCTACATGTTGAATGTGACGCAAGTCGAGGAACTGGCTCCAGCGGTCCGTGCGGCTCTCGATCCATCGGTCGAACTCATGAACCGAATCAGTGAGCAAGGCGATCACATTCATCCGTATCGTGATGGTCGATCGGCTGAACGTGTCGTGGCCGCGGCGATCGAGTGCATCGGTTTGGGTCGCGATGGACTGAAGCGCAAGAGGACCAGCCTTTTCCGCGACCTTCAGTCGCGCAAGCGCCTCAGGTACTGGCCTTGGGCCAAGGAAGCTTCGGCGGATAGCCAGTAGCCGGCATTTCCCCGTTCTCTGGGGGAGGGCTGTAGAACACCACTCGCTGCAGTTCGTTTGCGCGAGATGATGGGCGATGTTTCCGGTCCAGCACTGCGAGGGATGATTCGCGGCTCGACACAAGCTCGTGCTTACTCACCTGGTGAGTAAGCAATGGATCAGCCATCGCTTCGCTTCGACCAATGAAGGTGCCAAAGGAGATCCCTGGCACTACTACCACTTGTATGGACTCGAGCGAGTTAGCTCTCTGCTCGACGTATCGATGATGGGGGATCACGCCTGGTACATGGAAGGGGCGCGCTACCTAGTCGACAAGCAGGACAAGATGGCAGCTGGGTGGATAAGCATGCCGAGCGGGGCACTTGTTTCGCATTGCTCTTCTTGAAGCGCGCGACCCGGTCCGCGCCAGGCCTCAAGGGTCGTGGAAGAGAGCAGCGAAGGATGTTTTCATCGCGGAGGATTATTCCTATGAACTTCGGATTCGCGGCTTGGGAACTCGAGACCTGACGCTCTTCGTAACTGGCTTCGCCGTATCTGCGCCGCGCATCGCGCGCGTCGAGTACCTTGCAGACAGCAAGGTTATCGCAACTGTGGAAGGTGATCCGAGGCGCTTGTGGACGACAGAGCGTTACTCCGCTCGACATCGCTTCGACAAAGCGGGTACCTACCAAGTGGCGGCGCGCGCAATTCTTGCGGATGGCACGCAGTTGGACTGCCCCGGTTTTGCGGTCACCGTCGGTAGCGCCCTAGACACCGTGTCTCGGTGTGCTGCCACCGCTCGCGACCGCAATGTGTGGCAGCGCACGACCGTCTTTGCAAAGGCCTCGTCTCAGTACGGAACGAACCAAGCAGCGCACGCGGTGGATGGTCTCGCTGGCACGCGCTGGTTTTCGTCCGCAGGGGACCAAGGTCCGACCCTGATGCTGGACCTCCGCAAGGGTGTGCGGGCCAAGCGACTTATCCTTGGCAGGCCGATGCGAGCCGAACCCGGGCGGGGCAGTGCGATCGAGTGACGCGCCTGGAAGTCACGATCAACGCCCGCGATCCTTTCGAGGTAGCGATGGAGTCCGAGAGCCTCGGGCTCACTGAGGTCGAGCTTCCCCGAGCGGTCGACGTGAAACGGATCACGCTGCGAATCACTGGGTGGTCCAAGGGGGCACGTCATGGCGGGCTCGCCGGTTTTTCGAATGTCGGTTTGGAGCGCGACTAGGGAAGACTGGCAGCCGAGTTCGCAGCATCAGCGACCTGTTGGCGTAATCGGTACAGAAATGACCGCCAAAATGGCTGATTCTTGCGAGTTGCAAATGGGCCTGCTAGGGTGATCGTCGAATTCCTCAGGCGGCGGAGGCATCCTCGATGCCCTTCCACCAACTAACGTCAGTTCAGAAAAGTGTCCCGAACCCGCGCCGGTAGCTTCCTGAGCTGGACACTCGGACGAACCTCCATTCGTACGAGACTCAGAAGTCAGCATCCCCCCAGTGTGCTCCTTCACAAGAACCTAGGACCTGGCGCACGTTCTAAGTTCTCTCACCCGGCTCTCCACCATGACCTCTCGCTCTCGCGTGCACATGCTTGCACGCTTGACGCTCGTGGCTTCCGTAAGCCTCGCAGCCCAGACTTTCACAGACGCTCAGAGCCTTACGTTGACGAACGTCGGCGGCGGATTCGATCAGCCTGTCTTTGCCTGCTCACCCACCGGAGATGGGGAGCGTCTTTTCGTTCTTGAACGCATGACCGGCCGCATTCGCATCCTGAAAAACGGATCGACTCTGTCGCCCGACTTCCTGAACATCGGTTCATTGATCTCGAATGTGTCCGAGCGTGGGCTACTGGGTATGGCCTTTCACCCGGACTACGCCAGCAATCGACGCTTCTTCGTCTACTACACCGACACGAGTGGCACGAGCCAGTTGGTCGAGTATCAGACCTCTGCTAATCCGAACATTGCGGACTCGGGTCCGGTGGCGACACTCGTTTCGATCGCCCAGCCGCAGGCTCATCACAACGGCGGCACGATCGAGTTCGGGCCGGATGGCATGTTGTACCTGGGTATGGGCGATGGAGGGACGGCAACGACTGCGCAGGATCCGATGAAACTGCTCGGCAAAATGCTGCGCTTCGATGTCGACGCGCCCGGCTTCATTCCGTCCGACAATCCCTATGTCGGCAATCCAAGTGTACGCGATGAAATCTGGTCAATGGGCCTGCGCAACCCGTGGCGCTTCTCCTTCGACAGCCTCACCGGCGATCTGTACATAGCGGATGTCGGGGAGAGTCAACTCGAAGAGATCAATGTCACGCCTGCGGGAACGGGTGGAGGGTTGAACTACGGTTGGAACTGCATGGAAGGCAACCAATGTACTTGGGCCGGCACTTGCACGTGTTCCACGGCAGGGTTGACGGCTCCCCTCTATGAGTACAGCCATGGTGGAGGCAACTGTGCGGTGCTTGGCGGATACGTCTATCGCGGGAACGCGATCCCGTGGCTGCAGGGCACCTACTTCTTTGGCGACTTCTGCTCGGGCAAGTTCTGGAGCTTCCGCTTTTCTGGCGGGGAGATGACCGACTTCACCGATCGAAGCTCGCAGCTGTCTAGCAACTGCCACCAGAGTTCACTGTCTCAAGATGGGGTGGGCGAAATCTATGTGATGGATCCCGCGTGCAGTTCTGTATGGCGCGTCACGAGCACCTGCGGTGCTGATTCCTATTGCGAGTTGTCGCAGAACTCATCGGGCGCCGGATGTCAGATCTCGCTTACGGGCAGCGCATCGGTGTCGTCGAACAACTTGAGTTTGACGACCACTGGCGGAATCCCGACTCAAAACGCGCTCTTCTTCTACGGCCCGGAAGCCGCGCTGACCCCCTTCGGCGATGGCTTCTTGTGCGTTGCCGCTGGCTCGCTCGGATTGCATCGCCTCGGTCCGCCCGCGCCCTTTGACACTTCGGGGGACCTGAGCCGCTGGCTCGACCTAACAGCTCCGCCTGCCGGATCTGGCGGGCTGGGTTCGATCGCGGCAGGCAGCTCGTGGTACTTCCAATGTTGGTACCGCGATCCGTTTGGCCCCGGTGGCAGTGGATTCAACTTGTCGAATGGTCTGGGCGTTTCCTTCTGCCCGTAGACGAGCGAATGTCATCACGCGGCCGAACCCCTTCGGTCACAAACGACTGCCCGAAACCGTTGCGTTAAACGCATCCGTTTCGGGCAGTCGATGTTTGTCGAATGAAGTCGACCACCCGGTCGCAGATTCTGCGCGGCCCATGGAGTGGATCACTCCATCAAGGGCAGTACGGCACGCGCAACGCATCCGTCAGGCCAATACCTGTCCCGTCGGTGTGCGTCGGGTCGCGGTAGAACCATTGGTAGAATTCCGTGCTGCCGACCATCGAGGGGTTGATTGGTACGGATAGGTCCGCAAAGCCGAAGTCGTCCAGGATCAAGAGCGGACCGCGTTGAACAGGGTTGGCGACCCAGATCGTGCCACCGAAGAAGGGTATGCTTGCGGTGCTGCTGCCTCAGAACGCCAGCGTGAACTGATACGGGATGGCGTTAGAGATGAACACCTTGAGGTCGTTGTCCGACAGTGTGTTACTCCCCGTCCATCTGGCACTTGCGAGCCGCCCTTCCGAGTTGAGTTTCGCTGTGCCGTACGGAACCGGAGTCGTGCAAATGAGATCCTCTTGAATCCGAATGTCGTCGATGTACCAGTCATCATCCGTCTCATCGACGTTGACGCGGAAGCGCATACGGAATGCGTCGTGATAGGCCGCCGCGGGTAGTGCGACTTCATGGAAGGCGAATTGCTCAGCGAATAGGCCGTCGGCGATCACTGTCGTCAGCCCGTTCCAGTTTCCTGAAGCGCTTAGGTACTCGACAACCAACGACTCCCCCGACTCTACACCCTCGGTTCGCGTGTAGAACGAAAGGTGTAATCCAGATTCGCTCGCAAGCAGGAATTCGTTGGACCAGAGCTCGTCCCCAACAATCGTGGCGATGCCCTTGCCGTCAAGTAGTGCGGAATAAGGAAAAGAGGGTAGGTGAATACCTTGAGAACTTGCGTCCTCCATCGTGCGATAGGTCCAGTGGGCGTCCAGCAGTTGCTGCTCCAAGAACGTATCTTCGAACGGCACGGACAGGGGAGCCATTACTTCGACCAGGCACGGACGACTCGCAGCGTAATTACCAATGTTCGTTTCTGAGACAGGTGCGAACTGCAACACGCTTCCGCTGCATCCACCCAGACCCGAACACATGATGTAGCAAGGATTGGTTGAGTTGCAGTGACCGGATGCGTAGTTGTGCCCGATCTCGTGGCACGTCAAGCCAACGCGGCTACTGTAGTTCCCTGAAAAAGTCGACTGGGATAGCGCGTAGGCGATTCCGGTTTGGCAAACGCTACAGGGCAACGCGATCCTAATCACAGAACCACTCAAGTTGCGCCCCGTCATCAAGTGCGCAAGGTCACGCGTGATGTGCGTGTTGAACGCAGTCCAGTGATCGCGAAATTGGTTCAGCAGACCCTGCGGACTACTCGTGCCATAGGGGTCAGGCTCGGAAGTGCGAACCGTGATGCTTGTGAGATTCGAGTAGACATTGATATCGCGATCATAGATCACATCGATGCCGTTCAGGATTGATTCGATGTCTGCGATGGTCGCGCTGACCGAGCCGCCGTTGTCGTTATAGAACTGAACATCGCTGTCGAACGCGATGTCCTGAACCCGCTTGATGGTGGCTTAAGTTTGAGGGTCTTGGAATTGCTCTGGGACGCTCAGTATCGAGTCCTCTGTTCCGCACTCAGCTGGGGTCCCCTGTATCTGCGAGTTGTGGTAGATGACATGCAAGTCGCGATCGGCCTCCGCATCGACACTGCGGAAAGGCTGGAAACCGTACGTCTCGCCATTCGGCAGTGCCAAGAAACCGTCCAAGCCGTTGTCCGACAACGAAGTTGCAACGACTGCCTCCGGCATCTCGTACACCGAGCCGCGATAGGTGAGCGGCGCAGGCGCATCTTCCTCGTGAACGACGCCATCCTTGTGTTGGACGTAGAGGCTGAAGTTGTCAGACCGGAGGGAGTGCGGGCGCATCTCGACATGGACCAATGCACCCTCGATCTCGATCGGAAGCAGGAAGGGCGCTCCAGCTGTTGCGGGCAGGTCGAGGCGCATCCAGGCCGCGTCTGGCACCTCGACATAATCGCGCACTTCTTCGAGTAGCGTGGGGGAGAATTCCTGCGCGCTGGCAGCACTGCACAAGGTCGCAGTACCAACTAGGAGCAGGCTTCGTAGGAAGAACTTCATTCGGCCGGATTCCGAGGATGGGGATCGGAGGTGAGGGGGGCTATTCATGCTGGGGCATGGCCTGCGAATCACTCTAGGTTGTTATGCGAGTCGGCGTGGACTTCTGCTTCGGAGTACAATGAGCACCACTGGTCACGGGTCCGGATCGCTGATCTGCCCTCGACTGGCCTGATCCCGCGTGACCCGCTCCTCAGCCCCTCTCCGTAACGTCTTTTGAACGACTTCTCACAGGACTGGCTCGAAACCCTCAACGAGTTCCGATCCAGCGGGCAAGCCTGCGCGCTTGTCGTCGTGACCGGAACGCGCGGCAGCGCTCCGCGTGAAGCCGGTGCTCGGCTGATTGTGGCTGATGGTCGTTTGCGTTGGGGGACCATCGGCGGGGGTCGACTGGAACAGCTCGCGATCGAGCACGCGAGCCAATTGCTGGCACAGCCCGAGCGGCACGTTGAGTCGGTGACCTATCCGTTGGCCGAGAAAACTGGACAGTGTTGTGGTGGCGAAGTGACGCTCTTCTTCGAGACCTTCCCCTGGGATAGGAAGCAAGTCGTGATCTTCGGCGCTGGTCATGTGGCGCAGGCCTTGGCGGGCTTGCAGTCTTACCTAGGCGCCGATGTCTTGTTGATCGATTCGCGCTCTGAGGAGGAATTGCAGCCGCCACTCTCAGCGGAGCGTTCGTTTCAGACGCTCTTCATCGATTCACCTGAGGAAGAGATCCAGCGGCTCGATCCGGCAAGCCTCGTCTTGGTGATGACCCATAGTCATGCGCTGGACTTGGAGATACTGGTGCAGGCACTGTCACGGGATGCCTTTCCGTATCTCGGCTTGATCGGATCGGCACGCAAGTGGGCTCGCTTCCAGAAGCGGCTCGAGCAACGTGGATTCGACGAGGAGAGCATCGCTCGGATCACCTGTCCAATCGGCGCGGCGCAGACATCGAAAGAACCACGCGCGATTGCCGTTTCAGCTGCGGCCGAGCTGTTGGAAGTCATGGACCGCATGAGCCAGTCGCGCGGCAGCCAGCAAGTGCACGTGGAATGAATACGGTCCGTTCAATCTTTCGATGGAGTGCTCTCGCCTCCACGCTAGCTTTACTGCTGGACCCTGCGGCTTACTCACAATGTTATGTCGCCGAAATCCATGCGCCGCAAGCCGAAGAGTTTGAGCTCTTCGGGAGTGAGGTGGCCATCGACGGGGGCCTTGTTCTCTCTGGCGCCTGGCTACAAGATCACGCCGAGCCGACGAATATTTCATGCAACTCGGGTGGCGTGCACGTCTTCAGCGGCTCGGGAGCCAACTGGGTTCATGAAGCTCTGCTCGTGCCATCGGATGCAGCCTGCCAGGCCTACTTCGGCGCAGCGCTCGACTTGCATGGCACGACAGCTGTGGTGGGCGCGTACAATGCTCCTGGAGTCAATGGCGAACGAACGGGTCGCGCCTATGTTTTCGAGCGCGCGGGTCCGGCTTGGGTCGAGACTTCGGCGCTGCGTGCCCTTGATGCGGATCCTAACGATGGCTTTGGATCGACAGTGGCGGTCCATGGCGACTTTGTGGCCGTGGCATCGCCCGGATTTGATCAGCTCGAACACGAGAACGCGGGCGCGGTCTACTTGTTCGAGCGGTCGGGGCCTGAATGGATCTACCATGCGACTCTGCTCGACCCCTTCTACGAGGACAACGCAGACTTCGGCGCATCGATAGTGATCTCTGACCGGCACCTGTTGATTGGGGCGCCGGGCGAACGCGAGCAGGGTACAGAAGCCGGAGCTGTTTATGCCTACGAGCTGATCGGCGGAGCGTGGCAGTACCGGCAGAAGTTGGTTGCTACGGACGGGACCTGGAACCGCCGCTTTGGGACCTCGATGTCGCTCGCAGGGGCTCGCGTGCTGATCGGTGCACCCAAGTCGCCTTCGTGGCATCACCAATTGGGGCGTGCGTATCTGTTTGAATTCGCAGCGGGCTCAGGCTGGGTCGAGCACTCGCGATACTTGCCACCCGATCAAGTGGAAGGGGCGTTGTTCGGTCAGTCGCTGGCAATGGGGCAGGAGCACTTCGTGATCGGTGCTCCCTTCTTGGATTCATTGACTGGAGCCGGGTATCTGTACGGGAAGGAAGCAATTGGCGCTTGGTCGTTCCGCTCGAAGTTGCGTTCCCGCGATCAAGAATTTGGAGACTTTGAGTTCGTCGACTTGGCGATTTCAGGACCGGTCGGAAGTGAAACAATCGTGGTTGGCGCTAGTGCCGACGACGCCTTCGGAATGCAATCCGGTTCTGTTTACGTGATGCAACCGGCCCCGTTTGCGACGCAGTTTTGCGCGTGTGCACCAGTGTCTCCATGCGGGAACTTCGACGTGCTTGAGGGCTGCGTGAACTCGACCGGTGATGCCGCGCGCTTGATGGCATGCGGCAGTGCGAGTGTCGCGCAGGATGATCTAAGGGTTGTCGTGGATGGCTTGCCGGTGGGAACTCCGCTGCTGCTAGTGGTAGGCGCGAGCGGAGCGGCGAGCCCCTTCGCCGATGGGGTGAAGTGTTTGCGCGCTCCGTATGGGCGGTTCCCAGTGCTGCTCAGTGGTGGTGATGGTTCGGCGGAGTACGGGCCTGGCTTGGGGGCGTTTGCCGCGGGGAGCTTTCCCGGTGTGTTGCAGTTCGTGGCGGGTGGAACTGTTGCGATGCAGGCTTGGTATCGGGATGCGAGTGGGCCTTGTGGGACGGGGGGGAATTGGTCTTCTGGGATGGTAGTGGAGTTTTCGTTGTAGGAGTGTGGGGGGGGCAGAAGGGCGAGCGCGTGCCATTTCTGCTCAGATCCTGAACCCGAGCGCCACCCCAAAGCCAACGCCACAATCCCCAACAAGCGCCCCCCTCACTCCTCCACAACCCGCTTCCGCCGCTTCTTCGGCTTCCGCTCGGCCAGTATTTCCTTCGCCTCGTCGTAATACAGCTCGCGTGGATCGACTCCGAACCCCAACAACTCCTGTGCTTGGCGCGGTGTGCACAACCCAACCGCTTTGCGCTCCAGCAGTGCCTCGCGCAGCTCCTCCGCTTGCTCGAAACTGAGTGTCGCTAACCGTTCCGTCGCAACGCCCGCTCGGCTGAAGTACTTCAATTGCTCCGAGCTGACGACGCCACCACTGCCAGAGCGCCGGCGAAGTACAGCATCCATGTCGATCCCAACGGCCGCAAACGGATCGCGCTGACGCAGCTGATAGGTCACATCCGCGCCGCGTGCTTCCTGCTCTTGCCTGGCGAGTTCCATAGCTTCTTCCAGTGCAATGGATTGACCCTCGCTGCCGGCCTTCTGCGCAATCGCACGCGCAAGATCCACAACCTCCGGATCCTTCGAACCAAAGATGTCTACCGCATGCACGAGCGGATGCCGACAGTTCTGCGGTACGAAGTCCAGCACAAGCAAATCCCGTTTGCGCGGCGCGATCCTCGTGCCGCGGCCAACCATCTGCGCGTAGAACGCGCGACTCAACACGGGGCGCGCAATCGCAACCAGCGCAATATCCGGCACATCAAACCCTTCCGTGAACAACGCGCAGTTGACCAGCACTTGAATCTGGCCGCGCCGGAAACGGTCAATCGTCCGCCGACGCATCTGACTGCCATGCGTCCCATCGAGCGCGACCGCAAAGCCTTGCTCTCCGGCCAGGTTGCTCATCACACGCGCCAATGCATGTGCATGCGCAACCGAAGCAGCAAACACGATCGTCGGGCGGCCGCCTCGTTCGCGAAGCACAGGTTCCGCGACTTCGGCCAAGTGCAGCTCGCGCGTCATCACCCGCTCGATGTCGCCAACCGACAGCTCGCCCGCGATCTTGCGCACCTCCGAGAAGTCCGCTTGGGTCTGCACCATGAACGTCCGAATCGGACACAAGAACCCATCGCGAATCGCATGCAGCATGTCGTAGTCGAACGCGACATCCTCGAAGACTTCGCCCAAGGGCGTACCATCGCCGCGGTCCGGTGTTGCAGTCACGCCCAGGCAATACGCATCGAAGTGATCGATCAACTTGCGGTACGAGTCAGCCGTCGCATGATGCGCTTCGTCGATGACAACGATCCTAAACGCGTCACGCGGCACCTGCTCCAGGCGAGCGCCCAGGGACTGCACGCTGGCCACGGTGATCTTCGGTCGACGAGATGCCGGGCGAGACAAATCACGACGATCCGCCATTTCGACTGCGACCACGTCGTCACACCAGACCGAGATCTTGTCACGCGCCTGCTCGACGAGCTCTTGTCGGTGAGCGAGAACCAAAACGGGTCCCTTCGCCAAGCGTGCGATCTCGGCAAATAAGACGGTCTTCCCGGTGCCGGTCGGCATGACCACAAGCACCTTCCGATGTCCTCGTCGATAGGACTCCCGGACCGCGTGCAGAGCCTGCTCTTGATAGGGCCGCAGTTTCATGAGAGGACAGTTTGCGATGCGCTGAATCCTGTCACCAGCTTGATGATCCGGTCCCGCATGACTCTTCCTCTTGGACTCTGTCTACGCGTGATTGTTGCAGCTTTGCTAGGGAAGTGGACCACGCGCTTTGGCGCATGGGTCCGAACACCCATCTCCGCTGGATCCGAGAAGAGATCCCCATCATCTCGACCCAGAACCCTTTCTGTCCCCTGGACCCCACAGGGACGGCAGGGCGAGTCTCCCGCCCCAAGCTTCCCAAGAGAATCGGGAACTCTGGTGACCGCAGCTGCGTATTGGCCCCTGCACCCATGCAAATCTCAGATTCTGAGACAGATGAAATTCTCGCCGCCGCCGCCACCAGCGGCACAACCGATGCCTTCGCGACCCTCGTGCGCAGGCATGGCGGTGCCGTTCAAGTGATGCTCGAGCGCTTGGTGGGCGACCATCATGCCGCCAACGACCTGGTCCAGGAGGTCTGGATCAAGGTGCATCGTTCCTTGGCGGCTTTCGATACGAAGCGAAGTTTCAGGCCTTGGCTCCTGCAGATCGCGATGAATCAAGGGCGCGACGCACTGCGCAAGCGAGCTCGAACCCAGCCAACCGTCTCCGTCTACGACGAGAGTGAGGCGACCCGGACCATGCCGGATAGCAGCTCGGGCTTACTGGAGCGAGCTGAAATCGAGCACGTGTTGGGACGAGTCGACGAGCCATTCCGCGAAGCCCTGGTCTTGGTCGACGTGCTCGGACTCAGCTACCAAGAGGCTGCCGACACTCTGGAATGCGCACTCGGGACCGTGAAGTCGCGCGTCGGACGAGGTCGCGGATTGTTTCGTAGGCACTACGACGATTCGGCAACTGGCGGCGAGCCCGTGAAGCGTGTCACGCGAGCTTCGCGAGAAACAACTGCGCACGATCCGGACGCGCAGTGCGCTCCGAGCTCGGTTGCTCTGACGGGCGCGCGGCAACCCGCAGCGGGGTTAGAGATCGCTCGTCGTGCGGGCCGACTCTTGGCGTTGGCGCGCCATGGCATCGGGTGGCAAGGAGGCAACGGATGAACAGTGACAAGGCCGATGGTAAAAGCGGTGACACGATGAATTGCAAAGACGTGCGAGACGAACTCTCGGCTTATCGGGACGGGTTCTTGAAGGGCCAGGATCGACAGACGGTCGAAGAGCACCTGCAGGGATGCGCTGACTGCCGCTTGGAATTGGACGAAGTCGACGCTGTTGCGCAGCGCTTGGCCCGGCTCGCGCCGGAAGAGTGGCGTACCGATCAGGTGCAAGCTGTGATTGCAAGTGTGAGCGCTGCAGCGACGAGCAGCCTAACTTCTGTTGCGGAGCATTCGCTGAGGCCGGTATTCGCGAGGTCCGAGGCTCCGAACGCAAATTACACCACGCCAGCACGCCGCGTCGCGGGCCTCGTACTGACGTTCAGCTCTGGCGTGGCCGCAGCCACATTCGTATGGGCGATGGGATGGATACCTGCGAATGGCGAGCCCGCACAGCCACGCGACGCAGAATTCATTGCCATGAGCGGGGACAGCTCCCTGGGCAACTTGCAGCCAGGCAAGTTAGAGGAAAGCACGCAAACCACTCGCATCGAAGTGCCAATCATCAAGTCAGTGCCGATCATTCACGAGGTCGAAGTCATGGTCCCCTTTATCGAGGAGCGCGTCGTCATCGTCGAACGCCCCGTCTACATCGACAGGCCGATTCGAATCGAAGTGCCGCGCGCGGATGCGAAGGAAGCGCGTGAGCAACACGCGCTGGCATTCGCGACGCTTGGCTTTTGCTCAAACGCCTTCGACCTCGCGCTGCGGGCATCGACACGTCCGCCCATGGCATCTCTATTGGCACAAGAGGTGAACGCAGGACGTCCGCATGATGCGATCGACAGCGAGCCTACGACTCGTGAGAACAAACAAGCGGCGATGGCCAGTTGGGCGCCACCCTCGACGCTGCGCTTCCGGCGTGAAGGTCGATCGATATCTCTTGTGACGCACGGCAACGTGTCCGCAGTCGTTCCCGCACTGATCGATAGGCTCGAGGACGAAGATCCCGAGGTGCGAGGCATCGTGCACGATAGGCTCGATGCGATTCGTGACGAGATCGCGTCGACTGCAGGCTGGGGGGCGCGCCTAACGTCGCCTGATACCTCGGCTCGCGCGCGAACGGATCTATTTGGTCGCACGCACAAGGGCGAGGAGCAGGCCGAAGACGACCCGACTGTGTGGCGAGAGTGGTGGGAAGCCAATGCCGGCCTCGTCGTAGCTTTCGAAGCCGAGCGCTCCACCTTCTAGCCGCAATACGATAGAAACGGCGAATACCGTGCCGTACTCGACTTTCGGGGAACGGGTCTGCAAAGGCCTTCGTAGCTAGAGGCAAAGGCCCCTACTGACATGATTATGCGATCTCTATCTGTGTTCTTGTTGTTCCTCGCGGTGTTGTCCACGAGCTGTCGCGTTTCCTATTCGACCGTGCGCGTCAAAGACGGCTTCCTGTTGAAGGAAGTCGAGGCGGAAGATGGTTCGACCACTGCGTTCCGCCTGTACTCGGGCTCGAAGGCGCCCAAGATGCACCGCACGCACAAGAGCTTCGACGAAGTGCCGAGCTTCGGGATCAAGGCTCGCACGATCAAAGCGGGCAACGGCTTCTCGGAGCGCTATGGGATCGATGCGTTTGAAGGCGTGCTCGTCAACTACGTTCAGCCCGACTCGGCCGCAGCCTTGGCTGGCATCCGCGACGGTGACGTGATTCGAAGCATCGGAGACACTCAGGTCGTCAGCAGCGAACAACTCGAATACTTAATCACGGCTGGCCTAGTCGCGGGTGAAAGCGTTCAGGTCGAACTGATCAGGCCAAGAGAATCAGAGGATGCGGTCGAGGTCAACCTCTCGACTATCTCGTTGACGCCTCAGAGCAAGCGGGTGGAAGTTTCGAAGACGGATGTTTTGCCGCTCGACTTTTCCGAGACGGTCATGAATCTGACGGGCATGCAGATCGCCGGTCTGACTCCGGAGCTGTCGAAACAGATCTATGGTGACGAGAGTTCCGTCGTGCTCATCGCCTATGTGCTGCCCGGTTCACCCGCTTACTTCGCAGGCCTGCGCCGTGGCGACCGCATCTTGCAGTGCGATGGACGGCCGGTGACGCATGTATCCGATATTCGGCGTTCTGTACGTGGGCGTGCCTCAACCATGAAAATCTCTCTAGACGAGATGGAGGAAGTCTCCGCCACGGTCGCGATGCAAGAGAGCGAGTCTGTCGAAGACGACGCTGCGGAAGCCGGCGAGATGGATCTGTCGAAGCCGATGAAGCTCGTAGTGGACGGGCCGTTGGGGGCGCACTCGACCGAGTTGAAGCTGTCAGACGAGCTGGACGAAGAGTATGAGTTCGATATCCCTATCATTGTCGAATACAACTCGGATGTCGATTCGACACGCTTCGCGTTCCTGGACTTCATCTTCCAGTTCGGTTGGAACTACAACAGTCGCTACGTCCACTCGGCCACGCGCAAGCCACGCAGCTCGAGCTACTTCTCGCTCTTTCCGTTCGGGATGTTCGAGTTCGTCCGCTCACCCAAGAAGAGTGAGACGACGCTGCTGTGGTTCATTACCTTCGAGACGAAGCGCTGATCGAGAGAGCGGGCTTCAGTCGCTGCGTAGGACGCGCTCCATGCGCTCCTTCACTTCACCCAGCCATTCCTCTGCGCCTCCGCCGACTTCGGCGGTGGCCCAGCCGGTGAAGTTCACCTCGCGCAAAGCTTTGCGGACCTCGGGCCAATCGACGGATCCTTCGCCAATTTTGCACCAACCGTTGTCGAAGCCCCAGCCTTTGACATCCACCTTGACGATGCGATGGCCCAGGGTGCGCACCCACTCTTCGACCTTGCCATATTTGCGATGGTTGCCGAGGTCATGATACATGCCGACCCAAGGGCTACCGATCTCGTCAATGTAGGCGGCGAAGCGTTCTGCGGATTGATCAGCGGCGCCTTCATGGTCGTAGCAGAAGCCGTTCCAAACGTTTTCGATCAGGATGTGGATGCCGAGCTTGGCAGCCAACGGAAGCACCTGACGGATACCCGTGATCGATCGTTGCCAGACGTGATCGTGGTTCTCGGTCTTCGGATCGGCAACGCGACCCGGAACCAGCAACACACTCGAGCCGCCAAAGGCTTTCGCGTCTCGAATCGCACCTTCCAAGGCAGCGATGCCCTCGTCACGAACGGCTTCGTCCGGGCTCGAAAGGCGCTTGCTCCAGTGAACCGAATCCACAACGCCGTGCACCGGTAGGCCGGATGCATCTTGAGCTGCCTTCACCTCATCGGCGCTGTAGCCGGCGGGGCTATCGAGCTCGACCCCGTCGTATCCCAGGCGCGCGAGCATCTGGAACTTGTCGATCATCGACCCCTTGATGGCGACCATGCCGTACTTGCATGACAGCAAGATCGGGTGCTGGGCCCTAGGGGCAGCCGCGACTGCAGCGACCTTGGGAAGCATTCCTGCAGCTGCGGCGGAGCTGGAACTGAGGCTCAAGGCGGCAGCGGCGCTGCCTCTCAAAAGGGATCGACGGCTGAGGTTAGACATGAGAACGAAAGCAGAGGGGACGGGATCGGTGGCCCACCAGCCTACTGCGTCGAGGATTCAGGATCATCCTCGGGGCTCTCGGGAGCCTGCGACGGCTGTCCCGCCCCGCCTTTCCTGCGCTTCAGGGCGTCGCGTAGCAGAAACTCGATCTGCCCATTGAGCGAACGCAAGTCCTGCGCCGCCCATGCTCGCAATTCGTCGAGCACAGGCGGCGGCAGTCGCAGCAGGAATCCCTTGCGAGGCGAGCCCCGCTTGAGTTTTTCGTCACCAGCCATGGATCAGTTGTACAAGCTGCCGGTGTTGACCACCGGAGTCGGAGATGATTGAGCACACAACACGACGAGTAAGTTGCCGACTAGGGTCGCGCGTCGCTCGTCATCAAGCTCAAGGATATTTTTGTCGCTGAGTTGGTTCAGCGCCATGTCGACCATGCCGACGGCTCCTTCGACAATCAAATGACGTGCATCAACGATAGCCTTGGCCTGTTGGCGCTGCAGCATGGCTGAGGCGATCTCGGGTGCATAGGCCAAGTGGTTTAGGCGTGCTTCGACGACTTCGATGCCGGCACTCGCCAGGCGTGCGCGCAGTCCTACCTCTAGCTCGCCGGCGACCAAGTCCGTGCTACCGCGCAACGTGATGCTCTCGTCCGTTCCGCTCGAGTTGTCGTAGGGGTGCGATGTCGCGAGCTGGCGCACCGCGGCGTCACTTTGAACGCGAACGTAGTGCTCGTAATCCTCGACATCGAAGGTTGCGCGTGCGGTCTCATTGACTGCCCACACGATGACGGCGGAGATCTCGACCGGGTTGCCGAGCGAGTCGTTCACCTTCAGCATGTCGCTGTCGAGGTTGTGGGAGCGCAGCGAGACCTTCTTCTTCAAGGTGAAGGAGTTGGTCCAGAAGAAGCCGTTCTCGCGCACGGTCCCGCGGTAGGTCCCGAAAAAGACCATTACGCGCGCCATATTGGGTTCGACGACGTAGTAGCCGATCAGCGTCCAGATGTTCAGGACGATCAAGAGCAGCAGAATGGGTACCGCGACTGTGGGCGTCTCCCTGAGGCTCGTGAACGCGACCAAGATCGGGTAGCCGATCACACAGACCAGTTGAAGGACCATGACCACCCAGGCACTGGAGGGCTCGAGGGTCTTCTCGGAGGTTACTGTGGTCGTTTTCTTCGTGCTCACGGTCGGTCCTTTGCGGTCGCTGTGTTCGGATGTGCAATTGTGACGATATCACTTTGATACGATCCCCAACTGCCCATATTCACTCGGCTCCTCGCAAGATCCTGAGAGCGTAACTGCTGCTTCAACAGATGCTTGTGACTCTGAGGGGGGGCAGGGGTACGCCAATCACTCGCTCATCAGTGCGTGCTTGGGCAGCAATCCTCGCCGGAATCCACATGGGAGTCATCGGATTGCGGAGGTGGGAGAGCCAGGCCCGAGGGAGGCGCTTAGCGGATCGACCCCGGGCCTCTGGGCAGGCATGAATCAATCGGCTTGTCGGAACGGCTTCCCGGCTTGGAAGAGAGCGTCACGTTTTCTCAATTCCGCCGCCCAAGCAGCCTCTCCTAACGCATCAAGCTTGCGCGCAGCTTCAGCATTCGAATCCGACGCTTGCTGAAAGTTGCCGAGTTCAGCGAGGATCAACGCGGTGGTCTCGAGTTTTACCGCGCGCGTGATCTCGTCCGTCGCGACAAAGTCTGCCATCAAGGTCAGAGCCTCTCGGCCGTTGCGATCTTCACTGCGCGGCGCACTGGCCAGGTGGAAGGCCAGTGCCTGGATCATCTGCGGATGTCCGGCGGAGAGCTCCAAGCCTGTCCGCAGCAATGCGATGGCTCGTGCATGCAGGTGTTGCCTTACACATAGAGCTACGAGTTGCATGCGCGCGGAATGTTGTGATGAGTCAATGGCTAACGCGGCTCCGTAGGCGTCGATAGCCTCCGGCGCGCGATTGGCCGCCTCGAGCGCGACACCGAAGTTGAACTGCACCTCGAAGGCGGTTGGCGCGATCTCTGCGGCGCGGCTATAAGTGTCGATCGCTTCATCGATTTCGCCGCTCGACAACAACACATTGGCCAGGCCCATCACGGCGCGCCAGTCATTGCGGTCACGCTCGACGACCTTGCGAAAGAGGTCGAGCGCCTCTGCCAGCTGACCAGGATCACCAGTCATACGCGAGCTCTCGGCCAGGGCCGTAGCAAGACTGCGAATCGCGTACACATCATCGGGTGCCGCAGCCAGGGCCGTGCGCAGTTCATCCAGCGCGCTAGCCGCTCCGCCCTCGCGTCGCGCCAGGTCGCCCAAGGCGATCGCGGCGAGTGGATGTCCCTGGTCGCGAGCATGGGTCAGATGCTCTCTCGCCTGCGTGAAATTCGCTTCCTGCAAGTACAGGCTACCGACTTGATACTGGAAGGGCGCGCGTAATGAAGCGCGCAGATCAAAGCCGATAAGCTGGTTGAATGGGCCTGTCAGCAACGCCACCAAAAGGGCTCCACCAGCAATAAAGCGGCGTGCGCCCTGCGTTCGCAATTGCAGGCAGAGCCAGGCAGTACCCAGCACGAGAGGAGGTAGTGCAGGTAATCGGTAGCGCGGCGAATACCAGAATACGGCCACAACCAGCAGTGGAATCAGCATGAGCAGCGCCGGTCCCGTGAAAGATGCGCGATGTGTGCGTGCAAGCAGGATCAAGCCAATGATGCCAGGCAGGATGATCCATGCACTGCGAATAGGAGCGAGGATCAGGCGCGAAGATAGGCCGCTCTCACGTTCTAAGGCGGGCACATAGATGTCGCCATAGTTCTGGCCACTGACGAAGTACCACAGCTTTTTGCCCATCGTGGCTAGCGCATATCCTGGCTCTGCGCGCCACCAAGCTAGACCTTCGCCGAAGAAGAAGCTGTCAGTTTCCTTCCAACCCGTGTCCTTGCCAAGAACAGCTCGTGCGCGATCGTGCGCGTCCAGATTCTGTTGCGTGCGACTCGCGGAAACACCTTCGGCTGCCGAATAAACGCCCGTCGCGCGTTCATTGTTTCCGTGCGAGAAGGTCACTCCCGCCTGTGCGCTGATCGGAATCAATTCGCCGCAAGCTGCGAGGTTGTGCGCCGTTGCCAGCAAGATGACGGCAGCGCTGCAGGACAGGCTGAGCGCAGCTCCTTTCGCTCCGGTATCCAATAGACGCCACAGCCCAACGGCCACCAGAGGCAGCGACACAAGCAATGGCGGATGCGCAAGCGTTGTCAGACCCAGTACGAGACCAAACTGAATCAGTCGTCTTCTCGAAAGCTCGAGCGTCAAGCAGGACCAGCGCTCCATCGTCCACGCGGTCAGCGCGAGCTGTAGGCTTGAGTTAAGCACACGACCCGTCGAGAAAGAGGGCTCGAGCATCAACAGCCAAAGCGCAACCGCGACCAAGGCCACGGACTCGCCCAAGTGCCTTTGCGCTGTCATGCCAATCAGGACTGCCGTTGCCAGATGCAACAACGCCTGAAAGGCGTAGACGACCAGCAAGCCAGCGCCAAGTGCACGCAGCAGCCCGAGCACATAGGGATAGAGCGGCGCCGACAGAAAAGGCGTGTCCGCCACGAACTTCCCGGTCGCGATGTCGCGCGCCCAATCCCAATACACGAGCGCGTCATTCTCCGGGAGTCGTGCCAACGGGTTCTGCTGCCAAGCCTGAGACAGGATCGCGAATTGCGCGATCAGCCCCAGCACGAGGTACAGGATCATTCGGTGCTTGAATTGGCGCGTCATCGTGGGTGTGGGGGAGACCTGCGAGCGGATCGCCGGTCCTGGCTTGCGGATCCTATCCGATCCAGACTCTGCAGGAAGGGTGCTCACAGCTCCACCTTAGCTGCGTACCGAGGTAGCATCCGTCCATGCGCTCCTACCTGAAGTACGTGATTGCAGTGCTGTTGTTGATGCCGCTCATTAATTGCAGCGGCGAAGAAGGGGAGCGTCGCCCCAATGTGCTGCTAATTTCCATCGACACTTTGCGACCCGATCACTTGGGCTGCTATGGCTATGGGCGCGAGACCTCGCCCAGCATCGATCGCTTGGCGCGTGAGGGTGTATTGTTCGAGAATCACATCTCCAGCTCGTCGTGGACTCTGCCAGCGCACACGGCGATGTTCACTTCCGCATCGGATTCCGTGCATGGCAATATGGAGGCCACGGGTACGGCACTCTCACCGGCTTTCACGACTGTCGCCGAGCGCTTCGCAGCCAGCGGTTACAAGACGGGCGGCTTCTATGCTGGACCGTACTTGCATGAGGCATTCGGCTTGGGGCAGGGCTTCGATACCTACCAGAACTGCGCCGAGACGACCGCGGATCTCGCGTCGGCTGATGTCGAGGCCTGGGCGATGGATCCCGAAGTCATGTCGGCCTCGCACCGCGGAAGTTCCAACGAGAATGTGTATCAGGCGGCCCGGCAATTCATGGAGGAGCGTCTCGATCAGAGCTTCTTCTGCTTCATGCACTTGTGGGATGTGCACTTCGACTTCACTCCGCCTGCGCCCTACGACACGATGTTCGATCCGGGCTATCAGGGCGACATCACAGGGGAGGGCTTCTTCTTCAATCCGAAGGTTCGTTCAGGACAACTGACGGCAGAGGATAAAGCGCACTTGATCGCGCTCTATGACGGAGAGATCCGTTGGACGGATGAGACGATCAAGAAACTCTTGGCAGACCTGGATAGCTGGGGGCTCGATGAAGACACGATCGTCGTGTTGACGTCCGATCATGGAACCGAGTTTTGGGAGCACGGTGGGATCGCTCATCGCACGACTTTGTACGACGAGCTGATTCGTGTGCCGTTGATCGTGCGCTACCCGCGCCAGCTGCCAGGCAACCGGAGAGTCAAGCATCAGACGCGCATCGTCGACATCGCTCCAACTCTGTGCGAGTTGGCAGATATTCCGCCCATGCCGCATAGCGATGGCAGCAGTTTGCGCTCAATCGCGTTGGGCAAGCCGTTGGACTTCGACAACGTGGCGTTGAGCGAGTTGTTCAGCGTGCAGCGTCGCATGCGATCGGTGCGTACACCCGAGGCGAAACTGATCGATGACATGGGGGTCCAGCAACGCATCTGGTTCGACTTGCAGGCGGACCGAGGCGAGCTGCGCCCGCGAGGCGATTTGGATGTCGGGACCGGTGCGGACATGCAGGCTCTCTTCGAGAGCAGCATGACGCGCCTCGATAATTCCTTTTCGCGCCGGCCCGGTGCTCCCGTGGCGCCGGACCTGCCCGAAGGCGTCTTGGACTCCTTGAAGGGCTTCGGTTACGTGGGCACGGACGACGAGTGACGCAAGCCGAGGGCAGGCGACGCGAGCGGGAATTTGCGCGACGAACGTGAAACTGCAAGCATTCGCGTGGGGCGCTTCGGGGAAATCCCCTGAGAGGCTCGGGCCACCCTGACCGCACGAAGGGGTCGCCTCTCTTCCCTCTGTGCGCCTTCCAACTCCCCCGTGAGTACCGCTCGATGACGACCCCTTCGCATTCGGAACCTGGCCTTGAACATGAAACAGAGTCCACCACGGACACTTTCTTCCTGTTCCGCCTGGCTCGAGGCGGGGATCGCGAGGCTCTGGGTCGGTTGCTCGAGCGCTACCAGGAGCGGCTTTGTCGGATCGTCAAGATTCGCCTGCACGCCAGCGAGTCGCAGCAAGGGCACCCTATCGCAGCGAGAGAAATTCTGAGGCAGCTGCGCTCGCTCGAGCCATCGGACCTGCAGGACGCGGACCCTGCGACCCTGCCAGAGCTCTTGCAGTTCCTGGCCGAACGCATCCAGGATTCACAAGAGCGAAGCCGCGAGGGCCGATCGCATGGTGGACCCAGCGCGCCACCCGTCCCGAAGCAGTACCCATTTGGCCGGCGCCCTCTTCCTCACGAGATTTCGGACGACAGCGGCCTTGCGGTCGAGCGCGAGTGGGCCCATCACCTGCGCGAACTCTTGGATCATGAAGTGCGTGACCTCCCGCACGAGTACAAAGAGATCATCCTAATGCGCGACTACTGCAGCGCGCCTTGGCACGAGATCGGCATGAAGGTCGGCATCCGAGAGCACGAGGACCTCCTCATGCTGCACGCCCGCGCCTGGGAAGTGCTGAAGTCACGCGTGCGTGACCAAGTCCGAAGCGTGTTTTGACGTGCTGACTGTCATACGGTGCTGGACACTTGGTCGCACCTGAGCCACTAATCCATCCTGCACAAAATCGCAACGCGACTTAGTTAGGGTTCCTCGCCGGTGGGGCGGCTCACGACCCAGAGAGGGCCACCGGACTGATTAGCACCCGAGACTGTGCGGTGTTGTTCGACGCGTGAGCAGCGAAGAAGTGTCAGGCACTGGATGGGGGGGCAGGTGCGAACAAGTGTCCGGCACGGTATCGGCGGTTCAGCTGCTTGTTGGCGGCAAAGTGTCCCGCACCGTATCCTCATTCGCATGACTGATACTCTGTGCACGCTCGTCGCCGCGGCTGCCGCTGTCCTCCACTTGTCGAGTTCTCTAGCGTTAGCTTCTGATCGACCGCCGAATGTGGTCTTTATCATGTCGGACGAGCTGGCGTACTTCGAGCTGGGGCATGTGGGGAATCCCTACATCAAGACGCCACGCATTGATCGCATGGCACAGGAAGGCTTGCGCTTTACGCACGCCTATGCAGGCTCGCCAGTTTGCGCACCGCTGCGCTGCAACTTGATGACAGGCAAGCATGCAGGGCATGCGAGTGTTCGTGCGAATGATGGTGGCACGCCACTACGAGCGGGCGAAGAGACGATCGCCAGTCTGTTGAAGGCAGAGGGCTACGCGACAGGCGGCTACGGCAAGTGGGGCTGCGGTGGACGCGATTCGACTGGCGTGCCGGAAGAACACGGCTTCGACGAGTTCTTTGGCTACTACGATCAAGTACACGCGCACTCCTTCTATCCTCCTTACCTGGTTCGGAATAGTGAGGAGGTTCCGCTCGACGGCAATGTCGGCGGCCGGATCGGCGAGTCGTACTCGCACTACGCGATCATGGAGAGTGGGCTCGATTTCATCCGCGCCAACAAGGACAAGCCTTTCTTCTGCTACCTGCCGATCACGCCGCCGCACGGCATGTACGACATCCCTTCTGACGATCCAGCTTGGGAGCTGTACAAAGACGAAGCATGGGTGCAAAGGGACGAGGTTTCGCAGGATGTGAAGAACTACGCAGCTATGGTCAGCATGGTCGATTACAACGTCGGCCAAGTGCTCGATCTCTTAAAGGAACTTGAGCTGGACGAGGACACGATCGTGTTCTTCAGCGGCGACAACGGTGGTCAGGATCGCTTCAAGTCGAAGGCACACCCGCGTGGATTCTTTGGCCCCAACGTGCATCCACAGACAGGTGTCGAGTTTCGCGGAGGGAAAGGCAACCTGTACGAAGGCGGCCTGCGCATTCCGTTCATGGTTCGTTGGCCAGGACGCATCGAAGCCGGGCGTGAGAGTGACTTGGTCTTCTACCAACCCGACGTGCTTCCGACCTTATCCGCGCTGTGCGATGCGGACACTCCCGATGATGTCGACGGGATGTCAATCCTGCCGACACTGCTTGGGGACGAAGAACAAGCTGCTCACGAGTTCTTGTACTGGGAATTCGGAAGCCAGCTTGCTGTGCGCATGGGTGACTGGAAGGGGATCCTCAAGCGCACGTCACGTGGCGAGTGGTCTCAGGTCTTGAAGGAAGGCAAGGGGAAGTGGTCTCTGTTTGATGTCACGCGTGATGTCAGCGAGGCGACTGACGTTGCGACGGAGCATCCGAAGGTCATCGCCGAGTTGGCTGCTATCGCTGCGCGCGAGTTCACTCCCGCACGTCCTGGCACTTACACCGATGTCAATCGCACGCGACACGAGAAGGACCGTCAAGCCAAGTGGGGTACCTCCAAGGGACAGCCCAAGCCGACACCACGCGGCAAGCTGCATCAGATTCTTGACAAGGACTTGGTCCCTTTCGCCGAGATGAAGATCGTGAGCTTCAGCAGTGAGAACCAATCGAATGGCAAGCTGGCACGCCATGCGATCGACGGCGACTCAAACACGATCTGGCACTCCCGCTTCTCGCACGACAAGGCCGAGCATCCGCACGAACTCGTGATTGATCTCGGTGCGACATACTCAGTACGTGGCATGCGCTACCTCGCAAGGCAAGACGGCGGCTGGAACGGCGCCTTCGGTTCGACGGAGTTCACGTTGAGTGACTCGGCGACTGGCTTCAGTAAGGAGCCGCAGTTAAGAGCGAGCTTTGGAAAGCATCGCACCGCTCAGGCGGCCGACTTCAAGACAGCAAGGGTTGGTCGCTATTTGCGCGTTCGGATACTCTCCGAGGCCAACGACGGAATCTGGGCATCTGCGGCGGAATTGGGTGTCGTTGGCGTGCGCCAGTAGAACGAAGGCACTATCGGGATGTCACAGCGCCTTGCATACCTGTACATGGGGCGCGGTGTGGCACCGACGACTGCACCTATCCTCTATCTCAGAGGATTGTTGGGGGTCGGTAGGGCCCGATTCCACGGCCGATGACCTTGGTCATCGAGTTCCACGAGCGAGCTCCCTCTCCAAGCTGGCCGAGCAGATACAGTACGCGCTGCTTCGGTCGCACTCGCGGCTGGTTCGGATTCACTGGAGACTTGCATGAATGTCCGTTTGCTTGTGCTCGCGACGCTGATCGCTGCGCCTCTTTGTTCTGCCATTACTGCACAGGGCTCCTCGATCCAGAAGAGCGATTTGCGCGTGCTCTATGTCGGTGACGATCCGGAGGCGCCCAAGATTATGTTCGCGGACTCCGCCGATGCGCGCACGGTCGAGCTGTACCAAGAACGGAACTCAGCCTTCACGGCGTTCTTAACCCGACGCTTCGCGAATGTGAGCATGGTTCATGGCGATGACTACAACGCGGAGTTATCCGATGATGTCGATGTCACGATCTTCGACACACGGCCCAAAGCGCTCACGCCCTCATCGCGTGATATCGATCCGGATACCGGAGAGATGGACTACAAGCCGGCGACCTATTTGCCTGATGACTTCGATCGCCCCGCACTGATGATCTCGGCCAATTCGCCAGTGATCGGCGAGCCGCTGGGCCTCAAGCTCGACTGGTTGTGAATGTGCCTCGACGCTCATGCGCACGGGGTGCGCATGCAACACGACATCTTCAACACACCCAACAACGTCGAACTCACGTTCACTGATGAGCCGACTCCTGAGAGCTATGCACGCTACCCGGATGGCCGAGACCTTGGAGAGACGATGCCCATGTGGCGCGTCCAAACCGAAGGCTACATAACGCATGAAGGCCAGCTGGTTGGCGTGGTCTCGCGCGACGATGGCTTCTTGGATTCTCCTGACACGGAGTGGATCTCGGGTGGCGTGAACTCGAAAGGCCCGAAGGCCGTTGCGCTTGGACGCCATGGCAACTTCTTTCACTGGGGCTTTGCAGCATCGCCTACTTACCTGACGGACGAGGCTAAGGATGTTTTCGTTAACGCGTTGCACTACATCGCACGCTTCGACGGCCAAGCACCGATCGCCAGGAAGCCGTCGGGGACGATGTTGCGCAGCTCTGTTAACAGCGCGATTCAAGGCATGAGCGACGCTGGCTACGCGGAGACCGTCGCCCTTTATGAAGGCTTTCAAGCTGAAGACAAAGCGCGCAAGGACGAACTGCGCAAGCGTGCGGATGCCGGCGAAGAACTGACGCAGATGGAACTCCGGACGTTGGAGATGGCTCCAACGCAGATCCCCGGACGCATGCGCGGCGCATTACGAATCCTTTCACAGGAGACGGTCGACGGTCTCGACAGTGATCCGGAACGGGTCTCCGCGCACTTACGAGCAATCAAGCCATTCCTGCGTCCCGCTGGCTGGTACGAACTCGAGGTTGATGAGGATTTGAAAGAGCTTGGCATCGGCAACGCGGACCCGCGCATGTTGAGCCAAGCTATCGCTCTACTCTCGACCGACGACGAAGCTGTTGGTCGCCGGGTCCTGGAGCGCTACACCGGGTTGGAGTTTGACAAAGCAGCCGAGTGGGGGAGTTGGCTTGACAGCAATCAGAGCAGGCTGTTCTTCACGGAAGCCGGTGGCTTCAAGTGGCTCGTGAACACGATTGGTGAGGCATCGAAGACGTCTACGCGGCACTCGAAGCAACGGCCGACTGAGCCGAGCACTGAAGTCAAAGCTACCTCACGGGCGCCGCTTGCCTATGAGTTGCGCGTCAAGCCGATGGGTGAAGGGCGCTACGCCGTGTCATTCGAAGTCGACATCTTGAACGGGTGGCACGCCTATGCCTTCGTGCCTCCGAGCTCGCCCTACACTCCCTTTCGCGTCGAGTTGGAGCTGCCGGATGGTGTGACGCTCGACTCGAAGTGGACCAAGCCTCGGTCTCATCCGTCTCTCGAATCGCCAGAGCTTGCGCTGTTGGAAGGGCACTTCACGATGAGCTGCGAGGTCGTCGTTGCAGGTTCTGCTCGTGCTCTGGATCTCGCGTGCTCTGTGAAGTATCAGGTGTGTGACGAACGCATGTGCTTGCCGCCCACCAGCAAACGAGTTTTCGTCTCACTTACTAAGTAGCTGCTACGGGTGAAATTCGTTGGCCTTAGCATGGCTGCATCGGTTGTCGCGCGACTACGCTTCGAGGGCTGGCTTCGGACTCAAGCAGCTATTTAAGGCCTGCTAATCCGGATGGTCAGGACGAGCCGAGCGAAAACGGACCTTTGTCTACTGCTTGGTGTCAGCTCGCAATATCAGCTCCGCGCGCGCCCCTTGCACTCACTTCTTTCCGGTGCGTATGGGAGTAACATCTAGTGCAAAGGCGCTCAGCCCATGCGTGACGATCACCAGGGTTGGCTCTTTCTCGTGCACTGCCATGTCATCCACCGGGGCGGTGGGTAGACCGTGACAGAGCGACATCCAGTTGGCGCCACTATTGATCGAAACATAGACGCCGAGGTCGGTGCCCAAGTACAGGATATTTGGCGCCGTTGGATCTTCGATGATGACATTCACGGGTTCAGCGGGGAGCGTGTCCGCGAGCGAGTTCCAGCTGCGTCCGAAGTCCTTCGACTCGTAGAGATAAGCGCGCCTGTCGCCGGTATTGGCGTTTGAAAGGCACACGAAGACGTGTTCAGCGTCGTGACGAGAGGCTTGCACATTGCGTAGCGGGACAGAAGGCAGGCCGTCGCCCGCAGCACGCCAATTCTCGCCGCCATTTTCTGTGAAGGAGATGCGAGCGCGACCCGCGCCAGCAATCAAGCGCTTTGCATCAATCGCGGACTCGCTCAGGGAGGTAATGGCACCGTGTCCGCCGGTCAAATCGTCGCTGATGCGCTCCCACGTATCGCCGCGGTTCGACGAGCGCATTGCGAATTGCGTTGCGCAATACAACACGCCTTCGGTGTGGCTCGATGGAAAGAGTGGTGTGTTCCAAGAGAAGCGATAGGCCGGATCGTCTTTCTCGGCTCTAGGAGTGATGGCTCGACCAGAGTCGCGTTGCCAGCGCACCGGTGCACCGGGACGCTTGCGGCGCATGTCTCCGTTCTGGTGCTCGTAGTACTCAGTGCCGTCACCTGATGGGTCCGGGAAGGTCGCGAAACCATCCCCTCCGTCCCATCGGTCGAGGAAAACGTAGCGCCATTCGTCGGACAACTGGTCCACAAGCGCTGCGGTTGATGGCGCCACAAGCGATGCGTTGTCCTGCGTACCACCCCAAATGCGGAAGGGCTGCGCGTCATCGAGATAGACCGTGTAGAACTCCGCTATCGGCAGGTTGTTCAGGTGCAGCCAGCTTTGTGCTCGATCCATGGACACATACAAGCCGCCATCCGTCCCAAGCAGTACGCGATCAGGATTGGCCGGGTCGATCCACAGGTCGTGCATGTCGAGATGCATACCCTTGCCGGGATGATCGAGCAGGCGGAAGACCTGCTCGCCGCCGCGCGCGAAGCTCTTGCCGCCATCGCCGGAGACCATTAAGCGCATGCCGCAGACATAGACTTGCTCCGCATCGTCGGGTGAGACCATCACATCGCAGAAGTCCCAGCCTATGTAGGTGTCGACGTAGCTCGAGCTTGTGCGAGCCCAAGTGTCACCGCCGTCACTCGAGCGAAAGAGGGCGCCGCCCACGTCGTAGCGCCCATCGCCAGGTGGCGAGTGATCAACCATCAACGCATAGACAACACCAGCTTCCGAAGCAGCTGCCGCAATCGCTACTCGGCCAACATCCTTGCCATCCAACAGCCCTCCCCCAAGTCGTTCCCAGTTGCCGCCACCATCGACCGTGCGGTAGACACCGCTGCGCCCAGCTCCAGCACGATCCCAAGCTGCCGCCCACAAGCGTTCTGGATCATAGGGATCCATGACGAGGTCGATGATCGCGACTTGCACGCCCGCGAAGAGGGTGCGAGCCCAGGTCTTCCCGCCATCTTCGCTCTTGTACACACCGCGCTCACCCCCCGCTTCACGCGAGCGTCCAATCGCGGCGACGTACACCGCGTCGGAGCTAGTGGGGTGAACAATGACTTTGCCAATACGCGCGCTGTCGACAAGCCCCATGTTTTGCCAGGTCGATCCGCCATCCGCCGACTTGAACACGCCGGTACCGTCATAAGACTTACCGCCTAGGTGTGCTTCACCTGTACCAACCCAAACCGTCTCGCCATCACTTGGGTCGACAGTCACGTCGCCGACCGCAAAGGTGGACTCTTTCGCGAAGACGTGCTTCCAGCTGAGGCCACCATTGACTGACTTCCACACACCTCCGGAGCCTACACCGGCGTAGATCGTGCTGGGACTCCCTGCTGGCGAGTCGATACCTTCGATACGGCCACCGCAGTTCTTGGGGCCGAGTGCTCGCCACTCCATTTCAGCGAAGGGTGAAGCTGCTTCAAATTTCAAGTGCTGCTCCCAAGCAGCGAGCCGTGCGGATCCACCTTCAATAGGTTCTTGGGCGCCTAGGGGCGAAGTCGGGAAGCACAGAACAACGAGTGCGCAAGTCGAGATCGAAATCATGCATACAGTAGATAGCGTGCTGAACGCTTTGCTGCACCTACTTGCTGGCCTCGTACTTATGTCTAGCGCATCTCTGCAGCGATGCCGCGTGCCCGTCACCGGGCAGCGCGCGGATCGCGATCAAAGAGAGCGCAGCACTCGGTCTGAAATCGAAGCGCTGATCTCGCCGGATCGCGGGAAGCCGCTCTCTTCTGGAGTCGGTGCGACAAAGGTGGACTGCCGGCCTTCGACTCGGATTTCGCCAGCCGGATCGAAGGTCGCGAAGGCGAAGAGAGCGTCGCTGTAGGGCGCCATGCGACCGAACTTCCTGCCGACCCAGTAGTAGGAGGCACTGTTGATCCACACGTAATGGATGCCGTCCTTCTGCCTGTGCCGATCGAGGTGCTCATGCCCACAGAAGCATGCGATGACACCCGGAGCGTCCACCCGCTTGCCAGTCTTCAGGATCGACTCGATCTCCGCACGCGGATCGCTCAGCGCAAGCCCGTCCTCCATCCCGAGACCTTGGTGAACAAGCACTACGACAGGTCGCTTTGTCGCGGCTAGTTCGGCGCGCAGCCACTCGAGTTGTTCTCGATCCGCGTAAGCGCGTTGCTCAGGATGCGCGTAGTAGTTGCTCGTGCCATAAGGGACATCACCTTCCTCCGTGCGCAAGTGATTGCGGTCGAGCACGATGAAGCGGAAGCCGGAGCGATCGAAGCTGTAGTAGCGCTTTTCCATCTCCCAGAAGTCCTGCGCAACCTGCTTCTCGACCTTGTCCATGTCGTGGTTGCCAAGGACGTGAAAGCGATCGCCCTTGAATTCATTCCACGTCTTCATGCACGGCGCGTTCTCTGCCGTGG